>NZ_CAJXYK010000047.1 GCF_913063425.1 uncultured Thiohalocapsa sp.
TCCTCGCTGGTTGGAACATGGCACCATGTTCCAGCTCCGGCACGGCCCGGGATAGATGTATTTCGCGGGACGCTTACTGCGACCGGCCCGTATAGTAGGAGCCCGTGCGCGGCAGGCGCTCCACGCCGTACTCTCTGCACGGTGCCGCGACGTCGGCGGTATCCTCGTCCATGTCGATCCGCAGCACGTCGCCGGCCGCAAGCAGGCTGTCGTCGGTGCGCGGCAACAGGCGCCGGGCGCGGCCGGTGCCGCGCTCGATTTGATGGCGAACATGACGATTGCGGCCGCCAACAGCAGCAGCACGAGCAACAGTTCGGTGGGCCATGTGCTCCTCCTGCAAGGCGCAGCGACCAGCTGCGCGCGCTGGGCGGCGCGGGACGCTCGCACCGTCCTATCCGATGGGCGCGTGCGGCGCTGCCAAGGCCTCGCGGGCGCCACCCTGGGGCGCCGAGCCTGGGGGCGCCGAGCTGCGCTCGGCGCAGGCCGCCGCCAGGCGGCCTGTTTGCGGATTGCCGACGTTGAGCAACCCGGGGCGCCCTTGTCTTGCTTCGGGCGGGCTCGCCGAGCAGAGCTCGGCGCCCCCAGAGGCTCCCCAATGCCTTGCCCAGGGTCTCCCCCAGGCGCACTGATGCGCTTCTGGCCCGCGCTCTGCGCGCTGGCCCTGCTGGCGCTGGCCGGCTGCCAGTCGGCCCCGCCCCTGCAACGGGGCGGGGCCGCCGGCCTGGACGATGCCGAGTTGGCGCCGGCGCTGTCCGCGTCCATCCACGCGCTGGCCGACAACCGTAACCGGCCCGGGCCCTGGGCCCGCAGCGAAGCGCAGCATCGGCGGCTGCTCGCGGACAATCTGCCCCGGCTTCTGGACGCCGCTGAGCCGCCGCAGCCGCCGGCAGCGGACACGCCGCCGGACGCCCTGCTCGACCCGGCCGAGCTGGACCGGATCACCCCGGTCCTGCGCACCCGCGCCAAGCCCGCCGGGCTCGCACGCTCCGGCGTGGGCCTGCCCGTGGTGGCCAGGCTGCCGGCACCGCAGGATCCGAACGCGCCGCGGGCCGGCTATCACCTGCCGGCGACCCTGGTCGCCCAGCCGGCGCGCCCAGCCCCCGGCGACCTGGGCCGCAACGACCCCGGCGGGCTTGCGCCGGCGCAGACCGCGCCTTTGCCTGGGGTCACGGCAAAGCCGCCGACCGACCCCTGCTGCCGCGCCGCACTGGTCGACCCGGATGCGGTGCAGACGCTCGGCACGGCGTCCGCCACCCTGCCCGTCGCCATGGATCTTGACGCACCGCTACGGGCGACCCGGGCCACCGGCGTCCGGCCGACGGCGGCCATCGCCAACCTCATGCGACCGGGGCGCTTCACCGGCGAGCCGCGCATCGTCTTTCTCCAGCCCTTCGACGCGGACAAGATGCCGGTGGTGCTGGTGCATGGACTCCTGTCCACCCCCGGCATCTGGGAGCCCCTGGTGACCCGGCTGCTGGCGGACCCCCGCCTGCGCGACTGCTGCCAGCTTTGGTTCTTCTACTATCCCACCGGACAGCCGGTGCCGCTGTCGGCGCTGCAGCTGCGCGATGCGCTGGACGATGCCGCCCACGAGACCGGACTGAATCGCAGGATGCTGCTCATTGGCCACAGCATGGGCGGCATCCTGTCGCGGGTACAGGTATCGCGGCTCGGCCCGGCGCAGGCGCAGCAGATCCTGCCCGGCGTTGCCGACCTGTCGGACTACAACCGGGTGCGGCGGGCGTTGATTTTCGAGCCGCGCACGGACGTATCCAGAGTGGTCTTCCTGTTCGTGCCCCACCGCGGCAGCCAACTCGCCGCCAACGGCTTCGGCGCCCTGGCCATCCGCCTGATCCGGCTGCCGGACACCTTGCTGAACGAGACCGAGCACGCACTGAATCAGCTCGCGGGCGCGGAGTCGCGGCGCCTGCCGACGAGTATCCACGGCCTCTCGCCGCGCTCGCCCTTCCTGCGCACCCTGAGCACCACGACGCCGACGGTGCCGGTGCACTCCATCATCGGCAACCGCGGTCGCGGCGACGGCACCCGCGGCTCCGATGGCGTGGTGCCGGTGCGCAGCGCCCGGCTGCCGGTTGCCGAGTCCGAGCTGATCGTGCCCACCGGCCACGGCGGTTTCCATCACCCCGACGCGGTGGCGGAGATCAAGCGCATCATCCTGTTGGAGGACGCACGGCAGCGGGCCGAGGACGCCGGGCCGCCCCAGGGCTGAATGACAGGGCCGCCGGCCGCATCACCGCCCGCGGGTCAGGACGAAGCAGCGGCGCTGATCCGGCGTCTCCACGAAATGCAGGCGGCGGCTCCGGGGCAGCCCGGTCTCGGTCAGGCGCAAAAACAGGTCGTCGAAAAATTCCGGGGTTTCGAGGCCGAAGTTGTGGAAGTTCCGGGGGCGATTGACGGGGGTGACATCCACCTGAGCCAGTCGCTCGGATTCAGTACCATACCGCGCCCCAGACTCGGCTCCACGGCGATGTCGAAGCTGCCGAGCGTGATGATGATCCGCAGTCGTTTTCTCGCCTCCAGCACCGGTCCGCTCCGGTGAAAATCCCATCATACCCAGAGGACACCAGCACAGTGACAGATTCGAGCGCCGCGCCGCGCCCAGACAGCATGTTGTTTCGCAGTGCGGCTGCGATGGCCCTGGGCCTGGCACTGCTCTTCGGGCTCAGCGCAGGCGCGGCCGAGGACGCCGGCTCCGCGACCGGCGAGTCAGCGGCCGAGGATGCCGACGCGGCGGCGGCAGCCACCGGCGATGCGGAGAATGCGGGCACGGCGACAGCGGCCCTCCCCTTCGACCCGGCACTCGTGGGGCTTCCCGGGCTGCCGGCGACCCTGGACAAGCCGGAGGACTTCGAGCGCGCCCTGACACTGATCGACGCGCGCCTGGAGGCCTTGCGCGCGCCACCCGAGCAACCGCCGACGGACGAGCGTCCGTCAGAGCAACCGCCCGCCCCCTCCGAAGCGATGGCTGATCAGGACGTGGGCATCGAGAGTGAGCTGTCCGAGGACGCAGCGACCGGCGCCCGGGACACCGCCGAAACGCAGACAACCGACCCGCGCATCGCCCTGCTCGAAACGCTGCGCTTCACCATCGAGCGCCGCGCCGCCCTCGTAGAGCAGGCGGCAACGGCGCGCGCCTCCCAAGCATCCGAGCAGGCGAGGCTTGCGCAGATCCAAGACGAAGGCATCGATCGCGAGGCCCCCATCGCCATCACCGTGCTTGACGCGCTCCGGGCAGAGCTGGCCCTGGCAGGGGCCAAGGAGGGGCACGCGGAGCGCCGCATCGGGTCAGCGCGCGCACAGCTGGAAACCACCGAGCGGGCACTGCGCCAGGCGCAGCGGGTGCGCCGCGACGGCAGAGATGCCCTCGCCGGGGCCGACACGGCAGACCGGGCGCGCCTGACACTCGCGCTGGAGGTGGCACGTCTGGAGACCCTGCTCGCGCTGCAGGATCACGCCGCCGCCGAGGCCCAGCTCGCGGCGGCGCGCGCCGAGGCCACGCTGGCCGAGACCGAGCAGAAGCGCCTGGCGGCCGAGCTGGCACTGCTGGGCGAGCGGGCCGTGCTCACCGAGGATCAGCTCGCCGCGCGGCTTGACACGCTCGGCGAGCGGGCGGAGGCCCTTTCCGCCGAGATCGACTCCCTGCGCCGCCGCGGCCACACCGCGGAATCCCGGCTGTACCGCATCCGCCGGCGCCTGGAGCAGGCGCAGACCGACGCCGAGCGCAGCGTCCTGAGCGAGCGGGCGGCGGCGCTCGAGGCGCAGGCCGAGGCCGCCCGCGTCGCAGTGGATTATCTCCAGCGCGCGGTGCTGAATCTGCGCGAGATGCGCACGCTCTGGGAGCGCAGACATAGGCTGCTGACAGATCCGGACCGCGCCGAGGTCAGCGCCTGGCTCGGGGCGAATCGCAACACCATCCTGGAGAGCAGGGACAGCATCAGCGTGCTGGAGACGGAGCTCAACAACATCCGCACGGCCTATCTGTCCCTGTCGAGCCGGCTCGCCGACAGCACGCTGAAGCCCGCGGTGGAGAACGCCCTGCGCCAGCGCCGGGAGGCGGCCGCCGAGGTGGAGCGCGCGGCGCGGCGGCTGCTGGAGACCCAGAACGAGCTGGCGTCACTGGCGCGGCGGGTGCAGGAGCAGCTGGAGCCGCTGGTGCGCGAGCGCACGCTCGCGATGCGCTGGCAGCAGGCCCAGGACCAGCTCCGTGATTGGTGGCAGGCGGATCTGCTGGTGGTGGACGACCAGGCCATCCGCGTGCGCGATGCCGTCATCGCGCTCATCGTCTTCTGCGTCGTCGTCGCCGGCACCTGGGTCGTCAAGCTGGCGCTGCGCCGCGCCCTCGCGCGCCGGATGCCCAGGCTGCAGGAGGAACAGCAGGGCGGGCTGCGGCTGCTGCTGTCCACCCTCAGCCGCCACACCAGCCAGATCTTCGTGCTCATCGTCGCCTTCTATGTCGCCATGGCCGTCTCCGGCCTCGCCGGCGGCAAGCTCCAGAGCTGGCTGTGGACCCTGGTGGTGGTGGCGCTGTATCTGCAGATCGGCCTGTGGGTGAACGCCGCCGTGGTGGACTACTTCCAGCGCCGGCGCAGCCGCCTGGAGCAGCGCGACCCATCGGCGGCCACCGGCTACGGCCTGCTGCTGTTCTTCCTGCGCGTGGGCATCTGGATCGTCGTCGGCGTCTCTGCGCTTGCCTACTTCAAGTACCCCATTGCGGGCCTCATCGGTGCCCTCGGCGTCGGCGGCATCGCAGTGGGTCTGGCGGTGCAGAACATCCTGGGCGACATCTTCAGCTCCATGGCCATCGTGCTGGACAAGCCGGTGCGGGTGGGCGATTTCATCATGTCCGGAGAGACGCTCGGCGTCGTCGAGCACATCGGGGTCAAAACCACGCGCATCCGCAGCCTGTCCGGCGAGCAGGTGGTGCTCTCCAACACGGACCTGCTTTCAAGCCGCGTGCACAACTTCAAGCGCTTCGAAGAGCGGCGCGTGGTGTTCGAGGTCCGCGTGGTCTACCGGACGCCGCGCAGCGATCTGGAGCGGATACCCGAGATGCTCAGGGCGGCGGTGGAGGACGTTGCCCAGGTCCGCTTCGATCGCGCCCATTTCACGGAATTCGGCAGCTATTCTTTGAATTTCGAGGTGGTCTACTACGTGCTGAGCCCGGATTTCCTGCTCTACCGGGACATTCAGCAGGCCATCAACCTCGGCATCCACCGCCGCTTCGAGGAGGCCGGCATCGCCTTCGCCTACCCGACGCAGGTGCTGATCGTGCACAACAGCCAGGCCGCCGCGGCGTAGCCCGGCAGGGCAACGCCAGCCAGCACTGCGCGTCCGGGGTATGCCTGGCGACAGCCGCGCCGAGCCGGCGAGCGCCGGAGGGCTGCGAATATGCGTTGCGTCCATGCATCGATCCTCGGTAGAGTTCAGGGGAAAACCGGGGGGATGGCTCATGCGGTCGCCGGGGCGCAAAGCCTGTCCCGCTGAAGAGTATGAGGTCGCGACCGCTTTGCTCGACAGCCGCGGGACGGAGTCTGATTCGCAGCCGCAGTCGCGATTGACAAGGAGTTGCAGCAATGACCAAGCCGCTCGTCGCCATGGTGCTCGTCGCGCTGCTTGCCGCTCATGCCGCGGTAAGCTTCGGTGAAAATCGGGCACCGCTGCTCCAGGACGGCAAAGACACCCTGTACCGACGGGTGCTGACCCGCCCGGGTGCTGTGCTGGTGGTGGAGCCAGGCGGCACCGGTGGGACGCCGGTGGACGCATTCACACGCTGGTACGTGTACGGTGAGCAGGACCGGGCCGGCACGCGATGGCTTGAGGTCGGCGCCGATACCGAGGGCGCCCGGCTCGCCGGCTGGGTGAAGGCCGACAAGACCGTCGCATGGCGGCAGCAGCTGGTCGTGGCTTTCACCAATCCCGCCGCGCGCGAGCGCGCACTCTTCTTCGACGACTGGGACAGCCTCGCCGCGATGATGGCGCTGGAAGCCCCCGCGTCCGAGCTCAGGCCGCTCACCCGACGCCTCGTGGACGGCGGCACGGACCCACGCGTAGTCGCGATCGAGCCGAACCGACACATCGACATCAACGACCGCTTCTACCTGCTGCCGATTCTCGCTTTCCAAGAGTATTTCTCCGACTCAGGACATCTGCTCCGCGGCCTGAAGGTCGCATCGGTCACCAAGGTAGCGTCGGTCACCCCGCAGGGGCACCGGCAGACGCCGCCGCGACAGCCACGGAGCAAGGGCCTGTCCGCGGCTGACGCCAAAGGCAAGGTACGCAAGCTCGCGCCGTTTCGCGCAGCGGTGGTCTTCGTCATCGATTCCACCATCTCCATGCAGCGGTACATCGACGAGGCCCGGGAAGCGGTCGAGGAGGTGTACCGGAAGGTCCAGGACTCGGGTCCAGCAGATCGGGTGACGTTCGGGCTGGTCGCCTTTCGCGCCCCCAGCGACGACCCGGCGCGCAGCAGCAGGCTGGAGTACGTGGCGCGGATGTTTGTCGATCCTGCTCGTGTGCGCAGCCCGGCGGATTTCCTGGCGGCGGCCGCAGCCGTGCGCGAAGCGCAGACCACCACCGACCACTTCGATGAGGATGCCTTTGCCGGCGTGCAGCTGGCGCTGGACGAGATTCCATGGTACCAGTTTGACGCCCGCTTTCTGGTGCTGGTCACCGATGCCGGTGCGCTCGAAGGCGATGCGTCGACCACCGGCCTGCGCGCCGCAGAAGTCCGCTCCGCAGCAGCCGCAAAGGATGTCGCCCTGGTTGTGCTGCACCTCAAAACGCCCCAGGGCAGGGGTAATCATGCCCGGGCGGAGACACAATACCGTACCCTGGCCGACAATCCGGCGATCCAGGACTCCCTGTATATTCCGGTCAAGACGGGCTCCGTTGGCCGCTACCGCCAGGCCGTCGCGGCACTGGCCGGGACCGTGACGGAACTGATTGAGCGCGCGGCGAGCGGCGCGCCCCCGCCGGCACGCTCAGCGCGCGCAGGCGACACGACACCCGCGGCGGACGACGAGGCGGCTCGAGTACGCGACCTCGTCGATCGGCTCGGCCACGCCATGCAGCTCGCCTACCTCGGACGCCGGGAGCGTACCGCCGCACCGGAGGTCTTCGAGGCTTGGATCAGCGACCGCGACCTGGCTCAGCCGACGGTGCGCACGGTCGAGGCCAGGGTGCTGCTCACCAAGAACCAGCTGAGCACACTGCACGAGATCCTCAAGCGGGTCCTGGACACGGCCAACGCCGGACTGCTGGAGCCGGACGCCTTCTTCGATAACCTGCGCTCGCTCGCCGCTCAGTACACGCGCGACCCGCGCCTGGCTGACAGGGCCGATGCCCGCTCGCTGGCAGATCTTGGTCTGCTCGCCGAGTATCTGGAGGGGCTGCCGTATGAGAGCGAGGTCATGCGGGTGGATCTGGACACTTGGTCCCGCTGGGGCGTACAGAAGCAGCAGGACTTCATCGCACGGATCAAGTCAAAACTGCGCCTGTACGAAATCTACAACGCCGATGCCGACCGCTGGGTGAGTTTGGCGCCGGACAGTCCTCCAGGGACGCAGGTTTACCCGGTGCCTCTGCTCGACCTCCCGTGACACAGTCGGATGTCTGGCATGATGGAGTGCTCAGCCGGCCTTGCCGAAATGGCCACCACAAGAGGCGGCCTATCTCCACGGCGCCGACCGGCGCCTGGACGGAGGCTCCTGGATATCCAGGACCTGCATTGTCGGCGCGGCGACGGCGTACGCGCCTACCACGTGGCGCTGCCGGATCTGCGCTTGGCCACCGGCGAAGTCATTGCGCTCACCGGCGCCAGCGGCAGCGGCAAGAGCACGCTGCTTGAGGTGCTCGGGCTGGCGGCACCGCCAGCACGCGCGGGACGCTTCCTCTGGTACGGGGGCGAAGGCGCGCTGGATCTCGTCGCGCTCTGGCAGCGCGGGACGGAGCGCCGCCTGGCGGGCTTGCGTGCGGCGCGCATCGGCTTCGTCATGCAGACGGGCGGATTGCTGCCTTTCCTGACCGTCCGCGAGAATCTGCTCATCAACCGACGGCTGTTAGGGATGCCGGAGGAAGACGACCACGTGGCACTGATTGTGGACAGCCTGGAGCTGGGCGACCTGCTCGGCGCGCTGCCGGCCGCCTTATCGGTGGGACAGCAGCAGCGCGCATCCATCGGTCGGGCACTGGCTCACCAGCCGGCGCTGCTGCTGGCCGATGAGCCCACGTCGGCCCTGGATCCACGCCTGGCGGACCGGGTGTTGTCTCTGCTGCTCGATCTCGCCCGCCGCAGCGGAACCGCTGTCGTGCTGGCGACGCACGAGCAAGGGCGCGTACGCAGCCTGGCGTTGCGCCGATTCGCGGCAGAGCTGGAGCCGGCCGCCGATGACGCCCCTCCCGCCGCGCGCTTCGTGGAGCCGGCAGCATGACCCCCGCCGCCGCGTTCCCCACCCCGGGCCTTGTTACCGCGCTCACCGAGACCTGGCGGATGGCCTGGCGCGACCTCGTGCACGACCGCCGCGCCGTGCTCGTCTTCGTGCTGACGGTCGCCGCCATCGTTGCGCCCTTATTGCTCCTGTTGGGACTGAAGAACGGCTTCATCGACACCCTGCGGCAGAATCTGCTGCGGGACCCACGTAACCTGGAGATCATCGTCTTCGGCAGTTCGGAGCTGTCGCGGCCGTGGCTCGACGCGTTGGCGGCGCGCGAGGACAGCCTGTTTGTGGTCCCGAAGACGCGCACCATCAACGCCAGCGTGGATCTGCTGGACCGCGAGCGGCGGCTGCATACCGCGGTGGAAGTCCTGCCCACCGGACCCGGCGACCCGCTGCTGCCGCAGGCGCTGAACGCACCACGGGAGCCCCGCCAAGTGCTCGTCAGCTCGATCCTGGCCGAGCGCCTCGGCATCCAAGAGGGTGTACCCGGCAGCGTTGTTGCCGTGATCAAGCGCCGGCACAACGGCCGCGCCGAGCACGCCCGCGTCCCCCTGGAAGTGCTCGGCATTGTTCCGGAGCGGCATTTCCCCCGCCCCGCGATCTTTGCTCATCCGGCGCTCCTGCTCGCCGCGGAAGATTACCGAGACGGCGTTCGGCACCTCGACGGCGACCCGCCCATCCGCCCCGAAGACGCGGATCGTCGCAGCACCTTCGCCAACGCCCGCGTTTACGCCAGCAGCCTCGACGCGGTTGCGGGTCTGGCCGGCCACATGCGGGCTCACGGCATCGAGGTGCGTACCCAGGCTGAGCGCATCGCCGCGGTGCAGGCGCTCGAGCGGACCCTGTCGTTGCTGTTCCAGGCGCTTGCCGGCATCGGCATCGCCGGCTGCGTGCTGGCCCTGGGCGGAGCGTTGTGGGTGAGCACAGAGCGCAAGCGCCGCGCCGTGGCCATGTTGCGCCTGTTCGGCGCCAGTCGCCGCTCTGTGGCGGCCTTACCGGTCCTGCAGGCCGTGGTCATCGCCGTCGGCGGTCTGCTGATCGCCTTCGGCGTGTTCGCCATCGGCGCATCCATCTTCAACGGCCTACTCGCCGCATCACTCGGCGACACCCGCTATGCGGCGAGACTGGGCGCGGGGAACCTGCTCGCTGCAATGGCCGCAATGTTGTTGGTCGCGATCCTTGCATCGAGCGCGGCGGCATGGCACGCCTCGCGCGTAGCACCGGCGGAGGCCCTGCGTGATCCTTAAAGCATACTGGAACGACGCCGCGAGCCATGCTGCGCCACGCCCGTGGGCCATGAGATTCACGCTCGTACTGATGACGGCAGCGGCACTCACCCCATCGGCCGGCGCCGCTGCGCCCAAAGCCCATCCCGGAACCCATTCCGGAGCCCGTCCCAGCGCCGCCGCTGCAAGCCCCATCGACTGGCCCACCAAGCTGTACAACCCACATGCGGCCAAGGGCGATGTGCTGGTGCCCATGCCCTGTGGCGGGGCCATGACCTTTCGCGCCGTCGGCATCGACGGCGACGGCAGCAGCACAGGGCCACTGCGCGATCGCGTGGTCGAGCTCGGCAGCGACGCGGAAGAGACGGGTTATGCCGAGTACCGCCGCATGGCGCCGATCGCCGGCAGCTTCGGCGCCGATGAGCTGGGCAGCGCATCCGGCGTCGGCGACCGCAGTCTCCTGATCGGCAAGTACGAGGTCAGTACGCTGCAATTCGCTGCCGTGACGGCCGTGGCGGCGGATGCCCCCTGCCCCGAGCCCTCAGGACGTGGACGCATACCGCGTGGTGGTGTCGGCTGGCATGACGCCATCGACTTCGCGCACGCCTGGTCGCTCTGGCTGCGGCAGCACGCGGGCAGTCTCACCGACTGCGCCGACAGCTCAGCGCACGAGCCCTGCTTGCCCCGTGTTGACAGTGAGGCCGCTTTCGTCCGCCTGCCCACGGACGCGGAATGGGAGTACGTGGCCCGTGGCGGCGACAAGGTCAGCCCCGCCGATTTCCGCGAGCCGCGGTTTCCGATGCCGGAGGGCATGGAGCGCTATGTTTGGTTCAGCGAGAGCGCCGAGGGTCGGATCAGGCCCATCGGGGTCCTCGCCCCAAGCCCGACGGGCGTACATGACATCCTGGGAAATCTCGAGGAGATCGTGCTCGATCCGTTTCAGCTGCGCCGCCTCACCCGCGCCCATGGGCAAGTCGGCGGCTACATTGTGCGCGGCGGCAGCGTCCATTCCGGGCGCAGCGAGGTGCGGGCGTCTTTACGGCGCGAGGTGCCCATTTACGACGACCGCGGGGCCGTTGCCACCGCCGACACCGGGCTGCGGGTTGTGCTTTCGGCGCCTGTGCTCACCAGCACCGAGCGCCTGGCCGCCGTGCGCGAAGCCTGGTCGCACCTCGGCACCGACCCCGCGCTGCGCACGAGTGCCGAGGACCCGGCCGCGATGCCGACGGCCGCGCAGCCGGTTGCGGCGTCGGCAGATATGACGTCGGGGGCGGTCGCGCCGGCCCAAGCGGCATTGAGCGCAATGCCCTACCAAGACCCGATGATCGAGCTGAGTCACTTGGCGCGCGTCGCCGACGATGCCGCGATGGCGGCCCGCCTGGAACGCTTGCGTGGGGTGATCCGCGCCAGCGCCGAACGCCTGCATCAACAGCGCGCTCGGGCCGCACGCGAGGCGCTGCGCTTCGGGGGTCTGTTGTGCCAGCGCCTGGCCATGGAAGGCCACAATCTCAGCCTGCGCGAGCGGCGGCTTGAGCTGTGCACCCAAAACCCGGCCTATGGACCCGAGCATCCACGCTGTCTCGCCAATGATCGGCAACTCGCCGATGACCGCAAGGCATTCCAAGACAACGCCGATTTTTATGCGGATACCGTCATCCGGACCTCGCGCACCTACCCGGACAGCCTCGCCGTGCTCCAGACCGAGCTGGGCGCACTCAAAGACGAGCGGATCGCCGCCGGCGCTGACCCCCGTGTATTCAAATACAATACGGTGTTTTTTGGGCAAGTAAGCAACTATACCGACGCTGGGCGCGTGCGCCGAACGCCATGGCGTGAAGCCTGCCGCGCGCTCGGACGGGACCTGCTGACGGATTGACACTGGGGCTGCCGGCGCCAGCCGGCAGCAGACATCGGTACGTCTATGAGGACGATGAGGGAAAGACGATGAAGCGAGCCAAGCTCTTGAACGCACCAGCTCCGGCCATCCTGCCGACATCCCTGCTCATCGCCGCCTTGGGCGGCCTGAGCGGTTGTGTCTCCACCTTGCCATCGGGTACGCCCGAAGCCACGCCGGCCTCCTATACGCCGGCAGAGCGGAAGCTGCGCAGCGAATCGGAGCAGTTCGCCAAGACCTCGATGCAAGGCTGTCTCGCGGGCGCCGCCGCGGGCGCACTGATCGGGGCATTGGCGGGTGGGGACAGCGGTCGCAACGCCTTGATCGGCGCAGCCGGCGGCTGTGCGGCCGGCTTCGCCGTCAATGCGTACGTGCAGAATAAGCGCAGTGAGTACAGCGATACTGAAGCCCGAATCAACGCGATGATCGCGGACGTCCGCGCGGACAACGACAACATCAGCGGTCTGATCAACATCACCCGGGACGTCATTGCCGAAGACAAGGAGCGCATCGCGGCAGTCAACGCCAAGATCCGCAGCAACGAGATCTCCGCAGCCCAGGCCCGCACTGAGCTGGCGCGGGTCAGGGAGAATCGCCGGGTGCTCGGCGAAACCATCGGCGGCATCAAGGACAAGCAGGCGGGCTACGCTGAGGCGGCCAAGGTGGAGCGCGGCGCCGGCGCCGACACGACCAAGCTCGACGCCGAGATTCGCGAGCTCAAAGGCAAGGTCGCCACCCTGGAGGCCGAAGCCGAGCTCATCGACCAAGAGATCGCGGCCAGCCCGGTCGCCGCCTGAGGGAGCCATCGACGATGATCCGTACCCGACCCCTGTTCATCGCGTCATCAGCCCTGCTGCCCACGCTGCTGGCATCGGGCTGCGCCACGACCCCCGGCGCCTGCGACCCGACCCGCGCAGACTTCTTCTCCAACACCAGTTGCCTCGCCTCCGGTGCCTATCGGCAGCGCCAGCGTGATCTCCAATCCGAGCTGAGTGCAGAACAGGAGCGCAACCGGGCGCTTAAGGCGCTGCTCGCCGACCTCGAAGCGGAGCAGGCCGACGTGCGCTCAGACCTGCGCGCACGGCAGGCCGCGTACAATCGCGCCCGGGCCAATTGGCAGCGCCTGAAGCAGACCTTGGCCGCCGAGCGCAGCGCCAATGCAGCCTTGGACGCCCGGGTACGGCAAATCGACCAGGACTTCGGCAGCGCCGTGTCCGGCAGGCAGGCCGAGCGCGATGCCCTGCTCAACCAGGTCCGTCTGCTGGAGCAGGAGTTGGACGCCGGCGCTTAGGCCGGAGCCCGCCGCTGCCAGCCCCTCCCCGCCAACCGAAGCACTCGAGCACCCGGCCGTGACCGCAGCTGCGAAGAATGAGCCTGACGCGCCCCAGAGGGCCCGCAGGTCCCGGCGCCGGTCGCGCCGGCCGCTGCTGCTCGGCGTGGGTCTCAGCGTGGGGCTGCTCGGGGCCGGCGCCGCGGCGGCTTGGTACCTCGGTTGGCTTGCCCCCTGGATGGAGCCGCCGTATGCATCGCGCACCGAGGAGCTGCCTGCCCACCGACAGGCACAGTCCGCGACTGCCGGCGACCCGACGTTGACAGGCCGCGCCTTCGCCGCCGACCTGCTGGCGGCCTCCCCATCGCCGAAAGATATCCTCGCCGCCGCCGGGAGCCGCTCCCAAGCCGGTGACTGCGACGCCGCGCTGATCCTGTACGCCAGCGCCGTCGATGCAGATGGTGCCTTGGGCGCGCAGGTTGCACGTCTGTATGACCCCGCCAGCTATACCGTCGGAGGCTGCATCGATGCGCCCAGCGAAGACATGGCACTGGAATACCTGCGCATGGCCGCCGAGGCCGGCGTCCCGGCAGCCATGCGCCGCGCCGGGGAGATCCTGATGAGCCGCGCCGACTCCGGGCCGGTGCACGATGAAGGCCGCGCCTGGCTGCGTCGCGCAGAGCCCGTCCAGCAGGCCGTTAATGCAGAGGGCAGGATGCAAGGTGACTGACCTTTCCTGCCGCGAAGCGCAGGGCCGGCGCGACTGCCGGCGCGGTGCCCGGCCTACGAAAGGCCCGCCCCGGCCAACTCGGACTCAGAAACCTGATTGATCCAACGACCGCATTCGTGGTGGTCACACGCCTGGTCTGGGCTCATTCTGCACCATGTCCGGCGCGGGCACACCTCATCCGCCGCTCAACGTCAGATGCGCGAGCGCCAGCAGGCCGAAGGCGATGAACAGCACCGCCGCCCCGCGATGCACCCAGTGCGTCGGCACCCGCCGCAGGAGCGTGCAGCCGAACAGGATGCCGAGCAGCGACACCAGCCAGAGCGCGAGGGTCCCGCCGATGAGCACTGCCCAGATGTCGCCCGTGCCCGCGGCCAGCGCGACGATGGCCAACTGCGTCTTGTCGCCCAGCTCGGCGACGAAGATCAGCGTAAAGCTGACCACCAGCCCGCCACCGCCGGGGCCGGCCACCGCCGCGCCATCGTCCACCGCATCCGCCTCCCGCCAGGAGCGGTAGCCGAAGTACAGAAAAAGCCCCGCGGCGACCAGCAGCACCAGCGCCCTGGGCACCAGCCCGGCGAGCACCCCGCCCGCCAAGACACCCAGCAGGTTCAGCAGCGCAAAGGCCGCGAAGGTGCCGCCGATGACCGCCGGTGCCCGGTAGCGATGCGCCAGGGTCATCGCCAGCAGCTGCGACTTGTCCCCCATCTCTGCGAGGACAACGAGCGAGAAGGAGGACAGCAGGATGGAAGGGTCCATGGCGGGGCCAGTCTGCGCTCAAATGACGCAGGACACCCCGAACAGCACGCACCCGGCCGAGAGGCGCAGCGTTGCCCCCTGCCCCCAGCTGATGCCGGTGCCGAAGCAGGAGCGCAGGATCAGCTCATCCAGCACCAGGCGCATGCGCTCCGCCGCAACATGCGAGAAGTTGCGGACCACCGGGTCCTGCGCGGGCACCGGGGAGATGAGCGTCAGCGCGGCGAGCCCGGCCGCCGCCATGCTGAGGATGCGTCGCACCGCGCCTCCTGTTTGTGGCGTTGCGCATTATCGTGATCCACGGTGATGCCCGGACAGCGCCGTCAGTGGTTGCGCCGGTCGGCGAGCATACTGCAACGCAACGGTCGCATCCCGCCGCGATGACCAGTGCAGATGACACAGCGCAATGACTTCGCCATCTACACTTAAAGCACAGAGGTCGCTGCCGTGCGGATCGCGCACAGGTCTGTGGGATGGGCATGCTGACGGCATTGCTGATGGTGGCGCTGCTGGCAGGGCGCGCCGTGCCGGCGGCCGACGGGCGCGCGCGCGAGGCCACCGAGGCCGAGTGGGCCGCCTGCATCGAGCAGGTGCAGGCGGAGCTGGCCCCGCAGGGCCTCTGTGGTGCATCGAACTGCTACGACGCGGCCGGGCGGGACCTGATCGACATCTGTGTCGGCCGCGTCGGCTACCCCAGACACACCGCGATGGAGACCGCGGGGCTGCTGCGGGACATCAGCGCCGGGGACATCAGCAACGTCACCCGAGCCAGGGTGCGGACCTATCCACCCGGGCATGCGGTGCGACAGGCCTACGAGAAAGCGCGGTCAACGCGGCGACCGCGGGCGGATTGACGTCTTGGGCGCTGACGCCGTGCCTGGTTGAGGCTGCGATGCCTCGCCGGCAGACAGCACCCACCGACGCCCTGTCCGGCCAGCCGGAGCCCGCCGGCGGCCGCCGGCGAGGCAAGAGCGTCGGGTCGGCGCAGCGTCAGCGTCACCCGCCAACCAGGCCCCTCAATACTTGCCCAGCGCCTGCATGATCCACTTGTGGATGCTGTGGTAGGAGAAGCCCTGGGTCAGGTACATCACCGCACAGGTCCCCGTGCGCAGGTCGATGCCCCGCTCCGCCGCCAGCGCGACGGCCTCTGGGGTGTCATGGGCCATGTGCACCCAGAGGTCGCGCACACCGGCATCCGCCGCGGCGGCCACCCAGTCCCGCGTCTCCTCCTTCGGCACCTCCAGGATCACGCCCTGCACCGATGTCGGCAGGCTCGCCAGGTCCGGATAGGCACGGTCCCCGTCGATGGCGTCCGTGCTCGGGTCCACCGCATACACCGTCTTGCCCTGCTGCTTGAGCCCACGATAGCTCAGCAGCGGAAAGGGCTTGGCGGCGGAGCGGCCGACCACAGCGAAGCTGTCCAGCGTGAAGAAGGTCTCGTAATTGGATGCCATGTCGATCTCCTGCGCTGGGTTGGTGCGCTGGGCTGATACGCTGGGCTGGTGCAGGGGCGGCATGCTCGGTCGCATCGCGCGTGCCTTCCATGCGGAAGCGCAAGTCCGGAGAGACTTCCAGGCCGCTTGCGCCGCAGCAGCGGCGATCAGGTGCAACGGCGCACGGCAGCGTCAGCCCGTTTGGGCCTGCGTCGGAGGCGGAACGCAGGCATGTCAGGCGGGGATTGGCGGAGAGGGTGGGATTCGAACCCACGATAGGCTACTAACCTATACACACTTTCCAGGCGTGCTCCTTAAGCCACTCGGACACCTCTCCGGAGGACGCGGGTTGCTGGCCTGGGCTTCAGCGGACACCGGGAGCATGGACCCTGGGGGGATGGACCCTGGGGATATGGACCCTGGGGGGGTCGGCGCCGGGCGCTGCGCTGCCGTGGGGCAACCGCGAGCCGACTAGAATAGCCAAACCCGCTACTGGTTTCAATCGGACCCAGCATGTCTCCAAAGCCTGCCGCAGGCCCGCGACGCGCCGCCGACCCCGCTCCGACCCACGCCGGGCAGGCCGACCCGCACCGCCTCTACGAGCGCGCTGTGCAGTGCCCGGAGGCGGAGGTGGACTTCCTCATGGAACGCTTCCGGCTGCTGCGCGGGCGCGACGCCCGCCGGCTGCGCGAGGACTTCTGCGGCACCGCCGCCGTCTGCTGCGAATGGGTGCGGCGCCACCCGCAGCACCATGCCCTGGGCCTCGACCTGGACCCCGCCGTACTCGCCTGGGCGGAGCGGCACAACCGCCGGGCGCTGCCGGCCGAGTCGCAGGCGCGCATGAGCCTGGTGCAGGCGGACGTGCGCGCGGCGCCCGCCGGCGAGCCGCCGGACCTGGTGGCGGCCATGAACTTCAGCTACTGGCTGTTTCTGGAGCGCGCCGCACTGCGGGACTATTTCCGCAGCGTGCATGCTGCGCTCGCCGCGGACGGCGTCTTCTTTCTGGACGCCTACGGCGGCTACGACGCCTTCCGCGAGATCATCGAGGAGCGCGCCGTGGAGGACGACGCGGGCAGCTTCACCTACCGCTGGGAGCAGGCGAGCTACGACCCCATCAGCGGCCTGATGGACTGCCACATCGACTTCGCCATGCCGGACGGATCGGAGCTCAAGCGCGCCTTCAGCTACCGCTGGCGGCTCTGGACCCTGCCGGAGATCCGCGAGCTGCTGGCGGAGGCCGGCTTCCGCCGGGTCATCGTCTACTGGCAGGGCTGGACCGAGGACGGCGAGCCGGACGGGATCTTTGAGCCCGCCGAGCGTGCCGACGCCGATGCCGGTTGGATCTGCTATCTGAGCGCCGAGAAGTGACTGAGCGCGGAGAAGTGAGCCCCGTGGGAGCGGCATTCCTGCCGCGACAGCCCCGCGCGCACCAGCACCCCACCTTCGCGGCCAGAGGCCGCTCCCACGAACGGCGCCTGTGGGAGCCACGTAGTGCGGACTACAGAGCCCTGAACGCCGCCGCACGCGGGGGAGAGGGGCGCTGCACGTTCCCCGGACCCCCTCCCACGACGCGACCATGAAACAGCTCGTCCAGAAACCAGCAGCTCAGAATTCAGCATCCGCCAGGGACAACACCAGCCGGAAGCCGACGACGTTGCCGAAGATGTCGGGAGGGAGGCTGTAGCGGGACGCGGCCCGTGCGAGAGGCCAGTCGATGTATCACGCGCCCCCGCGCAGCACACGGGGGTCGGTGCCGGCGGGGTCATCGCGGCCATCGCCGGGCCGCAGCGGGTAAAGGCGATAGCGGCTGGCGCGCCACTCCCAGCAGTTCCCGGCCAGGTCCTCGATACCCAGCGCACCGGCACCGGCCGAATAACAGCCGACCGGCGTCGTCGCGAGCACCTGCCCCTCGACACAGTTGGCGCGGTCCGCGGAGAACCCGCCCCCGCCCGGCCAGGGATCACCTCGCCGCCGGGCGCCCGCCCGTGTCGCCCGCTCCCATTCCGCCTCGGTCGATAGGCGGCATGCACCCTGCAGCAGGTCCGCACCCGCGCCCCGGCTGCCCCGGCTGCCCCGGCGACACCGGCAGCGCGGCGCAGGCAAGTCGCCGAGCCAGCGCCCGCAGGCGCGCGCCTTTAGCCAGTTGACGCCGACGACGGGCTGGGACGGGTTGTCGAAGCGCGGGTCGTCCCAGAGGGCCGGGCGGTCCATCGGCCGGCTTGACTCGCTGTGCTTGAGCAGCCCGCGGACCGCGTACTCATCCATCGCCAGGTGTTTGCCGTGTGCCTGGGCGCCGCGTCACACCGACGCCTGCCGCCACAGGGCGTAGATCTCCGCGGAGCGCTCCAGCAGGGCGGCGCGGGTGAGGGCCTCGGTGAGGTCCCGGCCCCAGGTGTAGGCGCCCTGCCCGGCGACGATGCAGGCGCCGCCCGCGCCGAGTTGCTCGGCGATGGCGGCGGGGGCCTCGGCGGCCCTTGCGTCCAGGTCGAAGTCGAGTGCGGGGACGGCGCCGAAGGCGGCGCTGCCGTCCGGGTCCACGGGCTCGAAGGAGCGCCCGCGGAAGCCCACCGCGGCGGCATAGGGCATGCGGGCGCCCACCACGGCCAGGGCCTTGGGCTGTGCGCTGTAGATGCGCCGGTGGATGGCCGCTTC
This sequence comes from uncultured Thiohalocapsa sp., assembly GCF_913063425.1. Lineage (GTDB taxonomy): Bacteria > Pseudomonadota > Gammaproteobacteria > Chromatiales > Chromatiaceae > Thiohalocapsa. The sequence goes on from NZ_CAJXYK010000047.1 coordinate 18,415, forward strand.
CACCTGGGCCGGGTCCGGGCTCGCCTCGGCGTCGCCGTCGGCGGCGGTGTCCGCGTCTGCGTCGGGTGCCGTGATTGTGTGAATGCGGATGGCCGCGTGGGTCGGATCATCCCCTGCCAGTGCGATGGGGGCGAGCCAGCAGCGCGCGCCGACCCGCACGGAGAGCCAGCCGGCGCGGGGCTCCGCCGGTGAGATGCGGCACTGCCGGCAGCGCCGCAGCAGCTCCTCGCGGGGGTCTTCGCCGCTGAAGCGCCCGTCCGCGAGCCGCGCCTGGATGAAATCGGCGACGGCGGCGGCGTCATCGAGCGGCAGGCGCTCGGGTGCCGCCCCCGCCGGCAGCTCGGCATCCGTGACGACGGCGATGATGTCCGGGTCGTCCGGATACAGCGGCGGCCTGGCGAGACTGCTGCGCTGCACCTCGATTTTCGGCAGGTGCTCGCCGCGGAAGCCCTCCACCAGCACCAGATCCAGGCGCGCGGCGTCGAAGCGCGCCAGCAGCTCGGTGAGCGGCAGCGCGCCGTCCGCATCCCGGCGCGGCGCATAGTCCATGAAGCCAAAGCCGTCGGCCGCCGCCAGCAGCACCTGCTCGGCGCCGGCGGCGGCCACCGCATGGCTGTCCTTGCCGGCATGGTCGATGCTGAGCGGGTGATGCGAATGCTTGACATAGCCCACGCGCAGCCCCCGCTCGCGCAGCAGCGCCACCAGCGCGCGCAGCAGCGTGGTCTTGCCGGTGCCGCTGGGGGCGACGATGCCCACCACCGGCACGAATCCTCTGGTCATGATCTGCCTCCCGTCGCTCAGCGGCCCGGCCGGCGACCGCACAAGGACACAGCCTGTGAACCGCCTGCTTGGACTTTTGTCGGCCGAACGCGCAAAATTTCGCCTTTACCACTGACGGGCGCTGACCCGGCACGCCAGAGGCCCGCCGCGCCCGCCGACACCGCCGCACGCCGCCCCGCGGCGCTCATCCCAAACCTGCGGTGCTGACCCCGGGGCCTGCGGCGCTGGTTTCGGGCCTGCGGCGCTGGCTCCGGGCCTGCGGCGCTGGTTTCGGGCCTGCGGCGCTGGTTTCGGGCCTGCGGCGCTGGCTCCGACTGCGGCCGGCCGGATGCCGCAGGCCCAGGTAAGCGGCTGCCGGGCGATTGCACCACCAACCACAGATCACGCCAAGTACCGAAAGACTCACCATGGCGCAGTACATCTACACCATGAACCGCGTCGGCAAGGTCGTGCCGCCGAAGCGGGTCATCCTGCGGGACATCTCGCTCTCCTTCTTCCCGGGCGCGAAGATCGGCGTGCTCGGCCTGAACGGCGCCGGCAAGTCGTCGCTGCTCAGGATCATGGCCGGCCTCGACACGGAGATCGAGGGCGAGGCCCGCCCGCAGCCCGGCATCAACATCGGCTATCTGCCGCAGGAGCCGCAGCTGGACCCGGAGAAAGACGTGCGCGGCAATGTGGAAGAGGCCGTCGCCCCCATCAAGCAGGCCCTGGAGCGGCTCGACGCCGTCTACGCCGCCTACGCCGAGCCGGATGCGGACTTCGACGCCCTGGCCCAGGAGCAGGGGGAGCTGGAAAACCTCATCGAGGCCACCGACGGCCACAACCTGGAGCGCACCCTGGAGGTGGCCGCGGACGCCCTGCGCCTGCCGCCCTGGGAGGCCGATGTCAGCAGGCTCTCCGGTGGCGAGCGCCGGCGCGTCGCCCTGTGCCGGCTGCTGCTCAGCAAGCCGGACATGCTGCTGCTGGACGAGCCCACCAACCACCTGGACGCGGAGTCCGTCGCCTGGCTGGAGCGCTTCCTGCACGACTACTCGGGTACCGTGGTGGCGGTGACGCATGATCGCTACTTTTTGGACAATGTCGCCGGCTGGATCCTGGAGCTGGACCGTGGTCACGGCATCCCCTGGCAGGGCAACTACTCCAGCTGGCTGGAGCAGAAGGAGACCCGCCTGGAGCAGGAAGAGAAGGCCGAGGCGGCCCGCATCAAGGCCATGCAGCACGAGCTGGAATGGGTGCGCGCCAACCCCAAGGGCCGCCACGCCAAGAGCAAGGCGCGCCTCGCCCGCTTCGACGAGCTGCAGTCGCAGGACTTCCAGAAGCGCAACGAGACCAACGAGATCTACATCCCCCCAGGCGAGCGCCTGGGCGACCTGGTGGTGGAGGCCAATGGCCTGCGCAAGGCCTACGGCGACCGGCTGCTGTACGACGATCTCAGCTTCAACCTGCCCAAGGGCGGCATCGTCGGCATCATCGGCCCCAACGGCGCCGGCAAAACCACGCTGTTTCGCCTCATCACCGGGCAGGAGCAGCCGGACGCCGGCGAGCTGCGCATCGGCGAGACGGTGGACATCGGCTATGTGGACCAGAGCCGGGATGCGCTGGACGACAGCAAGACGGTGTGGGAGGAGATCTCGGGCGGCGCCGACAACATCATCGTCGGCAAGTTCGAGATGCCGTCCCGGGCCTATGTGAGCCGCTTCAACTTCAAGGGGTCGGACCAGCAAAAGCGCATCGGCGATCTCTCCGGCGGCGAGCGCAACCGGGTGCATCTCGCCAAGCTGCTGCAGCGCGGCTGCAACCTGCTGCTGCTGGACGAGCCCACGAACGACCTGGACGTGGAGACGCTGCGGGCACTGGAGGAGGCTATACTCGCCTTCCCGGGCTGTGTGGTGGTCATCAGCCATGACCGCTGGTTCCTGGACCGCATCGCCACGCACATCCTCGCCTTCGAGGGCGACTCCCAGGTGACCTGGCTCGAAGGCAACTACGCGGACTACGAGGCCGACCGCCACCGCCGCCTGGGTGACGAGGCCGACCAACCGCACCGGCTCAAATTCCGCCGGTTGGACGCCTGAGGCGTCGCCCGCCCCGCCCGGAGCCGCCGTCCCCCGCCGACCGCGCCGTCGCCGTATGTCAACCTCCCGAGCCGGCTCCGCCACCGACGCCGCCGTCGAGCGTCGGCGGGTACGGGGCTGGCTGCTGATCGCGGGCACCCTGGTGCTCGCCATTGCCGTCTTCAATGTGGAGCACGGCGTGCGCCTGGCGCAGCTGGAGCACGCGCTCGCCGCCGAGCGCACGGCCAACGCCGTCGCGGCGCAGCTCGCCCTCGCCCTGCACCGCGAGGAGTCCCGCGTGCACCAGCTCCTGGACGCGGAGCTTGCGGTGCTCGCAGCCCTGTCCGCCGGCACCGATACCGAGGCGCAGGTCGAGACCGTCGCGGCGCGCCTGCGCGAGCAGTTCCCCGACCTGCTGGCCCTGCGCGCGGCGCAGGCAGCGCCACCGCAGACCCGCTCGGCCGCGGCCGGCGTGACGACGGAGCTGGTGGCCCACCACCCCGCAGCGGCGAGCATGGACGCGGCGTCGCAGGCACCCCGGCCGGTGCTCGCGCACCAAGTGCAGGTGCGAGGCACACCGCTGATGATGCATCGCCGGAGTGAGGAGCTCCTGCAGGCCACCGCGCCCGCTTGGGCGCAGGTGCGGCTCATGCAGGACGGGCGCTCCTGGCCCCTGGCGACCCAGCCGGCTGCGCAGGCGGCGCCCGCCGCGGACGCCCCCGCCACGGCAATGGCCGCGCAGCCCGAGCCGGCCGTCACCGCCAGCGCACCCATCCCACACCCCGGCGCCGCCGGCTGGCAGGTTGCGGTGCACCGCCCCTGGGGGCTCGCCACGCTGCCGTCGCTGCTGCCCTCCGTGGTGGCGTCCGTGCTCCTGGTCGGGCTCACCGCCGCCGGCGGCCTGCGGCTGTGGCGCTGGAGCCGGCGACGGGAGAAGGGCCTGCTGCGCGAACAGCACCGCCTCACCGCCAACCAGCGCAAGCTGGAGGCCGTGCTGGACAGCACCACCGACGGCATCGTCATGCTGGACGCCCAGCACCGCATCGAGCTGCTGAACCCCGCCGCGGAGGTCATGTTCGGCCGCCTGGAGGCGGACGTGCTGGGCACCCCGATCACCGGGCTGCTGCCGGAGCTGCCGATGCCCGCGAGCCTTGACTCACACGCTCCGCTGCCCGCCGTCTACGACGCCCAGGCCCTGCGTGCCGGCGTGGACCGCTTCCCGACCCGCATCGCCGAGCGGCGCCTGGTGCTGGACGACGGCCCGCGCCGGCTGCTGCTGGTGCAGGATCTCACCGAGCAGGAGCGCCAGGCCGAGCAGATGGCCTACCTGGAGCAGCGCGACGTCATCACGGGGCTGCTGAACCGCAGCGAGTTCGAGCGGCGCATGGCACGGCTGCTGGCGGAGGCCGCCGGCAGCGAGACCTCGCACGTCCTCTGCTACATCGACATCGATCAATTCAAGGTCATCAACGACACCGCCGGCCATGCCGCGGGCGACGCCCTCATCGGCCAGCTCGCGAAGATCATCGAGGTGAAGCTCCGTGTCGCGGTGCTGGTGGGTCGCCTCGGCGGCGACGAGTTCGGCGCGCTGTTCGCCGACTGCACCGAGGCGGAGGCACTGGCCGTGTGCGAGGACCTGATGCAGACGGTGCGCAACTTCCTGTTCACCTGGCGCGAGCATTCCTACGACGTGGCCGTCAGCATCGGGCTCACGGCCTTCCTGCCGGAGCACGAAAGCCCCGAGGCCGAGCTCGCCAAGGCGGATGTCGCCTGCCACATGGCCAAGCACGAGGGCCGCGACCGCGTACACGTCTACAGCGACAGCGACGTCTCCCTGATCCGCCACCACGGCGAGATGCATCTGGTCTCCGCCATCACCCAGGCGCTGAGCACCGGGCGCTTCCGTCTCTACGCCCAGCCCATCATCCCGCTGGCGGGCGCCGAGCCCGGCGGCGGGCGCACCCACTACGAGATCCTGGTGCGCATGCTGGACGAGCACGGCGAGCTGGTGGCGCCGGACGCCTTCATCCCCGCCGCCGAGCGCTACATTCTGATGCCCGCCGTGGACCGCTGGATCATCCACCAGCTCTTCAGCACCCAGCACGAGCGCATGCGGCGGTGGCATCGCGAGCACCCGGGGCAGTTCCTGTTCGCGGTGAACCTCTCCGGCACCTCTGTCAGCGACGAGGGCTTCCTGCCCTATCTGCGGCGCCAGTTCGAGGTACACGAGGTGCCGCCGGCGGCCATCTGCTTCGAGGTCACCGAGACCGCTGCCATGCGCAATCTGGCGCAGGCAAGGCGCTTCATCGGCAGCCTGGCGGCGCTTGGGTGCAGCTTCGCGCTGGACGACTTCGGCAGCGGGCTGTCTTCCTACGGCTATCTGCGCGAGCTGCCGGTGAGCTACCTGAAGATCGACGGCAGCTTTGTCCGCGACATGCACAACGACCCGGTGAACTACGCCCTGGTGGCCTCCATCAACCAGGTGGCCCATGTGCTCGGTCTGAAGACCATCGCCGAGTGGGCCGAGAACGAGTTCATCATCAACCAGCTGCGGGCGCTGAACGTGGACTTCGTGCAGGGCTTCGCCATCGGCACCCCGCTGCCCGTGGTGGGCTGCGATGCCGACTTCACCGCGGACATGCTGGCCACCGCCCGGCCCGCCGACGACGCCGCCGCGGCGGCGGATGCCCAGGGTGCAGACGACAGCGACACAGGGCCGATGACGCTCGCCGACACCGGGGCAGGCATTGGGGCCGGCCGGGAGCCGCCCGCAGCAACCGGCAGCACAGGCAGCAACAGCCATGGCTGACGACCGCCTGCAAGCCCTGCTGGCGCGCGCCGAGGGCCTGCTCGGCCGCCTGGAGCAGCACTTCCCGGCGCCGCACGCCACCGACTGGAGCGTCCACGCCTGGCGCTGGCGCCGCGGCGGGCCCTTCGGCGCCGCCGGCCGGCTGGAGGCCGTACATCGCCCGCATGCGCTGACCCTGGGCGACCTCTGCTGCGTGGATGCGCAGCGCGACGAGATCGACCGCAACACCCGCCAGTTCCTCGCCGGCGCCGGCGCCAACAACGTCCTGCTCTCGGGCGCGCGCGGCACCGGCAAGTCCACGCTGGTGAAGGCGCTGTTCAACACCTACCGCCACCAGGGCCTGCGGCTCATCGAGGTGGACAAGGACGAGCTCGCGGACCTGCCGCGGATTCTGGGGCAGATCGACGGCCGCGACGAGCGCTTCATCCTGTACTGCGACGACCTCTCCTTCGAGGCCGGCGAGGGCAGCTACAAGGCGCTCAAGGCGGCGCTGGACGGCTCCATCAGTGCGCCGCCGGACAATGTGCTCATCTACGCCACGTCCAACCGCCGTCACCTGCTGCCGGAATTCCAGCGCGAGAACCGCGAGGCGCGCGTCATCGACGGCGAGATCCACCACGGCGAGAGCGTGGAGGAAAAGATCTCCCTGTCCGACCGCTTCGGGCTCTGGCTGTCGTTCCAGCCCTTCACCCAGGGCCAGTACCTGGCCGTCTGCCGGCACTGGCTCACGCGCTTGGGCGCCGCCGCCGTGGACGGCCCGGACGTGGAGCGCGCCGCGCTGCAATGGGCCCTGCGCCGCGGCTCCCGCAGCGGCCGCACGGCGTATCAGTTCGCCCGCGACCGCGCCGGGCGTGAGCGCGTTGCCCAGTCCTGAGTCCGGCCGCGGGGCATCCCGCCCAAGCCCTGTTTGTCGCGGCAGGGACGCCGCTCCCACACACAGGTTTGTCGCGGCAGGGATGCCGCTCCCACACGACGGCTGCGCGTGAGCTCTCGCATGGTTTCGGCATTCCGTGGCCCGAGCAGACATTTCGGCATACACCCCACCCATGCTCAACGCACCGGCGCCGAGCGCAGGCTCACCTCCCCGGCATGGAAGGTGCGCCGCCCCTCGGCGGTCTCCAGCACCAGGCCGCCGTCCGCGGCGACACCGGCGCAGATGCCCGTGATGCGCCGCTCGCCCATGTGCAGCGTCACCGGCTCGCCCAGGTAGGCATCCAGGCGGTGCCAGTCCTCCAGGAAGGGGTCGAGACCGGCGGCAGCGAAGTCCATCAGCGCCCGCAGCAGGCCATCCACGAGCGCGCCCGCGAGCGCATTGCGCCCCGGCATGGCGGTGCCGAGCACGGTGGCGAGGTCCGCCCAGGGCTGATCGATGGCCGCGGCCTGGGCCCGGCTCAGATGCAGGTTGACGCCGAGCCCCACCACCACGTGGCTCGGCCCCTGGGACTCGCCGACCACCTCCAGCAGCAGGCCGCCCAGCTTGCGGCGGCGCCAGTGCAGGTCGTTGGGCCACTTGAGGCCGATGTCCACGACGCCGTTGTCCCGCAGGGCGCGCGCCGCGGCCACCCCGCAGGCAAGGCTCAGACCGCCCAGCTGCGCCGGCGCCAGCGGCGAGCGCCAGAGGATCGACAGATAGATGTTGGCGCCGAAGGGCGACACCCAGCCGCGGCCCGAGCGCCCGCGCCCGGCGAGCTGGCGCTCGGCGAGACAGACGCTGCCCGACGGCGCACCCGCAGTGGCCGCCTGCATGAGCCGGGTGTTGGTGGAGTCGACGGCCTCAAGCACCTGGATGTCCGCGAGCGCCCCGCGCGCAGGCTCCGACAGTGCCACCTCGATGCGCGCGGCGTCCAGCAGCTCCAGTGGGCGATGCAGCCGGTAGCCCTGGCCGCGCTGGGTCTCGAGGTCCAGGCCCAGCTCGTCGGCGGCCCGGCGCAGGGTCTTCCAGACGGCGGCGCGGCTGATGCCGAGCTGCGCCGCCAGCTCCGCACCGGAGTGCACCTCACCGTCGGCCAACAGCTGCAGCAGCGCACGGCGGCGGGAGCGACCCACAGCCTCGACCTGCGCGACCATGGCAAGCGCCGGACCAGCCCTACTCAGGACGCGGCGACGCTCGCGAGCCAGGCCCGGCGCCGCTCCAGCACCGCCGCCGGCGCGTCATCGATAAGCCGCAGCTCGCAGACATCCGCCGGGGCCGGCGCCGGCGTAAGCTGAAAGGTCATCAGCTCGTCGCGGCGGAAGGCGTGCACCGCCACCGCCCGCCCGATGGGCAGCCCGCGCAGGCGCTTGCCGGCGGACTGACCGTCCACCCGCAGCCCGTCCACGGCGATGATGACATCGCCGGCGGCGAGCCCGGCCTGCAGCGCCGGGCGGCCGTCCAGCACCACGGCCACCTTCGCCTCGCTCCCCGGCGCCAGCCTGAGTCCCACGTCGCCCACCGGCTCGATGGGCTTGAAGGTCTCCGCCACATTGCCGAAGTCCTTGGGCCCCGTGGCCGGGCGCAGGCGCATTTCCACACCGACGGTGGCCAACAGCCCCGGCAGGTCCAGGTCGTCGGTGCCGTCCAGGGCCTGCGCGAAGAAGTCCCCGAGGTCCAGCCCGGTGACCTCCGCCGCCAGTGCCTCGATGCCGCGCTCGGGCACGCCGGCGCCGGCGCGGCCCGGGCGCTCCCCATAACGCTCCCAGAGGGCGCGCATGACATCGTCCAGGCAGCGGCGCCCGTCCGTGTCGCGGCGGATGCTCAGGTCCAGCGCCAGGGCCGTCAGCGCCCCCTTGCCGTAGTAGCTGACAATGGCGTTGGGGGCGTTCTCATCCTGCTTGTAGAACTTGGTCCAGGCGTCGAAGCTCGACTCGGCCACGCTCTGGCGCAGCCGGCCCGGATTGCGCAGCACCTTGGTGATGGTCTCCGCCAGCAGCTCCAGATAGCCCTTGGCGTCGATGCGGCGGCTGCGCACCAGCGCCAGGTCGTCGTAGTAGGAGGTGATGCCCTCGAAGGCCCAGAGCAGGCGCGTGTGCACTTCCCGCTCCAGGCCGCCGTCCAGGAAGGCCGCCGGGCGGATGCGCTTGACGTTCCAGAGATGAAAGTACTCGTGGCTGCAGAGGCCCAGGAACTTGCGGTAGTCGCCCTGGGCCTGCGTATCCTCCGGCTTGGCTGTGGTGTCCAGGGCCTGCGCCGGCAGGTCGTCGCGGCTGCAGAGCAGGCTGGACGAGAATCGGTGCTCAAGCCCGCCGTAGCCGTCGCCCACCACTTGCGTGAGGAACAGATAGCGGTCCGCCGGCAGCTCGCCGAACAGCGCCGCGTGCTCTTCGCAGATGGGTGCCAGGTCCGCGGCGATGCGCGTCAGGTCCGCCCGGTGGCGCCCGCTCACGGCCATCCAGTGCGGCACGTCGCGCACCTTGTAGGCGATGACGTCGAAGCGACCCATCTCCACCGGGTGGTCGATGAGATCGGCGTAGTCGTCGGCGCGGTAGCTGCCGAAGCTCCAGCGCTCGGCGCCGTCCCGCGCCAGGCTGGTGGCGAGGCTCCAGTCGCCGCACGCGGGGTCCGGCGGCGGCAGCAGCTCCACGCGGCAGGGCTCGTGGTCACGGCCGTGCACGCGCAGGAACAGGCTCGGCCCGTTGAAATAGCCGTGGCTGCGGTCGAGGTGCGCCGAGCGGACCGTGAGCTCCCAGGCATAGACCTCCCAGCGCACCACCAGCGCGCCGTCGCCCGCGGGCGCCTGCCAGGTCTGCTTGTCGAGCTTGGTCAGGGTCACCGGCGCCCCGGCGCGCTCGGCGGCGATGCTGACGATGTTGCGGGCGAAGTCCCGGATCATGTAGCTCCCCGGGATCCAGGCCGGCAGGGACAGGGTGACCGGCTCGGGGCCCGGGTCGGCGATGATCAGCTCCACGGCAAAAACGTGAGCGGCGGGTCGGGCCGGGGTGACGCGGTAGATGATGGGCGCGGTGTCAGGCATGAGTCACGTGATGGGCTCGGCGAATAGGACAGGCGGCCCGGCGCGCTGGGCCATGGCGACGGGTCTGAAGTCAGCAGATGGGGCCGGCGAGCCTAGTCTGGACCCCACTGCGAGCACCCGCTGCCCCGTCGCCTGGCCCAGAGGCGGCGTGGGCCGCCGGCACCGGCCATGCGCCCGGCCCGCCCGCACGGAACCCTGGACGCCGGTGACTGCCGCAGAAACCTGGCACCGGTCAGCATTTGGGCGCAATTTCGGGGCATCGCGCAAGGTTGGGGTGGCAACGGCCTGCAATTTTGTGTCTACAATCAGGCTTCAGCCGGCGATTGTCGGCCATCGAAGGACATCCACCGTGTCTGACGGTCTTCCAACGTCGCCTGAGTCCGGCGCGTCCCCGCCGAGCGCGACAGCCACAGCACAGCCGGATGCGGCGGCGCAGAGCCCGGCGGCCAAGCGCGCCCGCAGCAGCGGGCCGCGGCGCCTGCGCCTCGCCCTGCCCGCGGCGGCGGCGTTGCTCGCGCTCATCGCCGCGGTGTCCGCCGGCGTCGACGCCATGGTCTCCGCCAGCACGGCGCACGCGGTGGCGGACGGCGTGGAGCAGGTGGAGCCCAAGCCCGTGGCGCTGCTGCTCGGCACCGCCCGGCGCACCATGGCGGGCCGGCCGAATGCGTTCTATCAGGCGCGCATCGAGGCGGCGGCGGCGCTCTACCACAGCGGCAAGGTCCAGGGCATCCTGGTGAGCGGCGACAATGCCACGCGCTGGTACAACGAGCCCATCGCCATGCAGAAGGACCTCATCGCCGCGGGCGTGCCGGCGGAGTTCATCACGCTGGACTACGCCGGCTTCCGCACCCTGGACTCCGTGATCCGCGCCAAAGAGGTCTTCGGCCAGGAGCACGTCATCATCGTGAGCCAGCGCTTCCATGCCGAGCGCGCCATCTTCCTGGCGCGGCACTTCGGCATCGACGCCAGCGGCCTCGCCGCCGCGGACCCGCAGGATCAGGGCCTGATGAAGGTCCGCGCCCGGGAGGTGCTGGCCCGCGTCGCCGCGGTGCTGGACATCGTCATCGGCCGGGACCCGAAATTCCTCGGCAAGCCGGAGACGGTGCGGCTGCGGGCGGTGGCGGACGACGCCGTCTGAGTGAGTCCGCCTGCGCCCCCCAGCGCGTGGCGGCGGCAGTCACGCCGCGACCCACACAGCTGTCGCGCCGCGGTCCGGCCAGAGGCCGGCGAGTCGCAGCGAGGACGCCCCGTGCACGCTGCGGCTGCGCCGTGACGCTCGCCGCGCTATCATCATCGCTCGAACCGGCCGCCGAGCCGTGCCCCGAGCAGCAACCGCAACCACGCCGTCACGCCCGCCTGCCAAGGCATGCCCTTCCGCCTCCTCCACACCGCCGACTGGCACCTGGGCCGCATCTTTTTCAACGTCTCCCTGCTGGAGGACCAGGCCCAGGCCCTGGAGCAGCTGGTGCACATGGCCCGGGAGACCCGGGCCGATGCGCTGGTGATCGCCGGCGATGTCTACGACCGCGCCGTGCCGCCGGCGGACGCCGTGCGCCTGCTGGACGAAACCCTGGCGCGCCTGGCGCTGGACCTGAAGCTCGCCGTCATCGCCATCGCGGGCAACCATGACAGCGCCGAGCGGCTCGGCTTCGGCGCCGCGCTCATGGAACGGGGCCGCTGCTGGGTGCGCGGCCCCCTAGGCGCCGGCCTCGCGCCCATCGAGGTCGCCGGCCGCACCGGCAGCGCGCGCTTCCACCCCCTGCCCTATGCCGAGCCCGCGGAGGTACGCGAGCACCTGCGCGAGCCCGATCTGCCGAGCCACGATGCCGCCCTGGGCGCCCTGGTGCGCCGCCTCGGCACCCTGCCCGATGACGTGCCGAACATCGCCGTCGGCCATTGCTTCGTCACCGGCGGCGCGGTGAGCGAGTCCGAGCGGCCCCTGAGCGTCGGCGGCGCCGAGCAGGTGGCGGCGGCGCACTTCGCCCCCTTCGACTATACGGCGCTCGGGCATCTGCACCGCCCGCAGCAGGTGGGCGAGCGGGTGGCGTACTCGGGGTCGCTGCTCAAGTACAGCTTCTCCGAGGCCGGCCACGCCAAGTCGGTGAGCCTGGTGGAGCTCGCGGACGACGGCGTGCGGGTCGAGCGCCTCCCGCTGACGCCCCGACGGGACCTGCGCATCGTCGAAGGACAGCTCGCCGACCTGCTGCGCGGCCCGGCGCCCGGCGAGTCCGCCGACGACTACCTGCTGGTGCGCCTCGCGGACACGGGCGCCCTGCTGGACCCCATGGGCCGCCTGCGGGAGGTCTATCCCAACGCCCTGCACCTGGAGCGCCCGAGCCTGGAGCAGAGCGGCGACGGCCGCGGGCCGAGCCGCGAGCAGCTCGCCCGCGGCGACGAGGCCCTGTTCGCGGACTTCTTTCGCGAGGTCACCGGCGACGCGCTGTCGCCTGAGCACCAGGCGGTGCTGCAAGAGGTGCTGGCGGGGCTGCGTCGGCAGGAGCGCGAGGCCGGGGCACCGCCACCTGCCCCAGCTGGCGCGCCGGGGGACTGACGCATGAGCACTGCCGAGCCTTAAGCCCATGCGCCCGCTGATGCTCAGCCTCCAGGCCTTCGGCCCCTTCGTCGCCCGCCAGACGCTCGACTTCGGTCGCCTCGGCGAGCAGCGCCTGTTCCTCATCTCTGGCCCCACCGGCGCCGGCAAGACCACGCTGCTGGACGCCATCGCCTTCGCCCTCTACGGCGTCTCGTCGGGCGATGAGCGCAGCGTCGAGCAGCTGCGCAGCCAGCGCGCAGACCCGCACACCCGCACCGAGGTGCACTTCGACTTCGCCATCGGCCCCCGGCGCTATCGTATCCACCGGGTGCCGCGGCAGGAGCGCGCCAAGCTGCGCGGCAGCGGCACCACCACCGAGCCGGCCGCCGCCACACTTTGGGAGCGCACCGATGCCGTCGGCCCGGACGACGAGGGGCGCGTCCTGGCGAGCAGCTGGTCCAAGGTCACCGAGCAGGTGGAGGCCCTGGTGGGCTTCCGCGGCGACGAGCTCCGCCAGGTGATGCTGCTGCCCCAGGGCCGCTTCCGGGAGCTGCTGACCGCCGGCGGCCGGGAGCGGGAGCAGATCCTCCAGACGCTGTTCCGCACCGAGCGCTTCGCCCGCATCCAACAGGCCCTGAAGGCCCATGCCGAGGCCATCCGCAAGGCCGCCGACGCACTCGGCATCCGCCGCGAGACCCTGCTCGGGCAGAGCCGCTGCGACGACGAGGCGGCGCTCGCCGCGTGCATCGACGCCCTCAGCGGCGAGCTCAAGCGCCTGGACGCCGAGGTGCAGACCCGCAAGGCGGCCGAGCAGCAGGCCCGCGCCGCGCTGGACGCCGGGCGCAGCGCCGCCGAGCGCCTGGACGCCGTCGCCAAGGCCCGCACCGCCCTGGAGCAGCTCCTCGCGGAGCAGGCGGGTATCGACGCCGAGGCCGCCGAGCTGGACGCCGCCGAGCGTGCCGACAAGCTCCGGGACCTGCACGCCCAGCTCGCCGGCCGCCGCGACGAGCAGCGCCGGCTGACGCAGGCAAGCCAGGCTGCCGCGGCCGAGGCCGGGCAGGCGCGCACGGCGGCCGGCGAGGCGGCGGCGACCCTGCAACGGGAGACCGATCAGGAGGCGGAGCGCGATGCCCTGCGCAGCGAGATCCATCGGCTGGATGCGCTGCAGGCCGGCGTCGCGGCCCTCGCCGACGCAAGCTCAGCCGCGGCCGCCCGCCGCCGGGACGCGGAGCAGGCCGCGACCCGGCTGCGGCAGGCAGAACAGGCAGCCGAAGCCGCCCGGCAGGCGCTGCGGGACGCACAGGCCCGCCGGGAGCAGCTGGCGCAGCCTGCCTCCCGCCGCGAGCTGCTGGCGGACCGGCTCGCGGAGCTGACTCAGCAGGCCGAGCGGCACCGCCGCCTGGACCGGGTGGACGCGGACCGTGCCGCGCTGGCGAGCCGGGTCAGCGCCGCCGCCGCATCCGAATCCCAGGCCGAAGCAGCCCTCGCAGCCGCCCGCGACCAGCACGAGCTGCTGCTGCGGCGCTGGCGGGACGGGCAGGCGCAGCACCTCGCCGCTGGGCTCGAGGCGGGCGTCCCCTGCCCCGTCTGCGGCGCCACGGCGCATCCGGCCCCTGCCGTCGGCGCGGCGGACATCCCGGACGAGCCGACCCTGAACGCCGCCAAGTCCGGCGCGGCCAAGGCGGAGTCGACCCTCGACACCGCCCGCCGCCGACTCGCGGAGCTGCGCCGGCAGTCTGCACAGCTCGACGCCGAGGCGACGGGCCTGCGCGACGCCCTGGGTGACTGGGCCGGGCGCGGCAGCGCAGACATGGACCAGGCCCTGGATGCACGCCGCGCGGAGCTGAGCCGCGCCCAGGACGCGGCGGAAGCCCTCGCCCGCCTGGACGCGGAGCGTGCCGCCCTGGAGCAGCGCATCGGCGAGCACGAACAGGCCCTGGAGCAGGCCCGCCAGGCGCAGCGGCAGGCCGGCGAGGCCCTGGCGGCCGCCGAGCGCAGCCTGCAGGAGCGCAGCGCCGACATCCCCGAGCAATGGCGGGCTCCCGAGGCCCTGCGCGACGCGCTCACGGACCGGCGCCGCCGGCTCACGCAGTCCGAGCAGGCCCTCACCGACGCCCGCACCGCCGCCCAGCGCACGGCGCAGGCCCAGGCCGCTGCGGAAACGCGGCAACAGGCCGCGGCACAGCAGCTCGCGGAGGCCGAGGCCCGGCTCGCCAAGGTGACCGCCGACTGGCAACAGCGCCGCGCCGACGCCGGCTTCGCGACCGACGACGCCTTCGCCGCCGCCCGTCGGGACCAGGCCCAGCAGGCGGCGCTCGCACAGCGCATCAAGACCCATCAGGACGCCGTTGCCGCCGCGCGCACCACCCTGATCAATGCCGAGGCGGCGGCGCAGGGGCTCACCGCGCCGGACCTGCCGGCGCTCACCACCGCCGCCGAGCAGGCCACCGCCGCCCGCGAGCAGGCCGAGACCAGCCGCGGCGGCCAGGCCGCGGAGCACAAGCGACTGTCGGACCTGGCGGAGCAGCTCACCGGCGTCGCCCGGCAGCTCGACCACCATCACACGCGCTACGCCGTCGCCGGGCGCATCGCCGAGGTCGCCAACAACGACAACCCGTACCGCCTGTCCTTCCAGCGCTTCGTCCTCGGCGCCCTGCTGGATGACGTGCTGCGCGCCGCCAGCGAGCGCCTGCTCGCCATGAGCCGCGGCCGCTACCGCCTGCTGCGCAGCACCGAGGCCGGCGACCGCCGCAGCCTGGGTGGCCTCGACCTCATCGTCGAGGACGGCTACACCGGCATGACCCGCCCGGTCTCCACCCTCTCCGGCGGCGAGGGCTTCCAGGCCGCCCTGAGCCTGGCACTCGGCCTCGCCGAGACCGTCCAGGCCTACGCCGGCGGCCTGCGCCTGGACGCCATGTTCATCGACGAGGGCTTCGGCAGCCTCGACCCCGAGGCCCTGGAGCTCGCCGTGGACACCCTCATCGACCTCCAGCGCGGTGGCCGCCTCGTCGGCGTCATCTCCCATGTGCCGGAGCTCAAGGAGCGCATCGACGTGCGCCTGGAGGTCACGGCAGCGCGTGGCGGGAGCATGGCGCAGTTCGTCTTGCCATGAGGGACAGTCCCCGAGACGGCAACTCCTGCCCCGCCTGGCTGAAACGACCCGGAATCCTGGGCGCGTTATGTATACCGTCACCGTTTCGTCACCGTTTCGAGTGTCACCGTTTCGAGTTGATGTGGAGCCCGCCGGCACGCCCGATGTGATGTGCGCAGCCCGTCGCAGCCCGCGCCGGCGCCGCTGCCTAGCTTGAGAGTGAAGGGGAAGTGACGCGACGGCTGCGGCCTTCCCGAGCTGTCAGACGCGGACGCGCTGTCGGTCCTGCGGGCGTGATATTCCCGGCTGCATCGATGGCCCACCCTCTGACCCGGAACACCGCTGCGTCGCCGATGCCGCTCGCGCAGCGTCCCTTCGCGCGACGGCGCACAGCAGCGGGAGACGACAATGACCTACATGGTGCTCTGGCTCGGTGGGCTCACCGGCTCGGCGTTTCTCTACGGCGTCGGCTGGGGCCTGTGCCTCTATCCGCCGGTGACCTGGGCCCTGCCGCCAAGGCGGCGGGCGGACAACGCCGGCACGACAGCAGAGCGAATTGCGCGGGCCTGATCAGCCCGGCTGAGCGCCGCCGCGGCCACCTGAGCCGTTAACCGCCGAGCGGCAGCGGAATGCGCTCGCGCTCGATGATGCGGCGAAATCTGTCACTGGTCACCGACCAGTCGACGATGTCGACGCGCCAGGGCAGGTCGGATTCGGAGAAGGCCGCTTTCAGGGCCGCCATGCGCGGGATCGGCATGGGCGCGTCGGTGATGACGGCGAGGTCGAGGTCGGAACAGCGGCGGGCGCTGCCCCTGGCGCGGGAGCCGAAGGCCCAGACAGCGTACTCCGGCACATGCTGCCGGAGGATGTCGCGCACCATGGTCCAGTGCTCGGGCCTGATGTCGATGGGCGGAATGCTTTGCGCCGCGCTGCTCACGACAGCCGCCCTGCGAGCTGCTGGCGCAGGTGCTCGGCCTCGGCAAGGAAGTCCGGGATGCCGGCGACCACCTGCAGCGCCGTCGCCTCGTCGTAGGTATGGCTGGTGCGGGCGCGCATCTCCCGGTAGCCACGCCATTGCGGCCAGTCGCCGCGCAGGAGCCCCTGGTCGCTGCCGGCGCGAATCAGGTCCTGGAAGCTCAGCGCGTGGACCTCATCCGGCGACGCCGCCGTTGCGCTCAGGTAGCGCCGGAGCATCTTGTGGCTCAGCTCGTAGGTGAATTCAAAGCGCTGGATGAGCCCATCGCGAATCTGGATATCGGTGGTGTCCTGCCGGTAGCGTGCGAGTCCTTCGCGCAACCGGTGGACAGCGTTCTCCAGCGGACTGATGTCGAGCATGGATGGAGACTCGGTGATGCGCCACGCTTTCGGGTAAGCCCGGCACGCCGTTCTGCGCCCTGGTCGGCGCCGGCCCTGCCTGGAAGCCGGCTGCCCCGGGACCATGGATGCCGGTGAGGCCGGCGGACCGGCTCAGGTGAAGAGCGTCAGGACCCCCGTGTAGCCATACAGACGGTCGCGGGAGATCTCGCCGTTGGCATAGAAGCCCACCAGCGGGAAGTCGCCCAGCTGGTCGCGGATCTGCTTCAGCTCTTCGGAGTCGTCGCCGAAGAGATTGACGCCGCGGCCGAGGCAGGAGACGTAGACGCCGCCGCGGGGCGGGCCGTCGAGACGGGATTTGAGGTGCGCCAGCATGCGGGCGAGGTCCTCGCGGGCGGTGTCGGCGTCGCGGCGGCAGAACATGACCTCCCTGCCCTGCTCCACCAGGTCGCCGATGGCAAGCAGGTTCTGGGTGGTGTCCACACCGATGAGGTTGCGCACCAGGTAATCGGCGGTGTCGGAGCCGGGGATGGGCAGGCCGGCGAAGATCGTCCCGCCGAGCCGCGCAATGTCCCGGGACAGCTCAGGCCCGATGTCCTCCTTGAAGACCTCTAGCGCAGGGCGGTTGTCCAGCGTCACCAGGATGTTGCGCTGGCTCTCGGTGATGGTGCGGTGCGGGCCGATGGGCGAGCAGCCCTGGCTCAGGTTGGTCTGCACGCCCACCGCCGCGGTGAACATGACCCCAGCGACGCCGCCCTGGGTGACGCCGTCGGCAATGAGCCGGGTATCCTCGTGCGCGCTGGCGAGCCCGCCCACCAAAAAGCCCGTGGCGGTGCGGGCGGCGAGCTGCTCGAGGAGGCCCTCGGTGGCCGGGTTGGATGGGTCGCCGTGCACCAGCCCGAGGAAGGGCTCCGCGTTGCCGAGCCAGTCCTGCTGCATGGCGTCATAGGCGCGCAGGTCTTCCGTGATGGCGGGAAAGACGCGGAAGGCGTCCTGCGGGAATTCCGCGACCATGGCGGCCATGGCCGGGCGCTCGTAGTACTCGACGCCGGTGGCGCAGATGCCGATGCCGACGGCGCCTACCCAGTGGTCCACGGCGGTGGCGTCACGGAGCATCGCCAGGGTCTCTTCCAGGTAGGGGGTGACGGCGTCGGTGACGTACAGGAAGCCGAGCCGCGCCATGCCGGGGCCCGGCGTGGGCAGCGAGCCGAGCCCCGTCACCACCTGCGAGAGGGCATCCCGCCAGTCATCCGCGGCGGCGTGGGCGTAGGGGAAAGAGGTCATGGGGCTACCTTGGGGTCTTGGTGGCTGAAGGCTGGCGGGCGCGTACTGACGGTAGGAAGTACGGAATACGGAGTGCGAGGTACGGCGGCGCCTGAGCGTTGATCCTACGCTGCAACATGATCCGCCGGATGCTTGCGTTTCGTAACGCCGGGTCGGGCGGAACGGCGGCGCTCGTTCGGGTCGTCACGTACCCCGGACTTCGGACTCCGGACTCATGATCAAACCTCCGCCAAATCCCCCTTCTCCTGAAGCCAGGCGCGGCGATCGGCGGCGCGCTTCTTCGCCAGCAGCATGTCCATCAAGGTGCCGCTGCCGTCGTCGGGTTCAACCGTCAATTGCACCAGCCGGCGGGTGTCGGGGTGGATGGTGGTCTCGCGCAGCTGGGACGGGTTCATCTCGCCGAGCCCTTTGAAGCGCTGAACGCTGACCTTGCCCTTGAGCTTCTCGGCGGCAATGCGGTCCAGCACGCCCTGCCGCTCGGCGTCGTCCAGCGCATAGAACACCTGTTTGCCGACATCGATGCGATACAGCGGCGGCATGGCCACATACACATGGCCCTCCGCCACCAGCCGCGGGAAGTGCCGGTAGAAGAGCGCACACAACAGGGTCGCGATGTGCGCCCCGTCGGAGTCCGCGTCCGCCAGGATGCAGATCTTGCCGAATCGGAGCCGGCTCAGATCGTCCGAGCCCGGGTCCACGCCGATGGCAACGGCAATATCGTGCACCTCCTTCGAGCCCAGCACCTCTGCCGGGTCCACCTCCCAGGTGTTCAGGATCTTGCCCCGCAGCGGCATGATGGCCTGGAACTCGCGGTCGCGGGCCTGCTTCGCGGAGCCGCCGGCGGAGTCGCCCTCCACCAGGAACAGCTCGCTGCGCTCCGGGTCCGTGCTGGTGCAGTCGGCGAGCTTGCCGGGCAGCGCCGGACCCTGGGTCACCTTCTTGCGGGTGACCTTGCGTCCGGCGCGCAGCCGCGCCTGGGCGCCGGCGATGGCGAGCTCGGCGATGCGCTCGGCATCCGCCACGTGCTCATTGAGCCAGAGGCTGAAGGCGTCCTTGACGACCCCCGAGACGAAGGCCGCGCACTCCCGCGACGAGAGCCGCTCCTTGGTCTGGCCGGAGAACTGCGGCTCCACGAGCTTGACGGACAGAATCCAGCTCGCCCGCGCCCAGACGTCTTCCGGGGCCAGCTTGACGCCGCGGGGCAACAGATTGCGAAACTCGCAGAACTCCCGCACCGCCTCCGTGAGCCCGGTGCGCATCCCGTTGACATGGGTGCCGCCCTGCACCGTCGGGATCAGGTTGACGTAGCTCTCGGTGACCGGGTCGCCGTCCTCCGGCAGCCAGGTGACCGCCCAGGCGGCGGCCTCGTTGTCGGACTCCATGGTGCCGACGAAGGGCGGTGACGGCACCGTGGGCAGGTCGGCGAGCGCCTGTTGCAGATAGTCCTTGAGGCCGTCCTGGTAGCACCAGGTCTGCTCCTCGCCGCTCGCTTCGTCACGGAAGCGCACCTCGAGACCCGGGCAGAGCACCGCCTTGGCGCGGAGCAGGTGCATGAGCTGGCGGGCGGAGAACTTGGGGCTGTCGAAGTACTTCGGGTCCGGCCAGAAGTGCAGCCGGGTGCCGGTGTTGCCGCGGCCGACGTTGCCCACGGCTTCCAGGTTCGACACCTTGTCGCCGTGGGCAAAGGTCATGTTGTACTCCTGGCCGTCGCGCTTGATCCAGACCTCCAGATGCTGCGACAAGGCGTTCACCACGGACACGCCGACGCCGTGCAGGCCGCCGGAGAAGCGGTAGCTGCCGGCGCTGAACTTACCGCCCGCGTGCAGCTTGGTGAGGATCACTTCCACCCCCGGCAGCCCCTGCTGCGGATGGATGTCCACCGGCATGCCGCGGCCGTCGTCCGCGACCTCGCAGGAGCCGTCGGCGAACAGAGTCACGTCGATGCGCGTGGCATGGCCCGCCAGGGCCTCATCGACGCTGTTGTCGATGACCTCCTGCGCCAGGTGGTTCGGGCGGGTGGTGTCGGTGTACATCCCCGGGCGCTTGCGCACCGGGTCGAGGCCGCTCAGGACCTCGATGGCAGAGGCGTCGTAGGTGCCTTTCATGAACGGGGCAGTGCTCCTTCGGGCGGGGCGCTGTCGGCTGCTGCGCCGGCGCCGGCCGGTTTGTCCGGGCTGCGGAAATCAACCGCAAAACCGCGCTAAACTACCCTACCCGCGGCCGATGGTACAGACCGCCCATGACACGCCCCATGACTCGCCCAACCCCCAAGCAGAGCACACCGCAAGACACCACCGCGTCGACCACGTCCGGCGCGGCTGCCGCCGCGCAGCCCGCCCTCACGGAGCCGCCGCAGTTCGAGCGCGCCATGGACGAGCTGGAGCAGCTGGTGGACCGGCTGGAGGGCGAGGATCTGACGCTGGAGGAGTCGCTGGCGGTGTTCGAGCGCGGCATCGGCCTGACCCGCGCCTGCCAGCAGGCGCTGGATGCCGCCGAGCAGCGCGTGCGCATTCTCACGGAGCCGTCGGACAGCGCCGCCCCGGAGCCCTTCGGCGATGCCGCCGACGGCTGAGCCCGCCTCCTGCGCACACCGCCGGCGCCAAGGCAACAAAGAGATACCCACCGCAGCAGCCCAGCATGAGTCAAGACGCACTCGCATCTCTGATGGCGCAGTGCCGCGAGCGCGTCGAGGGCGTGCTCGAAACGGTGCTTCCCGCCGCTGATGCCTCACCCGAACGCCTGCACGAGGCCATGCGCTACGCCGTGCTCGGCAGCGGCAAGCGCGTGCGGCCGATTCTCGCGTACGCCGCCGCCCACGCCGTGGGCCTGGATCGGCAACGGGTGGACACAGCCGCCGCAGCGCTGGAGCTGATCCACGCCTCCTCCCTCGTGCATGACGACCTGCCGGCGCTCGACGACGACGACCTGCGCCGCGGTCGGCCCACCTGCCACAAGGCCTTCGGAGAAGCCACGGCGCTGTTGGCGGGCGACGCCCTGCAGACGCTCGCCTTCGGCGTGCTCGCCGAGGACAGCCACAACACGGCGCAGGCGCGCATCCGCATGGTCGCCCTGCTGGCACAGGCGGCGGGCGCCGCCGGCATGCTGGGGGGCCAGGCATTGGACCTCGCCTCCGAAGGCCAGCAGCTCGACCTGGACGCCCTCAAGAACATCCACCGTCACAAGACAGGCGCACTCATCCGCGCCGCCGTCGGCATGGCGCCCCTCGCATCTGAGCAGGCTCCCCAGGCGCAAGCCGACGCACTGGACCACTACGCCGCCTGCATCGGCCTCGCCTTCCAGATTCAGGACGACCTGCTGGATGTGGAGGGGGATACGGCCGTCATCGGTAAGACGAGCGGCGCCGACGCGGCGCATCACAAGGCCACCTATCCGTCGCTGCTCGGGCTGGAGACAGCCCATCGGGCAGCACAGGACCTGGTGGACAGGGCGCTTGAGGCACTGGCCTCTTTCGACGCGGGCGCCGACCCCTTGCGCTGGATTGCCCGCTACATCATCAGCCGGGATCGCTGACCCGGCCGTGTGACCACGGTCTGCGCAGGTGGGGCCCTCAGGCTGTCCGTCCGGGACCTGCGGGCATGATTTGCCCTGCCCGATGCGATGCCGGATAATCGGGAGACACGCAAGTACCGGTCCCGCCGAACAATATCCCTACGGATTCCCGGTTTGATTCGACGCGCCGGGCGCAGATCTTTTCCCGCCGAGCACAGCCGGCACATGCCGGTAGCGCCCATCAGCGGGCCCCTGCCCTTCGAGGACGCAGTCAATGGATTCCAGGCTTTCCACGGCCACAACCCACACCATCGCCGACGTGCAGGCGAGCGCCGACAGTCGCCGCATCGCCATCGACAAGGTCGGCATCAAAGACATCCGCCACCCTGTGCGCATCAAAGACCGTAGTGGGCACGAGCAGCACACAGTGGCCACATTCAACATGTTCGTGTACCTGCCGCACAACTTCAAAGGCACGCACATGTCCCGCTTCGTGGCCATACTGAACGGCCACGAGGACGAGATCGGCGTCGCCACCTTCAAGCAGATGCTCGCGGAAATGGCCGAGCGGCTGGAGTCCGAAGCGGGTCACATCGAAATGCGCTTCCCGTTCTTCGTCCGGAAGCAGGCCCCGGTCACCGGCGTGCCGAGCCTGATGGACTACGACGTGACGCTCATCGGCGAGATCCGCGACGGCAAGCCGCAGATGTCCATCAAGGTCGTGGTGCCGGTGACCAGCCTCTGCCCCTGCTCCAAGGAGATCTCAGACTACGGCGCGCACAACCAGCGCTCGCACATCACCGTGCAGGCCGCGACCCGTGGGTTTCTGTGGATCGAGGAGCTGATCGAGATGGTGGAGGCCGAGGCCTCATGCGAGCTCTACGGCCTGCTGAAGCGCCCGGACGAGAAGCATGTCACCGAGCGCGCCTACGATAACCCCAAGTTCGTCGAAGACACGGTCCGCGACGTCGCCAGCCGTCTCAACGATGACGAGCGCATCAGCGCTTATGTGGTGGAGGCCGAGAACTTCGAATCGATCCATAACCATTCGGCTTATGCGCTGGTCGCAAGAGAGAAGGAACCTCGGTAGGTACTTCGGTGCTTTGTCGCCTGTCCGTGTTGCGCGCTTGCAACCGCAGTTGTGGATTCGTCGCCGCACAGGGGCAACACCATGCGATTGCGCTGGCCATCTGAACTCAATGACCGCCAACTCGATACCGCCAGCACAAAGCCCCCGGAAAGGCGCTCGTAAGCCAGCAGCTGGTATTCCAAAAGGAACACACGTACACGCACTGTTGGAATCAGCACAATCCGGGCCGTAACAGCGGCATCCAGACCGACTGAGAGAACGTGAAACGTTTCCCCACTACTGCGCCCCGCGATCAGCATTCACTGTTGTCCGCGGCTTAACGGTGTCATCATGTCTACGGGAGAAACCCCTAGCCTGAGTATCGAGTGCACCCTTCGCTTAGAGCCCCAAGTCGTTTCGCAAGCCATTGGCGACGAGGTCATCGTATTGCACCTAGGTACCGAGACGTACTTCGTGATCGATGGGACCGGCGCGCTGATCTGGTCAGGTATCCAGGAGCAGGTGTCGCTGTCTGCGATCCGTGATCGGATCATCCACTCTTACGCCGTGTCCAAACACCAGTGCGAGAGCGACCTATTGTGCTTTGCGGGCGTACTGATCGAAAGCGGGCTCGCGTCAGTCGTTCGATCTGACTGAGATGATATTCGCGATCAACCGCTTTCTCCGCTTGTCCTCGCAACGGCGCTCATTGCTCATTAAATCGTTTTTCCTGCTCCCAACCATTGACGTCCTACTGCGCGTCGCCGGATACAACCGTGCGCGTAAACTGCTGCTGAAAAGTTGTCTCAGCGTCCGGCCACTTCCGGCTTCCCAAGCCCAAATGGTGCGAGACGTTGCTTGGGCCGTACTCACAGCATCAAGGCGAGGCGCTTTGCGCGCAACCTGCTTACGCCGTTCACTGCTCATCGCTCATTTACTTCATTGTCGCGGCATCAGCGCGGAGATCCAGTTCGCCGCGCGACGCGGCCAAAAGGGCTTTGAGGCGCACGCCTGGGTAGAGTCGCAGGGAAAAGTCGTCGGTGATAGTCCAACAATCGGCGATTATTTCACAAAGTTGAGCGGCAGTCGGTCAAATTAACCCAATGCCGAAGATCCCGCCCCCTCTGAAGGGCAAGTCGATGCATAGCGTCCTGTAAAGTGAACGGTCCGATCCGGGTGACGGCCAAGCGCGTCGAGCACCGAATCGATCTCCGTTGCATTGCTTTAATCGAGGGGCAGTACACCGAATGCGCAACAGTATCCACTGAAAACCTGACCTCCCGAACGCCACCGGCGGCACTAGCGCAGTCGGCCTTGAGCCGAACCCTAGCGTGTGTTTCACTCCAGCAGGAAAGCAATCCCCAAAAACTCAACCTGTTGCACTTCGCCCTAGAAGTCCCGACGCGATCATCGAGACAACCGAGGGCAACAACTCATACCGCCTCGGATAGCTGATGCGCACGACGGGCTTGGCCTCCACTACGCAGCCGATCTTGCCCAAGATTCTGGATACATGCCCGCTGTCGCTCGTATCCAGCTTAAAACATTGCGACAGCAGATACGCCATCGCCTCCATCCGCGTTGTGGGCGACAGTTCGATGTGCCCTGGGCCTCCTTCGACAGGTTGGTCAAGTAGGACGACGCCCCCCAGTGGTACCAGCTGCGCGGCTTCGGTTGATACCTCGGGGAGACAGCGAAGCTTGGAGCTGACAGGTGATACCGGGGATTGCCGGTATCCGGAAATGTGCGTGCGCGCAACGGAATCCGGCCACAGTCGCATTCCGGGATAAGCACCCACACACGATACTCCGGTTGCGCAGCAGTCCACGCGCAGCGCGTCGTCACAAAGAACGGTGCCACCTACGCCGACAAGGGCGGCGCTCAGTGTCGACTTGCCGAATCCACTGGGGCCCATAAGGCAGATTGCAGAGCCCCACAACTCGACACCGGCCGCATGCAGAACCAGATTGTCCCGATGCGCGAACAGCCTTGGCAGAGCTTGGTCGATCAGCAACCGCCGCACTTCAGACATTGCAGCTCCCGCGTACCGTTCACAATCAATGCTGCACCCGTCGTCGTCGATTCGATAGGCCGCAACCCGCGGATAGTCCAGCAGGTAGCCGCCCTGGATACTTCCGGCTCGCACTTCCGGCACCGGGGCGGCGGCCGGCCACTCCACGTACCAGCATTTCGGGCGCTCAAGACCGGACTTCAGACGAACACGGATCTGATCCGTCGCCTCTTGCTCGGAAAGCATCGAGGGCAGTTCGGGAACCGGAAAGTCCACCAATATGGGAAGATCAAAGAACCGATACCGATACATCGTCTGTTTCCGCTCTGACTATGGCAATCTTCGCACTCATCCTGCATCCACCCGGCGTCACGGCAAAGCCCACCGAAGTGCAGTCATTGTTAGAACCGATTGACTACATGGGCGATGGCGAACACCACCTGCACGCCGAGGGACGCGTTGCAGTCGGCACCATGCCTTACACCGCAGAGGAGCTGGCCGATGACGGTGGCGCCCCAAAATTCGACTGCAGCGGCCGCTACTTGATTGTCGGGGACATCCGGCTGAACTGTCGCTCTGAGCTTGCCGCGCAGCTGCGTCTTGAATGCGGTGTGCCTCCGGCAGACTGTAGCGATCAGGACCTCGTATTAGCCGCGTTCCTACGGTGGGGTGACGATTGCTGTCGACATTTCGACGGCGACTACGCATTTGCCCTCTACGATTTGACACGGCAGCGACTCTTCGCTGCCGGGGATGCGCTCGCTTGCTACCGCATATTTACCGTACATCTCGCGTCCGGAGCCTTGCTACTGACCTCGGAACTTAGCTGCGCTCTTGCCGCCCCAGGTATAGCGCTCGGGTTCTCCATGCCTGACTTACTCCTATCGCTCTCCGGACTTCCCTTGCGGACGCGCAGTCTATTCGAGGGAATCGGCATCATCCCGCCCGGCAGCAGCCTGATCGATCACCAGGGTGAGCGCCGCGTGACTTCATGGTGGTCGCCGGAGCACATCCAAAAACGAATTCGCTACGCGGACGCAAGGGAATACGGTGAGCACTATCGAGAACTACTTCAAGCCTGCGTTAACGATCGGATGCGAACCCGATCCGGAACGCTTCTGGTCGAGTTGAGCGGCGGCCTGGACTCGAGTTCCATCGCTGCACTGGCCCTGAGGCTAGCACATGAGCAGAGCTTGGAAATCGTATGTATCTCGCACGTCTACGACGACCCGGATTGTAACGAAGAGATGCAGGTCATGCGCTCGCTTTGGCAGCACTTCGGCGTGCGAGTACTGACCCTGGATGGCACTGCGCTGACGCACGAATACCTGCCTCTGAAGGCAGCCCCGCGCCCCGAATCGCCCATGGCGCTCAACCATCCATTCCAAATCCATGGCGCACGTGAAGCAGATGCAATCGGCGCCGACGTCATTCTATGCGGAACCGGTGGAGATGAAATGACCAAGGGTCGCCCAGGCGCGGACAGCCTTAACCTCCTCTTACAAGGAGATTGGTCACTGATACGCGGCGCTTGGCGAGACCGAGGCCATGGAGTGGTCGGACTTGCGGCCGCGATCACTCAAGCCGGGGCGGTGCCTCTACTCAAACACGCGATAGGACCCTCGGCTTCCATTACGGCGCGCCGTATGACCCGGCGTCTGCTGCCAACTACCAAGACCCTCGGCGGCATTTCACCACGCCTAAGGCAAGCGCATATCGCTGACGCGGAGGCGCTGCTTCGGGAAGCTATTCCTACCAGGGGACTAAATACATTCGAGCACGAATTTTTGTTGCGGTTGCGGACCAGCGCGTCGCTCAACGCATGCGACGCGTACCGGCTGAACGCGGGTAGATACGGCATCACGGCGCAGCACCCGTTCTTTGACCTACGAATTGCGTCGTTTCAACTGAGCACACCGCCGGAGTTGTGGGGCCGCCTTGGACGCAGGAAACTCCTCCCACGCCAAGCCATGCGCGGGCTGCTTCCCAAAAGCGTCTGTGACGCCAGAAAATTCAACCTAATGCGCCCACAGCTGGACGCGTGGGATGCCGGTAAAGCGGCAGCGGCAGCACTTACTGCAAACCTGGATGGCAGCTCCAGGATGGGGAGACAGCTGAATGCAGCACTTGACTTTCCCCGACAAGTTCCACAAGATTTCCCCTATACGCTGCCGGCGCTGTACGCTTTGACACTCGTCAGTTGGGTTCAGCAAAGATGTAACTAGTCACCTCGGAGTATGACGACATGGCGAAAGAAGCCGAACCGCACACCAAGCCGCGAGAAGACGTGTCCGCTAACCGTAGAGTTCGCAAAGAATATGCCCCTCCACGACTGCAAACTCTCGACATCATGTCCGTACTGACTAAGGGCGGAGGCAACATTCAGGGCGGCGACAACCCGTTCGTCAACGGATCGTAGTTCAGACCGCGCGGATTGGGGGAGGCTTCTCCCCCATCAGCAGTCACGCCGATCACGCGCGCCATTTTTCCGCCCAAAGAAGAGGCCGGACCAAGCCCCACGGCGTGCATGCCGCCAGGACCGTAACCGGGGGTCACGATGGCGCGCCGACCTGACCAGAACTCCCGGCGACAGCGCGATCTCGCCCAGCGTCAAACCCCTGCACAGCGCTCTCGGCCGGACGTTCTCGCCGGCAACGCCCGGAAAGCCAGTATGGCCAGACCAACAACAAACATGGCCGCAGTCGGTGGCACTGGCGTATACCGCAGATTAGCTACCGCGACGCCGGATGGGTCGTCACTGATGATAGATATCCCCGCTATCGGTTGATTCGCCGATATGATGAACGGCTGCAGCAAAGCCCCACCCGTGGCAAGATCGGGAAAGATTGACGAACCTATAAACGCGCCATCACGCCCATAGGCATACAACTCCACGAAGCTCGTTGCAGACTCGACGCCGATGACGTCAAGACCGATAATCTCTTGGTCCAAGTCGTACAGGATTGAAAAGGCGCCGGGTGTCGACGTCCCGGCGAGTAGGCCACCAACCACATTCTTGCCGATCAGCGCTGAGCTAAGCAGACTGCCGTCTGCGATCAGCAGATTCCGATCTGCGCCTTGGCCGACCAACCGCAGGGGTGCCGCAGGGGTCGGCGGCGCGGGCACAAATCCCTCGTAGCTCGTTACGCCGCTTAAGGTTGTCGACTGGTCGGGGGCGAAAACCCCCGACATTGTTGCGCCGCCGATGGCGACGGCGTCTGGGTACTGGAGGAAGGAGCCGCCGTTGTTCAACATGTTCACGCCGTCCTGGACCGCAGGAACATCGGAAGAGCATGCACCCGGGTTGGTTATGCAATTGGTGACCGTAAGCACTGCGCCGACGTCCGCGGACATCGGGGCGATAAGGCAGAATGACGCCAAGAGATACTGTCGGACTTGCGATCTAAGCCGTTTCTGCATTTTCTACCCTATGTGTTGTTTGAATTGCTGACGTCGGATTTCTGTTGGCAATGACTCGGCATTGCCGCGCTCCCCACGGGGAGGCGGGCCCGGCCGAATCGCTGCTCGCGATGGTGAACGCCGAAAGGCGGCTCTGCGGTTTCGACGCCCACCGCCGGGGCGCCCCCTCCATCCGTCGCCGGGCAGTCACTCCTGGCGTTTCAGGGACGCTCCGATGCTCGTCCGATGCCTGCAAACGGTGCACCAGAACTCATAACCTATTGCAAAACATATTTTTGTCCGCCATCTCATCCCGGCCCACTCCAGACTATGGCCTGCAATTGTAAAGAATTTGGACACCCGTTCCTCTGGCATCGGCGCCCTAACGGCGTTGCTTAGTCGTAACGCACTGAAAAATATCAAGACTTTACCCAGGCCACAGGAAGCCGGTTGGGCGCTCACAGTCTAAGCCAGCCTCCCATAGTGTAAAGTTTGACCCATCAAAGTCTTCAGGCGCAGAAGAGCGTTGTTAGGCTGCATCGCTTACCGCAGGGTACTCCAACAACGTCCCCGGAATCCGATTTTTGGGCTGCGGTCCAACTGGGGCAGGGCGGAACGCGGCTGCAAGCCCTCGATGCCCACCGATCACGGGCAACTGACGGGTTGCTAGCCTCAGACAGGAACCAAATCACGCACCGGTTTTGTCCGCCGGATACTCGCCGCTCGCGTCGCAGACTGCTTCGTTGTCAATCGGGACATTGCTGTTCAAAACATGCACAGCTTCCTCGCGCAGTTGCGACAAGCGCTGGCGGGCCAGACGACCGCTTCCGGCGCTGTCTAGTGAACGGGCAGGCAGCCTAGACTCCGCAGCGATCAACACCGCACCCCGAAGTCGAGAGACCCGACAGGCTACTATGACTCGGGGCAAAGCTCGCGCCGAAGCGTCGTCGTTATCCGGGTAACGCAGCCGCAGGCATCAGTGGCCCGATCAACCCCCGAGCAAGCGCTGAACCATCATGCGGCGCAACTCGCGACGCCGTTCAGATCGCCTGAAACGGTGCGGGAAAGATAGGTCCGGTGTAGGTAGTCCCAGAAAATCGCACAACGGCTTCCAGCCTGCGCCGCCCTCAATGTCGAGCTGGACGAAGCGTTCCTGCTCCGCAAAATGAGCTTTCGCACGGGCAGCATGCTCCCGAAACGATTGCCGACAGAGGTTGGCATCAAAGCGGTCGGTGCCGTAGAGATCTCGGTGGAGCTGCACTGAGAAGGGGTCGAGGCCGCCGGTCGCGAACTGATCCGCGAAGGAAGCCAGCCAAGCGTCCTCATCCCGCAGCGTGAGGATGAATTTCGCATCCGGATACCGCTCGTCCAGCTGGGGATAGATCCG
>NZ_CAJXYK010000048.1 GCF_913063425.1 uncultured Thiohalocapsa sp.
CGCCGCGGACGGACCCGCCGCCGAGCCGGGGCAGCGCCAAGGCGCTGCTACTGACTTAACCAGCGCAGCTTAAACTCGAGGACATTCTGTCCTGGACATGGGGTCCACTAAACTTGGCCCGATCGATCAGCCCCACGTCGATGGGGCGGGTGCGCTCGCGCCCCTCGCGGATCTCGAAGCAGGCCTCATAGGCCAGGGCGTTGACCAGCCAGGGCTGGCCCCGGGTCAGCTCCCAGACCCGCGCGAGGGCCTCGGGCGCGAAGGCCTGCCCGGTCTCGGCCGTGTGCTGCCCCAAGAGCGTCGCCACCTCGGCGGCATCGAAATCGCCCAAGCGCAGGGACTTGGCCTTGATGTTGAAGGCGCTGCCGCCGGTGATGGGCGATGCCTCGGAGCTGGCATGGATGCGGTAGTCGCGCAGATCCCGTACCCCGCACAGCACCACCGTGGATGGAAAGGCCTCCGGCCGCTGGGTATAGCCGGCACGCAACTGGCGCAGGAGTGAGATCAGGGTGTCGCCCACCAGGGCGTCCACCTCGTCCAAGAGCAGCACCAGGGGTTGCGGGCTCTCGCGGCTCCAGCGCTTCAACAGGCCGTTCAGCACCCCGTCTGCGCCGTATCCCGGCCAGAGCGCATCCGTCCAGTCGAACAGGCGTTCCTCGCTCAGGTAGAGATCGGCCGCGGAGGCGATGGCCCCACAGACGGCGCGCATGCCGCGGGGCACATCCTCACGCGCCGTCTGGGCGATTTCGAGGTTGGCATAGACCGCCCGATACCGCCCCTCACCGTTCAAGTGCGCCATCAGCGCCAGCAGGCAGGAGGTCTTGCCGGTCTGGCGCGGGGCGTGGAGCAGGAAGTATTTCTGCTGCTCGATCAGCTGCAGCACCTCCCCGAGGTCCCAGCGGTACAGCGGCGGCAGGCAGTAGTGCATGTCGGGCCGCACCGGGCCTTCTGTATTGAAGAAGCGCATGGCAGAGACCTCGCTCGGGGCTCGATGGGGTTCCAGCGGACGCATGGGTCTCGCGTCCCTCCCGCATCCTACGCGCCATGAGCCTGGAGCGGGATGTCCGGTAGACCCGGCGCCCGGTCCGACACCACCTGTCACGACCTCTGTCAACCCGCCAGAAGTTTGGTTGGCAGAACAGATACTTCAGTCTGCCGAACTTTTGCCCGGACAGGGCGCGCACCGTCCCGCCGTGCTGGTAGCCTCCGCATTCAGTCATTCGTCCGTCCCCCGCTTGCATCCCCGACGCGCCGCCGCGGACACCGGAGTCTGAAGCCGAGCCGGCCACGTCGGGGGCCGCGCGCGCCTCGGCGCCCGACCGACGGCCAGTGCACCGCGGCGGGGTTGGCGCGGCCGCTCCCGGATATGCCCGCTGCAGTCGGCATCCCAGGACTGGCGGACTTCAATCCGACATGGCACGGGGATCGGTCGATGTGGTGGATGCTCGCAGGGCTGGCAGCAGGATGGGTTTCGCCTTCTCTGGCTTCCACGCCCCGGCGTGCCAGCTGGTGCGGACGCTCCAGCGTCCCGAGGGGTCGGACCGCTCGCGCGGCCGAGTCCGGGTTGCCGCGCTGCGGCGTGGAAACCAGGAAGTCAGCCGTCGTAATGGAAGCGACAAGCGCTGATGACCAACTCGGTGTGCGACATCACAACCGCGTCGCCCTCCGCGTCCCGGCGGCTGATGATGGTCACGTCCGAGTCGCGGACGACGGAGTCGAGAACGGACTTCAGCGTGTTGCGGGCGTGTGAATAGGTGACGACTTTCATGGAGCCAGACCTGGACAGGATGTTGTCAAGGTGTAGCACGATGCGCCAGGCGCCAAAGGGCGGAACCCGCTCGCGGTTCCGCCGTCTTCGGAGTGCGTCGAACCGCTGATCATCCGCGCGGGCATCTGCCCGACGGTTCTTTCCAAACGTCTTCCATTCCAACCCATGCGCACGACGCTCGATATCGACCCGGACGTCCGCTTCGGCCATCAAGGCCCGCGCACGCCGGGAACGCCGCTCCGCCGGTGCGGTGCTCTCCGACTTGGCTCGGCAGGCACTCACCGGGGGGCGTCGTGTCGGCGCCGAGCAGCGATGAGGGTGACTTCGACCGGTCGCCGAACCACTGGATGGCCGCGTACTGGCGCGCCATCACGCGCCTGGACCAGGGCAACGTGGATGGCGCCGAGGCCGACATCGCGCTGGCCGAGGCGCAGTTCCCGGCGTTCGTCGGTCTGCTCTACGCCAACGCCCGCGTGCACCTGCTGCGTGAGCGCCCCACCGAGGCCGCGGCCGCCTTCGAGCGCTGTCTCGGCGCCATCCCCGGTGACGCCGACGCCCTGTTCTACGCCGCCTTCGCCGCCAACCAGCTCGGCAACCGCAAGCAGGCACTCGAGTATCTGAGCCGGATGGAGGCAGCCGAGGGCGCCAGTACCCGGCTGCTGTGGCTGAAGGCCAGGACGCTGCCGGCCGCGGGCGATGCTGTCGGTGCCGGGCAGCTGCTCAACGCCGCGGTCGCCGCGGAGCAGCCGCCGGTGGAGCTCCTGCTGCTGGCCCAGGACGCGTTGGTGCGCCAGGGCCGAGCCGCCGATGCGCTGGCGTTGGTGCAGCGCAGCCTGGCCGCACACCCGGAGGACGCGCGGCTGCGCGCCGCCGAGACCCGGCTGCGCTTCGTCGCAGGCGATCAGGATGCGGCCGAGGCGGACGCGCGGGCACGCCTCGCGCAGGACCCCGGGGACGTCGAGGCGCTGCTGGTCCTGGCCCAGGCCGCGGCGCTGCGCGGCGAGGAGGCGCCGGATCTGCTCGCGAGGCGCGCGGGCGCGCGACGGCGGACAGGCGCATCCCGGCGCTGATCGTCGAGCTCGAGGCCGCCGCCGGCGACCTGTCCGCCGCCTGCGCCGGGCTCGCGGATGCGCTGCGGCTCGACCCGACCGGGGCACGATTTCAGGCTTTGCGTTCCGGCCATGCCATGCCGGATCTACCCGAGCAGCGGAAAGCTCACGGCGATGGCGCTGGCGAAGGCGAAGGCGTTGGTGACCGCCGCCACCAGGGGCTGGCCGGTGCGGCGGTAGATCCAGCCGCTGAAGAGGCCGTAGACCAGAAAGAGTACGAGGATGGCCGGGATGATGATGACCAGGAAGAACAGCTCGTTCAGGTTGAGCGCCACCGCGAGCATCAGCGAGACCAGGAACAGCGCCTTGGTGACGGCGTAAGCGGCCCGCGGAGCGCCCGGGCCGCGGGTGAGCCATTCATCGGCGACGAACCAGAGCAGGGTGCCGGCGAAGAGGGCGGCCACCGTCGCCAGGCGGTGTGGCGCCGGCAGGTAGCTTGCGACGAACAGGTCCGTCGGCAGCGCCAGGGCGAGGGTCTCGAATACGGCCACCATGGCGATGGCGGCCACCAGGGCGCTGACGGAGGCACCGCCGAGGCGGGGCAGCGCGCCGGCCCGCCACAGGCCGATGAGCGTCAGCAGCCCGTAGAGCCCGAAGTGGAGCGCGATGTAGTCGCCGATGGCGATGGCCAGGAAGTCCGTCGGCACCGGCCACAGCAGCACCGGTGTCAGCAGCGCGGGCAGCACGGCGATGGGCCAGAAGCGTCGCCAGCCCCAGCCGGCGGTGGAGCCTGCGCCCAGGCGCTCGGCGGCGACCTGCGGCAAGCGCAGCGCCAGCGGCCAGGCCAGCAGCAGGACGCCGAGATAGTAGAGCCCGAGCCAGGGGCCGCGGCGGTCGACGCCGCCGGCGGTGACCGACTCGGTTTCGGCCCGTTCGAAGGCGGCGTTCAGCCAGTCCAGCGCCGCTTGCAGCGCCGTCGCGCTGTAGAGCACGCCGATGTGCTCCACGCCGTCGGCGATGACGAGCCGGCGGGCGGTGCCGTCGTCGAAGTTGCCGTAGGTGGTGCCCGGCTCCACCGCCGCCGCATCAGGCCCCGCCACCGCCGCCACCGCGGCGCGCCCCTGTTGCTGGATGACCTGCGGCTCCCATGCACCATAGATGAAGAGCAGATTCACCGCCGGCAGCTCATCCACCGGCAGCGACAGGTAAGGGGAGACGGCCACCAGTGCCCGTACGTCTTCGTGCGCACTGGCATAGCGCGTGGCGATGTCGCCGGCCATGGAGTGGCCGAGCAGCGCCAGCGGGCCGTCGCTGTCGGGCAGGTCCCGGGCATAGTCCACAACGTCGGCCAGCGCGCCCAGCAGCGCCGCGGCGCGGGCGTCGTCGCCGATCTCGCCCGCGAGCGGCTGGGTGTTGCGGCCATGGCCGGGGAAGTCGAAAACAAGCGCCCGGTAGCCGTTGCGCGCCAGGGTGACGGCGAAGGGGTGCATCAGCTGTCGCGAGCCGGCAAAGCCGTGGGCGACGACGACCACGGGTCCGGGTGGTGCGGCCTTGGGTTGGAACAGGCCCACCGGCGTGCTGCCGACCCGGGTGCGCTCGATCTCAAGCCCGACATAGCTGCCGAAGAGGCCGGCGAGCCCGATCAGCATCAGCAGACCGCCCAGCATGGCGGCCGCACGATGGACCACATGCCAGCGGGCCGCCTGCGGGGCGAGCCGTTGCGTTACACGCTGCAGCACAGGGCGAGCGCCCGCTCAGAAGCCCTCGGTGGACGTGAACAGGCCCACCCGCAGGTCCTTCGCGGTGTAGATCTCGCGGCCGTCCACGTCCATCACGCCGTCGCCGATGCCGAGCACCAGCTTGCGCGAGATGACCCGCTTCATGTGCACGTGGTAGGTCACCTTCACGGCCGTGGGCAGCACCTGCCCGGTGAACTTGACCTCGCCGACGCCGAGCGCGCGGCCGTGCCCCGGGTTGCCGATCCAGGCCAGGTAGAAGCCGACGATCTGCCACATGGCATCCAGACCCAGACAGCCTGGCATCACCGGGTCGCCCGGGAAATGGCAGCCGAAGAACCAGAGCTCCGGCCTGATGTCCAGCTCGGCGATGATCTCGCCCTTGCCGTACTCACCGCCGTGGTCTGCGATGCGGGTGATGCGGTCCATCATCAGCATATTGGGCACCGGCAGCTGGGCGTTGCCGGGACCGAACATGTCACCGTGGCCGCAGGCGAGGAGCTGCTCGCGGTCGAAGGATTCGGTTCTGCTCATGCGCGGAGGGAGGTCCTATGCGTTGGCTTGCGTGGCCCGCGTCGGCTGCCTGGGCAGGCGCCGGCCCGGGCGGGGGGGGCGCTCAGCCGGCGAGCTTGCGCTCCAGGAAGGGGACGATGTCGTCGAGGCCGATGAGCTGCATCTCGGCATCGCTGCGGCCCTTGTACTCCACCTGGCCGTTGTCCAGGTGCTTGTCGCCCACCACCACCCGGTGCGGGATGCCGATGAGCTCCATGTCCGCGAACATGAACCCCGGGCGCACGTCGCGGTCGTCCAGCAGCACTTCGATGCCCACCGCCCGCAGCCGCTCGTAGAGGTCGTCCACGGCCGCTCGCACGCGGAACGACTTGGCATATTTCATCGGGAGGAGTGCCACCTCGAAGGGGGCGATGGCGGCGGGCCAGAGGATGCCGCGGTCGTCGTGGTGCTGCTCGATGGCCGCGGCGACGACGCGCGACACGCCGATGCCGTAACAGCCCATGGTCATGGTGACGGCCTTGCCCGCCTCGTCCAGCACCGTCGCCTTCATGGCCTCGGAATACTTGGTGCCGAGCTGGAAGATGTGGCCCACCTCGATGCCGCGGGCGATGGTGAGGTTACCGGCGCCGTCCGGGCTTGGGTCGCCCTCCACCACGTTGCGCAGGTCGGCCACCTCAGGCAGCGGCAGGTCCCGGCCCCAGTTGAGCCCGAACCAGTGCTTGCCGTCGGTGTTGGCGCCGGCGCTGAAGTCCGCGGCGACGGCCGCCGTGCGGTCGGCGATGCAGGGGATGGGCAGATCTTTCGGCCCCAGCGAGCCGGGGCCGGCGCCGACGGCGGTGCGGATCTCGTCTTCTGTGGCCATTCGCAGCGGGCTCGCCACGCGCGGGAGCTTCTCTGCCTTGACGGCATTCAGCTCGTGGTCGCCGCGCACCAGCAGCGCGACGAGGCCGTTCTCTTCGCCGGTGTCCGGGTCGGCAGAGGCGACCACCAGGGTCTTGACGGTGCGCTCGATGGGCTGGCCGAAGCCCGCCACCAGGTCGGCGATGGTCTTGGCGTCCGGGGTGTCCACGATGCGCGCTTCCTCGGCAGGTGCGGCCGGCCCGTCCGCCGGGGCGAGCGCCTCCGCGAGCTCCACGTTGGCGGCGTAGTCGCTGTCTGTGGAGAAGGCGATGGCGTCCTCGCCGGAGGCGGCCAGCACGTGGAACTCGTGGGAGGCGTTGCCGCCGATGCTGCCGGTGTCCGCCTGCACGGCGCGGAAGTCGAGCCCACAGCGGCGAAAGATGCGGCTGTAGGTGTCGTACATCAGGTTGTAGGTCTCCGCCAGCGAGGTCTGATCCACATGGAAGGAGTAGGCGTCCTTCATCAGGAACTCGCGCGCCCGCATGACGCCGAAGCGCGGGCGCACTTCGTCGCGAAACTTGGTCTGGATCTGGTAGTAGTTGACGGGCAGCTGCTTGTAGCTCTTGAGCTCACCGCGGGCGAGGTCGGTGATGATCTCCTCGTGCGTGGGGCCGAAGCAGAAATCCCGCTGGTGGCGGTCCTTGATGCGCAGCAGCTCGGGGCCGTACTGGTCCCAGCGCCCGGACTCCTGCCACAGCTCCGCCGGCTGCACGGCGGGCATGGAGACCTCGAGCGCCCCGGCGCGGTCCATCTCCTCGCGGACGATGCGCTCCACCTTGCGCAGCACCTTGAGCCCCAGCGGCAGCCAGGTGTAGAGCCCGGCGGCGAGCCTGCGGATCATGCCCGCGCGCAACATCAGGCGGTGGCTTGCGATCTCCGCGTCGGCCGGTGTCTCTTTGACGGTTTGGAGCGGAAACCGGGAGGCGCGCATGAGCGGTGACGGCAGACTGGCACAAAGCCGCTGAGTCTAGCCGTGCGCGCTAGGCGGGGCAAGGCGATGCAGGGCGCAGTCTTGAGGCAATGCGGGCTCTGTGCGCTGCGCGCGGACGACCGTCGTCCGGGAGCCGGATCTGTTGGGGCCTGTCCGCGCTCCCAGCGCGACCTGACGCCGACCGCGCGTTGCTGTCATCATAGACCGTGTGTGGGAGGTTCCCGAGAGCAGTCATGGCGTTGGCGCAGGAAGACATCCAGTTCATCAAAGACCACCTCGGCGAGTGGCTGGCGGAGCAGTCCCTCGGCAAGCCGCCCGCCGTCTATGAGATCGAGCTGCGCGAGCGGATGGTGCGCGTCGAGGAAGAGCTGAAGCACCAGCGCGAGCTGATGCGCGAGGGTTTCGCGCAAATGGACCAGCGACACCGGGAGCTGCGCCAGGACATGGCGGCGCGCTTTGAGCAGGTCGACAAGCGCTTCGAGCAGGTTGACAAGCGCTTCGAGCAGGTCGAGAAACGCTTCGAGCAGATTGACAAGCGCTTCGAACAGATTGACAAGCGCTTCGAGCAGGTCGACAAGCGCTTAGAGCAGGTCGACAAGCGCTTAGAGCAGGTCGATAAGCGCTTCGAGCAGGTCGACAAGCGCTTAGAGCAGGTCGACAAGCGCTTAGAGCAGGTCGACAAGCGCTTCGAGCAGGTCGACAAGCGCTTCGAGCAGGTCGACAAGCGCTTCGAGCAAGTGGACCAACGTTTCGAAAGCGTGCAGCAGGACATTCGCGAGCTGCAGCGCCGCATGGACCGATTCATGGTCTGGTCGTTTGGCACCACGCTCGGTGTTGGCGGACTGGTGGTTACCTTGATCAAGTTCCTGAACCCCTGAGCGCGCCGGATCGAGGGCTTACCGCAGGACCGATAACTCAAGCTCACGAGCGACTGTTACGCGTGGACTCCGGACGTCGCGGAGCCGCGGCGTGCCGATCGGCTGAGCGACGTGGATCTCATCAGCGTGGCTCAGGCCCCCCGGAGACATGGGTCAAGCCCAGAGGCACGCGCTGGCCAGCCACCTCAAAGCAGGATCTCTGTCATGCGTCTCACCCCCGATCTGATCACGGCCCTGTCGCTCGACCTGGTGGGGTCTGTCCTCTTGGTTCTCGGCATCCTGGGCTACTGGGGCATCATCGAGGCGCTGGCGGACCCCGCCCTGTACCTCACCTGTGGTGCGCTGGGACTCGCCGCGACGGGGCTCGCGATGCCGCGGCTGTTGCGCGCAGTCCGCAGTGCGCAATCGGATCGAGCACCCAGGTCGTGACGCACGCGCGAAAACGCGGCGCCAAGCACGCCCCACCAGGTGGTGCGCCGGCCGGCTCGTTGGCCAGGCAACCGATGTCTGGTCGCTGCACCGGCTGACGTCGGTGCAGCGCGCCGGAAACCCGCATGCAAGTCAGCCGAAGGTGCGCCCATCGAAGCCGAACATGTGCCGGGGCGGTGACGCGAATTCGATGTAAACGCGCGCCTTGGGCACGCCCAGCTGCGCCTCGACGAGCGCGCAGAGTGCCGCGGACAGCTCTGCCGTGCGCGCTTCCGGCAGGCCCAGACTCTTCAGCTCCAGGTAGGCGCAGGGCGCCGTGTCGGCGCCGAAGCTCATATCCGCGACGGGCTCCAGCAGCACCATGACATAGCCCTCCGGCTTGCCGAGCAGCTGGGCGACGGCACCGGAGGCAGCCTTGAGCAGGTCGTCCCGCGGATACGGGGGCAGGTCGGCGTTGGTCTTGATGATGAGTGTCGGCATGGGTTGGGCTCCCGTTCGTGTCGGTTGCGGGCGGCGGGGCGTCGCGGGCTGGTGGCGGGTTGTGGGCAGGTCAGTCGCAGAGGGCACGGATCTGGCTGCGGGTCTGCTCCATCAGGCGCTGGCGCTGCTCGCGCGTAGGTCCCACCAGCGTGCCGTCCGGCAGCTCCAGATAGGCGGCACCCAGGTTCGTGAGCGTGCGCAGGTTCGTGCGCGCGGCGGTACAGGCGGCGGCGCGCTGCTCGGCGCGGGCGGCTTCCTCCGCTGCATGCTCGGCCTGTTTCTCGCGGGTATAGCGGCGATCGAAATCCGTCTCCAGCTGCCGGCGCAGACGCTCCAGCGCCGCGGCGGTCTCCGTGGCGCTCGGACCCGGGTCCGGTGTCATGCTGGCGGCCTCGCCGCTGGGCGGTGGGGTCTGCGAGTACACGGTGACACCATTCTCGTCCACGTAGCGGTAGACCTCGCCGAGCGCGGCCACGGACCACAGCAAGGTGAAGCAGGCGAGCATTGCGCCGAGCCGCGCGTGCGTCGGCAAGCTTACCGGCGCTGCGGCGCCGCGAACGCCCGTGGCAGGCCGGGTTGTAGGGGCAGTGGTATGGGTGCAGGACATGGAGGGGCGCTCCGCAGCGGCGGACGCTGCGCCGGGGTTGATCCGGGCATGGTCCGGACATCGGTGCTGAGTATCGAAAGGCCGTCGCCCGAAGGTCAACATCGTGAGACAGACGAGCCGGCGTGGACTCCCGGTGCAGACGCATGCAACCGGGCGACGATCCCAGTCGGGCAGCAATCGCAGCAGGGGCGCGGCGACGACCAGCCTGACACGGGGAGGCCGGACGCTCGGCAATCTTCCCGGACGCCCGGCAATCTGCCCAGACGATGCAGCCTTGACCAAGATCGTATGAATCACGTATTTTCGAGCGTTCTCCGGCGCCTCACGCCGTGTGTGCCGCCGGCGCTGGATGCCATGCCCGTCCCGCGTCGCAGGCGCATCGTCGCGCTTGCCGACGACCCTTGAGCCTCGATACGGCTTGAGGTCGCTGGGTCAGCCGACGCCCACTCGCGGTGAGAGTTTGGCATCCGCGCGGGCGGGTCGGAACTGACCACGCCCGCAGTGGGTTGGTATCCCGGCGCGGCGTTGGGCCGCTTGAGACCAGCACATTCGCAATGAGGTCGCTTTGCTGGCGGGCTTGCAGGCATTGTGAGCCCTCCAGAGTGAGTCCCCCCAGAGTGAATCCCCCTAGAGTGAGTCCCTCCAAGAGAGCGGTCAGCCCCCCGAGAGGTCAACCCGATGGATCCAGTCAAGCCGGATCAACTTCAGCCGGAGCAGCGCACGCGCGGCACAGGTGCCAGCCCGGGCGCCGCGGTCACCGAGCTCAGCGGTGCCGAGATCACGGTACAGGCGCTGATCGACGAGGGGGTTGAATTCGTCTTCGGCTACCCAGGCGGTGCGGTGCTCCACATCTACGACGCGCTGTTCAAGCGCGACGAGATCAAGCACATCCTGGTGCGCCACGAGCAGGGCGCCACCCATGCCGCGGACGGCTATGCCCGTGCCACCGGCAAAGTGGGCGTCTGCCTCGTCACCTCCGGTCCCGGCGCCACCAATGCTGTCACCGGCATTGCCACTGCGCACATGGACTCCATCCCCATGGTCATCATCACGGGCCAGGTGCCGACGCCCGTCATCGGCAGCGACGCCTTCCAGGAGGTGGACACGGTCGGCATCACCCGGCCCTGCGTCAAGCACAACTTCCTGGTGAAGCGGGTGGAGGACCTCGCCGAGACCATCAAGAAGGCCTTTTTCATCGCCGGCTCGGGCCGGCCCGGCCCGGTGGTGGTGGACATCCCCAAGGACGTGACCGATCCGAACATCAAGATCCCATACAGGTATCCCGCCGAGATCGCCATGCGCTCCTACAACCCGGCGCAGCGCGGGCACCAGGGACAGATGAAGAAGGCCGTGGAGAAGATGCTGGCGGCGAAGCGGCCGGTGGTCTACACCGGCGGCGGCGTGGTGCTGGGCGATGCCGCGGAGGCGCTGACGGCCTTGGTGCGGGAGCTCGGCTTCCCCATCACCAGCACGCTGATGGGCCTTGGCGCCTATCCCATGACCGACCAGCAGTTCCTCGGCATGCTCGGCATGCACGGCACCTACGAGGCCAACATGGCCATGCACGAGACGGACTGCCTCATCGCCATCGGCGCCCGTTTCGACGACCGGGTGACGGGCAAGATCGAGCACTTCTGTCCACATGCCGAGATCATCCACGTGGACGTGGACCCGTCCTCCATCTCCAAAACCGTCAAAGTGCATGTGCCCATCGTCGGCCCGGTGCAGACGGTGCTGAAGGATATGCTGGCGGTGCTGAAGGACACGGGCGGGCGGCCGGATCGCGATGCGCTCACCGCCTGGTGGCAGCAGATCGACGATTGGAAGCGCATGGACTGCCTGCGCTACGACCGCACCAGCCCTGTCATCAAGCCGCAGTTCGCGGTGGAAACCCTGTACAAGGTCACCAACGGCGAGCTGTTCCTCACCTCCGACGTGGGCCAGCATCAAATGTTCGCGGCCCAGTTCTACCCGTTCGACAAGCCGCGGCGCTGGATCAACTCGGGCGGCCTCGGCACCATGGGCTTCGGCCTGCCGGCGGCCATGGGCGTGCAGCTCGCTTATCCGGACGCGCCCGTCGCCTGCATCTCCGGCGAGGCGAGCATCCTCATGTGCATTCAGGAGATGGCCACCTGCAAGCAGTACGATCTGCCGGTGAAGGTGGTCCTGCTCAACAACGGCTACATGGGCATGGTCCGGCAGTGGCAGGAGTTCTTCTACGAGAGCCGCTATGCGCATTCCTATGTGGACGCGCTGCCGGACTTCGTGAAGCTCGCCGAGAGCTTCGGCCACGTCGGCATGCGGGTGGAGAAGCCGGATGAGCTGGAGGCGGCGATGAGCGAGGCCTTCGGGATGAAAGATCGCTTCGTCTTCCTGGACGTCATCGTCGATCCGGCCGAGAACGTCTATCCCATGATCGCCGCCGGCAAGGGCCACCACGAGATGGAGCTGCCGCCGACGATGTCGGAGCGGGAGCTCGCCTGAGGCGGGTGCGAAGACAAGCCCCATGCCGGCGACTGAATGACGCAGAAGCACAGGGCGCAGACCGGTGCAGGCGTGCACGGGTGCGGAAGGGCACAGCCGGCGCGGATGGCCCCCTGCACGTCTGCACTGCTCTGCTGCCTGCACCACGTATGACCGTACCTGGCCCAGTTGCCGAACATAGAAACTCCTGCCCGTCCGGAAGCGAATCCGAATGAGACACATCCTCTCCATGCTGGTGGAAAACGAATCCGGCGCGCTCTCGCGCATCGCCGGGCTGTTCTCCGCCCGCGGCTACAACATCGAGTCACTGACCGTCGCGCCGACGGATGAGCCGACGCTCTCGCGCATGACGCTGGTGACCAGCGGCAACGACGACATCGTCGAGCAGATCAAAAAGCAGCTGAACAAGCTCATCGACGTGGTCAAGCTCCAGGATCTGTCCGAGGGCGAGCACATCGAGCGCGAGATGATGCTCATCAAGCTTAAGGCCGCCCGCCCGGACCGCGAAGAGCTGAAGCGCCTGACGGAGATCTTTCGCGCCAAGGTCATCGACGTGACCGACGTGAGTTATGTCGTCGAGCTGACGGGCGCGTCGAAGAAGCTCGACGCCTTCATCGAGGCCGTGCCGGAGGGGCTCATCACCGAGGTCGTCCGCTCCGGGCCTACCGGCATTTCTCGCGGCGAGAAAGGGTTGACGCTGTGAGTAGCGAGTGACGAGTAATCAGGACCGAGGCGCCGCATCTCGGGCGCGCCTGCGTCTTCCTCAAGCCTCGTTACTCAGCAACACATCGCCCTGCGCATCTCCAAGATTTTCTTCTACAACCAAGGACCCACCATGCCCATCAACGTCTACTACGACAAAGACGCCGACCCTTCGCTGATTCAGGGCCGCAAGGTGGCCATTATCGGCTACGGCTCCCAGGGCCATGCCCATGCCAACAACCTGAAGGACAGCGGCGTGTCC
Source organism: uncultured Thiohalocapsa sp. (assembly GCF_913063425.1). Lineage (GTDB taxonomy): Bacteria > Pseudomonadota > Gammaproteobacteria > Chromatiales > Chromatiaceae > Thiohalocapsa. The sequence goes on from NZ_CAJXYK010000048.1 coordinate 12,740, forward strand.
GTCGTCGTCGGGCTTCGCCCGGGCAGTGCCTCCGCCGCCAAGGCCACCAATGCCGGGCTTGAGGTGCGCGACATCCCGGCGGCCGTGGACGGCGCCGATGTGGTCATGGTCCTGGCGCCGGACGAGCACCAGGCCAAGCTCTACAAGGACCAGATCGAGCCCAACATCAAAGAGGGCGCGGCCCTGGCCTTCGCCCACGGCTTCAACATCCACTTCGGCGCCATCGAGCCGCGGGCGGATCTGGACGTGATCATGATTGCGCCCAAGGGTCCGGGCCACCTCGTGCGCAGCACCTACACCCAGGGCGGCGGCGTGCCGAGTCTCATCGCCGTGCAGCAGGACGCCACCGGCAGTGCCCGTGACATCGCCATGGCCTACGCCAGTGCCAATGGCGGTGGTCGCGCAGGCATCATCGAGACCAGCTTCCGCGAAGAATGCGAGACCGACCTCTTCGGCGAGCAGGCGGTGCTCTGCGGTGGTCTGACGGCACTCATCCAGGCCGGCTTCGAGACCCTGGTGGAGGCGGGCTACGAGCCGGAGATGGCCTACTTCGAGTGCCTGCACGAGGTCAAGCTGATTGTCGACCTCATCTATGAGGGCGGTATCGCCAACATGCGCTACTCCATCAGCAACACGGCGGAGTATGGCGACCTGACCCGCGGCCCGCGGGTCATCACCGACCAGACCAAGGCCGAGATGAAGCGCATCCTCGGCGAGATCCAATCCGGCAGCTTCGCCAAGGAGTTCATCCTGGAGAACCAGTCTGGCGCCCCGTCCATGAAGGCCATGCGCCGCCTGGGCCAGGAGCACCAGATCGAGCAGGTGGGGGAGCGCCTGCGGGAAATGATGCCTTGGATCCGCGAGAAGCAGCTGGTGGACAAGTCCAAGAACTGAGGGCCGCAACAGCCTTGCGACTGCCCGCCGTGCCGTTATCGGCGCCCGTCAGGCTTGCGGTCTGCGTGGACGCCTGCCGGCGGATGCTGACGCCGCGGTTCGGGCAGAGGCTGCAACGGCTGCTGCCATGAGCCACCAGCCGAGCCTTTATGAGCGGGACTTCCACGCCTGGGCCGAGGAGCAGGCCCGGCTGTTGCGTGCCGGGCTGATCGCCGAGGCCGACCTGTCCCATATCGCCGAACAGATCGAGGCCTTGGGTGCGAGCGAGCGGCGGGAGCTGGAAAGTCGGCTCAAGGTGCTGTTGCAGCACCTTTTGCAGTGGCGGTACCAACCCGCGAAGCGCTCGTCGGGTTGGGCCGGCACCATCGCCGAGCAGCGGGACCAGCTCGACTCCCTGCTGCGACAGAGCCCCTCTCTGCGGCATCTTCTACCGGACTATACGGGCTACGCCTACCCCAAGGCGCGCCGAGCTGCGGCGCTCGAGACCGGGCTTGCACCTGACCGCTTCCCTGAGCGGTGCCCCTTCGCGGAGGCTCAGGTGCTGGACCCAGACTTCCTACCCGACTGAGAGTCGCGGAGCGAGCGCCTACGCTCGCATGATATGGGGACGCTATACAAAACTGCGTTGCATGCACGCCCTCTTGATTCCATCGCGTGCCGAGAAAACGGGGCGGCATGCTCCTTAGCGCCGACGCTGCCGGAACCGGTCCCTGTTTGAGCTTAAAGGGCTGTATCGCGCTCTCTCCGCTGGGTTCAAGTGCGTAGACGGTGAGCTGCGTGGGCTTGTGTGGCGGCCTTCCGGCGTCAGGACGGACTCGCTCCAGTGTCGGCACCAGCATCCGCCGCTGTGCCCCCATCAGCGACGCGCTCCACCAGCACCTTATCCACGCGCTGCTGGTCCATGTCCACCACCTCGAAGCGCAGCCCGGCCGCCTCGAAGTGCTCCGATGCCCGCGGCACCCGCCCCAGCGCATGCATCACGAAGCCGCCGACGGTGTGGAACCCGGCCTCTGCCTCACCCGGTAGTGGTGCTGCGGCGCCGAGCTCCGCGCGCAGGCGCTCGAGCGCCATACTGCCGTCCACGAGCCATGAGCCGTCGGCACGCTGCGTGATTTCGTCGGCGTTCGCGACATCCTCGCCCAGGGGCGTCCCGACGATGGCAGCCAGCACATCGGCGAGGGTCACCACCCCCTCGAGGCTGCCGTATTCGTCCACGATCAGCGCCAGATTGATCCGGTGGTCGCGGAAGGTCTCCAGCAACTGCGCGCCGTTCAGGCTTTGGGGCACGAACAACGGCGGCTGCACCTGCGCTGCCAGCGCTTCCGCCGACAGATCTGCCGCGGTGAGGCAACGCGGCAGCAGCTCCGTCATCTTGATGATGCCGAGCAACTGCTGGTCCAGCCCGCCGCGATGGACCGGCACCAGGGTGTGGGTGAGGGCGGCGAGCGACAGCCTCAGCGCTTCCGGCTCCTGCTCCAGGTCCAGCGCCTCGATCTCGTTGCGGGGCGTCATGATGGCGTCGATGCGCTGCTCGTCCAGGCGCAGCACATTGGCGACCATGGGCCCCTCGCTCGCGTGGAAGACCCCGGCCTCCGCTCCCTGCGCCATCAGCACACGGATCTCCTCGTCACTCACCGGTGGCTCGCCATCGCGGCGGGCGCCGATAAGGCGCATGAGCAGGGCACTGGAGGCCGACAGCAGCCAGACCACCGGCAGCGCGGCCCGCGACAGCCAGCCCAGCGGGGTCGCAACCAGCGCCGCCAGGGCTTCCGGCGCCAGCAGCGCCAGCTGCTTGGGTACCAGCTCACCGACGACCACTGAGAGGTAAGTGATCGCGCCCACCACCAGCACCAGCGCCAGCGCATCTGCATAGGCTGCGAGCACCGGGATGCTGGACAGCGTCTCTCGCACCGGCTCGGCCAGCGCGGCTTCGCCGAGCGCCCCCATGAGCACCCCCACCAGCGTGATGCCCACCTGAATGGTGGATAGAAAGGCACCCGGATCGCTTTTCAGTGCCAGCGCGCGGCGAGCACCGCGCCGGCCCCGCTCCGCAAGCTCCCCGAGCCGCGCGGGCCGGGCCGACACCACCGCGATCTCCGATAAGGCGAAGACGCCGTTCGTGAGGACCAGCACCAGAATCAACAGGACTTCCATCGCTTACGCCGTCGTTGCTCATGCCGGTGCGCAGCATGACATAACGGCGCTCGCACCACCGGAGCCGCGCACCGCGACCCGCGTCGCCCAGTGAGCGGGTCATCCCGCGGCGTCGTTGTGCCGAGCCAAGTGCGCCTTCAGCAAGGCCGGTACGGGAGGCCGTGGCACGCCGTTTTGATATGACGGATGCATACGCGCAAGGACCCGGCCACCTCGGGGTGCCCGGGCCCTTCGCGGCGGGCCGGGAAACCGGCCTGCTTGCGCCACTAGGGGCAGGCGCTCTTGTCGCCGCCGACGCTGCCGGTGAGCTGCAGGAACTGGTTGAACGGCCCCATCACGCCCATGGCCTCCATCTTCGGACCGCTGAATTTGAGCTTGCCGGTGGTCATGGCACCCATGGCGCCGCAGCCGGACTTGCCCTCACCCATGCAGGTCCAATCTTCGTCGCTCGCATGCATCAAATAATCGACGCCGTAATCCGGTGAGTTATTGGTCACTGCGCCGCCATAAGTGCAGACAGCCTTCCCGTCCTTGTTCGTGATCTTGAGCTCAACCTTAGTGCCGAGCCCGCACTTGTCCCGATACAGATGAATGGTCTTGAAGCCGCGGCCATCATCATTCTGCGCCCACTTGGCAAGCTTGCTCGTCAAAGTCGCATTGCTGTTCCAGGCGTTGCAGGCCTGTTTCGCCCATTGTGAGCTCATGAAGACCTCTGCGTGTGCAGCAGAACCGATGCCGGCGAGCAGTGCCGTAATGGCCAGGTTGCGGATGAATCTCATGGTGCTTTCTCCTCTGGTGAGGCCACGGCGGCGCCCTGCGGCCACGGTGCCGGCTGGATCTCGGTGGGCTCCGGGTGGCTGGTCAAGCGCGGTTATCGTATGGTACGCCGGCAGCCGCAGCCGGGATGCTACGCCACTCATCCCATGCCGGCAATGCGGTGATGCGCCGGCCGATCATTGCACCTTATCGCTGTATTGGCGAGCGTTTGCCGCCGAATCCGCTGCTTCCGGCCGTGTTGGAGCGAGCATGCAGCAGGGAATGCCTGATGCTGCTTTTCGGGGTGTTGCACAGCGAATTCACTGTCGCCCAATTCGAAGGTATTCCTGATAGCCTCAAGCAAGCGGAGCGGATAGGCGCACGAGGCGTGCGGCGCCCTGTGATTGGTCTTGAGCTGGTCAGGACGCACCTGCCGCGGTGTGATGCGGCACACCCTTATGTGGCGAGCGCCGATCCGATCACATAGAGCACCTGCACTGCGCCGCAGGTACTGTGACCGATCACGCCACGCTGCTCGGCGACGGCGGCGCGAGCCGGCTGAGCCGCGCGCGGCCGGTGCGGCGACCGGACCTGCGCCTGCTGAAGCCAGTGCGCACCGGGCCGGATTGACGGGCGCGCTCAGCCACCCTCCCGGAACCCGGGATAGAGCGTCATCCCGCCGTCCACATAGAGCGTCGTGCCGGTGACATAGTCCGAGTCGTCCGACGCCAGCCAGACGGCGGCGCGGCCGATGTCGCTGGGCTCGCCGATGCGCCCGTAAGGGATCAGCGTCAGCAGGTCTGCTTCCGCCTCCGCGGTTTCCCACGCGGAGCGGTTGATGGGGGTGCGAATGGCCCCCGGTGAGATGCCGTTGACCCGGATGCGGTGCTCGGCCACCTCCTGGGCCAGGCTCTTCAGGAACATGAGCACGCCGCCCTTGGAGGTGGCGTAGTTCACGTGCCCGGCCCAGGGCACGATGTCGTGCACCGACGACATGCAGATGATCTTGCCCGCGGCACAGGACAGCTTCGCGTCGATGCCCTGGCGCAGGAAGGCCCGCACCGCCTCCCGCGCACACAGGAACTGCCCCGTCAGGTTCACCTCCAGCACCTTGTTCCATTGCGCGAGCGTCATCTCGTGGAAGGGGGCATCGCGCTGCAGCCCGGCGTTCGCCACCAGGATCTCGATCCCGCCCCAGGCGTCGAGCATGTCCCTGAACATCCGCTGTACCTGGCCCTCGTCGCTGACATCGGCCTCGAGCGCCATGGCCTCGCCGCCCTCCGTGCGGATGTCCTCAACCAGCGCCGCGGCGGCTTCCGGATTCACCACGTAGTTGATGACGACGCGCGCGCCGGCCTGTGCCAGCGCCCGCGCCACGGCGGCGCCGATGCCGGAGTTGGCGCCGGTGACCAGCGCGCGCTGGCCGCGGAGGGTGTCAGGGTGGATGGGGGGCATGGAGCGGCTCCTGCGTGGTAGCGGCACATGGTGAATGCGTCAGAGGAGCTTACCGATCGGCGCAGCGACGGGCGAGACGCTGTCTTCGCCGGCGGCGGCCCCCGCAGCTCAGGGCAGTCCCGCGCCGGGCACGGCGACCTCCACCGCCTCGATACGCCCGCTCTTGAGCTGTGCGGCCTGTTCCGGGTCGCAGGTCTCGGCAGTGCAGACATGCAGCGTGCGCCGCTCCGGGCCGCCGAGCATGCAGGCGTAAGGGGTTCCGGTGGTCTCGCAGCGGGCGAGGATCTCGCCGCCGCGGGCGACGCGCAGGGTCTCGTGCGTGCCGGGGGAGGCGATCCACAGCGCGCCGTCGGCGTCCAGACAGATGCCGTCCGGCGTGGCTTCGCCAAGCCCCGCCCAGAGGCCGCGGTCCGTCATGCGCCCGTCCGGACCAAGCTCAAACCAGCTCACGCGGTTGGCGAAGGTCTCGCCCACCAACAGGTTGCGGCCGTCCGGCGTGATGGCGGAGCCGTTGGGGAAGATGAGCCCATCGGCGAAGGGCGTGATGCTGCCGTCGGTCTCCACCAGCAGGAGCTCCGTCGGTGTCTTGGGCGCACCGCCATCCACGTCGTAGCCGAAGTTGCCGGCGTAGACCCGGCCCGCGCTGTCCACCACCATGTCATTGCAGTGCCAGGGGGCGTGCTGCGACAGGTCCGCGTAGGGCCGCAGCCCGCCGTCGACGACGCGGACAATCTGTCGCGTCGTCATCAGCACACAGAGCAGCTCCCCGTTCGGCAGCCAACCGAGCCCGCCGGGTCGGTCTTCGGTGGTGGCGATGGTCGTCAGGCCGCCGTCGGCCGCCATCGCCAGCACCCGATGGGCGTGCTGGTCGGTAAACCAAAAGCGCCCGTCGTGCCAGCGGGGGCCTTCCGGAAAGGCAAGACCGTCGGCGATGACCTGTGCTTGGTAGAGCTCCATGGCGATCTCCTGACAGACTTTGAAGGGATTGGCTTAGACCTGCGCGGGCGCGTGGCAGAGACCGTCACGACGGCTCAAGCGTCGGGCGGTTGCTCGTCGCCCGTGAGTGCGTCCTGCACCAACGCCACCTGGGCCGCCGTCGGCAGGGTGATGGGCACCTCGATGGCGTCCTCCGGCACGCTCAGGGCCTCGATCTGGCTCTGCAGCAGTGCCGGCGGCATGAAATGGTCCCGGCGCGCTGCGAGTCGCTGCCGCAGCTGCGCGGGAGTCCCCACCAGCAGCACGAACCGGACATCCCGCAGCCCGGCCGTGAGCCGGGTGCGGTAGCTGTCCTTGAGCGCCGAGCAGGCGAGCACCCTGTCCTTGCCGGCGGTGTCCTGCTCCCGCAACAGCCCGTGCAGCCGGTCGAGCCAGGGCCCGCGGTCGGCGTCGGTGAGGGGCTCGCCGCGGCGCATCTTGGCGATGTTCTGCGGCGGGTGGTGGTCATCGGCGTCGATGAAGCTGCAGCCGAGGGCTTCCGACAAGGCCCGGCCCAGGGTGCTCTTGCCGGCGCCGCTCACGCCCATGACGACCAGAATCATCCGAACACGATGGTCTTGTTGCCGTGCACCAGCACCCGGTCTTCGAGGTGGAAGCGAAGCCCCCGGGCCAGCACCTGCTTCTCGACATCCTTGCCGAGGCGGATCATGTCTTCGACTGTGTTGTGGTGGCCCACGCGCACCACGTCCTGCTCGATGATCGGCCCCGCGTCCAGCTCCGTGGTCACATAGTGGCAGGTGGCGCCGATGAGCTTCACGCCGCGGGCTGCCGCCTGGTGGTAGGGCCGGGCGCCGACGAAGCTGGGCAGGAAGCTGTGGTGGATGTTGATGATGCGCGCCGGATACTGGGCGCAGATCTGCTCCGGAAGGATCTGCATGTAGCGGGCGAGCACGATGACATCCGGCCGCGCTGCGGCCAGCGCCTGCTCCACGGCCGCAAAGTGAGTCGCCTTGTCCGCCGCGTCCACTGGAAGGTGGCGATAGTCGAGGCCATGCCACTCGACATAGCTGCGCAGCTCATCGTGGTTGGAGATCACACAGGGGATGTCGAAGGCCATCTCGCCACTGCGCCAGCGATACAGCAGGTCCGACAGGCAATGTGCCTGCTTGCTGGCGAGCAGCACCACGCGCTTGTTGATGCCGGTGTCATACACGCACCACTGCATGTCGAAGCGCCCGGCCACCGGCGCGAAGTGCGCCTTGAGCCCCTCCAGCCCGAACGGCAGGGATGACGCCCGCACCACGTAGCGCATGAAAAACCATTGGCTCGCCGGGTCCGTGTAGTGATGGGCCTCGGTGATCCAGCCGCCGTGCACGGCGATGAAGTCGCTGACCGCGGCGACGATGCCCACCCGGTCCGGACAGGAAATGATGAGGCGGTAGGCGCGTTCCATGGGCTCGGCTCGCGGTTGCCGATGATCGGTCAGACGACCTGCTCTTCCAGCCGGGAGACCGGTCAGAAGGGCAGGGTGACCCGGTCCGGGAAGTCCGGCACCAGCGCGCTTCGCGCCAGCACCGCGTGGTTGTTGTGGAAAGTCATGGCACCGTCGGTGTCGCAGAGCCAGAACTCCTGCGCGCCGCGGGCGAAGTAGAGCTCCTTCTTCTCGTCCATCTCGGCGCGGGTGTTGGAATCGGACAGCACCTCGAAGACGATCTCCGGCGCCTCCGGGTAAGGGTTCGCGGCGCCGTGGCGGGCCAGGAAGTCCCGGCTTGTCCAGGCGACGTCCGCGACCTTGATGCCCGCGCTGGTGTCGATGCTGCATTCCGGAAACGCGGTGCCGCCGCGCGCATGGCGACCCAGCAGCGTCTGGATCTCCCCCTGCAACAGCGAATGTCGATTGGACGCCGGACTCATCACGATATGTCCCCAACGGTCGGTCTCCAGCTTGAAGGGGAGATCCTTCAGTGCCGGGTGTGAGCAGATCTCGTGCCAGTTCATTGCCCATGCTCCGCAAGCGTGCAGCCGATACCCATCATAGCGGGCGCTTGAGTGCTTGGCACCCTGGTCGGCCCGCTGCGATCCGAGGCCGTTGGTGTGCAGTGGGGCAGGCGCCGGGCGGACAGGGCACAAGGTCCGATCCGGTTCGCAATGCCTGCCGACTCTCCCCGGCGCCATTGCGCGGGCTCAAGAAAAGCCGCCGCCAGCGCGCTCGCATCCCGTCGTCGCGGTTACCTTGTACGCACACCGGCCGTGGCCCCACGCGGGCGGTCGCCGCCGGCAGCCGGCCACGGGCGCCGTCAACCACACCGCACACGAGGACGCCAGCTTCATGCACAGACTGCTGTTACCGGGCGCCGCGCTGGCGCTCGCGCTGCTCGCCGCACCGTCCCAGGGCGCACCCATGGTCGCCTCGATTCTGGACGGGCTCTCCCACGACCGCTTTCAGGAGCACGTGGAAGCGCTCGAGGGCCTCGGCACCCGCTACTACGCGGCACCAGAGAACGCGGTCGCCACCGACTACCTGTTCGACGCCTTCGCCGGCTTCGGGCTCCAGGTCGCCGAGCACGCCTTCAGGTACAACGGGCACGATCTGGCCAATGTCGAGGCGACGCTGCCCGGCCTGACCCGGCCCGATGACATCTTCATCATCGGTGCGCACTTCGACTCCATCGCCTCGCGCAGCGCGGGCAACCCGTCCATGACCGATGCCCCCGGCGCGGACGACAACGCCAGCGGCACCGCAGGCCTGCTGGAGGTGGCCCGTGTGCTGAGCCCCTACGCCTTCGACGCCACCATCCGCTTCATCGGCTTCAATGCCGAAGAGCAGGGCATGCGGGGCAGCTATGCCTATGCCGCCGACGCCAAGGCCGCGGGCGAGCGCATCCGCGGCATGATCAGCCTGGACATGATCGGCTATCCGGACATCGATCCGGCCAACGACCTGGACCTGCTCGGCGACCGCTGGATCGTGGACGCCTTCCTCGCCAACGTCGATGCCTTCACTGGGCTTACCGGCACGGCGCACTACACCGACCCGCGCTACAGCGACCACGAGCCCTTTGCCGCCTCCCGCTACCCAGGCTCCGCCTCCATGCTCGCCATCGACGCCGAGCCGGGCAGGATCTGGAGCAGCAACCCCTATTACCACACCGTCAACGACACCTCCGATCTGCTCGACTACGACTTCGCACTGGAAGTCACCCGCGCCGCCGCCGCGACCATGCTGTCGCTCGCGGTGCTCGACCCGAGCTCTGTGCCGGTGCCGGGCACCTGGTTACTGGTGGGGCTGGGGTTGTTGGGCCTTGGGGCGGGGCGTTGGGCTTGGACGCTCGATCCACAGGCTCAGCGCTTGAGCCACCGCCCGCGCTAGACTCCCCGCAGCTCCACCAACAGCGACTGCCCGAGCCGCCGCGCCCCCGCATGCTCACCGTCATCCGCTCCAACCGCGTCGAGCAGCTGCTCGCCGAGCTGGCCCGGCAACTGGTGGCTGCGCCGCCTGCGTCCGTGCTCACACCGGCCACCGTGGTGGCCGCGAGCCCCGCCATGGCGCGCTGGGTGAATCTCAGGCTCGCCGAGGTGTGCGGCGTCGCGGCGAATCTGGACTATCCGCTGCCGGCCAGCTTCGTCTGGCGCCTGGCCCGCGGGCTGCTGAACGACCTGCCGGACACCGATCCGCTGACGCTGGACGCCATGGCCTGGCAGGTCTTCGCCGAGCTGCCGGCGCTGCTGTCGGAGCCGGCGTTTGCCCCCCTGCAACGCTATCTGCAAGGCGACACGGACGGGCGCAAGCGCTGGCAGCTCGCGGCGCGCATCGCCGATGTCTTCGACCGCTGCCAGCTCTATCGCCCGGCGCTGATCCGCGCCTGGACCCAGGGCCGCGAGGCCGACGAGCCTGACGCGGCCAATGCCGAGCCCTGGCAAGGGGCGCTCTGGCGGCGGCTGGTGGCGGATCGCGAGCGGCAGCAGCGGGTCGCGGTGCTGGACCGGCTCCTGGAGGCGCTTGCGCAGCCGCAGGCCCCAGTCAGCCTGCCGGAGCGGGTGGCGGTCTTCGCCGTCTCCAGCCTGCCGCCGGTGCTGGTGCAGGTGTTCCAGGCCCTTGCCCGTCACAGCGATGTGGATGTCTACCTGCACACGCCGACGGCGGAGTTCTGGTCCGACCTGGTGTCGCAGAAGAGCCTCGCCCGCAAGCGCCTGCTGCGACCGGACGAGGCCGATCTGTGGGAGGCGGGCAACCCCCTGCTCGGCTCCTGGGGCCGCCAGGGCCAGGCGCTGCAGGATCTGCTGTTGCAGGACGAAGCGCCGCTGGAGGACCGGGATGCCTATGTCAGCGAGTGGCCCGACACCCTGCTGGGCCGGATACAACGGGACCTGTTCGGGCTGACGGCGGTGCCGGTGCCGCACCAGCGTACAGCCGCAGTGGCCGATGACTCCGTGCAGGTCCACCTCTGCCACAGCCCGGCGCGCGAGTGTCAGGTGCTGCACGACAGCCTGCTGGCCCTGTTCGAGGCGAAGCCGGACCTGCGCCCGGAAGATGTCCTCGTGATGGTGCCGGACATCGCCCGCTACGCCCCGGACATCGCTGCCGTCTTCGATCAACACCCTGGGGATGCTGGGGTCGGCGACGCGGAGGCCGACACCGGCGCGCCCTGCATCCCCTGGAATCTCTCCGACATTGCGGTTGCCGACGAGCACCCGCTGGTGCGCGTGTTCCTGCGCCTGCTGGCGCTGCCGGAGAGCCGCTTCACCCAGTCCGAGGTGCTGTCCTACCTGGACGTGCCGGAGCTGGCGGCGCAGTTCGGCCTCGATGACGACGCCGTGGCCCGGGTGCGGGACTGGCTCGCGGCGTCCAACCTGCGCTGGGGCCTGGACGGCGCCCACAAGGCCGGGCTCCAGCTGCCGGAGACCGAGCAGAACACCTGGGCCCAGGCCGAGGCGCGGCTGTTCGCCGGCTATGCCCTGGGCGGCAGCGAGGGCTTCGCCGGCATCGCGCCGGTGGCCGGCGTGGAAGGAGCGGGCGCGGCGGCGCTCGGCGGCTTCTGGCGGCTCTTCGACTGCCTGCGCGATGCCGCCCGCCGTCTCGCCGAGCCCCGCAGCGCCCGGGACTGGCAGCGCGAGCTGGGTCGGCTCATCGCGGACTTCTTCGGCGAGCGGGACGACCCGGACGGCCGGCTCCAGCGCATCCGCGATGCCGTCGCCGAGCTCGCCGAGCAGGCCGCCGACGTCGGTGAGCGCCTGAGCCCGGCCCTGGTGCGCACCTGGCTCACCGAGCGCGCCGGCGGCACCGCCACCGAGCGCCGCGGCGGCCGCTGGTTCTCGGGTGGCGTGACCTTCTGCGGCATGCGCCCGCTGCGCAGCCTGCCGTTTGAGGTCATCTGCGTGCTCGGCCTGAACGACGATGCCTTCCCGCGCCGGGACCGCCCGGTTGAATTCGACCCCCTGCGCCGCGCCTGGCGCCCGGGTGACCCACGCAAGGCGGACGAGGACCGGTACCTGTTCCTGGAGACGCTGCTCGGCGCCCGCCGGCGGCTGTACCTGAGCTGTGTCGGCCAGGATATCCGCAGCAACCAGCCGCGCCAGCCGTCGGTGCTGCTGCGGGAGCTCATGGACCACCTGGACCAATACTTCGTCGCCGCCGAGGGCGAGCAGCCGCTGAGTCAAGCCGTCACCCGCGTCCACCCGCTCCAACCCTTCAGCCCGGCCCGGTTCGCGCCCGAGCACCGGAGCTTCGACGCGGACTGGTGTCGGGTCGCCCGGCAGGTGCAGCAGGGCGACGCCGTGCGCGAGGCGCCGGCCCCTGTGGACTGGCCCACCGAGCCGCTGCCCGCGCCGCCCGAGGCCATGCGGGAAGTCACTCTGACGCAGCTCGAGCGCTTCCTCGTGCACCCGGTGAAGCACTTCGTGCAGACCCGCCTCGGCGTCCACCTGTTCGAGACAGAGCCCGAGCCCGACGACGAGCCCTTTGCGCTGGACCGTCTCGCCGGCTGGCAGCTCAAGACGCGGCTCGTGGAAGACCGGCTCGCGGGCCGGGCTGCCACGTTCGACCGACTGGCCGCCGAGGGCGTCCTGCCCCACGGCGCCTTGGGTGCCCTGACGCTGGAGCAGGAGCAGCAGGGCCTTGCCGGGCTTGCCGAAGACCTGGCGCCTTACTGCGGCCAGACCGCCGCCCGGCTGGCCCTGGACCTGACCTGTGCCGACGGCCCCGCCGGCCCCTGGCGGCTCACCGGACAGGTGGACGGGCTGTATCCGGAGCTCGGTCTCATGCGCTGGCGCGCGGGCAAGCTGCGCGGCGAGGACCGGCTCAGGCTCTGGCTTGCGCACCTGGCGCGCTGGGCCGAGGCGGATGCGAACCTGGTGAGCGAGCCTGAGCCCTCCCTACTGTTTGGCGAGACAGGCCGCTTCCTGGTCGCCGATCCCCTGCCGCAGGCCGAGGCCCGCGCCCGGCTCTGTGAGCTGGTGTCGCTGTACCGGCAGGGCGTGCAGCGCCCGCTGCCCATCTTCCGCAAGGCCAGCTTCGCCTTTGCGGAGCGCTGGGATGATGACGACGAAAACGCACAGAACCGCGCCCACAGCGCGGCGATGACCGCCTGGGAGGGCAACAGCTTCAATGACATCCCCGGCGACCGCGACGATGGCTATGTCCAGCTGGTGCTCCGGGACGTGACCGGCGACCCGCTGGCCCACCCCGAGTTTGCCCGCCTGGCGCTGGCCCTCTACGGCCCCGTACTGGCGGCAGGAGCGGATGCATGAGCCAAAACGCCCTGGACAATGCGGCCATGCTCGCCTTCCCGCTCACCGGCGCGCACCTCATCGAGGCCAGCGCCGGCACCGGCAAGACCTACAGCATCGCCAACCTCTATCTGCGCCAGATCCTGGACGGGCGCGACGTGGGCGAGGTGCTGGTGGTCACCTTCACCAACGCGGCCACGGATGAGCTGCGCGGGCGCCTGCGGGCGCGGCTCTTCGAGGCCCTGTCGCTGCTGGAGCACGGCGGCACGAGCGAGGACGAATTCCTGCAGCGGCTGGCGGAACAGCTGCGCGCCGGACCGGAGCTTGCGGTCGCCATCCGCCGGCTGCGGCTCGCCGTGCGTGCCATGGACGAGGCCGCCGTGCTCAGCATCCACGGCTTCTGCCAGCGTGCCCTGACGGAGTTTGCCTTCAACAGCGGGCAGGGCTTCGGGCTCGAAGTCCTCACCGACGACAGTGGCCTCTGGCGCACCGCCGTGCAGGACTGGTGGCGGCGCACGGCCTATTCGCTGAGCGCCGCCAGGGCCGAGCTGTTCGAGTCCGCGGTGGGGAACCTGGAGGCTTTCCGCCGGCAACTGAAGCCGCTGCTCGCCAACCCGGAGCCCAAGCTGCTGCCGGCGGCGGGTGAGGTGGCCGGCGCGCTCGCCCGCTTCGACGCGCTTCTGGCGGAGCTGGCGGAGATAGCAGCCACGTGGCGCGCGGACCGCAACCGGCTCTTTAAGGCCCTGATCGACAGCAAGGCCCTGAAGCGCGCCCAGAAGACACCCTTCCACCTGGATGTGCTCGCAGCGACCTTTGCCGAGCTCGACGAATACCTGGCGGGCGACCCGGTGCGACCACCGCCGCCGTGCTTCGAGGCCCTGGACGCCACCGTCATCCAGGCCCAGCTCAAGAAGAACAAGACCGACCCGGCCCTGGACGACCCCTTCTTCACCCGCTGTGCCGAGGTCCGTGCCGCGTTGCAGGATCTCCGCCGCGACCTCCGCGCCGCGGCCCTCGCCGACGCCGCCGTCTTCGCCCGGCGGCAGGTGCAGCAGGCCAAGACGGACGGCGGACTCCTGTCATACGACGACATGTTGACGCATCTGCGCGAGGCGCTAAGAGGCGAGGGCGGTCAGGCGCTCGCCGCCGCCGTCACCGAGCGCTTCCCGGTGGCCATGATCGACGAGTTCCAGGATACGGACCCGCTGCAGTGGGGCATCTTCGAGCGGCTCTACCTGGATGGGCCGGGCGAAGGTCTGTTGCTTATCGGCGACCCCAAACAGGCCATCTACAGCTTCCGCGGCGGCGACATCTTCACCTACATGGCCGCGCAGCAGCGCCTGGATGGCGAGGCCCGCTGGACCCTGCGCCAGAACTGGCGCTCCACGCCGGCGGTGGTGCAGGCGGTGAACGCCGTCTTCTCGCGCCGCGAGCAGGACGCCTTCGTCTTCGGCGACACCATCGGCTTCGCGCCCAGCGAGGCGGCGGACAAGGCGCATCGCTGGCTGGTGGACGGCGGCGCAGACCGCTCGGCGCTCACGCTCTGGACCGTGCCGCCGGTGCCGGACAAGAAGGGCGAGCCGAAGCCCCCGAGCAAGGACGACGCCACGGCGATGGCCCACGCCGCCGTCGCCGACGAGATCGTGCGGCTGCTGGCGGGTGCCCGCGCCGGGAGCGTCCGCCTGGTCAAACGGGATGCCGACGGCAAGGAGCACGAAGCACGTGCGCTGCAACCAAAGGATATCGCCGTACTGGTTCGCACCCGCCACGACGGCACCAGGCTGCGCCAGGTCTTGCTGGAGCGTGGCATCAACGCCGTCTCCGTGGCCCGCGACAGCGTCTATGCGAGCGACGAGGCCGCGGCCCTGGAACCGCTGCTGGCGGCGGCCCTGGACCCGCGCGAGCGCCGGCTCGCCCGCCAGGCCCTGGCCTCGCCGCTGTTGGGGCTCGGCTATGCGGAGATCGGGCGCATCGCCGCCGACGAGCGCGCCTGGGCGGACTGGGTGGACCGCCTGCTCGCCCTGCACCAGTCCTGGCAGCGCCACGGCTTCATGGCCATGTTCCAGCAGCTGCTCTGGCGCACGGGTGTCGCCCCGGCCGACGGCATCGTCGCCGGCAGCGAGGCGCCCGCCGGCATCGCCGAGCGCCTTGCCGCCGGCGACGATGCCGAGCGCCGCCTCACCAACCTGCTGCACCTGGGCGAGCTGCTGCAGCAGGCGGCCCGCGCCGAGGCCGGCATGGACGCGCTGCTCGGCTGGTTTCGCAACCAACGCCGGGAGCAGCAGACGGAGCAGGCCGGCGACGAGCTGCAGCTGCGCCTGGAAAGCGATGCGGACCTGGTGCAGATCGTCACCATGCATGCCGCCAAGGGCCTGCAATACCCGGTGGTCTTCCTGCCGGATCTCTGGAACTGCAAGGTCACCAAGACCGACAGGCCGCTGCGCTTCCACCGGCAGGGCGATGCTGCGCTCTGCCTGGATATCGGCTCCGACGACCGTGATGCCCACCTGCACCTCGCCGAGCGCGAGCGCCTGGCCGAGGATGTGCGCCTGGCCTATGTGGCGCTGACCCGGGCCGAGTCGGCCGTCTATGTGGTCTGGGGTCGCGCCGGCAGCGCGAGTCACGGCGCCGATGCGAGCCGGGCGGCGCTCGGCTGGCTGCTGCATCCGCACCAGGACGCCGCCGCCCTCACCGGGGAGCCGCCGGATGCCTTCGCCGGTCTCGATGCGCTGGAGCCGGACCTGCAGGCGCTGGCGGCGGCCGCGAACGGCGCCATCACCCTGGCCGAGCTGCCGCAGGCGCCGGTGGCCGGCCGACTGCCGGCCACCGCGGGCAGCGAGGCGCCCGCCGCCCGCACCTTCAGCGGCCGCATCGACACCCGCTGGCGCATCACCAGCTTCTCTGCCCTGACCCGCGACCTGCACGCGGTGCCCCCCGGGCTCGGCGAGCGCATCGATGACGAGTCCGCGGCGGCGCCGACAGACCCCGCAGCAGAGGTGCACGAGGCGCCGGCGGCACCGCCCGACGACGATCCGGCGCTGCGCTTCCCTGCGGGCAGCGACGTGGGCACCTTCCTGCATCTGCTGCTGGAGCATCTCGACTTCACCGGCGACATCGCCGCCCAAACCGAGCAGCTGAGCGCCCGCCACGCCGCGCGCTTCGGGCTCGACCACCGCCGCCATGGGCCGGACACGCGTCTGCTGACGCAGCGCGCGGTGGCTACACCGCTCGACGCCGACGGCTTTCGGCTCGCGGACCTGCCGGCAGAGCGCCGCCTCAACGAGCTGGCCTTCGACCTCGCCACGGACCGCGCGGATCTCGGCGCCCTGCAGCGGCTGCTGGCCGAGCATGCGGGTCAGCCCGTGCCGGCGCTCACCGCCGCGGACTTCGCCGGCATGGTGACCGGCGTCATCGACCTGGTGTTCGAGCACGCCGGGCGCTATTACGTCGCAGACTACAAGAGCAACCTGCTCGGGTCGCGCTTCGACGACTATGCCCCGGCTGCGCTGCGCGAGGCCGTCCTCGCGCGCCGCTACGACCTGCAGTATCTGCTCTACACCCTGGCGCTGCACCGCTACCTGGCCACCCGGCTGCCGGACTATGACCCGGCGCGTCACCTGGGCGGCGTCTACTACCTCTTCCTGCGCGGCATGCGCCCGCAGACGGGGCCTGCGCGCGGTGTGTTCTTCACCCAGCCCGAGCCCGGGCTCATCCATGCCCTGGACACGCAAGTGCTGCCTTGGGGCCATGCAGTGCAGCGCGCAGCGGGCGATGCCCGGGAGGGCGCCGCATGAGACTGTCTCTGCATACCCTGATGGAGGCCGGCCGGCTGCCGCCGCTGGCCCATTACTTCGCGGCCTTCGTTGCCCGCGGCTGTGGGCTTGCGTCGGACGGCATCGTGGCGCTGAGCGCGGCCCTGGTGAGCGCGCGCAACCTGGACGGCGATGTCTGTGTGGACCTGGCCGAGCATGCGCAGCGGGAGCTGTTCCCGGCGGACGTCGCCGCAGATGCACAGGGTCCGCTCGCGCCCGCGCTGGCGGACTGGCTCGCGGCCCTAGCTGCCTGCCCCTGGGTGGGCGACCCGGGCGCGCAGGCGCCGCTGATCCTCGATGGGGAGCGGCTCTACCTGGGCAAGTACTGGCACTTCGAGGCAAGCGCGGCGGCGGCGCTGCGGGCGCGCTCGGCGCCGGTGGCGGACCTGGACCCCGAGCGGCTGGCGCAGGGGCTTGAGCGGCTCTTTCCGGCGCCGGCGGATGCGGCCGGCGCGGGCGAGCCGGACTGGCAGCGGGTCGCCGCCGCGGTCGCGGTCACCCGCCGCTTCGCGGTGATCTCCGGTGGTCCGGGTACGGGCAAGACCACCACCGTGGTCAAGGTGCTGGCGCTGCTGCTGGAGCAGGCGCCGGACCTGCGCATTGGGCTTGCGGCGCCCACCGGCAAGGCGGCAGCCCGGCTCACGGAGTCCATCGCCGGCGGCAAGCAGCGCATCGGCGCCACCGGCGGCATCGCCCCGGACCAGGTGGCGCGTATCCCGGAGCAGGCCCAGACCATCCACCGGCTCCTCGGCTACGGTGCCGACGGCCTGTTCCGTCGGGATGCGGACAACCCCCTGCCGGTGGACTGCCTGGTGGTGGACGAGGCGTCCATGATCGACCTGCCGCTCATGGCCCGGCTGCTGGCGGCACTGCCGGCATCGGCCCGGTTGGTGCTGCTCGGTGATCGCGACCAGCTCGCCTCGGTGGAGGCGGGCAATGTGCTGGGCGACATCACCGGCCGCGGCCAGCCGATCCGCTATGCGCCCGAGCAGCTCGAGCTGCTGGCGCAGGTGGGCGCCGCGCCCGCGCCGCTGCTGGCGGCGGCTGCGGGGTCTGAAGCTGCCGACCCTGTGGCCGATGGTGACAGACCCCAAGAACCAGCGCCGGCGGCGGCGGTGGCCCTGCTGCGCAGGAGCTGGCGCTTCGGCGCCGACAGCGGCATCGGCGCCCTGGCCCGGGCCGTCAACGCCGGCGACGGCGAGACGGCCCTCCGGCTGCTGGATGATGACGGGCAGCCGGACATCGCCCGGCTGGTGCCGCCCGCGGACAGCCTGCATCCGGTGTGCATCGACTGGGCGGCGGCACGTTTCGCACCGGTGCTGAATGCCCCCGACCCGGAGACCGCGCTGGACCTCCTGGACCGTGCCCGGGTGCTGGCGGCGCTGCAGCGCGGCCCCTACGGCGTCGAGACCCTGAACGCGCGCATCGCCCAGCGCCTGCATACGCAGCCCCCGGCGGTCCCTCCGGCGAGCCCCTCGCTCGGGCAAGCCGGTGCCGTGGGTGACGGCCTCCACCATGGCATGCCGGTGATGGTCACCGCCAATGACTACGAGGTCGGCCTGTACAACGGCGACGTCGGTCTGCTCTGGCGGGATGCCGCCGGCCGCCTGCGCGCGCACTTCCGCGGCCCGGACGGCAGCCTGCGCACCCTGTCCGTGCGCCAGCTGCCGCCGCACGTCTGCGCCTATGCACTCACGGTGCACAAGAGCCAGGGCTCCGAGCTCGACGAGGTGCTGCTGGTGCTGCCGCCGGAGCCGCACCCACTGGCGAGTCGCGAGCTGCTCTACACCGCCGTGACCCGCGCCCGCCGGCAGGTGACGGTGCATGCGGGCGAGGCCGCGCTGCGCCAAGCCTGCGCCGCCCGGGTGCAGCGCAGCTCCGGCCTTGCGGAGCGGTTGGGCTGGCGGTGACGGCCGCCGGGAGCCGCGTTGCCTACGCGGCCGCCGAAGCTGCACGGCCCTCGGCCCACTCGACGCCGACGGACAGTCGGCCAGGCGCCGCCGGCGACGCGGGCGGTCCCGGACGGCGGACTCCGCACAATCGGCCCCATCTTGGGTGCGGCACAGGCCGGGACCTGCGCCTGCGCCATCCCGGCCCCCGCCCTTCAAGCCAACCCGCCACATCCTGGGAGAGCAGCATGAGTGACAAGCCGGTTTACGACTTTCCGGGCACCGAGATCGACGTCCACTGGGACGAGCGCCTG
Organism: uncultured Thiohalocapsa sp.; assembly: GCF_913063425.1. Classification (GTDB taxonomy): domain Bacteria; phylum Pseudomonadota; class Gammaproteobacteria; order Chromatiales; family Chromatiaceae; genus Thiohalocapsa. Next base: position 31,676 of record NZ_CAJXYK010000048.1, read on the forward strand.
TGCATCCACATCGGCGAGTGCGGCAGCGCCGCCAACAGCCTCTTCGTCGGCGACCGCAAGCCCTGGTGCGTGCCGGACGAGGTGAGCCGGCAGGAGGTGCGCGAGGTCTGCGAGCGCTGCCCGAGCGGCGCGCTGAGCTACACGGACAAGTCCGGCGAGCCCGAGCAGGCGCCGGCGGAGAACACCCTGAGCGTCGTCTACAACGGCCCCCTGTACCTGACCGGCGAGCTTCAGATCGACGACGCCGCGGACGACATGGCGGGCACCCGCTTCCGGGCGGCGCTGTGCCGGTGCGGGGCGTCCGCCAACAAGCCCTTCTGCGACAACAGCCACCTCGGTGCCGGCTTCCAGGACTTCGGCGCCGTCGGCGAGACCGGCCCGGGAGTCAGCAGCCAGGGCGGCCCGGTGAAGGTCAAGCGCATCCCGAACGGGCCGCTGATGGTGGAGGGCAACCTCAACATCCGCGCCGCGAGCGGTCGCGTCGCCTGGCAGGGGGAGAAGGCGTTCCTGTGTCGCTGCGGCGCCTCGAAGAACAAGCCCTTTTGCGACGGCAGCCACAAAGACGCAGGTTTTACAGACAGCTAGCTGTGCTTATCGGATCAGCGGTAAGGACAGCGTAAGCGCCAATAGCAAAGCCGCCTTGCCGCGGCTTCCGGCTCAGTGGGATGCCCAGCCTACAGGGTGCAACCGCGCTCCCGTTCGCGACGTGCGTCCAGCATGGCCACGGCGGCGTCCATCGGGCGGGCGTCGTTGGGGTCTCCGCGAGCTGCCTCTCGCGAGGGCGAGCTCGGCTCCCGCAAGAGCGAATACGACATCATCCACGTCTGCCGCAAACACCACGAGGTGCCCAAGCGCATCTCCTGGGCCAAGCTCCGCCGGCAGGTGCTGCACGACGTGCGGGACCTGCAAGCGCTGCTGGAGCACCACCAGCAGGAGGGACTGCCGGAGGCGGACCTTCTGGCGCGCACCCGCTTCAACCACGGCTGGTGCGGGCGGACCCTGGTCATGCATCGGCGGGAGGAGGACAGATGCGCACTCGACTCAGGTCCGCTGACACGGCTTCGCTGTCGCTGACACCCGGCCAGCGAGTCGAGCATCCGCAGCTCGGCGAGGGCGTGGTCGTCCGCTTGCTCGCCGACGGCCAGGTCCAGGCCTTCTTCCCCGGCGGCGAGCGGCCGGAGCAGCGCATCGGTCGCATTCGCCGCTATGGGCAAAAGTGACGCCCTCGACGACCCGGAGCTGAAGCGCACCCGCGAGGAGCTGGAAGCGGCGACGTCCAATGCGCGGGAGGCACGGCAGGTGGTTCGAGCTGGTCCGTCTTCCGCCCGGATAACGGGAGCGGTGCAGCCTGGCAGGGTCGCGTGCTGCAGCGGGCTTCGAAGAGTGGACGCACCGGATACAGCGACGGCACAGCCGAGCTTCGGGGACAAGATTCGGGGACGGTATACTGAACAGCCAGGAAGCAGCCTACCCGCTGGAGCTGCCGTCGCGCCAATCGCTCTCACTCCCGCCCCCGCATGGCTCGTGGTGCCAAAGCGCCGAGTGCTTCGCACCCGCCGAGACTCGCCAAGCCGCGTCATTCGCGATACAGCAGGCATCAGATCTCCAGCAGCGAGGCCATTGCCTCGTAGAAGGCGTCCAGCCACTGCTCCTGATGCGTGTACGACGCCACGTGTGGTCGCCCGCCGAGCGTCTCCCGCGCCACGACGTAGCTCAGGGTGCCGTCGTCCAGCTCCTCCACCTCGAAGCGTTTGTGCCCGCCCGGCACATGCAGACGCACGCCGCAGGGCTGCGCCGGATCGCCGGTGAAGGCCTCCACCAGCACCCGCGCTTGATCGTCGCGGGCATGGAAGTCCTCCGGCCAGATCTGCCGCAGCACCGTCACCTTCACCAGCTCGCCTTCCACGTCCTTCAGCGCCGCGAACAGCGGCGCCGCCGCCTGCGCCCGCCGCCGAACCGACTCGGCCCGCCGCTCCGCCGCCGTCTGCCTGGTGGCAACGGCGGCCTCTTTGCGTGCCTTGATGCGTTGCAGGGTGTCGCTCATGGCTCTTTCGTCCTCCTGTGGGGCGCGTGATGCGGAGTGATGCTCGCCCGCCGTGTCGGAATCCGCTCGCTGCCTGTGCCGACCGGGCTTAGGCCGCCGGCGGCACGGCGCTCCGGCACCGCGTCGCAGAGTCCCTTCGTCGGGGGGGCAACGCCGACGAACGGCACGTATATCGTAATCGAACCGTGGGCAGCACGGCGGGCTTTCCGCTGGCAAAAGGCGCGCTTCATGCCGACGCTCCGGCATTCTTTCCAGGAAGGGGAAGCCAGCGAGGCGAGCTGTACTTGTTCTGCGTCGTGGCCCCCGCGGCACCCGCCTTACAGGACCGGCGCGCGCACCCGCAGTGGACGCCGGCTCGATTGCCGGCGATCACTCGAAGACGGATCGAACCCTCTCAGCTTATCCCTGCGCAAGGGACGCGAAGAATCGTCTTCCGCTTGGTGCCGCGTGCGAGCGCGCCGTGCGCATCATGCGCCCTCGGTCGCAACTGCGGATCAGTCCGCAACCGCCGTCGGCGTATACCGCAGCTGCAGCAGCCGCTCGGCGGGGACCGCCGCCATGGCGTAAGCGCGGCCCTCATCGTCGCTGAATTCCACCTCGAAGGTGTCCTCGCCGAGGGTGTCCATCACCGTGCCCACCTGTCCAGCCAGCAGACCGTGCTCGGGCAGGTCCGGGGTCAGGGCGACGACGGCATGGGGTGAGATGGCTGTGTGCATGGCCGCTCAGTTCGAGAATGTTGATCAGAGGACGAAACAGCTCGTCAGCCGCGGCGCCGTCTCGCCGGTACGAATGATCCAGGTGGTTCGAACCGGTGCAGTACCCCTCGGCCCGATAACCTCCAAGCCTACGTGATAGCGCCGACCGTGCGCGTCCGCCAGCCCCGCCACCGCGGGTTGCTCCCGAGCGGCCCTCAAGCACGCGGTGCACAGCCAGGCCGCCTCCCGGGCCCTGATGGGACCGATCTGCCAAGCGCCGCCGCGAACACGCGTGCCTTGTGGCGCCCGCGTGGGTGGGCTGGATTCAGGCAATAGCCGCGCAGCTTGTCGAGATCCACGGCGGCTTGATCGGCGTTGGGCAACCGCGTCGCCTGCGTCGTTTCGCATCTGCGGCGGCCACTGCTCGCCGAGGGCAGAGCGCAGGGCCTCCATGTGTTCGATGGCGACCGCGGAGTCGTCGATGGCGGCAGCGAGATCGCGGCGGCCCCGATGGGCATTGCCGTGGTTTGTGTAGCCGCTTGCGAGCAGGTTGCGCTGCTCCGGGGTACCGTTGGCATAGCCCGCCGCCTCGAAGCCGGCGATGACGGAGTCGTTGAGCGCCCGGGCGTTGGCATGAGCGCTGTGCTCGGCGGCCGCGAACGCCGCATCCCATTGGGCATCGAGGTCCACCTGCTCCGTTCGCCAGCCGCCGGCCGGCATGCGCCGGGCCAGCTCTCCGGCGGCGTTGGCGGCCTGGCGCGGCTCGCCGGCGGCGCGGTGCGCTTGCACCAGGTCGCCGAGGGTCGCGCCGAGCAGGGGCAGGGTGGCGGGGTCGCGGGTGTCTCCGGCGCCGTCCAGGGCGCGTTTCAGCTCTCGGGCGAGCAGGGTCAGCGCGAGGATGCGGTCGCGGGGGTCAAGTGTGGCCATGCGGCCCTTGGTGCGCCAGTCGGAGAGGATTGCACGCAGGGCTGCGCGGAAGGCGTCGGCCTCATCAAGGTTCTCGTGCTGCGCCGCCAGCTCTTCGGCCGCGACCTCGTACCAGGCGCGCTGGACGAACTCGCTGCCGGGGGCAGGGCCGGCGGGATCACGCGCTCGACGATGGCGTGGGGGTCGCGGGCTCGGGCCAGGTCCTGCTCGCTACAGGGCTCGTCCAGGCGGCGGGCGGTCTCCAGCAGCAGGTCGTCCAGGAAGCGGCTGCCCTGGTAGCTCGCCATGGCCAGCGGTTGGCGCAGGGCGTCGACGAACAGGGGCTCGATGAAGCGAAGCGTGTCCACGTCCGCCCACTGGGCGTCGTCCAGGATCAGCGCGCAGGGGATGGGGCGTTTGCCGGTCTGCCCGGCGGCGCCGGCGAGCGGGATGCCGCTGCCGAGGGCGGCGCGGAACAGGGCGAGCATCTCCTCCACCGTGTCGCGCCAGTGCTCGGCCTGCTGGGTGGCGATGCCGGGCAGTGGGGCGTCCAGGCGTCGGCGCTTGCGGTTCAGCTCGAAGATGCCGAGGCCGTCGAAGAGCGCACCGCTCAAGCCCCCGGTGAGCAGGCCGCCCCAGATGCCGGCGTTGGCCTTGGCCAGGCTGGCCGCCAGCTCGCGGCCGTAGCGGGCGCGGATCACCGGCTCCAGGTGCGGCTCCAGGTGCTCGCGGGCGTTGGACAGGCCGCAGGTGGATGCGGCGATGCCGCGCTCATACTTGCTGTCGGTGAAGCGCAGGCCCCACCAAAGCCAGGGGATGTCCGGCCGCGGGCCGTCGCTGGCCGGGAACGCCGGGTTCACGGCCAGCGTGCGCCCGCTGATGCTCAAGGCGTCCGGCCAGTAGCCGTGCGGGTCGCGGGCGTGGCGCTCCGTGCTGAGCCATTCGTAGAAGGCCTGCACCAGCCGGGTCTTGCCGAGGCCGGTGTCGGCGGTCCAGACCAGGAATCGGGGCTCGCCGGCAGCGACCTCGTCCCAGGTCTGTTGCAGCAGGGCCAGCTCCTCTGTGCGGCCGACGAAGGGGGTGGTGGGGGGCGGCTGGGTCTTGTCCATTGGGTGGGTCCTCCGTGACGTCTGCGCCGCCGGGAAGTGGCCAGGTCGCGGCGAGGGCGGGTCCTGCGTCCGGCGATGGGCGCTCGCGCAGGCGCGGGCGGCTCAATGCAGCACGGTGTCCAGGTCGTCGGCGGTCAGGATGCGCCTGGACCAGCGCAGCAGCGTCTCCGCGTCCGCCGCCGCGATGCGCTGCCGCGTGGACTCGCTCGGCGGGCCGAACTTGTCCTCGATCAGGGACAGCAGCACCGCGGCTTCACCCTCTTGGCGGCCCTCTTGGCGGCCCTCTTGGCGGCCCTCCTGGCGGCCCTGTTGCCGGCCCTGCTCGATGTAGCGGTCGATGAAGGTCTGCATGATCGGCTCTCCGGTGAATGTCTCCCGCAACAGGGCGCGGATCTCTTGCTCCTCGACCCGTTGCGTGCCCTGAACATAGTAGCGCAGCAGGGATTCCAGGATCGCCACCGCCGTGTTGCGGTCCTGCACCTGCTCGATCAGCGTCAGGAGCTCGCGCAGGCGCTCGAGCGGCTGGTCGCTGAAGATCCAGCGCAGGGCCAGTTGCACCAGGCGGGTGAGGACCTCGCCCTTGATCTCCGCGTCGGTGCGCTCGGACAGGTCCATCAGGGCGTAGGTGAGCTGCGGGACGAAGGGCGCCAGGGCCGCCGGCAGTGGGTTGACGAGCTGGTGGAAGCTGCGCGGCACCCGCCAGGGTCCCCTGCCGTGGTAGATGACCAGTGGGTAGACGGGCGGCAGATGGTCGGCCTCGGGGTGCTGCTTGCGGAAGGCGTCGCCCTCGGCCACGACATAACGCAGCAGCTGCAGGAGCGTCCAGTGCTCGGGGCTGCTCTTGTGCTCGAACAGCAGATAGATGGACAGCGGGCCGTCGCGGTGGCGCACCCGGTAGACAAGGTCGGAGTAGGCCGAGCGCAGATCGGCGGCGACGTAGGTGTCCTTGGCGATGTCGAGGCTGGCCAGGTCGATCTCGGCGAGCAGCCCGGGCGGGAGCTGGCAGCGCAGGAAATCCACGGCGACCTCGCGCCGGCCGAAGCTCTCGCGGAAGAAGGCGTCGTGGGGGGTGGCGATCTCGTCCATGGGAGGCGAGCCTAGCGTCGCTACGTGTACAGGGCAACCCGATTGCGCGCGGATGCGGCGGCCAGCAGCGGCACCGGCGGCGGCAGGGCTCCTGGCGGTGCTGCTGCTCTCTTGCCGAGGCCCTGCCTCGGCATCCCGGTTCGGCGGCGCTGCCGCCCGGGGCGGACACTGGCGACAGAGTCGCAGACCGCGGTCCAGGTCTGGATTGGGCGGGTCGGTTGGATCAGGCGGGTCAGCGGCAACGCAATTCGGCAATCAGCGCTTCACGCGCGCGCAGCTTTGATCATCAGTCCAACCATGCCGCGGCCGATCCGCAGCGCCGACCATTCAACAGCGAAGCCCTCGCTCCCACTCGCCCGAAGCGCCAACTGCAACGGCCTCGGGAGCACCTTGCGGCCCCGAACATACCGCTCGTCCGGGATCGACGCCGACCGTCAGTTTCGCTATCGTGCCCGAAACGTGCTCTGTCTGGGGCCATCCAGACCAAGGGATCGAACATGATGGTGCGCCATATCCCCTGTGGAGACTTCGTCAACGAGAGCGAGCGCCGGGCGGTCGAGCAGCTGAAGGCCAAGCTCCAGGCCGCGCGCGGGCCCTGGGTGCTGCTGTCGAACCTGAGCCACGCCCAGCACACCGCCCGTCGCGCGGACGAGATCGACATCGTCGCCATCGGGCCGCCCGGAGTCTGTGCCGTCGAAGTCAAGCACTGGGATGCCGGATACCTGAAGCGGCACGGTGCCGTCGTGGACGCCGAGGCGGACCGCATCGACGGCAAGGCCAAGCGCGTTGCCGGTGCCTTGCGGCCCCGGCTCGACCCGGGCTTCGTCTCCGGCAGGCTGCTGCTGACCAGGAGCAACGTCCGTTTCGGTGACGAGCGCCGCCCGCGCCCGCGTGGTGTGGGGGTGTTTGGTCTCCCGGAATGGAAGACGCTGCTGGATGTGGATGGTCCTGTGCGCCTGAGCGCGGACCAGATCGAGCTGGCCGCGCAGCTGCTGGAGCCGCGCACCAAGGTTGCGCTGCGCGGCGACCTGCGCGCCTTTGCCGGGCTGATCAACCTGGAGCGCCTGTCGGACCGCGCCGACGCCTTCCACCGCATCTACCGCGGTCAGCATCCGACCCGGCGTGACAGGGTCATCCTGCATCTCTACGACCTCTCCGCCAGTGATGCGGACAATGCCCTGGAACTGGCCCGTCGCGAGCTCGACACCATCCAGCGCTGGCAGAAGGCGCGCTTCATGCCGACACTGCTGGATTCTTTCCAGGAGGCGGAAGGCTACCCCGGCGAGCTGCATTTCTTCTCACTGGTGGACCCGGCCGCGCCGGCCTTGCAGGATCGCCGTGATGACCCTCAGTGGACACCGGGCGCAAGGCTGGATTTTGCCCGGGCGGCCATCGACGCGCTCGCCGAGCTGCACCAGCCGGAGCCGGGCAGCGACGCCGCCCCGACCCTGCATCGGCAGATCACGCCGCGCAGCCTGCGGGTGCGGCACAACAACCAGCCGCTGTTCACGGAGCTGAACCTGAGCCGGCTCGGCGATGCCGTCACCTTGGCGCCGGCCGCCACGGATTTCGGCGAGCTTGCCGAGTATTACGCGCCGGAGGTCCGCCAGGGCGGTCTCGCCGTCGCTGACCCTCGCTCGGATGTCTTCAGCCTGTGCGCCTCCCTGCGCGTCCTGTTCGACGGCGAGGATGCCGTCTCCCGTGCGGCCGACGCCGCCTTGGCCGCCGGCTGTGCCGCCGCGCCGGAGCAGCGCGTGCCGCTCGCCGACATCGCCAAGGCCCTCGCCGCAGTCGGTAGCATGGACGCCGCCGAGCCCACGGTCACCAACTCGCTCCCCGCCGCCGAGTTCTGGGATGAAGACACCGTGGTCCCCTTCCAGCAGTCCCAGTTCAAGGTCATCGGCCGTCTCGGCGGCGGTGGTGTCGGGCAGACCTTCAAGGTCGTGGAGCTGGACACGGATTCCGAGGAGCGCTTCGGCACCTATGTCGCCAAGCTCATCAACCACGAGGACGACGCCAGGGCCGTCATCCGGGCCTACAGGCTCGCCCGCGCCCAGACGGACCATCCGAATCTCTCGGTGATCCATGAGATCGCCGCGGAGTGGCAGGCGGACCGCTTCGTGGCTTTACTCAAGTGGGTCGAGGGCATCCCGCTGTCCGACCTGACCGGTGTGCTCCCCATCCATGCCGAGGACATCGGTGAAGACTCGGCGGAAGCCCTCGCGCTGCATTGGCTCAAGGAGCTTTGCGACGCCCTGGGCCAACTGCACCGCGCTGGGCTGGTGCACGGCGATGTCAGCCCGCGCAACGTCATCGTGCAGGGCGGCAGCACCACCCTCACCGACTACGACACCGTGCTCCGCAGCGGCGACACGCCGAGCCGCAGCACCGCCGTCTATGCGAGCCCCGCGGTGCAGGAGCGCGTGCGCATTGAGCCCGCGGACGACCTCTACGCCCTTGCCGCCACGCTGTTCCACGTGTTGACGGACCGCGAGCCCTTCCTGCACGGCGCCGAGCGGCGCAAAGACCTTGGACTGTGTTGGGACGGCATCGACGGCTTGGCGCAACTGCGCCCCTTCCTGGACCGTGCGACGCATCCGGACCCGACGGCACGCTTCCGCGACGGTGCAGAGGCGCGTGCGTTCCTGAGCGAGCTGACGCAGGCGCCGGACGCCGCCGCGCCCGCCGATGACGCCGAGCGCATCACGCTGAGCGACAACGTCGTGCCCTGGCTGCAGGAGGTGCTGAGCACCTACCCCGGCGCCCGTCGCGGCAATGCCGAGACCCGCGGCCTGGACTCCGACTTCGCGCTGCAAACCTATGTCGAGACCCCGCTCGACAGCATCCTGCTGGAGGACCTCCGGGCCGGGCGGGTGAACCTGGTCATCCTGTTCGGCAACGCCGGCGACGGCAAAACGGCGTTCCTGCAGCACCTGGTGCGCAAGCTGGGCGTTGAAGACATCCAGTCGTCCCGACGCGTCTGGGAGACCGATTTGGGCAATGGCCGCCGGCTCATGGTGAATCTCGACGGCGCCGCCGCCTGGCAGGGGCGGGACGCGAACGAGCTGCTGGACGACCTGTTCGCGCCCTTCCACCGGCGCGATTTCCCCACCGACCGGGTGCACGTGGTCGCCGTCAACAACGGCAAGCTGCTGGAATGGGTCGAGACCCAGCCGCAGGACACCTGGCTCACGGCGGCGTTGCGGGACCTGCTGCTGTTCGACAAGCCGCCGGCCGAGCCCCGCTTCCGGCTCATCGACCTGAACCGCCGCTCCCTGGTCGGCGGGCTCGTCAAAGATGCACCGGAACCGCGGGCGGATTTCCTCAACGCACTCATCGACCGCCTACTCGGCGGCGATACTGATCCCTGGCGGCCTTGTGCTGCCTGCACGGCCCAAGACCGTTGCACCGCCTTCGCGTCGGTGCGGCTGCTGCGCGACCCCGAGCAAGGCGCACGCCTGCGCGCGCGGCTCACCGACCTGCTTCAGGCCTGCCACCAGCGCGGCGAGATTCACATCACCGCCCGCGAGCTGCGCGCCGCCTTGTCCTACTGCCTGTTCGGCATCGACCACTGCGAGGACCTGCATGCGGCGCCGGACGCGCGCCCGGAACCGCTCTGGCATCGCCTGTTCGATGCCGCCTCCGAGCGGCGCCAGGGCGAATTGCTGGCCGAGATGGCCCGATTCGACCCGGCGCTGGAGTCCGATCCCATCATCGACCGGGGCCTGCTGCGGACCGTCGCATCGGACGCCGGCGGCCATCGGCTCGCCGATGCGCGCCGGCGTGCCTGGCTGCTCGGCGACGGTGCCAACGGCCGGGTGCGGCTGATGCACGGGCAGCACATCGCACGCTTCCGCGCCGTGCCCGCCATGTCAGCCGGCGAGCTGGACGCCTTGCTGCGCGACCTCTGCCTCGGCATCGCCCGGCTCGAAGACCTGCCGCCCAAGGCCTTCGCGCCCGCGCAGGTCGACCATGGCGTCCCGCTGCGTATCACGCCCCGCACGCCGACGGAAAGCGCCTTCTGGGTGGTGAAGCCCTGGGACCGGTTCAGCCTGAGCCCGGCGCTGCCGGCCGCCGCCGACGGCCTGGAGCGGCTGCACACCCATCTGCACCTGACCTACCGCTACGCGACGGGCGATGCAGAGACCCTGATCCTGGGTCTGGAGCTGTTCCACCTGCTGCTGGAGCTCAGGGCGGGGATGCAGCTCTCCGGCGTCGGCGAGGAGGGCATCTTCGCCAACCTGGAGATTTTCACCCAGCGCCTGGCCAGCGAGGATGCGCGTCTGCTGCATGCCTGGCATCCCAGCGACGAGGACCGGCTCTATCGGGTGCGTGTGGAGGCCCGCGACGGCCGGCAGGTGTTGCTGCGGGAGCCGCTGTGAGCGCAGGATGCTGTGATGAGCAAGTCGCGTTGACACGAGGCGAGACCATGCAAGCCATCGAGTTCGAAACCCACGTGAGCCACGGCAGCGTCAGCCTTCCTGCGGATGCACAGGTGGCAGACGGCCAGCAGGTGCGTGTGGTCATCCTGTTCGAACGTGCCGAACAGGCCAAGGTGTCCGCTGCCGCGGAAAAGGCACAAACCGGCCCCATCGCCCGCCTGATGCAGAACCCGCTGCTGGTACCCGGTTTCGCGCCCCTGTCTCGGGACGAGGCCCATGCGCGGTGATGTCTTCGTCGATACCAATGTCTGGCTCTATGCGCTCGTCCTCGAACCGGGCGAAGAGGCCAAGCACGATTGTGCAAAGCAGCTCATCGCCGGCCTGGGCAGGTGCACCGTCAGTACGCAGGTCATCGCGGAGGTCAGCGTCAACCTGCTGAAGAAGGCCGGCATGCGGGAGCCCGACCTGATCGAGATCGTCGAGGACTTCTACGCCAGCCATCGGGTGCAGGATACGGGCCTGGGTTGCCACCGACGGGCCAGCGATCTGCGCAGCCGATTCGCCCTCAGCTTCTGGGACAGCCTTGTCCTGGCGGCTGCCCGCGAGGCCGGTTGCTCCGTGTTCTACAGCGAGGATATGCAGCACGGCCTGCAGATCGACGATCGTCTGCGCATCGTCAATCCATTCGCACCGGCAGAGCCGACAGGCTGACCGTTCAGGATTGCCGCGGAAGCACCATCGGGGAACCGAGCGCACGGTCGGACAAGGAACGCATGGCGAATCAAGACCCCCCAATCGTCCGCGAATTCAAAGCCTTCGGCATGCGCCACATCTGCGAGCAGCTCGCCGCGGCGGAGGGCCGGTTCGTCGACAAGGCCGCCGCCTACGATGCGGTCGTCGCGAGCTTCAAGGCGGATTACGGCTGGCCGGCGGACCTGACGGAGCTGGAGCGCACCGTCGGCGGCAAGCTGCGCGAGGTCTACATCAACCGCCTGCACTGGATGACGGCGCGGCTCTGTCGCGAGGGCGTCATCGAGTCCGTCGCGAGCCGCCCGTTCATTGCACTCGCGGGTCATCTGGCCGCGGCAGAGGCGGCTTACGGGAGCAAGGCGCAGAAGCGGCGTCGGGGTCGGCCAAAAGCCTCAACACCCGACGGCGCACGCATCCAGTCCTCTGTCCGCCCGCCGCCTTCCGATCACGACAGACTACCCACAGCGACCATGTCAACGCGTCCAGCCAAGAAGATCGTCGAGGATGTCCTGGGGCCCGCTCGTACGCGAGCGCTCTGGACCGCGAACTACTATCCCGCGCTGCCTTTTACGCCTCAGGACTTTGAAGTCGGCGCTGTGCTCCCCGCAATGCTCTACATGGCGCGGTTCGGGCATCGGCGCGGCAAGGGGCGGTTTGCAGAGACCTTCGGCGAAAGCCAAATTGAGGGAAAAGGCCCGCCGACCATTGCCAGCATCGCCCGCGTGCTTGCTGCCAACGATGAGGCTGGTCTTGAAGGCTTCGATGATGAAGTCGGCCAAATCATGCTGGGTGATCTTCTGCTCTCCTGGTGCCTGGAGAACAAGAAGCACGAAGAAGGCCAAGATCGGCAGGTTCAGCGCGTGCTGCCGACTCACTACTTATCCAGTTGGGTCGATCTGCCGGATAAGGTAGGTAATTTGCGCGCAATCCCGGAATTGCTAACTGCTATCCTTGCCGCCCAATCGGGCGAAGAGTGGCTGCAGCCCAACGCGGACGACGAGTTTCCGGCGGGTGTCGATGACCACTCAAGAAGCCCCCTACTTGCGTTGTTCAGTCGTCATTGCGAGATACGTGGCGCCCACGCAGCCGACTACGCATCTGACTATTTCTCCGAATCGACGGCGATTGACATTGGTATCGACGAGTTGTTGGCGGTGCGCGTCGCCCGAGCGTGTGGTCACGCCCCTGACAAAGCGCGTGGCGACAGCGGCATTGTAAATCGTATCCCTCTCGCAAGTCGGGCATCTGCCCAGACCCGCGAGGATCTTGCCGTGTTAATCCGAAAGCTTGGACCGGTCGTTCCCCGCCAAGCCTTCCTGCAAATGCTTGAAGCGGGAATTGGCTTGAGTATCCTCAACTTGACTCTCTCCACGGCTGGCATACTTATTGATTGGGAAAAGACGGGGCATTTGGCAGTAAATGATACTCAGGTCGCTTGGCCGCTCTTCGTCGATGCGTCGCAAGGGCAAGACCCTACGCTGCGAGAATTCTCCGAGGCATCGCTGAGCGAATGTCTACGGCGATTCGAGCGGGTTCCGATCATTATGATGCTGCTGCGACTTCTGGACGACCGAGTTCGGACTGATCGGCGTCTGGCCGATCAGGTGCCGCCAATCGTACCTGATCCGCGTGACTTTCTAGACCTGCTCGGCAAGGTTTACAAGGAGCAGCACGCCCGTTCCGAGGCAATTCTTGATAAGGTGTTCGAAGAAGCGCGCCGGCTCGCCGAAGAGATTGACGAAGAGGACCCAGAGATTGCTAAGCGCTTGCGGCAGGGATCGCCGTGGGACATGGCGGAGTCCATTTGCGAGTTGATGGGCCGAAAGCTGCAGATGACCCAGTTTTTGAGAAGCATGGAAAGCATGCTAATGACGGACAAGCCGAACGGCCTCGCCGTACGTCGCCGAGTCAGCAGAACCATCGACGGCCGACGCCGCTCGATCGACGTCCGCTCGGTCGTCCTGTCTTCGGCAGTACTCGATTTCCTGGTCCACCGGCACCTTTATGAGTCTCCCGATGCAACAGCGCCGCGGGCGCTGTCGTTTCAGCAATTTCTCGCCCTGCTGCGCGAAGAGTATGGGCTGTATGTGGACCGCGAGCCGCCGGGGCAGGCCATCCCGAGCGACCTGCTGCGGCAGAACAAGGCCTGGCTGGAACGGCGACTGCGGGACCTGGGACTGCTGATCGGCGTTAACGACGCCGAATCCATGAAGCAGTTGCGCCCCCGGTACCAAGGAGGCGTCGCGCATGTTGACTGAGGGTGTTCGCGATGTGCTGCGCGCGACCTTTCGCGGGCTCCTGGGACCGGCGCAGCCGGGGACCATGGCCTTCGTGCGCTGCCTGCCGGAGCGGGTGGTGCACGCATTGGCCGCCGACGCCGGATTTCACCTGGACGGCTGGCAGATCGCGGCGGTCACCAGCGACCACGACCCGCAGGGCCGGCGCATCACCGCCGGACAGGCGGTGGAGTGGCGGGAGGACAAGGCCGATCCGGCGCTGCTGCTCGTGGACCCTCAGGGCGCCGGACCGGGCATGGACGGCATCTACAGCGCGGCGCGGGAGATCGGCGAGTCAGAGCTGTTTCGGCAAGCCGTCGAGCTTGCCCGCCAGCGGCTGCCACATGGACGCAAGGGCTTTGCGCTGAAGGCGCTGCAGAAGGCCGGTTGGCAGAAGCGCCGGCGTCCGCTGGCGCCGTGGTCCGCGCTGGACTACCTATGCCGCGCCTGGGACGACGATGCCGCGCTCGGCGGCGCCTTGTGGAGCATCGGGTTGTGGCCCGTCGCCGTCGAGGGCAGCCCGGATGATGCCGACCTCGAGCACAGCGCGCTGCTGGTGGAGCGATTGCTGCCGGTTCACGGTTCCCGTACACCGCCCGAGCAACGGGTCGAGGGCTTAAGTCTCGACGATGACCAGCAGGAACGGGCGGAGCTGTTGGTGCAGACCCTGCGCCGCATGGAGGGCGCGCCGCGCCTGGATGCGCTCGGAGCCATCGGCGCAGAGCCTGAGCTCTGGCTGAATCGATTGCGGCCGGGCATCTTCGATCAGCGCCGCCTGCAGGGCATCGACATCCGCTCCTGGCGCCAGCGAAACGGCAAGCCCTACGCCTGGTCCGGACTGTCAACGACCACCGAGGGCGATCTGGAGCTGCGCCTGCCGTTACCCGACGCCGACGGGGCCGGATCGGCCAAGCTGGATGTACGCTGGACGGTGCAGCCGGAGATGCTGCCGGCTGGTGCGGCGAGCTACCAGGTCACCGTCCATGCGGGCGGGGATGTCCTCGCGGAGCGGACCCTGGATCACAAGGGTCGCCGCGAACAGAAGGTGATCTTCAGCCAGGACGACTTCGACGAGCTGGACGAGGACGCCCGGTTTCAGGCCCAGGTGCGCGTCGCGGCCCTCGGCGACGACTGTGAGCCGGCGGAGAGCGAGGTCTTCGTGCTCTGCTTCGGCGAGCCTGCCGCAGGGCCGACCACCAGCAGCGCGGGCAGGACGGCGCCGAGCTTGGCGCTCGCCGCGGCGCAGGTCGCGGACGACTGGGAGAGCTTCAAGCATCTGGGCAAGAACCCGCAGGACCCGAGCCTGTTCGAGACCGACAAGAAGGGCTTCGTCCTCTGCAAGCACAAGGATCGCGTGGCGAAGGTCTTCTCGCCGCCCCTGTTCCGTAATCTCTGCAACGACTGGATCGAGCGCGAGGGGGCGGTCGGGCGCTGGCGGCTGCGCGTGCGCGAGGACGGCAAGCCCGTCGGCACGCCGGAGTTCGTCCCGCTGGCCGGCGTCGATGCTTCCGGGCAGCTCGCGCGGGCGTCGGCTGACTTCGCGGCCTGGCTGAGCCCGACCCAGGGGCCGCTCGGCGTGCTGTATCTGGTGGACGAGGTCAAGCCCGTCGATCGCTATGTGAGCGCTGCCGGCAAGCTCTGGGAGCAGGCAGACCCAGCCGCGACCCTGATCCAGACCCTGGAGGTGCAGTCCCTGTCCGGCGCCTGCCTCGGGCTGATCGTGCTGCCCACCCATCCGTTGCGGGTGGCCTGGCAGCAGGGCTTCGATTTGATGGTTGCCTACCATCGGTATCGGGGAGACAACGCCGGCAAGCTGAACGCCAGGCGTCTCGCGGAGGTGCTGCGGCCGGTGAACGGCGCCCACTATCCGGCCTTTCTGCCCGGCCTGACGCCGGAGCAGACCTTCGTCTTCGGCGACACCCTCGGCCTGCACGCGGTGGCCATGGTGACCGCCGATGACCCTGAGCCCAAGGCGACGCTGGCGCTGCTTGGCCGGCTGCTGGGCGGTGACGAGGCAACGGCGCCGTCGGTGGGCGAAGGCGCCGCCGATGCGTTGGCCGGCGAGCTGGGGCGCTACCTGCAACTGCATCCCCTCTATCGACGCATCCGGGTGCATGCGCTGCGTGCGGGTGATGCGCGGCCGGTGGCCCGCGCGCTGGGCCGCGCTCAGAACCTGGCGACCGACGCCGCGGACGGCGACGACAGCGAAGATCTGCACAGCTTCGAGCTGGAACTGTTCCCCGGCAGCGGACGGTCCACCGCCCAGAGCGGGCGCTTTCTCGCCGCCACCGCGGAGCGCCGGCGCAGCGGTGCCGGCGCCGTGCCGGAGGAGGATCGCTGGCTGTTGCAGAGCGTCACGCGGCCCGGCGGCGTCACCCTGCCACGGCTGCGGTGGGCACGCCGCGATGCCCACAAGCCGGACACGCCGGCGCACGTGGCAATTGCCTTCGATGTGTTTACGTCGCGGGTCGAGACGCGCCCCGCCGCTGAGCTGCCCCCGGACGGCACCCTGGAGGCGCACGGGCTGATGCTGGTGCCGTCGCGGGACTTCCACGCCGGGGGTACCCCGCATTGGCTCTCGTTCG
>NZ_CAJXYK010000049.1 GCF_913063425.1 uncultured Thiohalocapsa sp.
TTTTGCGACAACAACATTCCTCAACGCCCCGCCCGACGGCGCCGTTGCTGGGGAGGCTCGGTCATGCTTCAGGGCTGGCAACACCCTCGCAGCCGCCCATCCGCCGTGCGGTACCGCGCCCTCAGCCACGGGGATGGTGGCGCGCGTGCAGTTGCTTGAGCCGCTCCCGGGCCACGTGGGTGTAGATCTGGGTGGTGGACAGGTCGCTGTGCCCGAGCAGCATCTGCACCACCCGCAGGTCCGCGCCATGGTTCAGCAGATGCGTCGCGAAGGCGTGGCGCAGTGTATGCGGCGACAGCGGCTTGACGATGCCGGCGGCGACGGCGTAGCGCTTGATCAACTGCCAGAAGGCCTGCCGGGTCATGCAGTCGCTGCGGGCGGTGGGGAACAGGTACTCACTGCGTCGCCCGCCCAGGATGGCGGCCCGACTGCCGCGCGCATACTCGGCGAGCCAGGCAGTGGCCTCCTCCCCCAGCGGCACCAGCCGCTCCTTGTCGCCCTTGCCGCTGATGCGCACCACGCCCTGGCTCAGATTCACCGCCTGCGGGCGCAGCTGAACCAGCTCGGTCACGCGCAGGCCCCCGGCGTAGAGCACCTCCAGCATGGTGCGGTCACGGTGGCCGCGGGGGTCCTCGGTGTCCGGCGCCGCGAGCAGGCGCTCCACCTCTGCCTCCGTCAGGGTCTTGGGCAGCGGCCGGCCGAGCCTGGGGGCGTCCACACGGGCGGACGGGTCCGCCTCGATGCGGCCCACCCGCAGCAGGTGGCCGTAGAACTGGCGCAGACAGGACAACAGCCGCGCCGTGGACCTGGGCTTGCGGCCCTGCTGGGAGAGGCATGCCAGATAATCGAGCAGGTCCACGCGCTCGGCCTCGCAGGGGCTGCGCCCGCGCTCGGCGGCGAGCCAGCGCAGGAAGGCGGTGAGGTCGGAGCGGTAGGCCGCCAGCGTGTTGTCGCTCAGGCCCCGCTCCAGCCACAGGGCGTCGGTGAAGCCCTCCACCAGCTCAAGCTCGATGGCGTCGCCCGCATTGTCGTGGCGCCTTGCGCTCATGGCGTGAGCCGCGGCCCCTGCCCTTCATGTGCCAGGAGCAGGCGCTTGATGGCGAGCAGGCGGCCGTCGAGATCGCCGGCGAAGCCGCCCAGCCCGTGCCGGGCCACCACCCGGTGGCAGGGCACCACCAACGGGCAGGGATTGGCGCGGCAGGCACCGCCCACGGCCCGGGCCGATGAGCCGAGCGCCGCGGCGAGCTCGCCGTAGGTGCGGGTGGCAGCGGGCGGGATGGCGGCGATGGCCTGCCACACCCGCTGCTGAAACGGCGTGCCCGCGAGCCGCACGGGCAGGTCGATGGCCTGGCCCGGATCCCGGAAATAGACAGCGAAGGCCGCCGCGAGCCACGGCGGCGCCATGGGGGCCTCCAGGTCGTCTGCGGCGAGCACGACGCGGGTCAGCGCGCCGGCGTCCCGGGCGCCGCGCCAGTGCAGCGCAAGGCGCCCGATGGGCGTATCCAGTGCAGTGACGGACAGGGCGGCCGCAGCGTCCGGCAGGGCCTGCGCGGGGTCGGCATCCAGGGGCATGGTGACCTCCATCGGCGGTGAGCGCAGCGCCCCGTTATACTGGCCCCGAGCCCGATGCGCCATACGCCGCCGCTGCGACACGCGAGACCCGCCGATGACTCGACCAACAGCAGACGCGACGCCCGCCCCAGCGGCCGCCGACACCCCGGACAGGGCGCCTTTCTGGAAGACCACGGCGCTTGCCGACATGTCCGCGGCGCAATGGGAGTCCCTGTGTGACGGCTGCGGCAAGTGTTGCCTGGAGAAGTACGAGGACGCGGACACGGGCGCCATCCACTACACCAATGTCGCCTGCCGGCTGCTGGACTGCCACGCCTGCCGTTGCACCGACTATGCGCACCGCGCCGCCCGGGTGTCGGACTGCATCACGCTGACGCCCGCGCACCTGCAAGACCCCGGCTGGCTGCCGGAGACCTGTGCCTACCGCCGCCTGGCCGAGGGCCGCCCGCTGCCCGCCTGGCACCACCTGCGCTCGGGCGACCCCGAGGCCGTGCACCGCGCCGGCGCCAGCGCCCGGGGCTGGATCGTCCCCGAGCACGAGGTCACGGACCCGCTGCTGCACCTCATCGACGGCGTGCGCTGAGCGCCGCCGCCCGAGCCCCCACCTGCACACCTGACCATGATCACGCCACAGCTCGTCCTTGCCTCCACCTCCCCCTTCCGCCGTGAGCTCCTGGCGCGGCTCGGGCTGCCGTTCGAGGCCGCCGCACCGGACGTGGACGAAACCCCGTTGCCCGGCGAGGACGCGGAGCGCCTCGTGGTGCGCCTGGCCGAGGCCAAGGCACGGGCCGTCGCCGCGCAGTATCCGCACGCGCTCATCATCGGCTCCGATCAGGTGGCGGGGCTCGACGGCGCGCCGGCGGATGAGATTCTGGGCAAGCCCGGCAGCCGTGCCCGGGCCATCGAGCAGCTCACCCGCGCCAGCGGGCGCAGGGTGGTGTTCCGCACCGGGCTCTGTCTGCTGCGGGCCGAAGACGGCATGACGCAGACCGCCTGTGAGCTGTTCCAGGTGCACTTCCGCCGCCTCACCGCCGCGCAGATCGCCGCCTATGTGGACCGCGAGCAGCCCTTCGGCTGCGCCGGCAGCTTCAAGTCCGAGGGGCTCGGCATCACGCTCTTCGAGCGTCTGACGGGCGCCGATCCCAACGCGCTCGTCGGCCTGCCGCTCATCCGGCTGGTGGACATGCTGGCGGCGGCGGGCGTGGACGTGCTGACCGCACCGCGTCACCTAGGCTGATTCAGAGCGCCCAGCTGCACTCCGCCCCGGAGCCCCAAGCTTCGCTCGGCCCCCTGGGGACGCCGAGTTCCACTCGGCGAGCGACGAACGCAGCCCCAGCCTGACTCACTCCCGGCCGTACGCCCAGCGCAGCGGTCCGACCAGCAAACCGCCCCGCATCGCCGCCCCGTCAGCGCAGCATCGGCAGCTGCTGCCATGCGCCGATCTCCACCAGGCCCCGCGCCAGCGACGCGCCGAAGCGCTCGGTGAGGCGCTCCAGCAGGGTGCGCTCGGTGCTGTACTTGACGATCTCCTCGACGCCGACCAGCTCCCGGGCGACATAGCTGCTGGAGCCGATGCCGTCGCTGAGGCCCAGCGCCACGCTCTCCTGCCCGGTCCAGAAGAGCCCGCTGAAGAGCTCGTCGCCACCCGTGAGGCGATCGCCGCGGCCCGTCTTCACGGCGTCGATGAACTGGACATGGATGTTGTCGAGCAGCCCCTGCAGGAAGGCCCGGTCCCGCTCCGGGAGCGGCGAGAAGGGATCGAGCATGGCCTTGCGGTCGCCGGCGGTGAGGAGCCGCCGCTGGATGCCCAGCTCCTCCATGGCCTGCTGGAAGCCGAAGCCGTCCAGGCGCACGCCAATGGAGCCCACCAGGGTCGCCTCGTCCACATAGATCTCGTCGGCGGCGGCGGCGATGTAGTAGGCGCCCGAGGCGCAGGCGTCCACGCCCACGGCGTAGACCTTCTTGTCCGGGTATTCCTCGCGCAGCCGGCGGATCTCGTCGAAGACATAGCCCGCCTGCACCGGGCTGCCGCCCGGGCTGTTGATGCGCAGGATCACCGCCTTGGCGTGGTCCGCCTCGAAGGCCTTGCGCAGCGCGGTGATGATGCGATCCGCGCTGGCGTCGGTCTCGGGCGCGATGAGGCCGTTCACCTCGATCAGCGCCGTGTGCTCCAAGCCGGCGCTCAGGGACTCGCCGAGGCCGTCGGCATAATAGGTGGCCACCAGCAGCAGCAGATAGGCCAGGATGCCCATGCGGAAGATCACGCCCCAGCGCCGGGTGCGGCGCTGCTCGCGCAGGAACTCCGCGGCCATGCGGTTGATGAGTGCCCGCTCCCACTCGGGATCATCCGGTGACGGCATATGCTCGTCCCGGCTCGGGTCGCGCGGTTTCCAGAACTTGAGAAAGTCGAGCTTCATGGGGTGTCGTCGTCTTGTGTGGCGGCGGCCGCGGCGAGCCAGCCGGGCAGTGCGTCGATGGCGGAGAGGCAGGCGAGCGGTGCGAGCGCCAGCAGCCGCTCCGGGGCATGGGCGCCGTAACAGACGGCGAGCGCCTCCACGCCCGCGTTCTTCGCGGTGAGCAGATCGTACTCGGTGTCGCCGATCATCAGCGCCCGGGAGGCATGGACGCCAAGCTCGTCCAGCAGTTCCAGCAGCATTTGCGGATGCGGCTTGGAGAAGGTCTCATCCGCCGAGCGGGTGGCGTGGAAGTGCGGCTCGAGGCCGCTCTCTGCCAGGGCCCGGTTGAGCCCGATGCGGCTCTTACCCGTGGCCACGGCCAGCAGATAGCCCGCCGACCGCAGCTCCGCCACCACCTCGGCGGCACCGGCGAAGAGCGGCGTGGGCGTATCGTCCAGCTCCAGGTAGTGCGCCCGGTAGTGCTCGATGAGCCGGGCGCGCAGGGCCTCGTCGGCATCCGGCGCCAGCTCCGCCACCGCGTGCGAGAGACCAAGGCCGATGACATTGCGCGCGGCGGCCGCGGGCGGCGGCACCAGGCCGAGCTCGCGAAAGGCTGCCTGCATGCTGGCGACGATGCGCGCCGCCGAGTCCATCAGGGTCCCGTCCCAGTCGAACACCAAGAGCTCATAACGCACGGCTCTGCTCCTCTGCACGTTGCATCACCGCGGCCAGGGCCTCCGGCAGCGGTGCGGTGACGGTGATGGGGGCCGCGTCCTCCCGCGCGCGGAAGCCGAGCTCCGCGGCGTGCAGGAACAGGCGCTCCAGGCCCAGCGCCCGCGCTTGTGCCCGATGCTCCGGGCGACCGTACTTGTCGTCGCCCGCCACGGGTGCACCGATGGCGGCGGCATGCACGCGGATCTGGTGCGTGCGCCCGGTGTGCAGGTCCACGTCCACCAGCGTCATGCCGCCGTAGGCTGCCACCCGGCGGAACACCGTGAGCGCCGGCTTGCCCGTGGCCGCGTCCACCCGGACCATGCGCTCTCCGCCCTGGAGCTGGTTCTTGGCGAGCGGCAGGTCCACCCGCTGCAGCGGACCCGCAAGCGGCCCCAGCAGCAGGGCCCGATAGCGCTTGGCGACGGCCCCCGCGCGCAGCTGTGCATGCAGGAAGCGCAGCGCGCTGCGCCGCTTGGCGACCATGAGACAACCGGAGGTCTCCCGGTCGAGCCGATGCACCAGCTCCAGCGTCAGCTCCGGGCGCCCCGCCCGCAGCGCCTCGATGACGCCGTGCGCCACACCGCTGCCGCCGTGCACGGCGACGCCGGCGGGCTTGTCCAGCACCAGCAGCCGCGAATCCTCGTACAGGATGCGCTCCGCCAGGGCTGCGGTGAGCCCGGCCGGCACTGGACGCTCGGCGTCTCGGGTGGGCGTGCGCACCGGCGGGATGCGCACGTCGTCACCCGCCTGAAGTCGCTGCTGCGGCTTCACGCGCCCCTTGTTGACGCGCACTTCGCCGCGGCGCAGCAGGCGGTAGACCAGCGCCCGCGGCACGCCCCTGAGCTCCGCCAGCAGGAAGTTGTCGACGCGCTGGCCCGCCGCCTCCGCCGAGACGCGCACATGACGGACGCCCTGTGCGCGCTCCTGTGGCTGTCGCTGCGCACGCCGGGCGCTCGGATCGGTCAATTGCTGACCCTCTGAAACCTTGCTAACCTTAGGAACTTATGCCAGCCCGTCCGGGGTGGGCAGTGTGGCCGCTTGTCGGCGCGCCTGAGCGATATTTCGATCCGATGCTGAGGCCTGCTACGTCGGCTCGATGCTTCGACCCGGCAGCCAGGGCCATGCGGCGGGTCCGTATGTGTGGCCCATGCCGGCACCGGACCCCGAGTACGAGGGCTCTCCTGAGGCTGCACCGGGCCTGAACCGGGCCTGAACCGGGCCTGAACCGGGCCTGAACCGGGACTGAACCGGGGACAGCATAGGGGAAGGCGGCCAACAGACGGCGCCCTTTCGGACCATCGGGCCGCCCATGGTACATCGGCGGCCCATTGCGGCCCACCTTGTGTTGCCTTGTGGGGCGCAGCTGTGGACGCCGGGCGCCGCCCGCGCTGCCGGCGAGCGGGCTGTAACGAACAACGATTTGCCGGGCACCGACGCCGTCGGTGCCCGAACCTGCGACCCGGCCCCTCCCAGCCGGGCGCACATTGAACACAGGCGCGTGCCCGACGCTTGCCTGCCGCCGACCACCGACGCACTGCGCGCTGCGGCGGCTGCATACTTCGGGCCCGTCGGCATGGGGAGCCGACTGCGAGCGGGTCACCGGCAGCCGGCCGTCGAGGCCGGCCCGGCCTACGGCATCACGCCGCGCGCCACGGCCAGAGTGCGCAGACAACATGAAGAGAATGCTGATCAACGCAACGCAGCCGGAAGAGCTGCGCGTTGCGATCGTGGACGGGCAGAAGCTATTCAACCTCGACATCGAAAGCCCCGGACGGGAACAGAAAAAAGCCAACATCTACAAGGGCACCATCACCCGCGTCGAGCCGAGTCTGGAGGCGGCCTTCGTCGACTACGGCTCGGAGCGCCACGGCTTCCTGCCGCTGAAGGAAATCTCCCGGGCCTACTTCGAGCAGGAGCTGAAGCCCGGCAGCAAGGCCAGCATCAAGGAGCTCATCAAAGAGGGCCGTGAGGTCGTCGTCCAGATCGACAAGGAGGAGCGCGGCAACAAGGGCGCCGCACTCACCACCTTCGTCTCGCTCGCCGGGCGCTACCTGGTGCTGATGCCGAACAACCCCCGCGCCGGCGGCGTCTCCCGGCGCATCGACGGCGCCGACCGCTCGGAGCTGCGCGAGGCCCTGAGCCAGCTCGAAATCCCCGAGGACATGGGGCTCATCGTGCGCACCGCGGGGGTCGGCAAGAACGCCGAAGAGCTGCAGTGGGATCTCGACTATCTGCTGCAGCTCTGGGACGCCATCAAGACCTCCAGCGAGAGTCGCAAGGCGCCCTTCCTGATCTATCAGGAAAGCGACATCATCATCCGCAGCATCCGCGACCACCTGCGCGCGGATATCGGCGAGATCGTCATCGACAGCCAGGCGATGTACCGCCGCGCGGAAGAGTTCATCCAGCAGGTGATGCCGCACAACGAAAAGAAGCTGCGCCTGTACCAGGACGAGGTGCCGCTGTTCACCCGCTACCAGATCGAGAGCCAGATCGAGTCCGCCTTCCAGCGCGAGGTGCGCCTGCCCTCCGGCGGTGCCCTGGTGATCGACCACACGGAGGCGCTGACCTCCATCGATATCAACTCGGCCCGCGCCACCAAGGGCGCCGACATCGAAGAGACGGCGCTCAACACCAACCTGGAGGCCGCCGACGAGATCGCCCGGCAGCTGCGCCTGCGCGACCTGGGCGGGCTCTTCGTCATCGACTTCATCGACATGACGCCCGCCAAGCACCAGCGCGAGGTGGAGAATCGCCTGCGCGAGGCGCTGAAGCAGGACCGCGCCCGGGTGCAGGTGGCGCGCATCTCCCGCTTCGGGCTGCTGGAGATGTCGCGCCAGCGCCTGCGGCCGTCGCTGGGCGAGTCGAGCCAGCACGTCTGCCCGCGCTGTAAGGGCCAAGGCACCATCCGCGGCGTCGAGTCCCTGGCCCTGTCGGTGCTGCGCATCATCGAAGAAGAGGCGATGAAGGACAGCACGGCGCGCATCCTCGCCCAGCTGCCGGTGGACGTCGCCGCCTTCCTGCTGAACGAGAAGCGGCGCAAGATCCTTGAGATCGAGCAACGCCATGACGTCGGCGTGGTCCTGATCCCGAACAAGCACCTGGACACGCCGGATTATTCCATCGAGCGCGTCCGCGTCCAGGACGCCGAGCGCCGCAGCGAGGACGAGCCCAGCTACACCCTGGCCAACGTCCCCGAGCAGGCGCTGCCGGCGTTCGCCGCCGTCCGTGGGGACGTGAAGCCGGAGGAGCCTGCGGTGAAGGGCGTCAAGCCGACGGCGCCGGTGCCGCAGCGCCCGCGCGCCGCGCAGCCGCCCGTACCTGAGCGCGCGGACGACCTGGAGGCGCAGCACCAGGAGAGCATGCTGAAGAAGATCTGGGGCATGCTCTTCGCGCCCCCCGGTGACGACGATGCGCGGGAGCCTCAAGCGGCGGCCGACACGGCGGCAGCGCCGGCGCCGCATGCAGCCCAAGCAGACGACAGGCGCGCGGAGCGCACGCAACGCCCGGGCGACGACGCCAGCGACGGCAAGCCGCCGCAGCGCAAGCCCCGCGGCCAGCGCCGCGACGACACCGGCCAGCAGCGCCGCAGCAAGCCGAAGGCGGATGCAAAGCCGGACGCCAGAGCCGATGTGGGGGCCACGGACCAGGGGGCGGAGGAGCCCGATCAGCAGCGCCAAAACCGCACCCGCCGCAGCCAGGGCGGAGCCCGCAGCGACGACGGCGAGCGTCAGCGCAGCTCGCGGCGCAGCAGCCGCGGCGGTCGCTCGCGCCGCGGTGGCGGCCAGCGCGAGCAAGGCGACGGCGCCAAGGCCGAGGCGCGGGACGACCAGTCGGCGGCGACTCCGGACGCCACCACAGATGCGGCGCCGGACACGGCTCAGGCCAAGCCACCAAGGCACGAGCAAGCGCAGCCGGACAAGCCACAGGCGCCCGGGCGACAGCTCATGACCCGCACCGATACCCTGCCCATGGCCATGCCGCAGCAGTCGGGGACCACCTCCGATGCCGACGGCGACGCCGATGCCGGGGGCCGAACGGACGCCGACGCTGTCAGCAGCCCGGACACCGGCACCACGGAGGCCGGCAAGAACGGGGAGGATGAGCAGACCGGCAGCCGCAGCCGCTCCAGCAGGCGGCGGCGCGGCGGGCGGCGCCGGCGCAGCAGCAGCGCCCGCGAGGGCGAGGCGGCAGCGGACGGCAGCGGCCAGCAGAGCGGCGCCGAGGCCGCCGACCAGGTGCCACCCGCCCAGGCGCCCGCCACGCCGCCAGCCCCGGCGGGCGACGCCGCGACCACGGGCAACGGCGGGGTGAGCGCCCACGGCGCAGTCGACCAGCCCCGGCACGACACCACCTCGCGTGCCGCTGAGCCCACAGCATCCGGGAGCGCGCAGGCTGCGAACAACGCCGCGGACGCGCCGCCACCCCGGGCGCAGGCGACAGCCCCCTTGGCAGCACCGAAACCCGAGCCGGCGGCGGAAGCTCCGGTCGCCGCAGGCCCCGCGGTTGACGGCGGCAAGAGCACGCCGGCAGCCCACGCATCGAGCGACTTGCCACCCGCCGCGGATGCCGCCCCACCGCAGCGCCCGCGCAAGGGCAACGGCGCGACGGCACCGGATGCTGCCCAAGCGCCGCCGGGTGGCTCGGCGCCGCCCCCTGCCGCCGGGGCGCCGGCGGCGGCAGCAGGCGGCGACGCGGTGGCTGACGGCAGCAGCCGCCCGAAGCCCAATGGCAGCACCCAGCCCACACCGCCATCGGCCGGGGCCCCCACCGGGTCTGCGGAGGCGGCCACGCAGGACAGCGGACCCACCACCCCGCCGCCGGCCGAGTCGCCAGCCCGCGAGGAGCCCGCGCCAGCCACCGGCGCGGCAGCCGAGGGTAAGCAGCCCGGGCCCGGCTGACCCCTCCACGTGCGGCGCCGATGGCGTGCCCGGCGCCGCACGGGCCATAACGACCAGCCGACGGCGGGACGACCCCGAGCAATTTCGGTTTGGACTGCGGCTGCGGTACCATGGCGGGCCGACGTGGGGGCGCCCGGCGCGCCGGCTGCTGTCAGCATCGCAAAGCCATCCCACAGGCCGGTTCCACCAGCCTACCGAAGCCCACCAGACAGGCCCGCCAAACGCGTAACCAGCAGATGCTCCGTCTGTTCCTCATCAGCACCCTGCGCTTCGCCGGCATCGCCGGCGGCGCGCTGTTGCGCTCGCCGGACGGCCTGAGCCCCGTGCGTCCGCGGCGGGTACTGGTGATGCTCGGCTTCCTGCCCGTCTTCGCCGTGGCGCAGGCCATTCACTGGCTCGGCTTTCTACTGGACGAGATCTTTTTCCGCGGCTATCGCCGGGTGGCCATCCGCGAGCCCCTGTTCGTGCTGGGCGTCCCGCGCAGCGGCACCACCAACCTGCACGCGGTGCTTGCGCAGGACCCGCAGCTCACCACCTTTTCCACTTGGGAGTGCCTGTTCGCCCCGTCGGTAACACAGCGCGTTTTCTGGCGGGCCCTCGGGCGGCTGGATGCCCGGCTCGGCGGCCCCCTGCGCCGCCTGCTGAGCCTGGTGGAGCGGCGCTTCTTCGCCGCCCTGGACGATGTCCACGCCATGAGCCTGGACACGCCGGAGGAGGACTACTTCGCGCTGCTGCCGGTGCTGAGCTGTTTCATCCTCGCCCTGCCGTTCCCGCACGCGGCGCACCTCTGGCGCATGGGCACCTTCGATCGCGACATGCCGGCGGCGGAGCGCGAGCGACTCCTCGCCTTCTACGCCGATGCACTGCGCCGCCACCTCTATGTGCACGGGCCGGACAAGCGCCTGCTCTCCAAGAACGCCGCCTTCGCGTCCCTGGCCGGCAGCCTGGCGGCGCAGTTCCCGGATGCCCGGTTCCTGGTCTGTCTGCGCGACCCGGTGCAGACGGTGCCCTCACAGCTGAGCTCCATCCGCGCCGGCCTCGCCTTCTTCGGCGTGCCCGAGGACAGTGCGCCCATCCGCGAGCGCTTCGTCGACCAGCTGGCCTTCTACTACGAAAACCTGAACGCGCTGGCCAGAACCGGCGCACCGACACGCACCGTCGTCAAAACGCTGCCGCAGCTGAAGCACGACCTGGCCGGCGCCGTACGCGACGCCTACAGCCGCCTCGGTCTGCCGCTGACGCCGGACTTCGCCACCGCCCTGGAGGCGGCCGCCGCACCCGCACGCGCCTACCGCAGCGGTCATCGCTATGCGCTTGCCGACTTCGGCCTGGACGCTGACAGCATCGTCCAGCGCTTCGCCGGCGCCTACACCGAGGCGGGTTCCGGCGACACCACGGCCGTCGCAGCACGGAACAGCCCCGGGCCCGGCGATGCGCAGACGGCATCGCCAGAGCCGGCCGGGGCGCCAGCCGGGGCCGCGGCATCCACGACCATGCACCTGCGCGGGCAGGCAGCCGGAGCCTCGCGATGCTGAACCCCTCGCCGGACAGCGACGCCGTCAAGTCCGCGGCCGATGCGAGCGCCGCCGGGCTGGACGGCAGCGGGCTGCGCATCGCCATCGTCTCGGACGCGGCCCCTGAGCGCAACGGCGTCGGCGCCTATTACCGGGACCTCGCCGAGCACCTGAAGGCGGTCGGCGCGCGGGTGGACCTGATCTCTCCGCGCTTCCGCGCCGGCCACTGGTACGGCGGCCTGCCGCTGCCCCTGCCGGGCGATCCCACCCAGCGCTTCGTGCTGCCGTCCGTGCCGCTGGTGATGCGGCGCATGGGCCGGCTGCGCCCGGATGTGGTGATCGTGCCCACGCCCGGGCCCTTCGGCATGCTCGGTCTGGTGCTGGCCAAACGCTGGCACGCGCGGCTGGTGGTGGGCTTCCACACCCATTTCGAGCGCCTGGCGGAGCTGAACGATGACTGGGTACTGCGCGGCAAGGTGGCACAGGCCTATCTGAACACCTGCAACCGTGCCCTGTTCCACGAGGGCTCGCTGGTGCTCGCCAACTCCGACGAGATGCTGGACATCGCCCGCGGCATCGGCGCCAAGCGTGTCGGACTCATGGGCACCCCTATTCCCAAGGCCTTCCTGGACACGCCGCCGCAGCCGCTGGGCGCCGGCGTACGCCGCGTGCTCTTCGCCGGCCGTCTCGCACCAGAGAAGAATCTCGGCGCCGTGGTGGACGCCGCCGCCGCGCTGCCGGACATGCAGTTCCAGGTCGCCGGCGACGGCCCGCTGCGGCAATGGCTGCTGGAGCAGGCGGAAGACCTGCCGAACCTGCACTACGTGGGCTGGGTGAAGCGCCAGCAGATCATGCCCCTCATCGACGGTGCCGATGCCCTGGTGCTGCCGTCCACGGTGGAGTCCTTCGGCACCATCGCCCTGGAGGCCATGGCGCGGGCGCGGCTGGTGGTGGTGTCCTCGCAGTGCGGCATCCTGAGCTGGGAGACGCTGAAGCGCGGACTCTTTCAGATCCACGCCAACGAGACCCTGGGCGACACCCTGGCACGGGTGCGGGCCCTGGACCACGCCATCCTGGAGCGCAAGGCGGACATCGCCCGCGAGGCCGCCCGCGAGCTGAACGACCGCAACCTGCGCCACTGGCTGCACGTCCTGCGCGACCCAGACCCCGCCGGCACGGACGATGTCTCCGTCTGAGCCCCTGCACAGGCACGCGGCGACCATGGCGCTGGTGTCGCTGCACGATCTGATGCCCGCCACCATGCCGGCGGTGCGCCGCACCCTGGACCTGCTGGAGCGCCACCAGGTGCACCCCGTGACCCTGCTGGTGGTCCCTGGCACTGGATGGGACGCCTCCGGGATCGAGGAGCTGCGGGCATTTCAGCGCGCGGGCCATGTGCTGGCGGGCCACGGCTGGCGGCACCAGGCAGAGCACATCCGCGGTCTCCGTCACCGCCTGCACAGCCTGTTCCTGTCGCGCAACGTGGCGGAGCATCTGGCGCTGGACGCGGATGGCATCCTGGCGCTCATGCATCGCTGCCGGGACTGGTTCGAGGCGCATGACCTGGCACCACCCAACCTCTATGTGCCGCCGGCCTGGGCGCTCGGCCCCATCAGCACGGCGGCCCTGCAGCACGCCCGGCTGTTCCGACAGGTGGAGGTCTTCTCGGGCGTGCTCGACACGGCAAGCGGACGGCTCGCCAAGGCACCGGTGCTGGGCTACGAGGCGGACGCGGCCCTGCGGGTCCCCGTGCTGCGCCTCTGGAATGCCCTGGGGCGACGGCGGGCGACGGCCGCGGGTGCCCTGCGCATCGGCATTCATCCCGGCGACATCGACCACCCACTGGGCGCGGACTTGGTTGCCGATCTCAAGCGCTATCGCCGCTTTGCGGACTACAGCGCGCTGCGGGACAGCAGCGCGGGCGGGTCGGAGGCAGCGCGCATCACCCCCTCAGCCGAGCACACACCCGAGCACACACCCTGAAGCCCGCCAGTGCACAGCCACACCGGCGCTGCATGCCACCCCCGCGGGCGCCCCAGTCAGAGATGGCGGTCAGAGATGGCGGCGGCGGATCGCGTCCAGCAGACCGGCGGCCGCCTCCTCCACCATATCGAACACCGCCTCGAAGCCGCCGGTGGCGCCGTAGTACGGGTCCGGCACCTCGCGCATGCGCGCCTGCGGGGCATAGTCCATCAACAAGGCC
Organism: uncultured Thiohalocapsa sp.; assembly: GCF_913063425.1. Taxonomy (GTDB): domain Bacteria; phylum Pseudomonadota; class Gammaproteobacteria; order Chromatiales; family Chromatiaceae; genus Thiohalocapsa. The sequence goes on from NZ_CAJXYK010000049.1 coordinate 13,301, forward strand.
AGGCGCTTCTCCAGGCCCCGGCCAGGCGGACAGATGGCGGACAGCGCATGGTAGTTGTCCTGATCCATGGCGAGCACGTAGTCGTACAGCTCGAAGTCCTCAGCGGTGGCGCGCCGTGCACGCAGATCCGCAAGGTCGATGCCGCGGCGCAGGGCCGTCTCCCGCGCCCGCGCATCCGGCGGCTCGCCGACGTGGTAGGCGTGGGTGCCCGCGGAGTCGATCTCGATGTACTCCACCAGACCCGCCTCCTCCACCAACTTGCGGAATACCCCCTGGGCCGTCGGCGATCGGCAGATATTGCCCATGCAAACAAATAGCACTTTCACACGTTTCTGATCGTTCATAACTGTCTGTTCTGTATCGGTTTGCTGTGCATCCCTGTTCGCCTGTGTTTGTGTGTGTATACTCTAGTGAGGCACACAAAGACACACACAAACAGGGGCACACATGAACGAATCGGATGCTAGGGCGTTGCGGTGGGACGGTAAAGACCGGATGGTGTCTGCCGGCGACGGGCTGTTCCTCAACGTGCGCCGCCGGTCCAAGACTTGGATCACCCGGCGCCGCATCGGCGGCAAGATGCGGGTTCGGACCTTGGGCACCTACCCCGCCATGAAGGCCAAGGAAGCGCGCGCGCTGGCGTTGCAGGAAGCGGTACAGGCCGCCCCGAGCAACCGCACGGTGCGAGACCTCGCCGAAGATTGGTTCTCGCAGGTTGTCGCGGTGGAGCATAAGCGCCCCGAGCTTGCCCGCGGGTATCTCGACCGGGCCATTCTCCCGGACCTTGGCGCCCGTCGGGTTGCAGAGCTGACGCCCGCCGACATCGCCGCGAGCATCGGCGGATACCGGGCCAGAGGCCCGCGCTCGGCTGATTCCCTGCGATCCGTTTATGTCGGGCTCCTGACATATGCCGTCGAGACCGGCGTTCGCGCCGACAACCCCGCCAAGGCCCTGACGCGTCGTGTTGCAGGCTACCGCCCCGCCGCCCGCGAGCGCGTGTTGACCGATGACGAGCTGCGCCGCGCCTGGCACTGCGGCCACCACAACGCGCGCATGCTGCGGTTCCTGCTGTTGACCGGGTTGCGCATCAGCGAGGCGCAGAAAGGCCACCAGGACGGGCGCCGCTGGCACGTGCCCGCGCAGTTCTCCAAGAACGGCAAGCCGCATTGGGTCCACCTGTCCGACAGCGCCCTTGCACAACTGCCGCTGCCCGTCTCGACACCGACCAACATTCAAGCCTGGCTTCGGCGCTGGTGCGCTCGCGAGGGGATCGCGCCGCCCTTCACGCCCCACGACTGCCGCCGCACGGCCGCAACCAGGATGGCCGGCGCTGGCGTTGACCCGTTCATTGTCGAGCGCACCCTGAACCACACCCTGCAAGGCGTGATGGCCGTTTACAACCGCAACGAGTATGAAGCCGAGCGGATCGCGGCGGCTGATGCCTTGGAGCGGGCTTTGCTTTCGGTAAAGGAGGACTGACGAATGACTGGCCTTCCTGAACTTCCTCCCGGAATGCGTTGGGACGTGGTTTTGCATGATGACGACGGTAACTTTCCCGATCCTGATCTGAAACAGTACATGACGAGTCTCATTGATCGGTATCGCAACGGTGATAACTTTGCCCTCTTACAGGCTATCAGCCTGGCCTTGTCAAGGAACGCGGGATGCCTGCTCCCCGATGACATGCTCGGACAGTTTCGCTCGGGACTCGCCATGTACGACTGCGGGAACGCGCGAACGCTGGATGAAGCTTTCAACGTGGCTCGCCCGAAAGGATGGCATCAACAGACACACAAAGATTGGCAGCGGAGCCAACAGGTTTTCATTTGGGTACAACAAGCACGATTGGGCTCTAAGAGCATCAATGAAGCAATCTTGAAGGTTGCAAAGAGAATAGGGTTCTGCAAAACCAAGACAGAGGAGATGTACTACTCCTGGAAGAAGGTCGTCGATGCTGCTCGCCGTTCCCGGAAAAAAACAAAAATTACGGGAATACAGGATTAAGCGACCAAGCTAATCTGTAACCGTCGTTCACAACTGTCGGTTACAGCAGATGCCATCCAAACCCGCGACCCCCGAAACCGCCAACGCCCCCGACACGAGCGCGCCCGGCGGGATCGACCATCCCCCGGCTGAATTCCCCGCCCGCAAGGCATACCCCGTCGAGGAAGCCCGCGGGCTTCTCGGCGGCATCTCCCGGAAATCCATCTATGACCTGATCAATGCTGGTGAGCTGCGCTCGGTACTGATCGCAGGCCGCCGGTTGATCCCGGCAGACGCCATCGATGAGCTTATCCGTTCCGCTGGGCAACAGCCCCCGCGTGCGGCATAGGGAGGCGCACCGATGAACGACCTAGACCGCATCGACACCCTGCGCACCGTCGCCGACGAGGTGCGAGCCCTGGCTATGCTGCTGAGCAACAGCGGCACCCAAACACCATTGCCCCGGGGGCTCAGCAGCCTGTTGGACCGCATCGCCGACACCTGCGACGCCGCCGCCGAATCCGGGCCGCAGATCGAGCTTCGAGACGACACCGACCAGGCCGTCACCAGGACCGGCCCGTGACGGAACCGACACCGCTGCCGCCCGGCCCGAGCCGCATCGCGAAGCAGGCCGCCGCCCGCGATGCAGCCGAGCCGCCACCGGGGACCATCGTATGCACCCCGGGATACCTGGACGATGCAGTGCAGGCCGTCGGCCGTGCGCTCGCCGCGTCAGCGTCCGCGCTGGGTCTGTATCAGCATGGCGATACCCTGACCCGCGTTGCCGAAGCCGACGACACCGAGCGCCCCGGCATCAGTCGTGCGCCCGGTTCGCCCGTGCTGCGCCCCGTGGACAACGCATGCCTCGCCGTCTACATCAGCCGAGTGTGCGAGCTGGTGCGATGGGACGGGCGCAAGAACGATTACAGCGCGATCGACCCGCCCCGGCGCGTGGTGGATGGAGTCGCGTCCATCGCAGACCGCTTCGGGTTCCCCGACCTCCGGGGATTCATTTCCGCGCCCATCGTCACGCCTGACGGCCGCGTCATCGCCGCGCCTGGATACGATGAGGCGACCGGGCTCTATCTCGCCGCCGCGCTGCCGCTGCCGCCGACCCCCGACAGCCCCACGAAGTTGGACGCTTCGGCCGCGCTGGACTATCTCGCCGCCGACATACTCGGCACCTTCGCGCAGACATGGGCCACGCCCGCCGACGAGTCGGCCGCCGTCGCCGCCATCCTGACGGTGCTGTTGCGGCGCATCCTGCCGACCGCGCCCATCGTCGCTATCGACGCGACCACGCCCGGGAGCGGAAAGACGTTGCTGGCAGAAGTGTTCGCCACCATCGCCACGAACCGCCCGCCCGCGCTGGTGAGCTTGACCCGCGACGCCGCAGAAACCGAGAAGCGCATTGGCGCGGTGCTGATGGCCGGCGATGCCGTCATCAATCACGACAACCTGTCGTTTCCGCTGCGCTCAGACATCCATTGCCAGATGGCGACCGCCCCCGAGGTTGCGCTTCGCGTGCTGGGCGCATCGCGCGTGACGCGGGTCCCGACCAATGTCGCCACCCTGATCACCGGCAACAACCTGACGCTGCTCGGCGACCTCCCCCGGCGCGTGCTGCGCATCGGGCTTGATCCGCGGTGCGAGCATCCGGAGCGCCGCAGGTTCGACCGTGACGCGGTTGCGCACGCCCGGGCGCATCGCGCCGCAGCCGTCGCCGCCGCCCTGACCTTGGTCCGTGCATACCTGATCGCAGGCGCCCCCGACGTTGGCGTGACGCCCTACGGCAGTTTCGAGCTGTGGGACCGCATGGTCCGCCGCCCCGTTGTCTGGGCTGGATTCCCCGACCCCCTGGACGCGGCGGCTGACCTGTCGTCACAGGATCACGAGTTGACCGCCGTCGCTGACCTGTTGGCGGCATGGCATGACCAGTATGGGGACCGGCCGATGACTGCGCCGGAAGTCATCCGCGATGCCGAGGCGCAGTTGATGACGGGGCAGACGCGACACCAGGCCCTCGCAGATGCCATCCAAGAGGCCACCGGGCACCGACAGACCGACGCCCGCGCGCTCGGCAACCTGCTCCGAGGCTATGCCGGTCGCTGGCTGGACGGCCGCCGCGTCGTCAAGGGCAAGAAGTCAAGAGCCGGCATGAGCTGGGCCGTCGAAGTGAACCGAGTGTGACTGTGTGACTCTAGCGAACGTATTTCTCCCTACGCATAGAAAGTGTCAATGCAAAAAAATATAGGTAGTGGGGAACCGACTCGCGAGAGTCTACACAGTCACACGCCGCCGTGACTGCGGGTCCTTCCGACCCACCGACCATGCGATGCACCGAGTCGCGATTGTTTCCTAGCGTGAAACTGAATCTGAAACGTTAAGGCGAAAGAAAACGGGTCGCAGTCGTGACAGATACCGAGAACTATTCGCAACAAGAGCTGTTGCCCGATCCGGCCCGGAAGATCGGCACCAAGGCCGAGTACGCCCGGCACCGCGGCTGCGCCCCGTCGGCAGTGACCCGCGCGCTGAAGGAAGGACGTATCTCCACCGTCATCATCAACGGCCGCGAGATGGTGGACTTCGAGGCCAGCGACCGCCGATGGGCCACCCTGACCAGGCCCAAGGCCGACGCGCCGACCGGGCCGCAGCAGCGCCCCGACCGCAGCGAAGAAGAACCCGAAGGGGACAAGTACAAGGCCGCCAAGACGCGCGAGGCCGAAGCGTCGGCTGCGCTGCGGGAGCTGGAGCTTCAGCGCCGCCGTGGTGAGCTGGTGCCCCTGGCAGACGTGGTGCAGGACCTGACGACCGCCGTCGGCATCATCCTCAACGCCTGGCACGGACTGCCGGCTCGCATGGCCCCGGTTCTGGCGGATCAACCGCAGGACCGCATACATGCACTGCTCGCCGAAGCCGTCACCGACATTCAGGCCGCGACGCATGCCGCGCTGGAGAAGGCCGTTCGCGAGTCTCAGGCAGAGCCCCAAGCCGAATGACCGCGCGGCAGTGCACGCCCGATACCGAGCGCACCGCCCGGGAGCTTACCCAGGCAGTGCGGCAGGCGTTGGGGCTGCACCGCGAGCTCGCCGTGCTGGTGTCCATCGAGCTGTGGCGGACGATGGCAGGCCGGACAGTGCCACCGTTCGACCAGGCCGCCGCGATCCGGGCTGCGCTCGCCGCAGATGTGACGCCCGAGCGCGCCGCCGAACACTTCGGGCTGCCGGTCCCGGTATTGATGGCCATCGCGAAGCGCGCGCGCCAATGAGCCTCGAGCGCATCCACCAAGCCGCAGAGGCCCTCGCAGGCTCCGAGCTTGGCGAGTATCTCGCCGACGTTGCCGCGCGCCTGGACGCGGGCTTGGACCCCGCCATCGCCTTGGAGCTGAAAGGCCCTGCCGCCATGCGCCGCCGGGACCGGCTGTTGTCTCAAGCCGCGCACCTGGCAGCGCCGGATGAATCCCTGTGGCAGCGAGCCGCCGCCTTGGCCGCGTTGATCCGCCGCCGCGAGCGCCGCACAAGCCGGCCGCTGTCGGGCGCCGAGCGATTGATCGAGGCCGCCGCGCGATCCGGCACGCTGCCGCGGTCCCGCCGCCGCCTGTATGACCTGCTGTGTGCGCAGCACCAGGAAGCGCCCGCTGAAATCGAGCCTGCTGCGGTTGCAGCGCACGCCGCCTAGAGTACTCGCCACGATCAACCCACACAGCGCAGGACCCATGTCCACCATCGTTCCCGCCCCCGCCGACGCGTTGTCAGGCTGGATTCTCACGCCCGGCCGCGCCCCGGTCCCGACCGTTGCGGTTGCCTTCGAGATCGACGGCGGCAACGCGACCCCGATCTATTACCCGCCGCTGCCACGCGGCGCCAAGTTCGCGCGCGCCCTCCCCAATGGTGGCGTGGAGCTGGACGGGCAGACCTTCGTCAACATCGAAAGCTGCGCTGCTGCACAGCGGGAGGCCGCGTGATGTACCAAATCAACCGCCCTGCCCCCGGCGACGCGCCGCGCGCCCGCGATGTGCGAGACAGCATGGACGCCATGCGCCTTCCCGAGCCCGACCGACGCGAGATCGCGCGCGATGCCATCGTTGCAGGCGCAACGGGCCGCACCGCCGGGGCGCATCCCTTCGCGCAAGCGTTCAGCGACGCGGGCGCCGCGCGCCTGCTGGCCCTGCTGGAAGGCGTAGACCTGTCCCTCGCCGACGAGCCGACGCGCCGCGTCGAGGACCTGCCCGCACACGTTCGCAGCGACGCTGCCCCGCTGGTGGCAGAACTGAACCGCGCGCGCGATTCGGCGGTGAGCGTGAAGCGCCGCGCCTTCGGTTCCGCGCAGTTGATCGACGTGGTACAGGCCGCCGCACAGGCCATCGCGCAGGCCGACAACGCCCCGACCGGCGAACATGACGCATTCATGCGGACCTTCGAGCTTGCGGACTTCCGAGCCTCACGCGCGCCGCGGATCGAGCCCGGCGACCTCGCCGACGTGACCGGCTCCATGCGCGCAGTCCCGCAGTGGGAATTCGAGCTGGCCGGGGAAATGGTGTCGTTGCAGACCAGCGGCGCCACTGCCGCGTTCACCCGACAGGCCATCGTCAACGGCCAGTGGTTTGAGCTGGCCGCCATCGTCCGCGAGCTGGCCGCCGCTGCGCAACGCGCCGAGCGGGAGGGATTCATCCGGTTGCTGAACGACAACCCGCAACTGTTCGATGGGGCGCCGATGTTCGACGCGAGCCGCAACAACGTCGTCACCGCTGGTGCGAGCTTCGCCGCAACCCTGCAGGCTGCCGCACAGGCCCTGCGGGACCTCAAGAGCGCAGTCGGCGCCGCGCTGCAACCGGCACCGCGCGCCCTCGCACTGCCCGCGACCCATGAGCTTGACGGCAGCGTCCGCGAGATCGCAGACCGCGCCAAGCTGGCCTTGCTGTTCGACTCACGGTTGACCGCCGGGTATCTGTTCCCCGACCCCGAGCGCCGGCCCGTTGTCGGGCTCGGACTGCTTGACGGCGAGCGCCGGTATGAAGTGCGCATCAAGCCCGACTTTCACGCCGACGCCTGGCAGACGCGCATCCTCCACCACCACAAGGTTTGCCCGCTGTCGCCGCACGCGGTGCGCTTCGAGCTGCCGTGATGCTTCCCGCGGTCATGTCGGCATGGACCGCCGGCATGCGTGATGCCGGCGCCCCACGGTCCGCAACGGGGCTTGCCCGCGCTGGCTTCGGCTGCCGCGGGCTTTCTGATTGATGGAGCCCCCCATGCTAGCCGCCCGGCAATCTCTGAACCTGCTTGCCCGCGCCAACCTTCGCGCCAAGCGCGCCGCCGCCATCGGCGCCCACCAGGCGAGACGCTACCGCCGCCGACTGCCGCCGCCGGAAGGCCCGCGACCCGCAGACGAAGCAGGCCCGCCCGCCCGGCACAACTGAGCGCCGCGCGCGCCGCCGTCCGGCGCTGCCCTCCCGATGGAGTTTCCCCGCTGGCCAGCGCCCCAGGGAGCGCCCCGAGCGCCGACACCGGCCCGGAGCTGGTGCACCGGCTCGGCACCGCCCCGAGCGGCACCCCGTCGGCACCGTCGAGGCCCTCGCCATGCGCCCCCGCGCCCGGGAGCCGGTACCAGGCCCGGGCACCGTGCCCCAGGGCACCCGGCACCACCTGAGCGAGCCGCACGCGCCGCCGCCCGGCGCTGCCCTCGCGATGGACCTTCCCCGCTGGCCAGCGCCCCAGGGAGCGCCCCGAGCGCCGACACCGGCCCGGGGCTGGTGCGCCGGCTCGGCACCGGCGAGCCGGCGACCTCGCACCCGGTCGGGAAGGTCCCGAGGGGCACCCGGTCGGCACCGTCGAGGCCCTCGCCATGCGCCGCGGCGCCCGGGAGCCGGCACCAGGCCCGGGCACCGTGCCCCAGGGCACCCGGCGCCGCCTGAGCGAGCCGCACGCGCCGCCGCCCGGCGCTGCCCTCCCGATGGACCTTCCCCGCTGGCCAGCGCCCCAGGGAGCGCCCCGAGCGCCGACACCGGCCCGGAGCTGGCGCACCGGCTCCGCACCGGCTCGGCATCAGCGAGCGGGCGCCCTCGCACCCGGTCGGCACCGCCCCGAGCGGCACCCCGTCGGCAAGGTGGCGACCGGCACCCCGTCGGCACCGTCGAGGCCCTCGCCACGCGCCGCAGCGCCCGGGAGTCGGCACTAGGCCCGGGCACTGTGCCCAGGGCATCCGGTACCGTCTGAGCGGGCCGCACGCGCCGCCGATGGTGCTGTGTGCCTGTCTGTGTGCCTGCGGTTATGCCGAATCTATGCGGCACACAGAACGGCACACAAGGCAAATAAAACGCTTTACAATCAGTGCCTTATGACGATTCGGCAATATTGCCCATGCAGACGAACAGGACTTTGACCTTGGCGGTTTGCGTCATGCCTACTCTCTTCGTCGATACCGGATGGCAGCCTTCCGCGAATTTTAGCACCGGGCCGGACCTGCCACCCTCAATGGCGGCGTGGCCGGGCCCTCAGGGCTCGCGCAGCCGCCCGAAGGGCTGGCGCTCCTGGCGCATGCGCCGTTGCAGGCGCTGGCGCTCCAGCGCCCGGTGACTCGGCATACCGGCCTCGCGCCGCGGCATGGTCGGCGGCCGTGTGACGCCCGGGTGGTCCGCTGCCGGGTCGAGGCCCCGCTCCCGGTGCTCGTCCAGGCGCCGGTCCAGGCGCTGGGCACGATCCAGGCGCTGATCCAGCACACGCAGGTCGTTGCGCTGGCGCCGCTCCACGGCAGAGAGCTCACGGGATTCGCGCAGGTCGAGGGGGCCGGCCCGCTCGCGGTAGGTCCGCTGGTCCCGCTCCAGCTGGAGCCAGCCCGCGGCGCCGGTGCGCTCGTCGGCCACCGCCGCCCTGGGCAGAGCCGCTGCCAGGCAAAGCGCCAGGCCACAGCTGAGCCCGAGCACCAGGCGCAAATCGCCTCCCTGCGCGGACCATCGGCGCCGGGGCGCACCCATTCGGTGCAAAACCGAGCCCGCAGGGTAAGTATTCGACCATCCGGGCCCGGCCCGGGCCGCCGTCAACCGCGCCATCAGCGCATCATCGAGTGCTGATACGTGCAGCGGCGCGGTTTTGCAAAAGTTGGCATCACACATGCTTGTTAAGGGCCAGAGGCGGAAATTCCCTCTCTGCCGTTTCCGTCCTCTGACCTCCTCAGTGGTGAATTGGCCCCGCGACCCCGCGGGGCTTTTTTTTGGCAAGTCGTCCACTGCGCACGCGGCCGACCCACCCAGGCTCAGTTCCTGCCGGTGGCAGCCACCTCTAAGCCCGGCGCCGCCCCAAGTTGGCGCTTGACCGCGCAGAGCGCCATGGCCCGGACGATGCCGTCGCGATATTGCTCGGGGAAACCGTCCGGCAGGCGCAGCTGCAGCCTTGCCATCGAGCGCTCCGGGGGCTTGCCGTCGCCGTCCCACTCCATGGACAGCCCGAGCCCGGTGGTATCGATGTTCCGGAACTGGCAAAAGTTCAACGCAAACGCAGGAGACAGGGCATCCGGCCGGCGTGCTGCGACAGGGTGCCAAAGGCGGCGAGCCGCCCTCATCTTGTGGTCACTGCAACAGACTTGGCCCAACCATGCAAACCAGCCATGCAAACCAGCCATGAGCTCCTGACCCAACTGCGCACCCATCTGGGGCGTCGCTGCCTGCACGCGGGCCGTCACTGGCGGCTCGTGGAGGTCTTGGCGGCGGACGGCCGCCTGGTGCTGGAAAGCCAAGAGGCGGAGCCGCCCATTCAGCCGGATCAGTACGGCAACGCCGCCTTTCGAGCCCCGGAGCACATCGAGCTGCCGCTGTTCACGGCAGAGGGCGAGCCGACCACGGAGCTCACAGGTCTGCTCCGGAGCCTGGACGGCGGCGGCTGAAGCCGATCTCATCCGCAGCTCACTCGACGCGGCAACGGGCAGGTCCGCGCACAAACGCTCAGCCGGCCGCAGCCCCGAGCCAACGCAGCGCAGCCTGCACGTCATCGGCCGTGTCCACGCCCGGGCCCGGCACGGTGCGCGCCTCCACCACCTGCACGCGCTCGCCGTGCCAGAGCACGCGCAACTGCTCCAGGGACTCGGCGATCTCCAGCGGCGACGGCGCCCAGCCCACGATGCGCCCGAGGAAGGCGGCGCGGTAGGCATAGAGGCCGATGTGACGCAGGAAGGTCGTATGCCTGGGCAGATGCGCCCGAGTGCCCAGGAACTCGTCCCGATGCCAGGGCACCGGCGCCCGGGAGAAGTAGAGCGCAGCCCCATCGGCGGCGGTGACCACCTTCACCACGTGCGGGTCGAACAGCTCCGCCGCCTCGGTGATGGGGGTCGCCAGGGTTGCCATCGGCACGTCTCCAGCCGCGGCCAAGGCCGCCGCCACCTGGTCGATGTCCTCGGGCGGCATGCAGGGCTCGTCGCCCTGGAGGTTGACGACGATGCTGTCCGCCGCCCAGCCGCGGGTGGCGACGACCTCTGCGATGCGCTCCGTGCCGCTCTGGTGGGCGCCCGCCGTGAGCTCGGCGTCGGCGCCGATCTCGCGACAGTGTGCGAGCACCCGCTCGTCGTCGGTGGCGACGACGACCTCGGTGGCGGCGCTGGCCCGGGCCTGCTCCCAGACGCGGGCCAGCAGGGTCTTGCCACCGATGTCCAGGAGCGGCTTGCCCGGCAGGCGACGGGCGCCGTAGCGGGCGGGAATAACGACGCGAAAGCTGTTCTGCATGGCATTGGCTCCGTGGCAGATGTCTGCCCTGGGTTGTGTTCGCACGCCCGCCGGGCGCTGGTGCGGCCCGCTTGCGGGCAGGTTTCAGGCTGGTGCGGCCAGGATGCCGCGCGCCGCGAGCAGGCGGTCCAGGTCGGCGACGAAGACCGGCGCCGGGATGGCCGACACCGGCACCGCCCAGAGCTCGGGCCGACGGGCGCCGCCCGAGACGGACAGCCGGCGGCACTTCACCGCATCCTTCTCGGTCATCAGCACCGGACCCAAGCCCCAGTCCGCGACGTCGGCCGGCGTGAACCGATGGTGGTCCGGATAGGGCCGGGCGTCCACCGAGAGTCCCACGGCTTCGAGCATCCGGAAGAACCGCCCGGGGTTACCGATGCCGGCCACGGCCACCAGCCGCGCCCCGGCGAAGGCGGCCAGGGGACGCGTGCGGGCCGGCTGCGTCAGGCTCACGGCAGCGGCGGGTGCGAGCGTCAGGGCCGCAACCCCGGGCCGTCCGCCGCCGGTGGCGATGGCGAGGTCCGTGCGCGCGGCACGGCGTACCGGCTCGCGCAGGGGCCCGGCCGGCAGGCAGCGGCGGTTGCCGTGACCGCGCTCGCCGTCCACCACCAGGATCTCGCAGCACCGGCGCAGGCGATAGTGCTGCAGCCCGTCGTCGGTGATCACCAGGTCGCAGCCGTGCTGCACCAGCGCGCGGCATGCAGCCACCCGGTCGCGGCCTACGACCACCGGGACCCGGGCGTCCGCGGCGAGCAGCACCGGCTCATCGCCGTAGACGGCCGGATCCGCATCCGGGGGAACGAGATGTGCCGGCCCGGACCGCGCAGATACATCGGCGCCGTAGCCGCGGGCGGCGATGCCGGGGCGCAGCCCGCGCTCGAGCAGATGACCCGCCAGCCAGCGCACCAGCGGCGTCTTGCCGGTGCCACCAACGCTCAGATTGCCGACGACGATCACCGGCACGCCGGCGTCGAAGCTCGCGAGCCAGCCGCGCGCATAGGCCGCCGCGCGCAGCTCGGACACGGCGCAGTAGAGCCAGCCGAGCGGCGCCAGGAGCGCCGACAGGCCGCGGGCGGCAGGCCCGCGGCCGTACCAGATGGCGGTGGGGCTCAGACTTTGACTCAAGGGCTGCGGGGGCGCCGGCCCGCTCAGGCGCCGGGCCCTTCAGCGGCGGGCGCGTCAGCGACGGACGCATCGGTTGGCGCTGCGTGCAGCTGAGCCCGCTGGAGGCGCGCGTAATGCCCACCGGCCGCGAGCAGCTGCCGATGACTGCCCTGCTCCAGGATGCGCCCCTGCTCCAGCACCACCACCCGGTCCACGTGCTCGATGGTGGACAGGCGATGGGCGATCACCAGCGTGGTGCGGTTCGCCATCAGCGCCGCCAGGGCCTGCTGAATGTGGCGCTCCGCCTCGGTGTCCAGGGCCGAGGTGGCCTCGTCGAGGATCAGGATGGGCGCGTCCTTGAGCATGGCCCGGGCGATGGCCAGGCGCTGGCGCTGGCCGCCCGAGAGCAGCACGCCGCGGTCCCCCACCAGGGTGTCGAAGCCCTCGGGCAGCGCCCGAATGAACTCGAGCGCATGGGCGGCCTCGGCGGCGCGCTCGATGTGCGCCCGGCCGGCACCGGCGGTGGTGCCGTAGGCGATGTTGTCGGCGATGCTTGCGTTGAAGAGCACGATGTCCTGGGTCACCAGTGAGATCTGCGCCCGCAGGCTCGCCAGAGTCACGGCGCGGTGGTCGATGCCATCCACCAGGATCTGCCCTTCGCTGGGGTCGTAGAAGCGCGGCAGCAGGCTCACCAGCGTGGACTTGCCGCTGCCGGAGCGGCCCACCAGGGCCACGCTCTCGCCGGCGGCGATGTGCAGATCGAGGCCGTGCAGCACCGGGCCCTTGGTGGCGTCATACACATGGGTCACGCCGCGGAACGCGATCTCGCCCCGCACCCGGTCCAGCACCTGCTTGCCGGTGTCGTGCTCGGTCTCGCTGTCGAGCAGCTCGAACAGGCTGTCGGCGGCGACGATGCCGCGCTGGAGCTGGGAGTTCACCGCGGTGAGGCGCTTCACGGGCGGCAGCATCAGCCCCATGGCCACCACGAAGGACATGAAGGTGCCCACGGTGATGTCCTCGCGCAGGCCCTGCAGCGTGGACAGGTAGACGATGACGCCGATGGCCACCGCGGAGAGCAGCTGCACCACGGGCACGCTGACGGACTCCACGGCGATGATCTTCATCTGCAGGGAGCGGGTCTTCTCGTTGATGGCGGAGAAGGTCTCGGACTCCCGCCGCTCGCCGCCGAAGGCCTTCACCACCCGGTGCCCGTCGATGGCCTCCTGCGCCACGTGCGTGAGCGAGCCCACCCGGTCCTGGATGCGCGAGCCGTACTGACGAAAGCGCCGGGTGGCGTACTTCATGGAGAAGGCCATCACCGGCCCGATGAGCAGGAAGATGGCGGACAGCGCCGCATCCAGGTAGAGCATGTAGGCCAGGAGCGCCAGCGCCGTGAAGCCGTCCCGCACCAGCGTGGTGATGGCGGAGGTCGCCGCGGTGGCGACGTTTTCCACGTTGTAGGTAAGCTTGGCCAGCAGCTGGCCCGTGCCGTGGGCGTCGTAATAGCGCGTCGGTGCCCGCAGCAGGTGGTCAAACATCTCCTGGCGCAGGTCCGCCACCACCCGCCGGCCCACCCACTTGAGGCAATAATTGTTGACGAAGCCCGCGATGCCGCGCACCAGGAACACGGCCACCAGCAGGATGGGCATGAGCCGCACCACGTTCGGGTCCCGCTCCACGAAGCTGCCGTCCAGCAGCGGCTTGATCATGGCCGCGAACACGGGCTCCGTCGCCGCGAACACCAGCATGCCGGCGATGGAGAGCACGAACATGCGCCAATAGGGCTTCACATAGCCCAGCAGACGCTGGTAGACGGCCCGCCCCGAGCCCGTGCCCTCGGCGAGGCTGCCGGCGTCGCTCACGGCCCCGTGTCCGGGCGGCTCGCTGCAAAGGCCACCCGGTGCATCCCGAGCTGCCCCAGGGCGTCCAGCGCCGTCATGACGGCCTGGTGGGGCGTGTTGGCATCGGCCCGAATGAGCACGGGCCTGAGCCCTGGCTGGGCCTCGGATCCGGCCCCATCACCCGCCTCGCCGTCCTCCTCCGCACGCTCCGCCGTGGCCTCCGCCGTCGCCTCCACAAGCGCCCGGCGCAGCGTCTCGGCATCGGTGCCGAGCACCTCCCGCCCGTCCACGTAGAAGCGCCCGGACACATCCACCACCAACTCCAGCAGGTCGATCTCCGCCGCCTGCACCGGCTCACCGTCGGCCTGCGGCAATGTCAGGCGCAGCCGGGCGTCGTCGTTGAAGGTGGTGGACACCATGAAGAAGATGAGCAGCAGAAAGACGACGTCGATGAGCGGCGTCAGGTTGATGTCCGGGGGCTCCCGGCGCCTGGGCCTCAGGTTCACGGCTCACCCCCGTCGCCGGCGGCCTCGCGGGCGCCCTGCATGACCTCGATGAGCCGCAGCGCCTGCTCTTCCATGGCGACGATGAGCTTGTCGACCCGGTTGTCGAAATAGCGGTAGAACATGAGCGTGGGAATCGCCACGGACAGGCCCGAAGCCGTGGTGATGAGCGCCTGGGAGATGCCACCGGCGAGCACGCCCGGATTGCCGACACCCGCCTCCATGATGACGCCGAAGACCTCGATCATGCCGAGCACGGTGCCGAGCAGGCCCAACAACGGCGTCACCGCGGCGATGGTGCCCAGGGTATTGAGATAGCGCTCCAGATCGGCCACCACCTGGCGGCCCGTGTCCTGGATGGCCTCCTTCATGACCTCCCGGGAGTGGAAGCGGTTGACCAGCCCGGCGGCGAGCATCCGCCCCAGCGCCGAGCCCTCGCGGATCTCGGCGATGCGGTCGTCGTTCAGCAGCTGCCGGCGGTGCAGCTGCCAGATGCGGCTCACCAGATCGTCCGGCATGATGGCCGTGCGGCGCAGAGCCCAGAAGCGCTCCAGGACGATGGCCATCGCGACAATGGAGCAGAGCAGGATCGGCCACATCAGCCAACCGCCCGCCTCCAGCAGCTCGAAGACCTGCACACTCAGTTCCACGTTCTCGCACCGCCCCTGCGCCGGCCCCAAAACCCCGGAATCATAGCAGTTCCTCCCAACGCCGGCTCAGGGCGGCAGCGACGTTGGGCGGTGTCGCCAGAGCCGAGGCTCCACCTGGCGGGCACGGCTCGGAGACAGAGGGCCCGGCGTCACCGGCAGCCGCAGCGTGACGGCGCCGTCCACGGCGGTGTCGGCGGTAGCGGCGCCGAGGGTGCGCACGCGCGCCACGACCGCCTCTTTCGGAAAGCCCCAGCGGTTGCCCCAGCCCGCGGAGAACCAGACCCAGCGCGGGGCCACCGCCCGCAGAAACGGCATGGTGCTGGAGCTGTCGCTGCCGTGATGAGCGGCCACCAGCACGTCCGCCCGCAGGCGCTCACCGAGGGTCGCCACCAGCCCGGCCTCGACGCCGGCCTCGATGTCGCCCGTGAGCAGCACGCCGGCACCGCCGGTGGCCACATACAGCACGCAGGACGCATCATTGCCCGACTCGCCCGGACCCGGCGGGTGCAGGATGCGGAAGGTCACCCCGTCCCAGTGCCACTCATCACCGGCGCGGCACGGCTCGGCGCTGACGCCGTTGGGAAGACTGAGCTCCGAAGGCTCACCGCTCAGCACACGGGTCACGTCCAGGTCTGCCAACAGCCCGGCGAGCCCGCCGGCGTGGTCCTGATCGGCATGGCTTACCACCAGCGTGTCGACGCCGCTGATGCCCCGGTGGCGCAGATAGGGCGCCACCACCGCGGACCCGGTGTTGAACCCGCTCGGCCAGCCGGCCCCCAGATCGTAGACCAGCGTCCGCCCAGCGGTGCGCACCACCACGGCGAGCCCCTGCCCCACGTCCAGCATGGTCAGCTCGGCCTCACCCGGCGCCGGTGCCGGCGGCCGTGCCGCCACCAGCGGCACACAGAACACCATACCGAGCCAGCGGGCCGGAATGCCGCGTGGGGCCAGCAGCAGCAGCACGCCGGCAGCGGCGGCGAGCCAGACCCAGGCCGCGCGCCCGCCGAGGGTCATGCCGGCGAGGTCCCAGCCGGCGATCAGGGCCAGCAGCGCATAGCCCGCATCCAGCATTGCGGCAATGGGCCACAGCGCCCAAGCCCAGCCCCCCACAAGGGCCACCACGACAGACACCAGCACCGCCGGCAGCACCAGCCCGAACAGGGGCACCAGCACCAGGTTCACCGGCGGCGCCACCAGCGACGCACGACCGAAGAAGAACAGCAGCAGCGGCAGGAGACCCAGGGCCACCGCCCATTGCGCCCGCCCCCAGCGCACCACCACAAAGGGCGGCGCCAGGCGCTGGCCCAATGCGTACAGCAGCATGGCCACGGCGCCGAAGGACAGCCAGAAGCCGTAGGACAGCACGCTGGAGGGGTCCAGCAGCACAACCGCCAGCAGCGCCACCGCAAGCCCGGAGAGCGGTCGCAGGGTACGCCCCGCCATGGTGGCCACCAGCACCACGGCGAGCATCGCCAGCGCGCGCTGGGTCGATATGGAGAAGCCGGCCAGCGCCGCATAGCCCGCGGCGGCCGCCAGCGCAGCACCGGCCGCCGCCCGCGGCGCCGCGAGCCGCCGGGCGAGGCCCGGCGTCCACGCCCACACCCAGCGTACGCCGAGAAAAACGACGCCGGCCACCAGCCCCACGTGCAGGCCGGAGATGGCGATGAGATGGCTGGTGCCGGTGCGCGAGAAGACCTCCCACTGCGCCGGCGTGAGCCCGCCGCGGTCCCCGAGCACCAGCGCCGGCACCAGGGCCGCCGCGGGGCCGTCCGGCAGCAGGGCCGCCAGCCGGTCGCGCAGCCATTGACGACCGCGCGCGAGTCGGTAGCCGCCCGCGCCGGCGTCAAGCCGGACGGCGGCCGCCGGATCGCGCACATGCCCCGTGGCGCTGATGCCGCGCTGGAAAAGCCAGCGCTCGTAGTCGAACCCACCGGCGTTCACGAAGCCGTGGGGCGGCTTCAGGCGCACCACCAAGCGCCAGCGCTCGCCCGCCGGAAGCGCCGGGCGCTCGTCGTACCAGGAGAGCCGCACCAAGCCGCGGAAGCCTGCCGGCTCGCCGTCGTGGCGCAGGTGCTCGATGCGAAACAGAAAGCGGTGGGCGTAGCCGCGGTCCTCCGGCAGGGAGGCGATGCGGCCCTCGGCCACCAGGGTCTGGCCGGCCAGCCGCTCCGGGAAGGGTGCACAGAGCAGACGGCAGGCATCCGCATAGGCCCAGAGTGCCCCGGCTGCGGTGACTGCCAGCAGCACCAGGGCAGCGCGCAGCCGCGGGCCGCTCGGCACCGCCGCCACCAGGGAGACCAGAGCAGCCGCCGCCAGCAGCCAGGGAAGCCACGCTTCCGGCATACGCGGCAGGAGAAAGAAGCCGCCGCAACCGGCGGCGAATGCGACGGCCATGCGGCTCGGCGTGAGCCTGCGATCAAGGGCCGGCGCAGCGCCTCGTACCTGCTCCAGCATGCCGCCCGCGCCGCGCATGGTGCTGTCTCAGCCCTTGCGGGCGGGCGCGGGCGGGACCAAGTTCAACAGAGCGGTCGGGGCGACGGCGGGGTCTGATCCCGACAGCCGGCAGACGCCGGCCGCCTGCTTCCGGCGCGCCGGCGCTGGCGTATACTCCCCGCGGCGCCGCCCATACACAGGCCCCCGACCCGACACCGTGAGACGCTGGCTCAAGGGTATCCTGCCAGACCCGCACGTGATCCTGGAAAGCCGCTGGATCCGTGTGTTCGGCAGCCTGCTGCAGGACCCGAATCTGTGGCACCTGAATCGCCGCTCGGCCTCCGGGGCGGTGGCCGTCGGCCTGTTCATGATGTACATGCCGCCCTTCGGGCAGGTGTTCATGGCCGCGGCGGCCGCCATCAAGCTGCGCGTCAACCTGCCCATTGCGGCATCCCTGGTGTGGCTCAGCAATCCGCTGACCATCCCCCCCATGTTCTATCTGGCCTATGTCATCGGCGCCCTGCTCACGGGCCAGCCGGTGCGCACCTTCGAGCCGGAATTCTGGCTCGACTGGCACAACTGGCTCGGCGTGCTCGGGCCGCTGATGCTCGGCTGCATCATCTGCGCCTGCTGCGTGGCCGCCATCGGCTATTTCACGGTGCAGTGGCTCTGGCGGCGGAGCCTGCTGCGCGAGATCCGGCGCCGCCGGGAGCGCTACGCCGCGGCCCGGGACAGCACACCGTCGTCCAGCCGCCGGATCTGATCCGCCCGCGCGGCGAGGTCCAGGTCGTGCGTGACGATGACGAAGCTGGTGCCCACCTCTGCGTTCAGCTCCAGCATCAGCTCATAGACGTCGGCCGCCGTGTGCCGGTCCAGGTTGCCGGTGGGCTCGTCCGCCAGCACGCAGTCCGGGCGCGTCACCAGCGCCCGGGCCAGTGCGGCGCGCTGGCGCTCACCGCCGGAGAGCTCCGCCGGCTTGTGTGTGAGCCGGTGATCGAGCCCGACCCGCGCCAGCAGGGCCGCCGCCCGCTCCTGCGCCTCGGCCGGTGGCAGGTGACGGATAAGCAGCGGCATGGCCACGTTCTCGAGCGCCGTGAACTCGGGCAGCAGGTGATGGAACTGGTAGACGAAGCCGAGCCGGCGGTTGCGCAGCAGGCCGCGGTGGCGCTCGGACAGCCGCATGGGGTCCTGCCCGGACCAGAGCACCCGGCCGGTGGAGGGCCGCTCCAGCCCGCCCAGACAATGCAGCAGCGTGCTCTTGCCGGAGCCGGAGGCGCCGACGATGGCGATACGCTCGCCGCGGTGGACGACCAGGTCCACCGCGCGCAGCACCACCACCTCCTGCGGGCCCTGGCGGAAGGTCTTGCCGACACCGCGGGCCTCCAGCACAGGATCGGCGGGCGCAGCCGCCGCCTCCGGGCCGGGTACCGCGCCGGGGGCGAGGTCATTCATACCGCAGCGCCTCCGCCGGGTCCGTGCGTGCGGCGCGCCAGGCCGGATACAGGGTGGCGAGCACCGACATCAGGAAGGCACCGCCGCCGACGCGCAGCACGTCGCCGGCCCGCACGTCCGAGGGCAGCGCGCTGATGTAGTAGATGCTCGGGTCGAGAAAGTGCACGCCGAAGGCGCGCTCGATGCTCGCGACGATGGGCTCCACGTTCCAACCGAGCAGCACGCCGCCGACGACGCCCAACAGGGTGCCGGCGACGCCGATGGTGGTGCCCTGCACCATGAAGATGGCCATCACCCGCCCCGGCGAGGCGCCCAGGGTGCGCAGCACGGCGATGTCCGCGCGCTTGTCCGTCACCACCATCACCAGGGTGGAGACGATGTTGAAGGCCGCCACGGCGACGATGAGGAACAGGATGATGGTCATCATGCGCTTCTCGGTGCGCAGCGCCGCGAAGAAGTTGCGGTGCACCTGGGTCCAGTCCGTGACGCGATAGGCGACGGCGGCGCCCGGCTCGCCGGACTCGGTCTGCCCGGCGGTTGCCTGGGCATTCAGCGCGTAGGCGACCTCGCGGGACACCAGCGGCGCATCGAACATGTCCGCGAGCTTGAGCCGCACGCCCTCGGCGGCCTCCCCGAGCCGCATCAGGAGCGCGGCATCGGCCATATGCATGAAGCCGGCACCGCGGTCGTAATCGGACATGCCCACCTCGAACAGCCCCACCACGCTGAACGCCTTGAGCCTGGGCATGACGCCGACGGGGGTCGCGTTCAGCTGCGGTGTCACCACCGTCACCTTGTCGCCGACGCCGACCCCCAGGACCGCCGCCAGCTCGACACCGAGCACGATGTTGAAGCCGCCGGGCACCAGGTCGTCCACGCTGCCGATGACCATGTCGCGGCGCAGATCGGAGACCGCGTCCTCGCGGTCCGGCACGATGCCCCGCAGCAGCGCCGCATTGGTCCGGCCGGCGTGCATGAGCATGGATTCCAGCTCCACATAGGGCGCCGCGCCCACCACGTCCGGATACGCCTGCACCCGCGCCACCAGCGCCTCCCAGTCTGTGATACCACCGTCCGGGACGCTCAGCGTCGCATGGGAGGCCATGCCGAGGATGCGCTCCTGGATCTCTTTGTGGAAGCCGTTCATCACCGACAACACCACGATGAGCGCCACGATACCGAGCGTGATGCCCAGCATGGAGATGAGGGAGATGAAAGAAATAAAGTGGTTGCGCCGCTTTGCCCGCGTGTAGCGCAGGCCGACGAACAGGGGCAGGGGTCGGAACATGGGCGGGGATTACAGCATGTTCCGCGCACACGGAACAGAGACGGCGACACCGCGCCGGGAAGGTGTGTAGGCGGATGCCGGTTGCGGACGGCGCCCGAGCCCGGTCTCGATGGACCAACAGCCCGCGGCGGCTCACGCCGCCGCCGCGGGCGGATCATCGGCGAATCACCGGCGCCGCTGCGCCGGTTCCGCCTTCAGACTCAGGATCTACTGAGCCTCAGGCCTACTGGCCCGCAGCGGGCGGCGCCGGCACCCGGCCCGGCGCATAACCCGGGTACATGGGCATGGGCGGCGCCCCCCTGGGCATGGGCGGGCGATTGTTGTAGTACTGCTGCCAGCGCTTCTGCGCCTCCTCCATGGCCTGCTTGCGCATGGCATCGTACTGCTCCAGCAGCTCCGCCCGCCGCGCCTGGGCG
Organism: uncultured Thiohalocapsa sp.; assembly: GCF_913063425.1. Lineage (GTDB taxonomy): Bacteria > Pseudomonadota > Gammaproteobacteria > Chromatiales > Chromatiaceae > Thiohalocapsa. Next base: position 33,678 of record NZ_CAJXYK010000049.1, read on the forward strand.
GCCTGAGCGGCTGCCGCCGCCGACTGGCGAGCCGGCGGCGTCGGCCGCTGCGGCATGGCCATCGCCGGCGGGGTCGTGCCGCGGGACGGGGCGGACCCCGCCGGTGCTGGCGCAGGCGCCTGGGGTGCGGCAGGCTGGGCCTGGGGCTGGGGCTGTGCTGGGCTCGCAATCGTTGGGCTGCTGGGCGCCGGGCTGGTGGGCGCCGGGCTGGTGGGCGCCGGGCTGATGGGCGCCGGGCTGATTGGCTGGGGGGTCGGCGCTGCAGCCTGCTGCTTCTGGGCCGGCTGCTTCGGGGCGGATTGGGCCGGTGCCGCGGCGGGCTCGGTCGCGGCTGTGGACTCGGCCTCGCCCTCCGGGCTTCTCGACTCCTCGCGCATGACCGCCTGGGCGAAGGCCTCGGCCTCGGCCTTGCTCACCTTCTCCGCCTCTGCGTCGCCCTCGGGGGCCGACGCCGTGGCTTCAGCGGGCTCTGGTGCCGCCGCCGTCTCAGGCGCGGCCGGCTCGGGTGCCGGGGGCTGGGCAGGCGTCGGCTCGGGTTGGGGTCTGCTGGGTTGGGAGGGCTGGTGGGAGGGCTGGGCTGCAACCGCCTGCGGCTCCTCCGGCGCGGCCTTCGGCTCGGCGGGCGCCGCCGGTGCAGGCTTGGGCGTCGACGCGGCCGCTGGCGCGCTGTCGGCGGGCGCCTGCGCGGCACTGGCCGCCGTTGCGGTCTCGGTGCCGGCGGCGTCGGATGCCGCGGCCGGCTCCGCCGCCTCTTCCGCCGGCGCCGCAGCCATCGGCGCCTGCGTCATCTGCTCGCTGCGCTCGACGGCGCCGAGGTAGAGGTAGCCGAACAGCAGCACCAAGCCCCAGAGCAGGAGCTTGGGCAGGAAACTGAGCCGGCTGTTGGAAGCTTGTTCGCCTGATTCGGCCATGTCGATCACCTCGTGCTTCGAAATTCAGACGCCCATAATAACCCTTGGCGGACCATGGCGCCCGCCCGGCTCAGAAGGGCGTGCCGCCCGCGGCCGGTCGCGTAGGTGCCCGCGGCGGGGCGCAGCGTCACGGCACCCCGGCGCCCGGGAGCGCTGCCGGGGTCAGGCGACGGTCATCAGCCATCCGTCGCAACCGCCAGCAGGAGCCGCCGGACGGCGTCGCCGCAACGGGCCAGGTTCGACTCGATCTCGGCCATGCCCACCTCGCCGGCCGCCTTGCCCGCGGCCCAGTTGACCACGAAGGCCAGCAGCGCATAATCGAGCCCGCGCTCGCGCGCCAGGGCGGCCTCGGGCATGGCCGTCATGCCCACCAGATCGCAGCCGTCGCGCTCCAGACGGCGAATCTCCGCCGCGGTCTCCAGCCGGGGCCCCTGGGTGACGCCGTAGGTACCACCCGCGCGCAGGTCCAGCGCGAGGTGAGCGCCCGCTGACAACAGGGTCTCCCGCAGCGCTGGCGTAAAGGGCGCCGTGAAGTCCACGTGCACCACGTCGCCGTCGGTGCCGTCGTGGAAGGTACCGAGCCGGCCCCAGGTGTAGTCGATGAGCTGATCCGGCACACAGAGCCGCAGCGGACCGCAATCCGGCGCAATGCCGCCGACGGCGCCCAGGGCGATGAGCCGGGTGACGCCGCGGTCGGCGAGGGCCTGGATGTTGGCCCGGTAGTTGATGGCATGCGGCGGGATGCTGTGGCCGGCACCATGGCGCGGCAGGAAGCAGAACTGCCGGCCCTGGTGTGACAGCGTGAGCAGCTCCGCCGACGGGGCACCGTAGGCCGTCTGCACCCATTCGCGGTGGATGACCTCCACCTCCGGCAGGGTGCTGAAGCCGGATCCGCCGATGATGCCGAGCAGGCCCATGCAGGTGCTCCGTGGGCGTTTGGACGCTCGCCTGCGGTGCGTTGCAGCCGGCGCCCGGGTCGTGGGCGACAAAACGCGCGCAGTCTACGCGCCGGCGGCGACTGCGGCAAACCGGCGGGGATTTTCGCCTACGCAGAACATGACAAGGCCGGTGCCCGAGGGCACCGGCCGTGGCGGTGGCAGTCTGCGCCGGCGTGTCGGCGCGGCTTTGGGATTGGAGACCAGAGCGCGGCCGCCGTGCCCTGCGCGGCGCCCCGTCCGAGGCGCTGAGGACGACCTCAGGCGCGCTGCTCGGCGTAGGACGCGAACATGCCGATCTCCACCAGCTTGGGGAACAGCACCTGCTCCTCGCGATCGATGCGGTAAGTCAGCATGTCGAAGATTTCATGGGACTCTTCGAGGAATTCCTCCGTGAAATTGAAATCGCAGTCCTTGAGCCATTTCTTGTAGTACTCGTCGAAGGTGCGCCGCAGCGGCTTCTCACCGCTGATGAAGCCCCAGGCGATGGACTTGACCTTCGGATCTTCGTGGATCAGCAGATTGGGGTACAACTGCCGGTCTTCTTCGGCGAGGTGCGCCTTGACCTTTTTGGCCAGGTCGCACATGAGCTCGTAAGCGGTCTTGGCGTTTGGCCGGATCTTGAGCTGGTCGACGCTCATGATGGAGCGCAGATCGTCGATCATCTGGCGCAGCTCGGCGTGGCTATTGCGATAGCCATCGAGTGATTGCATGACCCATCCTCCTCGTTCGCTGCGGTGAGCCGTCGATGTTGTCACCGCCCGGGGCACCTGGACTTGCGGCACCCGGCGGGCCGGTGTTGCGGTGAAGGCACCGGCAAGACGGCTGCATCGGCCCCGGCGGGTGCCCCGGTGTCGGCCCAGTGTGTCGCGCACCGGAATACCCCCGCATGCGAGCCGTATGTCTGCCATGGTTTAACCCATGGCGTCTGCAATGTCAAAAAGCCCTTCATTATATTAGCGTTTTGCCGAGTGATGGGCCTCTGCTCGGGGCGTCAGATATCTTCATCCGCCGCGGCGTAAATACCCGGCAGATTGCGGAAATAGCGCTTGTAGTCGAGCCCATAGCCCATGACGTAGCGGTTCGGCAGTCGCAGCCCGATGACATCGGGCCGATAAGTGGTCTCTGCCGCGCCTTCCTTCAGCGCGAGCACGGCCGTGGTGACGCTCCGCGCCCCATCCTCGCGGCAGGCAGCGGCAATGGCCTCCATGGTGTGGCCCTGGTCGAATATGTCATCCACCACCAGCACGTGCTCATCGCGCACCGCTTCCACCGGCCGGTGCTGCCAGTGCAGGTCAGCGCCACTGAGTGCCCCGCGGTAACGCGTGGCGTGCGCATAGTCGAGCCGCAGCGGGAACTGCAGGCGCGGCAGCAGCAGACCTGCGACGACGATGCCGCCGGTGACCACTGACAGCACCAGCGGGTCCTTGTCGCCGAGGCGTGCGGCAATGTCCGCGGCCATGGCATCCAGCGCGGCATCGACGCCGGATTGGTCCACCAGGCATTCGGCGCGCGAGAGCACGGCGGCGTAATGATCCGCGGACATCTTCGGCATGGGACGACTCCTAGGGTGTTAGGACGAGCGGGGAGAATGAGCGGGCAGGACGGGCGGCAGGCCCGGGCGCAACTGACAGGGCGGGCTGCGCCGGTAAGTCGGCTCCGGCAGCGGGCTCCGGCAGCGGGCTCCGGCAACGCGCGCAATGCCGGCAGTGCTCAGCGCGAGCGGACATCCAGGCGATCGCGCAGTCGGTCGCCGAGCAGATTGACCGCCAGCACCACGAGCATCAGCGCGGCACCGGGCGCCGCCACCAGGTGCGGCGCCGTCAGCATGTGCGAGACTCCATCGCGAATCATGCTGCCCCAGGACGCGGCCGGCGGCTGCACACCGAGCCCCAGGAAGGATAACCCAGCCTCGGCGACCACGGCACCGGCGATGCCGAAAGTCGCCTCGACGATCAGCGGGGCCGCGGCGAGCGGCAGCAGGTGCCGCAGCAGGATTCGCCCCGGGCCGGCACCCAGGGCACGCGCGGCGAGCACATGGTCGCGACTGCGCAGCGAAAGCACCTGCGCACGCGCCAGGCGCGCGTACCCCACCCAGCTCACCACGGCGAGGGCCATCACCACGTTGCCGAGCCCGGGGCCGAGGATACCCGCCAGCGCAATGGCCAGCAGGATGCCCGGGAAGGCCAGAAAGATGTCGATGATGCGCACCACCACCAAGTCCAGCCAGCCGCCGACGAACCCCGCAACGCCACCCACCAGGGCGCCGACGCCGGCGGAGAGCAGGACGACGCCGAAGCCCACCGCCATGGACGTCCCCGCCCCCGCCGCGAGCCGCGCCAGCACCGGCCGGCCCAGGTCGTCCGCGCCAAGCGCGAGCCCCGGTGCCGGCGGCGCCAGAATCCGCGGCAGATCCACGGTGTTCGCCGCCGTGCCCAGGAACGGACCCGCCAGCGCGGCGATCAGCCACGCCAGCAGCACCAGCCACGGGAACATCCACAGGAGCCGGCGCAGCGGTGCCCGGGCCACGGGCAATCCGGCCCTGGGCTGAGCGGGCGGCTCAGGCGGTGCCGATGCGCGGATCGATCCAGGCATAGGCCAGGTCCGTCAAGGTGTTGACCAGCACGTAGGCGAGGCTGATCAGCAGCACGCAGCCCTGCACCACCGGAAAGTCGCGGGCCTTGATGGCGTCCACCAACAGGCTGCCGATGCCGGGCCAGGCGAACACGGTCTCGGTGATCACGGCGCCGGCGAGCAGTCCGCCGAGCTGCAGGCCGATGACGGTCAGCACGGGCAGCCAGGCATTGCGCAGGGCGTGCCGCCAGAGCACCGCCGTCTCACCGAGGCCCTTGGCCCGGGCGGTGCGCACATAGTCCTCGCCGAGCACCTCCAGCATACTCGCCCGCACCATGCGCGCGAGGATGGCAGCGAGTGCGGTGCCCAGGGTGATCGCCGGCAGCACGATGGACGTCGGGGCCTCGTCACCGCTCACCGGTGTCCAGCCGAGCCACAGCGAGAACACCAGGATCAGCAGCGGGCCGAGCCAGAAGTTCGGCACCGAGATGCCCACCAGCGACAGCGACATGGCCGCCGAGTCCACCGCCGTGCCGCGCCAGCGCGCCGCCAGCACCCCGAGCGGCAACGCGATGACGACGGCGATACCCAGCGCCGCCAGCGCAAGGCGCAGAGTCGCCGGCAGGCGCTCGCCGAGGATGGTCACTACCGGCCGCTGATCCAGGAACGACACACCGAGGTCCAGATGCAGGAGCCCCACGAGATAGCGTTGGTACTGCTCCCACAGGGGCAGATCCAGGCCCAGCGCGGCGCGCAGCGCAGCCCGGTCCGCCGCCTGGGCGCGCTCCCCGAGCATGGCCTCCACCGGGTCCCCGGGCACCAGATGGATCAGCAGGAACACCAAGGTGCAGACGCCCAGCACCACCACGAGGGCGCTCGCGAGACGGGTCAGGATCGCCGCAGGCACGCTGTCCGCAACCGGGCCCCGCGCACCCGTATCAGCCGATGTCCACCGCCGTCCCCACCGGGACGGCGTCGAACAGCTCGGTGAGGTCGACGTCGCGCATGCGGATACAGCCGTGGGAGCGCGGCACGCCCATGGGCTCGGTGGGCGGACAGCCGTGGATGTAGATGAAGCGCCGCAGGCTGTCGACGCTGCCGCCTCGGTTGCGCCCGGATTCGGTGCCCGTGAGCCAGAGGATGCGGGTCAGGATCCAATCCCGACCGGGCTGTCGGGCGGCCAGCGCGGGGCTGAACACCTCGCCGGTCCAGCGCCGGCCGCGGAACACGGCGCCCACCGGGCAACCGGCCCCGATCTTGAGCCGTACCCGATGCCGTCCCCGCGGCGTGCAGCCGCTTCCCTGCGCCTCACCCGGGCCGTTGGCGCCCGTGGAGATGGGGTAGACGCGCACACCGTCAGGGCCGAGCAGGGTCAGCCGTTGTCGCCCGAGGTCGATGCGGATCTCCGGCTGCATTTGCTGGGGCATAGGCTGTGGGGCGCGCGCCATGCACCTGTGCAGTACGCCCGCGGCAGCAGCCCGACCCAGGGCAACACGCGGTCGAGCGCCGGTGGGATGCCTGGGTGCGGCTGCGCGGCGGGTCGTGTCAGGCAGACTCCCGGCACGCTTTGCAGACACCGTAGATAATGAGTGAGTGATCCTCGATCTCGAAGCCGTGCTCGGCGGCGATGGCACGCTGGCGCTCTTCGATGATCTCCGAGACGAACTCCACCACCTTGCCGCACTTGACGCAGACCAGGTGGTCGTGGTGGCCGCCGCGATTGAGCTCGAACACCGACTGGCCGCCCTCGAAGTGGTGGCGGCAGACCAGGCCCGCCCCCTCGAACTGGGTCAGCACACGGTAGATGGTGGCTAGGCCGATCTCCTCGCCGGCGGCGAGGAGCTCCTTGTAGACATCCTCAGCGCTCAGGTGGCGCAGCTCGCTCGTCTCGAGAACATTCAGGATCTTGACCCTGGGCAGGGTCACCTTGAGCCCCGCCTGCTTGATCTGTTGGTTCTCCATCATCGCCTCATCCCCCGAGCCGCAAGCACCTCGAACCGCAAGCATGGGCGCCGCCCCGCACCGGCGAATGATGCATCGCGCCGGCTGGGTTAGACTTGGCCCCCATCCGCACGCCGGCTGCGCACCGGCAGCGCCCTGAGGCGCCCGAGGGGCCTGATGGGCCTGATGGGCTGGCGCGGCGATTCCGCGACGCGCCTGCGCGCCACCATGACCCGGTAGCCGCGGCCGCCGCAACAGATGCAGTGGACCCGATGCGAAAGATTGTCATTCTCCTGATCATCCTGACTATTGCCGCACAATTCGGATGTGCGCGCAACAAGAAGCCCGATGAGTATCACGAGGACGCCATGCTCTCCAGGCTGCCCTTCGTGTACAAGATGCCGGTGCAGCAGGGCAACATTGTCAGCAAGGACATGCTCGATCAGCTGCAGCTCGGCATGAACCGGGCGCAGGTGCGCTATCTGCTCGGCACCCCGCTGCTGACGGACATGTTCCACAGCAACCGCTGGGACTATACGTACACCATGCAGCGCGGCCACCAGCCCATGGAGAAGAAGCCCCTGACGCTATTCTTCGAGGACGATGCGCTGGTGCGCATTGAGGGGTTCGTCCCGCCGGACCCGGACCAGGGCATTCCGGGTGAGGACAACCCGGAGATCATCGTCAAGGTGCCGGACTACGAGGACCGCCCCGGCATCATCGGCCGTACCCTGGACGCGGTTGGGCTGGACCGCGACTAGCGACCCCGCCATCCCTCCTGCCCGCGCGGCGCCGGGCGGTCGGGCGGCTTGCCTGCGAGTCTGAGCCGAGGCCGCCCGCTGCACAACGGTCAGGTCTGCGCCCGCAGCGCAAGGCGATGCCGCGTGAGCAGCCCGCCTGGCCCGTGAGCTCCTGCCGGCATCGGGACCAAGCTCTTGGGCTCAGTCCGCCTTCGCGCCCGCCGGCGTGCTCGCCGTCTCCGCAGCCCGCGCCTTGCGCGCCTGCTTGGGATCGGCGATGAGCGGCGGGTAGATCTCCACCCGGTCGCCGTCGGCAAGGGCCGTGTCGAGCTTGGCCACCTTGCCGAAGACGCCCACCTTGTTGGCGGCCAGATCGATCTCCGGGAAGCGCTGCAGGATGCCCGAGCGCTCGATGGCCTCGGCGATGGTCAGTCCCCGGGGCCCCTGCACCGGCAGCAGGGCCTGCGCCTGCTCGCGGGCATAGGCCACCTCCACGCGAATGGTCTCGTCAGTCACCGTATACCTCGTCGGCGCGTTTGCAGAAGGCATCCACCAGGGAGTTGGCGATGGTGCCGAAGACCCCGCCGAAGGCCTTGTCGATGAGGCGGCCGGAGAACTCGAAGTCCAGCTCCAGCTCCACCTTGCAGGCATCCTCCCGCAGGCGCCTGAAGGTCCAAAGCCCCGTCAGCTTGCGGAAGGGACCGTCGATGAGATCGATGTACATGCGCTCCGGCGGCTCGATGCGGTTACAGGTGGAAAAGGTCTGCCGCACGCCCATGCGCGCCACCTCGATGCGCCCGCAGATCTCCTCGTCCGTGGCCGACAGCAGCTTGGCGGAATTGCACCAGGGCAGGAACTGAGGGTAGCCCTCCACGTCGGCGACGAGCTTGAACATCTGCTCCGCCGAATGCCGCACCAGTGCGCTCTTCTTGATGACAGGCACGTCAGAACAGCCCGATGGCATGCAGGAAGACCAGCACCACGCAGACCGGCGCCACGAAGCGCACCAGCAGCCACCAGGCGCGGTAGGCGAAGCCGTCGCCGTGCAGGCCGAGCTCGTCCTCAGTGGACGCCCGGCGCATAATCCAGCCGGCGAAGATTGCAATGAAGACGCCGCCCAAGGGCAACAGGACGTTGGCGGTGATGTAGTCGAAGAGATCCAGGAAGCCCTTGCCGAACAGCGTGACCTCGGACCAGATGTTCAGCGACAGCAGGCAGGCGATGCCGAGCAGCCAGACGACGGTGCCGCCGAGCGCCGCCGCACGCGCCCGGCTGAAGCCCCGATTCTCCACCAGCCAGGCGGTCATGGGCTCGAGCAGCGAGATGGCGGAGGTCCAGGCCGCGAACACCAGCAGCACGAAGAATACGGTGCCGAACAGCACACCGCCCGGCATCTGGCCAAAGGCGATGGGCAGCGTCTGGAAGATCAGCCCGGGTCCGCTGCCCGGCTCCAGGCCGTTGGACAGCACAATGGGGAAGATGGCCATGCCCGCCAGCAGCGCCACCAAGGTGTCCATCGCGGCAATGATGATGGCGTTCTGGCCGATGGAGGCGCGGCTGTTGAGGTAGGAACCGTAGATCATGATCGCACCCATGCCGAGGCTCAGCGAAAAAAAGGCCTGCCCCATGGCGCTCAGTATGGCTTCGCCCGGGTGGGCGCCCAGCTCCGCGAAGTCCGGATAGAACATGTACTCGAGCCCGGCGGCGAAGTCTCCGGCCTGTGCCGCATAGAACACCATCACCACCAGGAGCAGGAAGAGCGCGGGCATGAGCCAGCGCACGGCCCGCTCCAGGCCGCTCGCGACACCGCGTGCCACCACCAGCACGGTCATGACCATGAAGATGGTATGCCAGGCGAGGAGCCGCTCCGGGTCCGCCACCAGGGCGGCGAACATGGCCTCGGCGGCGGCCGCATCCGCCCCGCCGAAACTGCCGCTGCCGGCGCGGAACACATAGGCCAGCGTCCAGCCGGCGATGACGCTGTAGAAGGACAGGATCAGAAAGCCCGCGAGAATCCCCATCCAGCCCAGCAGCTGCCAGAGCGGACTCACGCCCTCCTCCCGGGCCAGCGCCCGCATGGTGTTGATGGGGCTTTGCCGGCCGCGGCGGCCGAGCATGATCTCCGCCATCATGATGGGGAGGCCGATGGCGGCGACGCACAACAGGTAGACGAGCACGAAGGCGCCGCCACCGTACTCGCCGGCGGTGTAGGGGAAGCGCCAGATGTTGCCGAGCCCCACGGCCGAGCCCGTGGCGGCCAGGATGAACGCCAGCCGCGAGGACCACATGCCATGGATGGAGGTCGTCGATGACATGGAATGCTCCTGTTCGGAAAGACTCCGCGCCCTCGCCGCAGCGCTCGCACCGGCACGGACGCACTGCACCGGCGCTGCATTGTGCTCAAGATGCCCGCGGCGGGGCGACTCCGCGGCAACGCTCAGGCGCCGATCTCTGCACGCACCGTCTCTGCCAGCTGCTCCGCGATGCCCTGCACCTGCTGCGGGTCCATGCCCTCCACCATCACGCGCACGACGGGCTCGGTGCCGGACGGGCGCAGCAGTACCCGCCCCTGCCCCGCCAGCTCCGCCTCCGCCCCCTGCACCGCCGCCTGTACGGCGGGCAGCGTCGTCGGGTCCATGCGGCGCTCAAGGCGCACGTTCACCAGCACCTGCGGGTAGTGCTCCACCTCTGCGGCGGCCTCGGCGAGCGTACAGCCCTGCTCGGTGAGTGCTGCCAGGACCTGCAGCGCGGCGACGATGCCGTCGCCGGTGGAGGTACGGTCGCGGCAGATGATGTGTCCGGACGGCTCGCCGCCGAGCACGCCGTCGCTGACCTTGAGGTGCTCCATGATGTAGCGGTCGCCGACGTTGGTCCGGTCGAAGGCCACGTCAAGGCGGCGCAGCGCCAGCTCCAGGCCCAGGTTGCTCATCAGGGTACCGACCACGGGGCCGTGCAGGCAGCCGGCGGCCAGCCGCGACTTGGCGATGATGTAGATCAGCGCATCGCCGTCGATGACGGCGCCGCCGGCATCCACCATCATCAGCCGGTCGCCGTCGCCGTCGAAGGCGATGCCCAGCGCCGCCTGCTCCTCCAGGACCCGGGCCGCCAGCGTCTCCGGCTTGGTGGAGCCCACCTCACGGTTGATGTTGAGCCCGTCCGGCGCCGCGCCGATGGTGACCACCTGCGCGCCCAGCTCCTCGAACACATAGGGGGCGATGTTGTACGTAGCGCCGTGGGCACAGTCGATGACGATCTTGAGCCCCTTGAGCGAGAGCGCCTGCGGGAAGCTGCTCTTGCAGAACTCGATGTAGCGACCCGCGGCATCGTCCACCCGCTTGACCTTACCCAGCTCGGCGGCGGGGACGGTCACCAGCGGACGATCGATCTCCGCCTCGACGGCGAACTCCACGGCGTCCGGCAGTTTGTCCCCCGCAGCGGAGAAGAACTTGATGCCGTTGTCGTCGTAGGGGTTGTGAGACGCGGTGATGACGATGCCGGCGGCGGCCCGGAAGGTGCGGGTAAGGTAGGCCACGCCGGGGGTGGGCATCGGGCCCAGCAGGCGGATATCGACCCCGGCCGCCACCAGCCCGGCCTCAAGCGCAGACTCAAACATGTAGCCCGAGATGCGCGTGTCCTTGCCGATGAGCACCGTCCCCGCGCCCGTGCCGCCCAAGACGCGACCGGCGGCCCAGCCGAGCTTGACGACGAAATCAGGACTGATGGTGGGCTCGCCGACGCGCCCGCGGATGCCATCGGTGCCGAAGTACTTTCGCTTCAACCAGGTTCCCCTTGCTCGGCAGGAGCTTGTGCCGTGGCAGCGGCAACCGCCGCCACCACCTTGAGCGCATCCACGGTCGGGGCGACATCGTGCACCCGCAGGATGCGCGCGCCGCTCCGGGCGGCAAGCACGGCTGCCGCCAGCCCGGCGGGCAAGCGCTCCGCCACCGGCCGGCCCGTGATGGCCCCGAGCATGGACTTGCGTGAGATGCCCACCAGCAAGGGCGGTCCGATCTCTGCCAGCTCCGGGAGCCGCGCCAAAAGTGCGAGATTATGCGCCAAGCGCTTGCCGAAGCCAAAGCCCGGATCGAGCAGCAGACGCTCCCCTGGCAGACCAGCGGCGAGGCAGGCGGCGATGCGGGCTTTGAGGAAGTTCCCCACCTCGGCCACGACATCGCCATAGGTGGGGCTTTCCTGCATGGTGCGAGGCTCCCCCTGCATGTGCATCAGGCAGACCGGCAGGCCCAGGGAGACCGCCGCCGCGAGGGCGCCCGGCGCACGCAGCGCTCGCACGTCGTTGATGAGACTCGCCCCGGCGTCGGCCGCCGCCCGCATCACCTCGGGCTTGGAGGTATCCACGGACACAGGCACGGGAAGACGCCGCGCCAACGCTTCGATTACCGGCACGACGCGGCGACGCTCATCCTGCATGGACACGGCGTCGGCCCCCGGGCGGGTGGACTCGCCGCCCACGTCGATGATGTCAGCCCCCTCGGCGACCATCTGCTCGGCGCGGCGAAGAGCCGTATCGCGCGCAAAAAAATCACCCCCGTCCGAGAAGGAATCGGGGGTGACGTTGAGCACCCCCATGACGCGGGGGGTGCTCAGGTCTACGCGGCGATCACCGCAGTGGAGAACAGGGCCTTTCAGGTCAGGAGCCGACGGCCGATCCGACGCCGGGCCGCCGGCTGCATCGCTGTCGATCAATGCTCACCCGCAGGGCCACCGATGGGGCCGCCCGAGGGACGCGGGTCGGTGTCCGGCTTGCCGCCGGGCTGGGCCGAAGCCGGCGCATCGGCGCTGCCGCTCGGGGGCTGCGAGGCATCATCGGACCACTGCTTGGGCGGACGCGGCACCCGACCTTCCATGATGTCGGTGATCTGGTCGGCGTCGATGGTCTCGTACTTGATCAGCGCCTGAGCCATCGTATGGAGCTTCTCCATGTTCTCTTCCAGCAGCGACTTCGCCCGCTCGTAGTTGCGGTCGATGAAGTTGCGGATCTCCTTGTCGATCAGGTGCGAGGTCTCGTCGGAGACGTTCTTGTGCTGCGTCACCGAGTGGCCGAGGAAGACCTCCTGCTCATCCTCGCTGTAGGTGAGCGGGCCGAGCTTATCCGACAGTCCCCACTTGGTGACCATGTTGCGGGCAAGCTCCGTGGCGCGCTGGATGTCGTTGGAGGCACCCGTGGTGACCATCTCCGGGCCGAAGATCAGCTCCTCCGCCAGGCGCCCGCCGAACAGCGAGGAGATCTGGCTCTCCAGCCGCTGCTTGCTGTAGCTGAAGCGGTCGTCCTCCGGCAGGAAGAGCGTGACGCCGAGCGCCCGGCCGCGCGGGATGATGCTGACCTTGTGCACCGGATCATGCTCCGGCACCAGGCGGCCGACGATGGCATGACCGGACTCGTGGTAGGCCGTGAGCTTTTTCTCGTCGTCCGACATGACCATGGACCGGCGCTCGGCGCCCATCATGATCTTGTCCTTCGCCTTTTCCATGTCCTCCATGTCCACGAGGCGCTTGTTGGCGCGGGCGGCGAACAGCGCGGCCTCGTTGACCAGGTTCGCAAGGTCTGCACCCGAGAACCCGGGCGTGCCCCGCGCGATCACGGACGGCACCACGTCGTCTGCGCTCGGCACCTTGCGCATGTGCACCTTAAGGATCTGCTCGCGACCGCGCACATCCGGCAGCGGCACCACCACCTGGCGGTCGAAGCGCCCGGGGCGCAGCAGCGCCGGGTCGAGCACGTCGGGCCGGTTGGTGGCGGCGATGACGATGACGCCCTCGTTGCCCTCGAAGCCGTCCATCTCCACCAGCAGCTGGTTCAGCGTCTGCTCGCGCTCGTCGTGGCCGCCGCCAAGGCCGGCACCGCGGTGGCGGCCGACGGCGTCAATCTCATCGATGAAGATGATGCAGGGGGCGTGCTTCTTCGCCTGCTCGAACATGTCGCGCACGCGGGAGGCGCCGACGCCGACGAACATCTCCACGAAGTCGGAGCCGGAGATGGTGAAGAAGGGCACCTTGGCCTCTCCGGCGATGGCACGGGCGAGCAGCGTCTTACCGGTGCCCGGCGGGCCCACCATGAGCACGCCCTTCGGGATCTTGCCGCCGAGCTTCTGGAACTTGGACGGGTCCTTCAGGAAGTCCACGACCTCGACGACCTCTTCCTTAGCCTCCTCGGCGCCGGCCATGTCGGCGAAGGTGACCTTGACCTGGTCCTCGCTCAGCATGCGCGCCTTGCTCTTGGCGAAGGACATGGCACCGCGGCCGCCGGCGCCACCCTGCATCTGCCGCATGAAGAAGATCCACAGGCCGATCAGGATGAACAGCGGGAACCAGTTGATCAGGATCTGCAT
>NZ_CAJXYK010000050.1 GCF_913063425.1 uncultured Thiohalocapsa sp.
ATCGTCGGCATCGCGCAGGAGTTTCCGTCCAACCGCATCGTCTGGGAAGCCCTGGCCGAGCGCGGCGTGGAGTACCGCCGGCTCGACCTGGCGAGGAGCGACGATCCGGAGGCCGACCTGCTCGCGCTCTGCGATGCACGCACCCGGCTCTGTGCCGTGAGCTGGGTGCAGTACGCGGGCGGTCTGCGCCTGGACCTGGCCCGGCTCGGCCATGGGCTGCGCGAGCGTGGCGTGCTGTTCTGCGTGGACGGCATCCAGGGGCTCGGCGCCCTGCCCTTCAGCCTGCGAGACATCCCGGCGGACTTCATCGCCGCCGACGGCCACAAGTGGATGCTGGGGCCGGAGGGGCTGGCGCTGTTCTGGGTGCGGCCCGGGCTGCGGGAGTCGCTCAGGCTCACCCAGCACGGCTGGCACATGGTGGAGGACATGGGCGACTTCTCGCGCAAGGACTGGCGCCCCGCGGACAGCGCCCGGCGCTTCGAGAGCGGCAGTCCGAATATGCTCGGCATCCACGCGCTGGAGGCGAGTCTGTCGCTGCTGCTGGAGGTGGGGCTTACCACCGTGGCGGCGGCCATTGCCGAGCGCAGCGGGCGGCTGGTGGAGCTCATCGATGCCCACGGCCTGGAGCTGCTCTCCCCGCGGGCGCCGGCGCGCCGGGCGGGCATCGTCACCTTCTGCGTGCCGGGGGTGGACAATCACGCCCTCTACCAGGCGCTGATGCAGCAGGGGCTCATGTGCGCAAGCCGCGGCGGGGGCCTGCGCTTCTCGCCCCATGCCTGGACGCCACCGGAGCAGTTGGCGCGGGCCATGGCCCTGACGCTGGACACGGCGGCGGGTCTGAAGCCCGACTGAGAGCGCGTCGCGGCGCCGCGTCGGGTGATGCTGCGCTGACCCGACCCACGGCCACCGCGCCGTCGGGGACGACTTCCGCCGCCCTGGCACGCCCGGCCAATGCTGCGCAGAATCCGTCCAACCGGCCCATAATTCAGGCTGGCGGCCGCCGCCGGCAGGCATCCGGCATCAGGGCGCCGGCCCGGCACCGCGGCCGCCGGCCCAACCCACAGCTTCCGGCGCGCAGCCGCGAGGAGACCTGACATGTTCGAGGCAACCAAGGTGGGCCGCACCGTCAGCAAAGACGAGTTCAAGGCCCAGCGCGACGAGCTGCGCACGGAGCTGCTGGAGGCGCAGCGGCGGCTCAAGGAGAGCAACATCTCCGTCATTGTGATCGTCTCCGGCGTGGAGGCCGCCGGCAAGGGCGAGGTGGTGAACCGCCTGAATGAGTGGCTCGACACCCGCGGTGTCCAGACCTTCGCCTTCTGGGAGATGAGCGACGAGGAGCGCGAGCGCCCGCGCTACTGGCGCTTCTGGCGGGCCCTGCCGCCGCGCGGCGAGATCGGCATCCTGTTCGGCGGCTGGTACCTGGGCCCCATCGAGCAGCGCTTCCAGGGCCACTGCGACGACGCGGCCCTGGATGCGGAGCTGGCCCGCATCGTGGACTTCGAGCGCATGCTCACCCAGGACAACGCGCTGATCGTCAAATTCTGGTTCCACCTGAGCGAGAAGGACCAGAAGCGACGCCTGAAGGAGCTCTCCCGGGACGACCGCAGCCGCTGGAAGATGCTGCCGGAGAAGTCCAAGTTCTCGGAGCAGTACCAGCTCTTCGAGCACGTGGCCGAGCGCGTGATCCGCCAGTCCGACCGCGGCATCGCCCCCTGGTATCTGGTGGAGGCGGAGGACACCCGCTACCGCGACCTCACCGTGGGCAAGACCCTGCTCCAGGCCATCCATGCCCGGCTCGGCCGCCAGCAGGTGGTGACTGAGCCGGCCACGCCGTCGGACCCGCTGCAGCTGCCGGAATCCCAAAGCGCCCAGATCACGCTGCTGGACCAGCTGGATCTGAGCCAGTCGCTGGAGAAGGACGCGTACAAGGAGCAGCTCAAGCGGCTGCAGGCGGAGGTCAACGAGCTGGCCTGGACCGCCTACAAGAAGCGGCGCACCACGGTGCTGGTGTTCGAGGGCGTGGACGCCGGCGGCAAGGGCGGCGCCATCCGCCGCATCACCCAGGCGGTGGATGCCCGCCTCTACCGCACCATCCCGGTGGCCGCGCCCACGGACGAGGAGAAGGCGCACCACTATCTGTGGCGGTTCTGGCGGCACATCCCCCGCGCCGGCCACATCATCCTCTACGACCGCTCCTGGTACGGCCGTGTGCTGGTGGAGCGAGTGGAAGGCTTCGCCACCGAGGCCGAATGGCGCCGTGCCTACGCCGAGATCAACGACTTCGAGGAGCAGCTGGTGGAGAACGGCGCCATCCTCATGAAGTTCTGGCTTCAGGTGAGCGACGAGGAACAGCTGCGTCGGTTCAAGGACCGCGAGGACACCCCCTACAAGCGCTACAAGATCACCGACGAGGACTGGCGCAACCGCGAGAGGTGGCCCGAGTACAAGGCCGCCGTGAACGAGATGGTGGCCCGCACCAGCACCGAATACGCCCCCTGGACCCTGGTGGAAGGCGACGACAAGCTCTTCGCACGCATCAAGGTGCTCCAGACCGTCTGCGACGGCATGCGCGAGGGCCTCAAGAAGAAAAAGGGCGAGCTCGGCGTCGGCGTGGTCCGCTGCGGGGATCTGCTGCGGGCGGAGGAGGATTGAGCGATCAGGCGAATCGCCCGCGCAGGCCGCGGCGCGTCAGTCAGCCGGTGCTGCTCGGGGGACGCGCAAGCAGCCCCCGGGACTGCCCCCGGCATCCCTTGCCCGGGCACCGAAGCTGACTGGGAAACTGACTGGGCGGCTGCCTGGGGAGCTGACTGGGGGGAGCTGACCGGGGGGATCTGACTGGGGGGAGCTGACTGGGGGGATCTGACTGGGGTTGCCGGCGCTGCTGAGCGGATGGCTCAGCGATCGCAGGAGGCTCGACCGGCTGCGGCAGGTCCGAGCTGCTCGATCTGGGGCTTACGGGTTCCAGAATTTCACCAGGCCGACGATGATCCCGCCAACCGTCAGCGTGGTGCCGAACGACCAGATCATGAATCGGTCGATGCGGCGGGTCAGCGACTCGAAGCGCTTGTCCACCTGCTCGAAGCGCTTGTCCACCTGCTCAAAGCGCTTCTCCACCTGCTCGAAGCGCTTGTCCACCTGCTCGAAGCGCTTGTCCACCTGCTCGAAGCGCTTCTCCACCTGCTCGAAGTGCCTGTCCACCTGCTCGAAGCGCCTGTCGACCTGCTCCAGGCGCTCATCGATACGAGCGAAGGCCTCGCGCATCAGCTCCCGCTGGTGCTTGAGCTCTTCCTCCACTCGCACCATGCGCTCGCGCAGCTCGATCTCGTACACCGCCGGCGGCTTACCAAGCGACTGCTCTGCCAGCCAATCGCCGAGGTGGTCCTTGATGAACTGGATGTCTTCCTTTGCTAAGGCCATACCAGGTCGCAGGTTCTTGTGAACGCCCGGCTGCCAGTATACCAACCGGGCAGCGGGGCATCGCGCATCGGGGACGAGGGCTCCAAGCTCCGATTTAGGCGACAGGGCGCGTACGCCGCGCCGCTGTCCTGAACCGCGCGCCGAGTCCGGCTTAGGCGCGAGTCAATCGGCGCTGCCGAACCGCGTCCCGCGCGCTGCGCCTTCGCCTGCGGTGGTGGGCGCCTGCTCTGCTGCGCGCGCTTCCTGTACCGGCGTCTCCTCGCCAGCCAACAGCCGTTCGGCGGTGCCCGGCGCCAGGTCGAATTCCTCTTCCACCATGGCGTTCCAGGCGGCGCGCTTGAAAGTCTGCTCGCTCGGCACGTGGCGGTGCACCAGGTTCATGTGGCAGTCGATGCAGGTCTTGCCGTCGGTGTCCTCCTGGTGAATGGCGGCGGTGTTGGCGCGGGTGCCCTGGATGGCGTCCAGCTCATGGCAGCGCTTGCAGGTGGCTGAGTCGCGCTTGCGGAACCACTCCCGGGCAGCAAAGGCAGAATCCGGCAGGTGCAGCAGGTTCACCACCGGGTCGTCGTAGTCGGCCTTGCCGAAGAGCTGCTTGATGAGGTCCTTGGTGCCGATGACGTGGTCATAGGTGGCCATGATGATGCCCTCGGACACATGACAATCGCCGCAGCTGGCGCGCACGCCGGAGGCCGAGTTGTAGTGGGCCGACTGCTGGTAGACATCGTCAGCGTAGGTCATGGAATGGCAGGTGGTGCAGAACTCGTTGGAGCTGGAGTAATGGTCGAACTCCAGCAGGAAGAACATGAACACCACGCCACCCAGGCCGCCCGCCACCAACGCGAACAGCACATGGCGGGTAATGAAGGCCGGCGGTTCGAGCTTGATCATGGTGTGCCCTCCTCGGCGGCGGCATCGGCATTGTCGGCGCCCGCCGCGGCAACGGTGGTGTCGGTGGCGACGGCGGCGGAGCCCGCGTCGGCCTCGGGCGTGTCGGCGGGAGCGGGCTCCTCTGCGGCGGTCGGCGAAGCTTCCGTCGCAGCCGCGGGTGCCGGCGGCTCCGCGGGCGGCGGTGGCGGCATCCAGCCGAGGATGGGATTGGCCTCCTCGCCGCGCGCGAGCCAGGCGTGCCCCGCGGCGCCGTCGATGTGCGCGTCCACCAGCTCGGCGACCTGGTCACCCGCGGCGGCGCGGGCCTGGGGCAGGAAGCGGCTGTAGAAGTTGCGGCCCACCAGGTACATGCCCTCCCACCAGGCGTGGTTCGGGCTCATCATGGAGGCGCCGTGGCGGGCGCGGGCACCCTCGTCGTGCCACAGCTCCCAGTAGGTGAACTCCAGCGGCTCGTCGAAGGGCAGCGGGGTGAGCAGGCCTGCGTCGTAGAGGCCGGCCATGATGGCCGCCGCCGGCTCGCCGAACTTGCGGTTGTAGAGCTCCACCACGTCGTCGAACTGCTGCATGAACCCCTCGGTCATGGTCTTGGAGTGGCACTCCAGGCAGACCGTGGACATCACCAGCCGCCGCCGCTCAGGCGTGGCCACCACCTTGACCTTGGCGGTGCTGCCGTCGGCCTTGGTGAGCTCGGCGCCGCGCTTGGGCGGCTTGGCGTCGGCGGGCAGCTCCAGCTTCGAGCCGTCGTCGAGCACCACCAGATACTGCCGCTCGGACACGGGCGTATTCAGGCTCCAGGCGTTGCGCAGGCCCACGTCGTGCGTGGCCGGCACCTTGCCGGCGGCGCCCATGTGGCAGGTGACGCAGGTGGGTGCCGCGGTGTAGTCCTTGCCCGCCACCCAGGTGTCCGCGTGCAGGTTCATGGCGTCGCGCTGGGCGGCGTAGATCATGCCGTGCTTGGAGGCCTCGAACACCTCCTTGTCCGGGGAGTCCGGGCCCGAGTGGCAGCGCACGCAGGCCGCAGGCTCCCGCGCCTGCGCCTTGGAAAAGGCGTGACGGCCGTGGCACGAGGAGCAGCTGCCCTTGGAGCCGTCCGGGTTGATGCGACCGATGCCGGAGTTGGGCCAGGTGGCCGGGTCCAGGGTGCCGTCGCCGCGCACCTTCACCTGGGCGCCGTGGCACTGGTCGCAGCCGGCGGCCTGCATCTCGGGGCCGGTGACGTTGTGGGCGAGCGCCGGCACCCGGTCGGCGATGATGGCATAGGCCTCGGCGTGCACCGAGCCCTCCTGCTCCAGGTATTCCTTCTCATGGCAGCGCCCGCAGTCCTTCGGCGAGACGATGGTGGCGATGATGTGGCCCTCGTGCTCGATGGCATCCACGTCGGCGCTCTCGGCCTGGTGGCAGTCCATGCAATTGACGCCGGCGCTCTTGTGGGCGCTCTGGTGCCACTGCTCGGCGATGCCGGGGGAGGCCTTCTCGTGGCAGCTCGCGCAGGCCGCGCCCGCCGGGTGGCCCCACTCGCTCGGGTCCAGCTTGACCTTTTCCGCCGCCGCCGGCATGGCGACGGCGGCGGCGAGCAGCAACAGGAGCCAGGCCACAAGGGCCTGCGGGCGATGTGGCCGACGGCGCGGCGACCGCGGCTGCGGCCGGTGGGGGAATGCATTCATGGGATCTTCTGCCTACTGCCTGCGGTTCATGTGATCTGCCGCCCGCGTGCGCCCGAGCTGAGGTGTTCTCGCCGTCTGCCGCGTGCCTGCAAAGACCGCTTGTCGTGAATCTGCGGCCATACGCCGCAAGCGCTGCGCATTTCGACCATTCGCTGCTGCTCGCAATGGCACGACAGACGCAAAATCAGTTTTTGCATATTTAATTATTCCCTGTCCTGCGCGCTTTTCATTCCGCCCTGGATGCGCCTCAGTCCGACGGAATTACAGCAAGAACCCCCTCACTCGGCAATGAAGAATATTGACCGCGCGCATGTGATCGGCCGGCCGATACAGAAACAATGACAGCGCTTCTGAGCAACCAGCGAAAAACCAAGGGAGGAGCTCGTGAACCCAACCCCGATTCTGCTTAAGCACCTGCGCCGGCATCGGCTGCGGGACCTCGTGCCGGCGGCGCTGGCGCTGTTTGCGACCATCGCCTTCGGCGCCGCCGCACAGGCAGAGGAGTCCATCCACCATGTGTCCTCAGAGGTCTGCGCCAGCTGCCACCAGAAGATCTTCAAGCAGTGGCAGGGCTCCATGCACGCCAACAGCACGGCGCTGAAGGACCCCATCCACGGCACCTTCTACAAGATGGTCGTGGGGGACCCGACGCAGGAGGACGTCAAGCACAAGGCCTCGGGCAAGTATCCGATCTGCCTCCAGTGCCACGCCCCCAACGCCGCGAAGGACGGCAAGACCAAGCTCGACGAGATGGCCGCCTACAGCGAGGGCGTCAACTGCGTCGCCTGCCATACATTGAAGAGTTACAAGGGCGTCCGCGGCGAAGACGGCAAGCTCCGGCTCGGCCTCAAGGCCTACGAGGTGGCCGACACCCTGCAGGGCCCGCAGGGCATCAACAACGGTCTGGCGCAGCTGGCCTCGGCGAGCGATGACCTCTTCGGCGGCGTCGGCGTCGGCGGCGGTGCGGACTCGCAGAAGCCGAACCCGCACCTGGGCGAGCCCGTGGAATTCGAGGGCAAAGAGATCCAGGCCCTGCCCATGGAGGGCAATCCACGCCTGATGAAGACATCGGACTCCTGCTGGGGCTGTCACGACCAGCGCAACAACCCGCATGGTGTGCCGCTCTGCCAGACCGGCAACGAGTACATCGACAGCAAGACCGATGTGAACTGCCTGTCCTGCCACATGCCGGTGACCGACGGCCTGGCGGACCACAGCATGGGCGGCGGCCACAGCAAGCCGATGCTGAAGCGCTCCGTCGTCTTCGACGTGGACACCAAGCGGGACGGCGACGTGCTGAAGACCAGCGTCTACATCAAGAACCAGCAGCCCCATGCCCTGCCCACGGGCGCCCCGTTCCGCAACATCTACCTCAAGCTGACGGCGTACGACGACGCGGGCCAGCCCATCTGGCAGAACGCCGAGGGCCACCCGGCTGAGGATGATCCGCAGGCCTACATGGCCTATGCCCTGGCGGATGACGAAGGGATGCCGGCCCCCCCACCGACGGCCACCCAGCCTGGGGATGACACCCGGCTCAAGCCGCATGAGGAGCGCGTGCTGGAGTACGAGATCCCGGCCGAGGGCGTGGCCCTGGTGCGCGGCGAGCTCTACTACAACCTGCTCTGGCCGAATCTGGTCAAGAAGTTCGACCACCTGCCGGAAGACGTGAAGGAGCCGGTGCTCATCGCCGAGTCCGAACAGGCCATGACCGTCGAGTAGCCAACCCGCGTCATCTGCGGGTCATCGGCCCCGTCGCGACCATGCGACCGGGGCCGACCAGAGACTCCACCGACTTGACAGGCATCCGCGGCCCTGTGCCCGGATGCCTTTTTTTGCGCTCGGCCAGGCGATCCGGGGCAGCCCCAGGCCGACTACCAGCACCGGGCCACCGGTGCACCGCCGCTCGCGCCACGGCGGCCGGCCTGGTCCAGGCTGAGAGTGCCGCAGGCCGCATCCGCTGTCGCCTGGCGGTTGATGGGTACCGCCTGAAGGGTGTAGCTGTCGGCATCGGGGTCAGCGGCGAAGCCGAATTGGTAGCGCCGGGCGAGATCCTCGTCCAGCACCGCCCAGGTGGGGTCGCCGTCCAGGGCACAGGCGTTGGGCGGCGGTGCCGTGCCGGCGTAGCTCATGGCCCCGGTGAAGCGGCGCTCCATGCCCTGGGCCATTTCCTCCAGGCAGGCGATGGCCTGGGTGCGCCAGCTCTGGGTCATCTGGGTCTGGTAGCTGGGATAGGCGACGGCCGCCAGGATACCGACGATGGCCACCACCACCAGGAGCTCCACCAGGGTCACGCCCGCGGCGGCGCGCACGGCGCCGCCGGGCGGTCTCGAACTGCGGGGAGGTGTCATCGCAGTTGCCGCCAGGACTGCCGCCCGGAGCCGAGATCGGCCCGGTTGTCCACGTCGAGCAGCAGCCCGCTGGAGAGGCTCGAGTATTTGACGTCCTTGTAGCCGATGGTGATGAAGGCCGGCGCCTTGGCGATGGCCGGGATGAACACGCCCGCCGCAGGGACGCTGACGTCCAGCGTCTCGCCCGGATTGTCCTCCGACGGGACCTTGAAGACGATGAAATCGTCCAGGTTGAAACGCTCGTCGTCGTTGAGGTCGAAGGCCGAGTAGGCAAGCCGCGCACCGGTCTGGAAATCCAGCTCCATGAGCCAGCTGTTGCCGCCGGAGGCGCACTCGTCGTCGTTGGGGATCAGCGTGGTGAAGACGATCCGGTCGGTGCGCATGATGGGAGGATCGATCACCCGCTCGCCCTCCCGGGCGCCGGCGAAGCTCAGGTCCATGAACCAGCCGTCGTGCGTGGTCCAGTCGATGGGCTCGTTGCTGGTGAGGCGCACCTCGTTGCGGAGGTCCGCATCGCCGGGGGGACCCTGGTACAGGATCGTCTGCTCCAGCAGGCTGCCGGCGCGTGCACCCACGGGCACGCCCTGGTCCCAGATTCCGTAGAAGCTCTGCGTCTGGGTGCTCATGTCCACCACGTTGTCGTCCTCGGAGAAGAACTTGCCGGTGCCGAACAGCACCAGCACCCCGCCGCGCGGGTGCCGGGCGACGGCGGGGCGGTGAGTGATGGGCTGCCCCGCCAGCGCCTGGTCGGTGGCGGTGAACAGCGGTGTGCCGGAGAAGGCGACGCTCCAGTCGTCGGCGCTCGCGCCGGTGAAATCGAACTTCCACAGGTTGCCCTGAAGGTCGCCGGCGTAGACGTAATCCGTGATGCGGTCGTAGTCCACGTCCACGGGTGTGGGGCTCGCGAGCCCGTTGGGGCTGTCGCCGTCGCCGACGCCGGTGTCCAGGCGCCGGATGATGTCGCCGGTGCTGAGATCGATGACGAACAGCTGCGCATGCTGGGATGCGCTGTTGTAGCCGTTGCCCACCAGGGCCACCCAACGGTCGCCGGCCTCGAGCCGGGCGATGGTGGCCTGGCCGATGGTGTAGCCGAGCTCGTCGTCGGTCATCTCCCACAGCACCTGCTCCGGGCCGAAGGTCTCCGGGTCCGTCACGTCGAGCGCGAACACAGCCCGCGCCCCGGCGCCGGTGGTGCCCACCAGCACGGTGCGCCAGGCGGGTGTGCCGGTGCCCGGGTCGATGTAGGCGTCCACGGCCCAGGGCGAGCCATCCACGTAGTAGCGGTGCTCGTACTCAGGCTCCGTCAGCGCGGCAATCCGGGTGAACACCGCATGCGGCATGTAGGCGAAGACTTCTTCCCCCTCGTTGCCGTCGAACCCGTGCAGCATGCCGTCGTTGGCACCGACGTAGAGCACCGGGCGGCGCGGCTCGCCGTTGTCGCCGGCGGTCAACAGGCCGTCCCGAAAGCTGTCGTAGCTGGACTCCGGCCCCTGGCGGGCGAGCACCTCGAAGCCGTATTCCTTGGTATCCACCAGGAATGGGTTGGAGTGCACGATGTCGCCGAGGAGGCGGTTGCGCCCGCGCAGGACTCCGGTGAGCTCCTCGCTGTCGTCGCCGCGCAGCCACTCCAGCCGCGCGCGGGCAAGGCTGAGATCGAGCGCTTCGTGATCCGGCGCGAGCGGCTCCAGATCGCTGCAGCCGGCGGCGCCTGGATCATCGATACCGAGCAGGTTCATGGCATCCTCGAGCGCGATCCCCAGCAGACCAGCGCATTGGGTAAGCGAGAGCCGGCTCCACTCGTCCCAGGTCAGCGTCAGCCCGTCCTGTCCGTTATAGGTGTAGACGCGGCGCGAGCTGTGCGGCGCGAACACGCCGACCTCGTTGGTGTTCCAGCGCATGCCGCCGAGGGAGCCGTCCGGGTTGACCTCCATGGCGCGGATCTCGCCGCTCCAGTCGTCGGGGTCGAAGCGCGCCTGGTAGACCAGGGTGTCGTCGCGCAGCAGGGTGGAGTTGGTGGCCGCGGCGGAGGCCGAGGAGATGAGCCCGAGGATCTCGTAGAAGGCGTTGTCGAGCTGCTTCTCCAGGTTGGTGGCGTTGGTGACCAGGAAGTAGTTGGACGAGGTCTCGCCCTCGTCGAGATCGTCCGGATCGGCGGTGCCGTACTTGGCCGCGTACCAGAGCGGACTGTTCAGCACCGTGGCGCCGGTGGCAATGCCGCTGGGGGTGAAGGTGCGGGTGGCCGTGAGCGGCAGCGGGTCGTCGCAGGCATCCGGGCCGCCCAGCTCGCAGGCGCCGGGCGCCAGGCCCGCCGGCGTGTCCAGGAAGTAGGCCACGTCGGAGCTCTCGCTGGTGTCCTCGTCGCGCACCTCAAGGTACACGCCGTCGGCGGTGGTGCCGGAGATCACATAGCCCAGGTGGTGCTCGATGCTGCCGGCGGCGTACTCAGAGAGCAGGCTCACCGTCAGGGTGCCGTCGGCATTGGCACGCAGCTCGTAGACGATGATGGCGTCCATGTCGTGGTCGGCGCCCTGCTCCACATCCTCGAAGTTGATGCGGAAGCGCACATAGGGCCGGCCGGCGTTGACGTCCGGGTCGGCGTCCGACCCCTCCGGGTCGGTGTTCGCGAAGGTGTCGACGAAGAAGTCGACGATGGTGTTGGTGGGCTGGAAGGCGCCGCGGTCCCGGTCGATGGAGTACCCGTCCACGGACTTTGCGAACGGGACCACGGTGACGGTGGTGCCGGCCACCGGAATCTCGATCTTCGGCAGCGGCGAGGCCAGGGCGACGGCGACGGTGTTCAGATTCTGCCGCCCGATGAGATCGGGGCGCAGGTCGGTCTCGTAGGCGAACTTGGACACGGCAGCGGAGTAGTAGCCGCCCTCCTTGGTGGGCGCCTCCGGCGCCAGGCCACGGATGTCGCCGAGCCCGGACACCGTCTTCTCGCTGGGGGCGCCGTCGTAGTCGTCGCCCACCTGCCCGATGAAGTGCTGGCGGGTGACATTGCCGTGCTCGGCGGTCCAGATGGCGTCGGCCTCCAGGCTGCAGTCGAGCCCGGTGACATCGCCCGTGAAGCTGCTGAAGGCGCTGCCCGGCACCTGGTCGGTGTCGTAGCTCGGATTCAGGTCGCTGATCACCAAGAGTGCACCCGCGGAGCACCAGGCGGTGGAGCTGTCAGCCTCGTCCAGCGGATCGGTCCAGCTCGGCAGGGGGAGTTCCATGGTGTTGTCGCCCGCATAGTCGCGCAGGGTCACCGCCTCCATGCCGTTGCTCGCAGGCGGCACGAAATCGGGCGTCGGCGACTGCTTGCCGGCGAAGTAGCGCACGCCCTCATAGAGCATCTCGGCAATGGGGTTGCCCCAGTCCGGAAACTCCCTGGAGCTGCCGGACATGGGCTCCGTGGTGAGCCAGCCGCCGTTGTACTGGTAGTTCTGCCCCATGTTGAAGTCCACCACGCGCATGCGGTCGATGCTGCGGATGATGCCGACGGTGTCGGTGAAGGCACCGGTGTCCAGGTCGATCTCGTCGGTGATGCTGCCCATGTTCTTGCGCAGCACACCGCCCTGCATGTTGTAGGGATGGCTGTAGGAGCCGGAGATGAGCCCGAACAGCATCTGGTCGTCCTCGCCGTGCTTCTGCAGCAGGCCCGTGGGCTTGTAGCTGCCGGCGGGGTAGACGCGGCAGTTGGACTCCAGGCCCACCGCCGGGTCGCAGACCTGCACGCGCACGCTGTAGTCGGTCATCACCGACGGCGGCCGGTAGCGCCACCAGCGCAGGTAGTAGTTGTCGCCGCCGGCCCACTCCTGGTGGCGAAAGCGCACCTGGTGCTCGCCGGGCAGCAGGAAGACCTCGCCGGTGTGGCCGTTACAGCGGCAATTGTCGTTGCCGCAGCGGCCGTGGCCGCCGTACCAGGCCGCCACCACCTCGCCGTCGATGGCGAGCTCCACCGCGTCGTCACCGTCCACGGCGAAGGTGTAGTAGCCGGCGGTGTCGACGTCGAGCGTGCCGGTGAACAGCGTCAGATAGCGCTCGTTGGAGCAGCCGTTGACGCCGGCGAAGGGGTTGCCGGAGCCGTCGATCTCCGTCACGGCCCGCGCGCCGCAGAAATTGGACGGCTTCGCGTTCCAGGCCTCCAGCACGTTGTAGTCCTTTTCGTTGCGCGGATAGCGGTCCCCGGTCTGCTTGCCCGTGCGAGTGATGCGGTAGGTCTCCTGGGTGAGCTGCATGTCGGGCACGATCTCGCAGCTGTTGGAGCCCGAGTCCTCGCAGCTGCGCCGCCCGCTGCTGTCCTCGCATTGGCTGCCGGCCACCGGCCGCTCGATGGCCACCCACTCCCAGATGCGGTAGGTGGAATGGGTCAGCACCCGCAGCCGCGGCTCCTTGTTCCCCGTCTTGAGCAGCGTGGTGTTGGCGAACAGGTGGCGGGTGCCGGCGGCGGGCAGCTCCAGCGGCGCATAGGCGCGGATGTCGTAGCCTTCCTGCGCGAGGCCAGCATACTCCTTGCCCCAGCTGTGGGCATCCTGGGGGATGTAGCTGCGCTCCAGCACCACCAGGTCATCCTGGTCCACATGCCGGGAGCCGCCGTAGAGCACCTTACGCAGGGCATCGATGCGCGATGTGGTGAGGTAGTTCAGAAAGTCTCCGCTCCACTGCCCACTGCAGGTCTTGTCGGGTGCACGGGAGGCGGGCTCGAAGCGGCCCTGGCCGCTGTCATAGCGATAGCATTTGTAGGAGTCGAAATAGCCGAAGTAATCGATGGCGTCGGGGTGGTACGTGGTGTCGAGCACGCCGTCGCCGTCCAGGTCCGAGGCATCGTTGTAGGCCTCGTAGTAGAGCGTGTGGTCGCGCCCCAGCACCAGCATGTTGAGCGGTGCCGCGGAGCCGCCGAGGTACAGCGGCTCGCTTGCGATGTTGACGGCCGCCTCGGCGGCGGCGACCAGCAGGGTGAGGCCGAGCACCAGGGTGCCCCGGCAGAGGAGCCTGTTGGCGTGGACGTCCATGATGCGAACCTCCGATCGTGCCGCGGCCGGGCTCCGATCCCGGCGTCGGCCGGTGGCCGACGCTGCATCAATGCTGGAGCTCAGCCGCAGATTTAACCTGACGTGCACCACACTGGCGCCGTACCGCGCGAGGACATGCCAGCGCGCTCTCAATGCAGCCGCGCTCGCGAGCTCCAGTGCCCGCGAGAGGTCACGGCCGAAACGTCGATTGCAGCAGCACCACCGAATCCGCCGTGCCACCCACCGCCCGCACCGTGATGCGATACAGCGGCGGGCTGGACAGCGCTTCATCGGCGGCGAGGCTGCCGTAGTTGCCGGCGCGCAGGCGCTCCAGGCGATACTCAGGCGCGGCGGCGATGCCCCAGGCCGCCGTGTCCACCGGATGCACCACCGCAGGTGGACAGCCCGTGACCGAGCCCTCCCAGCACGCCTCCCACCAGCCCAGATCACCGGGGGCGGACACGGCCGGCGAGCCGGCGCCGCCGCCGGCGACCAGTGCCGTCTCCGCCGCCCGCAGCGCGGACTCCGCGCTCTGGAATGCGAGATTGCGATCGCGCAGGTTGCTCGCCATGCGCTCCTGCATGCCCGTGCCGCGCAGGCCCGCAACGCTCAGGAGCGTCATCACCAGCAGCAGAATCAGCGCCACGGCCAGGGCGACGCCGCGCTGGCGGCGGATGCGCAGCGCCGCACCCGCAAGCCGGTTGTGTCGCCGCGCGGCCATGCCTCACCCGACCCGGTTGCGCACAGCAACGGTGGTGGAGAAAAAGCGGTACACGCGCCGGTCCGGCGGCACGAAGCGGAGCTCGCCGGGGTCGCCGTGCGGGTCCGGCTCGACCTCCCCGCCGCTGAAGTCCCAGATGGTCTCGTCGAAGGGCACGGCGTAGGCGTCATCGTTGACCGCCTCGTCAGTGCCCTCACCGCCGTAGGCGAGCACGCTCAGGCGCAGCGACACCACCTGCGCCCAGTCCTCCGCGGCGAGTGCGTCCGCGCGGCGGTAGTCGTCGGCGCTGCCGTTGCCGCTCAGATCCACGCCGTACTGCACGCGCATGTCGTAGATGCCTTCCAGCAGCTCATCATCCGGGGCGGCACCGCCCACGCGCTCGCCCATGCGGATCCGGCGCAGGCTGCTGGTGGCGGTAAGGTCCCCGTCGGCGCTCTCCTGGAAGCCGACGTAGTAGACGTTGCTCTGCGCCTGCATGAGCTCGGTGGAGACCGCCGGATAGAGCCGGCTGAAAACGTGCAGCGCCGGGTCCAGGTTGCCGGGGGTGATGCCGGGCAGGCTCGCATTGCGCTCCAGGCGGTCGCTCGGCGAGAGGTCATCGGTGGTCACCTGGAACAGGTCCCCGCCACCGCCACAATCGCTCACCAGCACCAGGCTGCCCACGGGCACGTCGATGGCGGTATCGAGCTCCGCGACATCGCTGTCGGCGGTGATGTCGGCACCCAGGCCAACGCCCAGGGGCACTGCTGCGTTCTTCACCACCAGCACATCGCCGCGGGCGTAGCGGGTATGGAAGGCCGCCGGCAGGGTGCCACTGGGGATGGCCGCCACGTCGCTTTCGCTCCAGCCGAAGTAGGGCTCGTTGAAGTCGTAGACGGCTTCGCTCCAACCGCTGCCGGCCGGGTCGAGCAGGCTGTTCACCGCGCCGAAGGCGCAGCCGCGGTAGCCCGCCATGCGCAGGTCCCGCTCCATCATCACCAGCGCCAGCCGCCCCGCCTCCTGTGTGCGGGCCAACGCATCGAAGGTGCCGCTGGTCCGGGAGGTCGCCAGCACCATGGCGAGCGCGGCCGTGATCAGCAGCAGCGCGAGCAGCATGGCCACCATGAGCTCCACCAGGGTCACCCCCCGCTGGTACCGGCGTCGCACGCGTGCTTTGGATGCGGTACGGCTCACAACTGCGTCACCACGCTGAATTCTTCCCAGAGGCGGCCCCGGGCACCCAGGCGCTCCTCGCGCAGGCGGTCGCGCCAGCGCACGGTGATGGTCACCTCCGCTGCGTTGCGGTCAATGCCGGCCTGGCCCTCGTAGGGGCGCATGGCGTTCTCGACGCTGTGCAGCCAGGCACGCAGATCTGCGGCGGCGACGGAGCTGCCGGCCTCGGCCGCCGTCGGGATGGGATCGCCCGGCGCCCGGTCATAGGCTCCGAACAGGGCGTCACCGCGGTTGGCACGCATCGCATCCAGCACCCGGTAGCTCAATGCCACGGCCTGGGAGCGCATGTAGGCGCTGTGATTCAGCTTCAGTGCGGTGACCTGGAGCTGCGTCATGGCCGTAATGCCCAGGGTCAGGATCGCCAAGGTGACCAGCACCTCCATGAGGGAGGTACCGCGCTGTGACTGCGCCGCGCCGCAGCCCGCGGCCCGCGGCGAGGATCGTCCCTCAGCGGTGCACTGTCTCAGCGCCAGCGCCCTGAGGCTTGGCATGATGCCCTCCGTCAGAGGGTCTGCAGCGCCACCCGTCCGGATGCCAAGAGCTCGACCCGACGCTGGCGGTAGCGTGACTCCGCTGTGTCGCCGATGGCGAAGCTCGCCCGCGCCGTGGGCACACAGTCCGGCAGCGACGCAGCGCCGAGCCCGTCGAAGGTGACCCAGGGCGCACTGCTCGCCTCCACGGGGCCGATGGCGCCGCCCACCGCCTCGCGCACACGCACCACGGCGCCGCCGTCCGCAGGCAGTACCAGCCAGCCGCCGCTCCAGTCAGCGTTGCAGTCGTTCGGGTCCGTGATGTCGCAGTCCACACCGTCAGCGCTCGCGCAGATCCGCACCGGCGCCGCGCGCTTGATCGCCTCCGCCCGGGCGAGGGTCAGCGCCAGCGTCAGGTCATTGGAGATCACCGCAACGCGATTGTTGTGAATAAGCGTCGCAAACGTCGGGATACCGATGGTGGTCAAAATGACCAACACGCTGAGCGCGATCAAGAGCTCGACCAAGGTCACGCCGCGGGCGCCCCGCATTTGAGCTGCGCTCCCTGGCAAAGAGCCTGAGCGCGGACCGTTTCGGCTCCAGTTTTTCTGAATCAATGTCATTAGACTGCGGGCATCTGGGCTGCTTTGCTGATCATAACCCGCTGGCGCACAGGTCTCAGTGATTGCAATCACAGAACCAAGGGCCCGCTGCTTACGCCGAGTGAGGCGCCGCCTCGAAAGGTCTCTGGAATCCGCATCAGCTCAGGTCACGAGCAGGGGCTCGACCCGGCAGGCCCCACGTGCGATCCGAGCCGCCCTGCTGCTGGTCCCGTGCAAGGTCGCGTCACGACTGCGCCTGTGCCCACTGTGGGTGAGCCGCACAGGGCCTGGACGGAGGGCGCGTCGATGTTTGCCGGACGCTGTACGACGCTGCCGTCATGTGTGCGGGCAAGCTGTTGAGTAACTCGTTGATCGCACTTCGGAACAAATGAGAAGTCACAGGAGCCAGGCTGATTGTGCTCGTTTGCACAATGTCTGTCATGATACCGATCTGCGCCGCACGATCTCCCCGACACACCGCGTCTATTGCAATGGGCCGCGCTTCGACATCACGCTCGCTGAATCACGCTCAATTACGGGGTCAATAACGGGGGAAATGAATGCCGCTTCGGCGTCGAACGGCTTCAGTAGACTGCCTCTCGACAACAAGCCGATGCGAATCGAAGAGCGTTGCGAAGCTTGACGCCTGTCACGGTCACAAGCACGGTCACAGGCCACCGCGCTGCGGCGGTGGCCAAGCGCGCGGCGGGCCGCCCCACGCAGCAAGCGAGTACAGCGCTTTGAAGCCTAGCGTCACGCCCCAGGGGAGTTTGCGAACCTTATCGCGGAACGCCCGGCGATTCCGCCGGGCAAAAGGCAGCCCGGATGCCGGTTCCACCATCTCCCCTCTGGTTCCGCAACCCCTTTGATTTCATAGGCGTACAGAAACGAGCACGCAGCCCCTCGGCATCGCCATGCGCCTTTGGAGGATACACGGTGTGAAATCACTGACGCCCGGGAGGCGTGGGGAAGGCGCTCCGGCCGGAGCTGCGCCCCACCGCCAAAGACAGGAACAAGACGACACCAACCTGCACCGGGCCGCGAGCCAAGCCACAATCAAGTCCCCCGAGAGGCCACCGCGTCACAAAGGAACGCACCATGCAGAGCACCATGCGCAACCTCAAAGCCGCCCTCATCCAACGCGCCGCCCGCGCCGACCATGCCGCGGACCTTGACGACTGCCTCGAGGCCACCCGCCGCGCCGCCGCCGCCGGCTGCCGGCTGGTGCTGTTGCAGGAGCTGCACAACGGCGCCTACTTCTGCCAGCGCGAGCGCACCGGCGTGTTCGAGGCAGCGGAGCCCATCCCCGGCCCCAGCACCGCCGCCCTCGGCGAGATCGCCGCAGCCTTGGGCGTGGTCATCGTCGGCTCGCTGTTCGAGCGCCGCGCTGCCGGCGTGTACCACAACACGGCGGTGGTGCTGGACGCCGACGGCAGTCTGGCCGGCGTGTACCGCAAGATGCACATCCCGGATGATCCCGGCTACCACGAGAAGTTCTACTTCACCCCGGGGGATCTCGGCTTCAGGCCCGTGGACACAGCCGTCGGGCGCCTCGGCGTACTCGTGTGCTGGGATCAGTGGTTCCCGGAGGCCGCGCGGCTCATGGCCATGGCCGGCGCCGAGCTGCTGCTCTATCCCACGGCCATCGGCTGGGACCCGGCGGACGACCCCGCCGAGCGCGCCCGCCAGCGCGAGGCCTGGCGCACGGTGCAGCGCGGCCACGCCGTCGCCAACGGCCTGCCGCTCTTGGCCTGCAACCGGGTGGGCTTCGAGCCCGCCCCGGACGCCGCCGGCCCCGACGACGGCATCCAGTTCTGGGGCAGCTCCTTCGCCTGCGGACCCCAGGGCGAGCTCCTGGCCGAAGCCTCCGACACCGCACCGCAGGACCTGCTGGTGGACATCGACCTCAGCCGCGCCGAGACGGTGCGCCGCATCTGGCCCTTTTTCCGGGACCGGCGCATCGACGCCTACGGCGACCTGCTGAAGCGCTGGCGCGATTGAGTCCGCCGCCGCCGGCCCGGGCGCGGCGCCGCGCCCATCCCGCGGCCGTCTCCGCGCGCCCACGCACGCCGTCGGCTTGAACCCCCGCGCAATGACCCCGAATTGCACCGGGCATCTGCGCAGCGGCGCGCGACCTTTCACACAGCAGGCAGTCAGACGCGATGAACGAGATCCAACGCACCATGCGCTCCATCATCCAGCGCATCGCCACCGGCCCCGAGCTTTCCAAGGACATCTCAATGGACGAGGCGCGCCTCGGCATGCAGGCCATCCTCGACGCCGAGGTGGACCCGGTGCAGGCGGGCATCTTCATGATTGCGCTGCGCATGAAGCGCGAGACCGACGACGAGCAGCGCGGCGTGCTCGACGCCGTGCGGGAGGCCACCCAGCACGTCGTGGCAGACGTGGACGAGGTCGTCGACATCGCCGACCCCTACGACGGCTACAACCGCTGCCTGCCGGCCTCGCCCTTCCTGGCGCCGGTGCTGGCGGAATGCGGCGTGCCTGCGGTGAGCCACGGGCTCGATGCCGTGGGCCCGAAGTTCGGCGTCACCCACCGCCATGTGCTCGACGCCGCCGGTCTGCCGGTGGACCTGCCGCCGGCGGCGGCCGCCGCGCGCATCGCGGACCCGGACGTCGGCTGGAGCTATGTCGACCAGCGCGCCTTCGCCCCCAAGCTGCACGACCTGGTGCCCCTGCGCGGCACCATCGTCAAGCGCCAGGTCATCACCACCGTGGAGGTGATGGCGCGGCCCATCCATGGTCGCAAAAAGACCCACCTGGTGACGGGCTATGTGCACAAGCCCTACCCGCGCATCTACGCCCTGCTGGCGCGCCACGCGGGCTTCGATTCGGCGCTGCTGGTGCGCGGCGTGGAGGGCGGCGTGGTGCCCTCCCTGCGCCAGAAGGGCGTCTGCTTCAACTACCAGCGCATGGGCGAGGAGCAGTCCTTCGACATCGACCCGGCGAGCCTCGGCATCGAGCAGAACATGCGTGCCGTGCCGCTGCCCGAGGACCTGCCCACCAGCAGCCGGCCGGGGGACGAGATCGCCGTCGCCGTGGACGTACCCGCCACCGCCCGTGCCGCCGCTCAGGCCGGCATGGCGGCGCTGGAGGGCCAGCGCGGGCCGACCTATGACAGCCTGGTGTTCTCGGGCGCCCTGGTGCTGTGGCACCTGGGCCGGGAGCAGACACTGGAGGCCGGTGCCGACCGCATCCGCGCGGCGCTGGATTCGGGTGCCGCCGCGCGGCGGCTGCGCTGAAGGGGGCGGGCATGACAGAGCAGCTCGTGGACATCGGCGCCGCCGCCGACATCGCACCCGGCAAGTTCATCGCCGTGAAGGTGGGTGGACGCAGCTATATCGTCGCCCGGGTGGAGGACCGCTTCTACGCCGTGGAGGACAACTGCAGCCACGAGGACTATCCACTGTCCTACGGCTGCCTGGACGGCGCCTACATCAAGTGCTCCCTGCACGGCAGCTGGTTCAGCCTGGAGACGGGCGAGCCGCAGGAGCCGCCCGCCGATGAGCCCATTGCCACCTTCAGGGTCGTGGAGCGGGACGGGCGGCTGCTGCTGGACACGGCGCGGACGGTCTGAAGGCTGGTCCCGGGCCGCGCTCCAGCGGCGCAGCGTCGCGGCTGCAAGCCGCTCCCACACTCGCGCGTAGGGTCGGTCGGGTCAGCCCGCCAGGGCGTGACCCGACAACGCCCGGTCCGGGCACAAGCCTCAGCGCCGCACCCGCCCGGTGGGGACGCGGCCGTCCGGCTCCTGCATCGCCGCCGCCAGCTCCGCGAGCAGGGATTCTTCATCCGCGGCCATGGGCTCGGGGGTCGGGGCGATGCGCACCTCGGCACTTTCGATGGCATCCAGCAGCTCCCGCCGCACAGCGGTGAGCTCGTAGCCGTCGGCAAGCGTCAGCTCCACCAACGGCAGACCGGCGTCCGCGCAGGCGGCGCGCAGCAGGGCTGCCTCCCGACGCCGGCGGCGGGACGCCTCCGCCGGCGCCGCCAGCACCGCGCACAGCGGGTGCGCATCGGCCGCCGAGCACACCAGGAAATCGAGCACCCGCCCCGACAGCGTCGCCACCGCCGCGCGCCGCCGGCGCCGGCCGAACGACCTGTCGCCCGTCAGCACGGTGCCCGCTGCCACGCGGG
Organism: uncultured Thiohalocapsa sp.; assembly: GCF_913063425.1. Classification (GTDB taxonomy): domain Bacteria; phylum Pseudomonadota; class Gammaproteobacteria; order Chromatiales; family Chromatiaceae; genus Thiohalocapsa. The sequence goes on from NZ_CAJXYK010000050.1 coordinate 20,478, forward strand.
GAAAGACGCGATAATTGCCCCCCACCGCCTCTTCCACGGTGCCGAGACAAAGCCGCTCCTGGTCGCTCAGGAAGTCATCCCGCCGCTGGTAGCCCAGCACCCGCCGCGGTCGCAGGAGCCGGGAGAACAGGCCCAGCACATGAAAGAACAGACCGGCCACCGCCAGCCCGGCGGCGAACACCATGATGTAGAACGGCTCCAAATCGAGGCTCCCCCTTGTCGGCAACGGTCGGTCGGGCCACGGTGTCGCCCAGCCCGCCCCGCGGCGCTGCGCAGCTCAACCCACGATTGTACCCGGGCTTGACCATGTCGGACGCGACTACACGGACAGCCGCCGGTTGTCGCACCCGTGGGCAGCCTGTATCGTCACGGCCGCCCTGGGGCTGGCCCGGCCGGTGCCCGGGCGATGCGAGCCCGCCACAGCGGCCCCGCAGGCCGTCCCGCGCCCACCCGACACCATGCCGACCGATTCCAACGCCAAACCCATGCTCGAGGTCGCCGATTTGTCCTGCCGCCGCGGCGACCGCACGCTGTTTACGGCCCTCAGCTTCACCCTGCCGGCGCAGACCCTGCTGCACGTGCGCGGGCGCAACGGCAGCGGCAAGACCACCCTGCTGCGCGCCCTCTGCGGCCTGCTGCGGCCGGACGCCGGCAGCATCCGCTGGCGCGGCGAGCCGATCACCGAGCTCGCCGACGACTTCAACCGCGAGGTGCTCTACTTCGGCCACCTGAACGGCATCAAGGCAGACCTCACCGGACAGGAGAACCTGCGCGTCGCCGCCACCCTGGACCAGGACCCGGTGGCGGACACCGAGATCACCGCCGCCCTTGCGCACATCGGCCTCGCCGGCTTCGAAGACCTGCCCACCCGCATGCTCTCGCAGGGCCAGAAGAAGCGCGTTGCGCTGGCGCGCCTGATCCTGAGCAAAGCGCCGCTGTGGATCCTGGATGAGCCTTTCACCGCGCTCGACACCGACGCGGTTGCGCTGCTGGAAGCGCTGATTGCCGACCACGTCGCCGCCGGCGGCGCCGTGATACTGACGACGCATCAGGAGGTGCAGCTCACGCGGGGTGAGATTCAGCGGCTGACTCTGGAGGGCGCGCCCACGCAGTGATTGGGGCCGGGTACGAGGGGCGAAGCGCAAAGTACGGAGGGCGGAGTACGGAGCTCGGGGGCGCGGACTCGCAGTTGGGTCTGTTGTTGCCAACGATGCTCGCCGCAGCCGACTGCGCGGCTTCGCCTCGGGTTCTGGTGGATGCGCTTCGCTTATCCACCCCAGGTGCCTCGCCGCAACCTCTCCCGTCGCCTAGAGACCAACGCCCGGGCCAGGACCAGTTACTGCGCACGCCTTACCCCGTACTTCGTACCCCGTACCCCGTACTTCTTCAAAATGCTGAAAGTCTTCCTCTGCGTCCTCCAGCGCGACCTCACCCTCGCGCTGCGCCGACGCACCGACGTGCTGACGACGCTGTTCTTCTTCGTCATCGTCGTGAGCCTGTTCCCGCTCGGCGTCGGCAGCGAGCGGGAGCTGCTGCGCATGCTCGGGCCGGGCGTGGTCTGGGTGGCGGCGCTGCTGGCCTCCATGCTGGCCTTGGAGCGGCTGTTCGCGGCGGACTACGACGACGGCACCCTGGAGCAGCTGCTGCTGGCGGGCCAGCCCCTGTCGCTGCTGGTGCTGGCGAAGATCGTCGCCCACTGGCTGCTCACCGGGCTGCCGCTGGTGGTGATCGCGCCCATCATGGCCATGCAGTACTCGCTGGAGCCCATCGCGGTCTGGGTGATGATGCTGGCGCTCGCGCTCGGTACGCCGGTGCTGAGTCTGCTCGGGGCCATCGGCGCGGCGCTGACGCTCGGCCTGCGCGGCGGCGGCATCCTGCTGTCGCTGCTGATCCTGCCGCTGTACATCCCGGTGCTGGTGTACGGTGCCGGCGCCGTCAGTGTCAGCGTCATCGAAATCGCCGACACACAACCCTACTTCGCCCTGCTCGGGGCTTTCCTGCTGGGCGGCTTGGTACTGGCGCCGCCGGCGGCGGCCGCGGCACTCAGGATCTCCATGGAATGACGACTGTCGCAACACCCGGGGCCGCCGAGCTCCACCCGGCAACACCCGGGGCCGCCGAGCTCCACCCGGCGACGCCTGGGGCCACCGAGCTCCACTCGGCGATTCCCGGGGCCGCCGAGTTCCACTCGGCGACGCCTGGGGCCGCCGAGCTCCACTCGGCAACACCCGGGGCCGCCGAGCTCCACCCGGCATCGCCTGGGGCCGCCGAGTTCCACTCGGCGACTCCACAGGCACCGCCAACCCGCCACCCAAAGCACCGCATTACCCTTCGGTAACCTCGAAGGGTTACCCGATTTTCTTAAGCTTGACGCTGGGTAACCCCAAACTCGTTCCCAGATGCTGGTGATACACTGACACGCCGCCGAGCGCCATGAAGATCAACTGGTTCAAATACGCCTCCCCCACCGCGTTCTACCCGGTGGCCGGCCGGCTCGTCCCGGTCTTCGGGGTCGCCGCGCTGGCGCTGGTGCTGTTCGCGCTCTACTGGGGCTTCTTCGAGACGCCGGAGCGCCTGGGCGGCACCAACCCGCAGAAGGAGTACTACCGCATCATCTTCATCCACGTGCCCGCGGCCTGGATGTCCATGTGGCTGTACCTGGTGCTGGCGGCCTGGTCCGCGGTGGGGCTGGTGTTCAACACGCGCCTCAGCTTCATGATGGCCAACGCCGTCGCCCCCACCGGCGCCGTCTTCACCTTCCTCGCGCTCTGGACCGGCGCCTTCTGGGGCCGCCCGAGCTGGGGCACCTACTGGGACTGGGACCCGCGGCTGACCTCGGAGCTGATCCTGTTCTTCCTGTACGTCGGCTTCATGGCCCTGCACTCGGCCATCGACGACAGCCGCCGGGCGGACCGGGCGGCGGCGCTGCTGGCCATCGTCGGCCTGGTGATGCTGCCCATCATCTACTGGTCCATCAACTGCCCGGACCCGAACAACTGCGCGGCGTTGCACCAGCGCTCGTCGCTGACGGACATCGAGTCCAACATCCTCACCGCCATGCTGGTCATGACGCTCGGCTTCTGGCTCTACTCCTTCGCCGCGGCCTTCGCGCGGCTGCGCAACATCATCCTGCTGCGCGAGCAGGACAGCGCCTGGGTGCGCAAGGTGGTGGATGCGGAAGGTGCCGCACCGCCGCCCGCGGGTGGGCTTCCCACACAGGGCCGCGAAGCCGGCCGGGGGGTGAGCGCCTGATGCAGGGCCTGATCGACTTCCTGAGCCAGGGCGGCTACGCCTTCTACGTCTGGAGCGCCTTCGGCATGACCTTCGCGCTGCTCATCGCGGAAGTCGTGACACTGCGCCGCAGCCGCCGAACCATTTTGCAGCGCGTCGGTCGATTGGCCCGACTGCGCACGCAGAACGTGCCACCGGGAGAGCATTGATGAAAGCAAGACAAAAACGCCTGATCTTCGTCGGCGTCGCCGTGGTCGGCGTCGGCATCGCGGCCTCGCTCGCGCTGAGCGCGCTCAACAGCAACATTGCCTACTTCTTCAGCCCGAGCCAGGTGCACGCCGGGGAGCATCCCACCGATGCGGTCTTCCGCGTCGGCGGTCTGGTGGTGGAGGACACGCTGAAGCGCCAGCAGGACGGTCTCACGGTGCGCTTCGATGTCACCGACAACGCCCGCACCGTGCCCGTCAGCTACACGGGCATCCTGCCGGACTTGTTCGGCGAGGGTCAGGGCGTGGTGGCCAAGGGCCGCATCGGCGAGGACGGCGTCTTCTACGCCGACCAGGTGCTGGCCAAGCACGATGAGTCCTACATGCCGCCGGAGGTGGAAGACACCCTTCAGACCGCCCACGCCAAGGGCGCCGTGGAGACCGCTGTCCAGTCCATGCCCGCCGCAGGCAACACGGTGACGCAATGATTCCCGAGCTCGGACACTTCGCACTGATCCTCGCGCTGCTGCTCGCCGTCGTGCAGGCGGCCTTCCCGCTGGCCGGCTCGCTGTCGGGCAACCGGCCCTGGATGACCATGGCGCGGCCGCTGGCCTACGGTCAGCTCACCATGATCGCCGTCGCCTTCGCCGCGCTGACGCAGGCCTTCCTCACCAGCGACTTCTCGGTGCTCTACGTCGCCGAGCACTCCAACACCCTGCTGCCGACCATCTACAAGATCTCTGCCGTCTGGGGCGGGCACGAGGGCTCGCTGCTGCTGTGGGTGCTCATGATGGCCGCCTGGGGTGCCGCGGTGGCGGCCTTCAGCGGCAACCTGCCGCTCACCGTGGTGGCCCGGGTCATCTCGGTGCAGGGCATGGTCGCCATCGGCTTCCTGCTGTTCATGCTGCTTACGTCCAATCCCTTCGAGCGGCTGTTTCCGGTACCGCCGGAGGGGCGCGACCTGAACCCGCTGCTGCAGGACCCGGGTCTCGCCATCCACCCGCCCATGCTCTACATGGGCTATGTCGGCTTCTCGGTGGCCTTCGCCTTCGCCGTCGCCGCCCTCATCGGCGGTCGGCTGGACGCCGCCTGGGCGCGCTGGTCGCGGCCCTGGACCACCGTCGCCTGGGTGTTCCTCACCATCGGCATCATGCTCGGCTCCTGGTGGGCCTACTACGAGCTCGGCTGGGGCGGCTGGTGGTTCTGGGACCCGGTGGAAAACGCCTCGCTCATGCCCTGGCTGGTGGGCACGGCGCTGATCCACTCCCTCGCGGTCACCGAAAAGCGCGCCGCCTTCAAGAGCTGGACCGTGCTGCTCGCCATCTGCGCCTTCTCGCTCAGTCTGCTCGGCACCTTCCTGGTGCGCTCCGGTGTGCTCACCTCGGTGCACGCCTTCGCCACCGACCCGTCCCGCGGCCTGTTCATCCTGATCTTCCTGTGCATCGTCGTCGGCGGCTCGCTGGCGCTGTATGCCTGGCGGGCGCCGGAGGTCTCGGACGGCGGCCAGTTCGGCGTGGTCTCCCGCGAGTCGGCACTGCTCGGCAACAACCTGATCTTCGTCGCCTTCACCGTGCTGGTGCTGTTCGGCACCCTGGCCCCGCTCATCTACGAGGCCTTCAACTGGGGCAAGATCTCGGTCGGCTTCCCGTGGTTCAACAAGATGTTCCTGGCACTCTCGCCGTTCCTGGCGGTGCTGATCGGCCTGGGGCCGGCCACCCGCTGGAAAGGCGACAACCCCATGCGCGTGCTGAAGACCCTGTGGTGGGCATTGGCGCTCAGCATCGTGGTGCTCGCCGTGAGCGCACTGCCGCTGTTCGGCCACGGCAGCCTGTGGGTGCCCGTGGGGCTGGCGCTGGCGGCCTGGCTGTTCTTCGCGCATGTCGCCATCGTGCGCGAGCGGCTGCGGAATAAAGGCGGGCTCGCGCGCATGGGGCCGGCCATCCTCGCCGACCTGCGCGGCAGCGGGCGCAGCTTCTACGGCATGGTGACTGCGCACGTGGGCGTAGCGATGTTCGTGGTGGGCGTCACTGTGCTCTCGAACGATCAGCTCGAGGAGGACGTGCGCATGTCCCCGGGTGACAGCCATGAGCTCGCCGGCTACCGCTTCGAGTTCCTCGGCGCGCAGCCGGCGCCCGGGCCCAATTACATGGCCCAGCGCGGGGAGTTCAAGGTCTACCGCGGCGACCGCGAGGTCACCCGACTCTATCCGGAGAAGCGGGCCTACATGGGCGGCGGCATGCCCATGACCGAGGCCGCCATCGACCCGGGCCTGTTCCGCGACATCTACGTCTCGCTCGGCGAGCCCGTGGGCGACGACGGCGACTGGGCGCTGCGGCTCTACTACAAGCCCTTCGTACGCTGGATCTGGCTCGGCGCCATCCTGATGGCCCTGGGCGGCGTCCTCGCGGTGTCCGACCCGCGCTACCGCCTGGCCGGTGCCCGCGCCCGCAAGCCCGCCGCGGACGCCGCGGCGGCAACGGCCTGAGGGGGCGGCCATGGCGATGTCCAAGTCCGTGCGCTACCTGACCCCGCTCATCGTCTTTGCGGGGCTCGTGGTGCTGCTGGTGTGGGGCCTGGGGCAGGACCCCAGCGAGGTCCCCTCGCCCCTCATCGGCAAGCCGGTGCCGGCGTTCAGTCTGCCGGCGCTGGACGACCCGAGCCGCACCGTCTCCGATGCCGACCTCAAAGGCAAGATCTCACTGGTGAACGTCTGGGCGTCCTGGTGCAGCTCCTGCCGGGCCGAGCATCAGGCACTGATGGCGCTCTCGGAGATCCCGGACTTCCAGATCGTCGGCCTCAACTGGAAAGACGACGCCGCGGATGCCAAGCGGGTGCTCCAGCTCACCGGCAACCCCTACGACATGAACGGCTACGACCCGGACAACACCGTCGGCATCCACTGGGGCGTCTACGGCGCTCCGGAGACCTTCGTCGTGGACCAGGAGGGCATCATCCGCTACAAGCACATCGGCCCCATCGATCGGGAGGTCTGGGAGAAAAAGCTCCAGCCGCTGGTTGCGGAGCTGCGGGCCAGGGGCTGATGCGGGGCGGCGCAGGTCTGCGGCCGGGCGGGCAGCCGTAGGGCGGTTCAGCGCAAGCGTCACCCGACACCCCACAGGCCACGGCGGCGCCGCGTAGAGGGATTTTGCACTGACTCGACCTACACAGGACCACAACCACATCAGCGACGCGCGACAAGCGGCCGGCAGCCATGCATGACCGGCGTGCCTGCCAGCTCCGGCCCGACCTGCACCGCCGGCGCCATCGCTCGCAGCACTCGGGCGCCGCGGCACCAACAGCCCGGCGTTACCGCGCCGGCCATAGTGCCTGGATGCCGCGCAGGCCAAGACGCACAGCGTACGTCGCACTTCGTACTTTGGACTCCGTACTGACAACGACCCATGCCACCACTGATCAAAACCATCCTGCTCGCAGCGCTGCTGGCCTTGGCCATGCCGGCATCGGCTTACACGCTGGAGGAATTTCAATTCGACAGCCCGGCGCAGGAGGCGCAGTTCCGCGACCTCATCAGCAAGCTGCGCTGCCTGGTGTGTCAGAACGAATCCCTGGCGGGCTCCCAGGCCGAGCTGGCCCAGGACCTGCGCAACGAGGTCTACCGCATGATGCGCGCCGGACAGTCGAAGGACGAGATCCTCGACTTCCTGGTGGCCCGCTACGGCGACTTCGTGCTCTATGACCCGCCGCTCAAGCCGTCCACCTACGTCCTCTGGTTCGGACCCTTCGTAATCATCGGCATCGCCGCCTTCTTCATGCTCCGCGCGGTTCTGCGACGCAAGCCCACCGGTGACGAAGACATCTCCGAGGCCGAGCGCGAGCGCCTGCGCGCGCTGCTGGAGACGGAGTCCGCCGCCGGCACCGACGAGCCCAAGCAGGCCACCTGACCGCCCACCCCATCGCACCGCGCCCCGATACCCCGCATCATGACCATTTTCTGGATTCTCGCCGCCGGCCTCGCGCTGCTGGCGGCGCTTTTCGTTGCCGCGCCACTGCTCACACATCGCGGCGGCGGCGACGACGCCACAGACCCGGACCAGGCAGAAATCAACCTGGCGCTCTACAAGCAGCAGCTCGCGGAGCTGGACACGGACCTCGCCGCCGGCAAGCTCGACCGCACCCAATACGAGGCCGCCCGCCGCGACCTTCAGCGGCAGCTGCTGAGCGACACCGCCGACCTTGGGCCGGAGGACCCGAAGCCCGCCGCACAGGTGAAGCTGCCAAGCCCGGGCCTCACCGCCGCGGCGCTGGTTTTTGCGGTGCCCGCCACGGCGCTGGCCCTGTACCTGATCCTGGGCGAGCAGCACATCATCCCGAGGCTGGAGCTCGCCGCCGCCGGCGGTGCCGCGACGCCGCAGCACGCGGGCGCCGACGGCATGTCGCTGGAGGTCCTGGTACAGCGCCTGGAAGAGCGCCTGGCACAGGCGCCGGACGATGGCGAGGGCTGGACCATGCTCGGGCGGACCTACTTCGCCATGGGCCGCACGGACGCCGCTGAGAAGGCCCTGGCGCGGGCGCACGAGCTGCTGCCGGGGGCCACCGACATCACCCTCGCCTACGCCGAGAGCATCGCCGCCAACAACGACCGCAGCCTGGAGGGCAAGCCCGCGGAGCTGATCTCCGAGGCCCTCGCCGCAGAGCCCGACAACGCCACCGCGCGCTGGCTGTCCGGCATGGTGGCCTTCCAGCGCGGGCAGTTCCAATCCGCCGCCACCGCCTGGAAGCGCGTGCTCGGGCAGATCGACCCGGCGGGCGACGACGCCCAGGAGCTGCGCCGGCTCATCGCCCAGGCGGAGCAGCGCGCCGGCGTGCCGCCGCAGATGCAGCTCGCCGCCAACAGCGACGGCGTGCGGGCCGCTGCCACCCCGGCGCCGGCCCCCGCCGAGACAGCTCCCGCCGACAATTCGCCCCAAGCTGCGGCCGACAGCGCCGGTGCGGCCGAGCAGGAGGCAGCCGCCCCGGCGACACAGCAGGTGGCACAGGCGGATGCCGGGGCCGCGGATGCACCCGCCCCGGCAACCACCACCTCGCCGGCGGCCGCGCCGACCACGGACGCAGAGGCGCCCGACGCAGCCGCCGTGCCCGGCATGGATGTGAGCGTATCCCTGGCACCGGCGCTCGCCGGGCGCATGCCGCCCGGCACCACCGTCTTCGTCTTCGCTCGCGCCGCCGCCGGGCCGCCCATGCCGCTGGCGGTGCAGCGGCTCACGCTGGCGGACCTGCCGGCACGTGTCCGGCTCGACGACAGCATGGCCATGATGCCGCAGATGCGCCTGTCCGCCTTCCCGCAGGTGGTGGTGGGCGCACGCGTGTCGCCGAGCGGCCAGGCCATGCCGCAGCCCGGCGACCTGGAGGGTGAGACGGGCCCCGTCGCACCGGCTGACGCCGGCGCCGTCAGCGTCACCATCGACCGCGTGCGGCCTTAGCCGGCTGCCGAGCGGGCGCGGGACCGCTGCACCGGCAGGCAGAGGGCAGCCGCAGGATGGCCCAGACGCAGCCCAGACCATCATCCCTGGGCACACTGCTGCCGGTGCTCGCCGCCGCCGCCGCCATCCTGGCGCTGCCGCTGCTGGGTGCCGTCCTGGGCGGGCTGCCGCTGGGCGAGCTGCTGCAGATACCGCTCACCACCCGCCCCTGGGACCCCTTGGGCGCGAGCCCGCTCATCACCTGGCTCGCGGCGACGCTCAGCCTCGCGCTGCTCGCCGCAACCGCGTACTTCGCCTGGCCGCGGCGGCCCGGCGGGCGCCGGCTGCCGGCACCCGCCCCGCGCCGCATCCCGCGCTTCGCCTGGCTCGGCGTCTTCGCACTGCTGCTTGCGATCATCGCCGCCGACGGTGCGGCGGTCAGTGCCGTTGTCGGACTGGCGGTGTTGGCGCTCGCGCTCTTCGCCAACGCGGACACGGAGCGTCGCACCGGCAGCAGCCTGCTGAGTCAGCGCCCGGGCTACTTCCGCAGCCTGTTCGCGGCGAGCCTCGCCGCCGGCTGGCTGTTCCACTGGCTGAACCTGTTCCTCAAGCTCTGGGTCTATCCGCCGGCGACGGAGCTCGTCCCCTTCTTGCTCGGCAACTCCCTGGCCTATGCGGTGCTGTTGCCGGCGTTGCTGAGCCTGCGGCAATGGCTCGCATCCTTGCCGGCCGTGCTGGGCGCCGTCACCCGGGCCGAGCCGCTGTCCGGCGCCGACGCCTCACCGCAGGAGGGCCTCATCCTGCTGCTGGCGGCGCTGCTCGGCCTCGCCGGCGCCGCACTCTGGCCGGACTGGATCTACCCCTTGAGCCTCAGCGCCCCGCTGCTGCTGGCGGTGGCCATCCAGCAACTGCGCGGGCGGCCGACACCACTCGCCGGTCTGCAAACCGGCGACTGGAGCCGCCTGCTGCTGCCCGCACTGGCGGCGCTGCTGCTCGGTCTGGTGGCGCAGGGGCTCAACGCCTGGCTCGGACCGGCCTGGGCGCTGCATCTGCCGCTCCTCGGCGGCCCCGAGCTGCTGGACCTGCCGCTGCCCGGCTGGGTGTGGATCATGCTGCTCGGCCCCTTCGGCGTCTGGCTCGGCGATCAACTGGCAGAGCCGTGGCAGCAGCGCCCGCAGCAGCCGCCGCCGGCCCAGGGTCGCTTTCCGGTGCGGATCGAGATCGGCGACGGGTCCTAACGCACCACTGCGCAAGATGCGAGGCCGCGCCCTGGGGACGCGGACTTCAGTCGGCACCTCAGGAGGACGGACTTCTGTCCGCCGGTGGCAGATGACCGCTCGTGTCGGGGTGGGCCGGGGCGCTCAAGCACGCGAGCCCAGGCTCGGCGAAGTGGAAGCGGGACTGCAAAACCGACTTGAGCCGGGGGCTGTCCTTGACGTCGGCGCTTCTGGAGCTGGCCGACTGGAAGTCGGCGCCCCCGGATGTCGCCGACTGGAAGTCGGTGGCCCCGGATGCCGCCGACTGGAAGTCGGTGGCCCCAGATGCCGCCGACTGGAAGTCGGCGCCCCCAGATGTCGCCGACTGGAAGTCGGCGCCCCCAGATGTCGCCGACTGGAAGTCGGTGGGCCCGGATGTCGCCGACTGGAAGTCGGTGGGCCCGGATGTCGCCGACTGGAAGTCGGCGCCCCCGGATGTCGCCGACTGGAAGTCGGTGGGCCCGGATGTCGCCGACTGGAAGTCGGCGGCTCCGGGGAGGGAGGGTGGATCAGCGGAGGGCATCCACCGCAGGCCCGAACGGCGGATGCGCTGCGCTGATCCGCCCGGCTGAGTCGCGCATTCTTCCGGGAGCGTGGTACTCCCTGTCCTGTCTCTCAGCGCTTGCGGGCGTCCTCCAGCCGCAGCGCGAACGAAGGCTCCAGCCGGATGCCCTGCACCGCATCGCGCAGCACCAGGTTCTGCCGCCAGCTCGCCACCGTCACCCAGGGGGCGTCGCGCTGCACCACGCGGGCCAGCTCGCGGTAGAGCCGGGCGCGCTCGGTGCGCTCGGTGGCGCGCCGCGCCTGGGCGACAAGCCGGTCCACCGCCGGGTTGCAGTACCAGCCGGAGTTGAAGCCGCCGGCGTCGGGCGTCGCCCCGCAGCGCAGTGCCAGATACGGCAGGGTATCCGGGTCATTGGTCATCCAGGCCATCTGCGCCAGGTCCGCATCGCCGTCCAGACCGTCATTGACCCGTGCCAGGTACGCATTCCACTCGAAGCTCTCGATGCGCGCCTGCACCCCCACCTGCGCCAGGTCGCCCTGAATGGCCGTCGCCATGGCCAGCGGCGCGAGCATGCCGGAGCCGCCGCGGGGCACCAGGAAATTCAGACTGAAGCCATCGCCCCAGCCCGCCTCCGCGAGCAGCGCCCGGGCCAGGTCCGGGTCATGGGCATAGGCCGGCAGGTCCGGGGCATGCGCCCAGCGGAAGGCCGCCGGCACCGGGCCATCCGCCACCACCGCGGTGTCGCGCAGCACGTCCTGCACCAGCGCGCGGCGGTCGATGGCATGGTTCAGCGCACGGCGCACGCGCACATCCGCAAGCGGGCCGTCGCGGGTGTTCAGAATCAGGAACCACAGGTGCGGCCCGGTGGCCTCCAGCACCCGATAGCCCTGGCGGGCGCGAAACGCCGCCACATTGTCCGGCGAGAGCTCCAGCGCCAGGTCCACGCCCCCCGCCAGCAGCTCTGCCACGCGGGTCATGGGGTCCGTCAAGGGTCGGAAGATGACGTTTGCAAGCGCCACCTCGCCGCCGTGCCAGCCCTCGAAGCGCGCGAGCCGCACCTGCCCGCCCCGCTCCCAGCCGGTGAGCCGGAACGGCCCCGTACCGCTCGGGTGGCGGCCATAGTCCTTGCCCCAGCGGCGCACCGCCGCCGGCGAGACCATCAGCGCCGTGGGATAGGCCAGATTGGACAGGAAGGGCGCAAAGGGCCGGCGCAGCTCGAAGCGCACCGTCAGCGCGTCTTCCACCACCACGCGCGCCACCTGCTCGAAGAAGAACGCGAGCGGAAAGGGGCCGGTGTCGTGGAAGGGATGCTCGGGGTCCAGCATGCGCTGGAAATTGAAGCGCACCGCCGCCGCATCGAAGGCGCTGCCGTCATGAAAGCGCACCCCGTCCCGGAGCTTGAACCGATACACCCGGCCATCCTCGGACACCGTCCAGGACGCCGCCAGCCCCGGCACCAGCTCCAGGGTACCCGGGCGGTAGCGCACCAGGCCCTCGTACAGGTTCACCAGGATGCGGAAGTCGTTCAGGGCCGTGGTGACCTGCGGGTCCAGCGACCGGGGCGCCGCCACCTGCCCCACCACCAGCGTGTCCGCCGGCGGGGTCTGGCGGGCACAGCCGGCGGCGAGACACAGTCCCACCGACACCGCCAGCGGTACCCAGGTGCGCAACAGCGGCAAACCGCGCCGAAGTGAGCGCCGGCTCAGCAAAGCCCCAAGCCCTGCGCCACCGGCACGGTTGATCGCGGCCCCGCCACACCAAACAACCACTGCCGCGGCAACAACCCAGGGGCGCCGAGCTCCACTCGGCAACACCCGGGCGCCCCGAGCTCCACTCGGCAACACCCGGGGACGCCGAGCTCCACTCGGCAACACCCGGGGACGCCGAGTTCCACTCGGCAACACCCGGGGGCGCCGAGTTCCACTCGACAACACCCGGGCGCCCCGAGTTCCACTCGGCAACACCCGGGCGCCCCGAGTTCCACTCGGCAACACCCGGGGACGCCGAGTTCCACTCGGCAACACCCGGGGGCGCCGAGTTCCACTCGGCAACACGGCAACAAGCCAGGCGGCGATACCTCAGCCCCGGCCGCCTCAGCGCCCGCCCGGCTGCGGGATGATCGCTCGCTCCACCAGATAGTCGATGACCTGGTGCGCCAGATCCTCCGGCGTGCGCTCGCCGGCGAGCAGCGTCAGCTCCGGTGCCTCCGGTGCCTCGTAGGGGTCGTCGATGCCCGTGAACTGCTTGATCTCCCCCGCGCGGGCCTTCTTGTACAGGCCTTTGGGATCGCGCTCCTCGCAGATCGCCAGCGGCGTATCCACGAACACCTCGATGAACTCGCCATCCCCCAACGCGCGCCGCACCCGGTCCCGGTCGATCCGGTACGGGCTGATGAAGGCCGTCAGCGCAATCAGCCCCGCCTGACAGAACAGCCCCGCCACCGCGCCGATGCGGCGGATGTTCTCCTCCCGGTCCACCGCCGAGAAGCCGAGACCGAAGCGCTGCGCGAACTCATCGCCGTGCGCGTCCCGCAGCAGGCCCGGCGCCGCGTTGAGCGCATGGCGCACGTTGTCACCGTCCAGCACCGCGCTGTGGAAGCCGTAGCCCCAGAGCAGATGGTCCAGCGTATTCGCCACCGTGCTCTTGCCCGAGCCCGACAGGCCCGTGAACCAGATCACACAGCCCTTGTGCCCATTCAGACGCTCACGCGCCTCCCGTGTCACCTGGTGCTCATGCCAGGTCACGTTGCTGTCGTTCGCCATGGAGATCCTCGAAACCGAAAACTGCCGCTGCCACCAAGGCAACGTGGAACAGGCCGAAGCGGCCGGGCGGGATGAGGCTTTGCCCCAAACACGAGAGTCTACCCACATGCAACCGGGCGCGCCAAGCGGGACAAGGCGGTGGCCTGGGGTGGGCGGTGGCCACCAGTGATTTGCGTCACTGCAAATGCACACGGAGCGTCACTCTGCCGGCGTCTTTGGCAGAATCCAGAACATCAGGGATTTCCTTATCCGGAGGCGCCGCCATGGACAGACTCCATCGCATCACCCAACTCAAGCGCATCTTCACAGCGCGACGCACGCCCATTACCCTGCGCCAGCTCATGGAGCGCATGGAATGCTCCGAGTCCACCGCCCGCCGCGCACTGCACAGCTATCGGGACGACTTCGGCGCCCCCCTCGCCTTCGACCGCCGAAGAGAACGACCGCCCCAGCCGCTCCGACCCCATCGGGACGACTTCGGCGCCCCCCTCGCCTTCGACCGCAGCCGCGGCGGCTGGTACCTGAGCGGACCGGCGCCGGACCCCGCCGACGAGGTGCCCGGGCTCTGGCTCACCACCACCGAGCTCCACGCGCTGCTCGCCGCCCGCGAGCTGCTGCGCCAGCTCCAGCCGGGCCTGCTGGCCGCGCAGACCGCCCCCATCGCCGCACGCATCGAGGCGCTGCTCGCCCAGCGCGGCATCACCCCCGCCGATATCGCCCGGCGAATCAGCCTGCAGGCGCCCGGCACCCGGCCCTGCCCCGGCGAAACCTTCGCAATCCTCGCCCAGGCCCTGTTCGAGCGCCGCCGGCTGCGCATCCGCTACGACCCGCGCAGCCGCACCGCGGAGCCCAACGAGCCCGCGCGCGTGATCTCACCGCACCGCCTCACCTGGCAGCGCAGCAACTGGTACCTCGACGCCTGGTGCCACCGTGCCGGCGACCTGCGGCGCTTCGCCATCGAGCGCATCCAGCGGGCAGCCGTGCTCACCGAGCCGGCCCTGGAGCTTAACGCGCAGCACACCGGCGCCCGGCTCGACGGCGCCTACGGCAGCTTCACCGGCGCCCCGACCCAAACCGCCGTGCTGCGCTTCAGCCCCCACCGCGCCCGCTGGGTCGCCGAAGAGCAATGGCACCCGGACCAGCGCGGCAGCTGGCTCCCCGACGGCCGCTGGCAGCTCACCCTCCCCTACGCCAACCCCGAAGAGCTGCTCATGGAGATCCTCAAGTACGGCGCCGACTGCGAGGTGGCGGCGCCGGCGGCGCTGCGGGAGGCAGTGGTGGGGCGGTTGCGGGGGGCGTTGGGTGCCTACGGCGAGCACGTCGTCGCAACCGGAGCGCCGTCCGTGCAGGCTTGTGACCCGTTGTTGGAGGCCGCCACAGGCCACGCCCACGACCTGCACCAAAGCGCTGCCGCGCCAGAAGCGGACTCGTGTGCCTCACCAAACCGCGCCCCGCCATCATGCACGCAAAGCTGACACTCAGACTACCCAAGCACCTCATCGCCCGCGCCAAGTCCCTCGCCAAGGCGCGGGGCAAGTCCATCTCGCAGCTGGTGGCGGATTACTTCGCAGCACTGGACGCCGAGAGCGCCGCCACCGAATCCGACGACCTACCGCCCGGCGTGCGCTCCCTTCTCGGCGCGCTCCGCGGCAGCCACATCGACGTCGACGACTACCGCGAGCACCTCGCAGACAAGTACCTCGGCTCCAAGTGAACCTTCTCGCGTCAGTGACTGAGTTCGACACCTCGCAGCCAGGAAGGGGCGCGCCGACCGGGAACGCCTTGATCCATCTCAACGTCGTCCTCGACGTGCTGCTCGAACGCAAGCCGCACGCCGCCGAACACCAGCGAAGATCTCAAGGCGCTCGCACCGCTGGCATAGTGGATCTGTGCTGCGGCAGCGCCCTGGCCGACACTCCGTACACTGTCAATCTGCCAATCTGAAAAGCCCACCCCCCAGGTGTCGCGTGCGCCCTATGAGCACTGGGCCGCGCTGAGCGGCAGCAAAGCGAAGTCGCAAACGCCCCGCGAGCCCGCCACGCGGTCCCTCCTCGACGGAAAGCACGTCGACCTCCGGGTCGGGCAGACGCCCCCGCCGAGTCTCACGAAGCACGTCTTCGACGACGGCAGCTTCAGGGGCCGACTTCTTCGCGTGGCGTGTCGGACGGTAATCGCTCACCGACTCCCACACGCGGCCCGTCCCGAACACCAGATCCCGGTCCGGATCCACTGCGCCACCGATAAGGCGCAGTCGTCCCGCCGCACCGGCGCGCAGATCATCCATGCCGTCGAGCGCAGTGGTGAGCAAACCCCAATGCTCGCGCTCCCACGTCATGGGATACCGCCGTTCAAGCAAGTGCGGTGGGATGACCAATAGCCTGTCGCGCGCCAGGTCTGCGACAAAGGCCAAATGGCGGTGCGCACCCGACCGCAGGGGCTCGCCATCGGGCTGATGACCTGTGAAGTAAGGCGGAAGCGGTCGCCCTTGGCCGATCTGCGTCTGCACCCGCGCCATCACAGCCCGCCGCAGTGCCGCGGCAACCGCCCCGGGCCTCGCGGCGGGCGCCAATCCGCCCGCTATGTGGAACGCAAGCACGTCCGTTCCCTCATGCTCCGGCGCCAGCAGTCCAAGGCCAAGGTACCGTCCATCGCCCAGCACCAATGGGCCTTCAACGAGGTTGCGAAACCGAATCTCCACGTGCCACAGCCTTTCCTTGGCGAAACGCGTGCCTTGGGCAAACGCGTCGGCCCGTACCCCCTTAGGGCTGAAGGGCTCCCGCTGAACTCTAATGCCCTCCACAGGAGCGCTCAGCTCCGCGTGCCGCAGCGCCTGAAGTACCGCCCCGCACGCCTGCTCCTCCTCGGCCACGCGCTCGCTGCCCGGCTTCCAGTCTCCCCGGCGCCGGTCGGGATCAATCCGACGGCGCGCGGCGGACTCTGGCAATACCACCGGTGTCACGCTGCGCCAGCACTTGTACCCATCACCCGCTTCCACACCGTATCGCTGCAACATGGACACATCATCGCTGCGCACCAGAAGCGTATCCCCCGCCCCAACCCCATTGATGCGCAGCCCCGACAGCGCCCAGTCCAGGTCACCAAAGCGCAGCGGACATTCGGGCGGCGCCGTGACCAGAAGGCGGCGAATGGAGCGGTTGGTCAGCTCATGGCCGATGGAGGGCAACGGCAGTAGGCGCACCCGACGCGCCTTGTCCCCGCTCTCCGCACCGCGACCGATCAACAACCGTTCGATAAGGCCGGCCTGCTCAGGCAACGCCGCCGCCAGCTTGGCCGCGGCGGCATCACGCACCTGCTCCACCAGGTCCACCGCACGCGCCTGCGGCCAGGAGCGCAACGGCCGCCGTCCGCCTTCGTGGTCGGCTCGCAGGTCAAACAACCGCCAGGCGGCGGAGGCGTTGTAAGTGACTTGCAGGAAGCGCGGCTTGGGCGGGTTGGTGAAAAACACCTTGGATTTCCTGCCCGTCTTGACAGTGCTGAAGCGCTGCCGATGAGCATCGAAGCGTGTCACGAGACTCTCCAGAGACCCGAGCTGCGGACAGCTCAGCGCCGGGCCACTGCCCTGCGCGCTCGGACGCCAGACCGCACCGCAGGCCGCATCCATCGCGGCGCCGCCCGCTTCGGCGTCGAGGATCTCCGCCCAAGCCCAAGCCAGGTCCACGCCGCGTCCGAGTTGATACAGGTTCTCTGCCATCGCACAGACCACGCCCGCGGCCTGCTCGCTCTCGCCATCGGCTCGGAACCGCCAGCCGTAAATCAAAGGTTGCGACGATTCGATATGCCGCGGCCGAATGCGTTTGCCGACCCGGATATCCGCGATCCTGGCAGGGTCCCCACCCTTCGCGTCCAGGTCGTTGTTGGGCACGAAGGTCGTGTAGGAAAGACCGACCAGAGGGCGCTGCGCGCGAATCTCTGGTGGCCCGGCCTCGCTTTCGAGCCAGCGCAACGCGGCTGCGCACTCGGGCGGCAAACGTGCGCCGACCGCGTTGCCGGCGAGCAACGCCTGGAACAGCCGAGCCGGCGACGGAGGCCAGCCGTCGAGGCCGGCATCGCCTTCTCCGTGATATCGGTCGTCCAAGAAGTGGATGCGGATCAAGAGCATCCTGTCCGCTGTGCGTTCGATCTCGACCGCCATGGAATCACCCTTTCTTCTTCGCCTTGCCGCCCTTGCCGAGCACATCCTCAAGGTCCTTTTGAGCCAGCGCCTTGTCGAACTGGAAAGCCTCGTCCGGATGCACTGCGAAGGATTGCTTGGCAGCCTTCGCATACTCGACTGCGCTCTCCTGGTCCAATTGAACCGGCGTGCGCTCACCGGTCCGGGCAACGGCCTCCCAGGAGGCTGGGTGCTCCGGGTGGGGCGTCAGCAGACAGCCCTGGCGCAGGAAGCCGTCCAACGGCTCCGTCGCTGCAACCAGTGCCAGTCCGAGGATGTAGCGCCGCAGCGCAATGGAGTTCTCGCGGTTACCCCGCAGCCGGCGCAGCGCAATCAGGTTGACGGTGATCCGGCGCTCGATGGGGCCGCGGGCGACGACGCCGCCGAGCGTATCCGCCGCTGGCACATGCACGAACCCCCGTTTGGCGAGCGGACTCTTCGGGTCCCCTTCCTGTTTCTCCTTTTGCTCAGCGTCGAAGACATCCAACTCCGCGTAGTCGATGGGCGGGTTGTATTGCGCAGACCGCTTGATGACGTCGACGTCCCAGGCGCGAATTACAGCTTGCAAAATCCGCGGCAGCTTCGCCTGCGTGTCCCGCGAGTCCCAGGCACCGAACACAATAGAGGTCGGCGCCAGCCGCGCGATCTCACTGGCGTCTCCTTGGTCCAGGAAGCGTCGAAACGCCTCCTGCGCCCGGTCTTTGAGTGTCGAAGAGCGGATAAGGGCGTCTCCCAAACGATGCCCAACCTCCAGGATCGAAACGGCCTTGCCCTCGTCGTAGGCGATGTCGATCTGCGGCACCAGGTCCGCAAGCTCGTTAGCAGGCACGTCGGCATCAGCGCGACGAAAGATCGGCTCGATTCGGTTCGCCTGTGCGCCAACACTGTCGATCGTGACCACCGTTCGACCGTCGGAGAGACGTTCCATGCCGTAATTCTCCAGGTCCGCATAGGTGGGCGGGAAGATCACCGCGCCTTCACCCTCGACCGGCAGAAGCGTCTGGGTCATGTGCAAGGCCACGGGGCCCTTCGGGTCATCCGCCCACGTATCGATCATCTCGTGCGTCAACATGCTGTTCATCCTCTGGTTTCTTCGATCACGTTTGTGATGCAGCGAGCTTGGTTCTCCTGTCCGGGCCAGCCGAGCTGCATCACGAAATCCCGGTGCGGCAGGCCGAGGTCCGCGCCGCCCAACGCGGCGCGTAGAAGGATAGGGTCGTAGAGCGTCTTCGGATCGGTAATGCCCGGAAGGCTGTAGCGATATTCGAGCTTGTTGCGCTCCGTTCGCTTGGGGCGGGCATGGCTCAGTCCGATGGCGGCGAGCAGCTCGACGACAGGGAAGCCGGTCATTGTCACCTGGCCATGCAAATTGGGTGAAAATCCCGCGTCGAGCGGCACGTAGTCGCGCCGCCAATCGAAGCGAAAGCTGCTGGATTGTGGCTTGCTCAGTGCGAACGGATCATCCGCGCAATCCGGCAGATCCGCCCGGACCAGCTCCAACGCATCGCGCACGAGCCCGGCGCCCGGGTAGCCGCCCGACCCGGCCCAGAACTTGACGTTGTCCCGGTCGGTTGTGTCGCCCCAGTGGTCGATCACAATTCGCACCGGCCGGCCCTGCCACTTGCAGTCCAAGCGCGCCGGGAGCGTTGCCGGGCTGTCCGGGACCATGAACGGAAAGCTCTCATCGCTACCGAGCTTACGGGTCGGCACCGACCATTTTTCCGTGCAAAGCTCGGTACCAGGCGGGGAGATGGAGGACACCTTCGCTGTCGCCAGACATCCAAGCACCGCCTGCACCGGATGCTCCTCCCCAATCGCGTCCAATTGGAATCTCGCCGATTTCGCCTCAGACCAGTCGAACGCGCCTTTGGCGTCGCCGAGAATCTCAGCCGCCGCCTCCACGAAACCGAGACACGCAAACACCTGCCCCGGATTGAACAGGTCCACGGGAATGGATGCCCTGGCCATCAGCAGTCCTCCTGTGCGGCGGCCTTCGAGGCCTGTTGGTCCGCGGCGCGCAGCAGCGCCTCCCACCACGCCAGCCCCCAGGGACCCCAGCGATGCTGCAGGCGCACGAAGCGCAGGGCGACGTCCCGCGCGCGGGCGTCGAGCTGCGACGGCGGCGCCTCCTCGCAGCCGCGGGTGACGATGGTGGGGCGTGCCTGGCCGTGATGTGCGGCGATCAGGTGCAGCACCAGCTCACGCTGGTCGGGTGCGAGTGCCTGGAACGCGGCGTCCTGCTCCGCATGGAACAGGGAGCCGAGCTCGTGCCGATAGCCGTCCAGGACCTGCTGGTCGATTGGCCCCTTGGTCTTCGCGTAGGGCTCACCGCCACGTGGAGCGCGGAAAGCAGTCTGCCAGCGGTCGGCGCGCTTGCCCTCGTCGTGCAGCCGAGCTGCGACGACAAGCACCTGCGTTGCCCACTCCGTGAGGCCGAGCCGCTCAGCGATGGCCCGTGCCTTTGCCTCCGCGCAGGCCTGGTGGTCGGCCAGCGTTTGCAGGTACCCGAGTGAACGGTCGTCTTCGGTCGCGGCGGTCTGTCGCCACTGGTAGACGTCGAGGGCAGCGCTGGTCTCTCCGTCGGCGTCCCGCTTCAGTACGAACTGGTGCCGTCGGTGCCAGCCGGGGACGCCATCGAGTCCAGCGTCCTCGGTGCCGCTCCAGCGCAGCACGCGCCACGGGATCACCGGGCTTGCGCTCGATGCCCCGATGTCCGGGAGTACGTCATCGTCCGCGACCCAGGTCGGCGCATCTGCATGTTTCGCGTCGAGCGTTCCGATCCCGGCCAAGCCACCGACCAGGGTCGAGACCACCAGGGTGCGCGCGGCAAGCTCCCGGACCAACCGATCCTTGTTGACGCCGTCGAGGTCCCTTAGCCGATAGGCTCGCTCAAAGTCACCTGCCTGACCGAGCGCGATGGCGATGATGTGTTGCGGCTGCGGCACGACCACATCGATAGGACCGTTGGCCTTGGCCGCGGCGACTTTCAGGAGCGCTTTCGCACGCGCGATCAGCCATTCGGCGACGCGGTAGCTCTCCGTCTCCAGTTTCTCAGCGGCATGCGGCGGCGCGGCTTCGAAGTAATCGTCTACGGCCTTGGGGCGCACCTGGCCATCATCCGACGCTTCCTGTTCTGCGACCGGCAGATGCGCCCGCCAAACAACAGCCGTCTGAGGTTGGTCGTCCACCCATCCGCGAAGCCAGGGCTGTACTTCCGGGCGCCCCGTGTGCTCGCGCAGTGTGGTCATGGACCAGGCGTCCACCAGCGGGCGGTTCAGGGCCGGGCGCAGCGGTGCCGGCGTGGTGGCGGCATCGAGCGCAGCGCGTCGCTCGTCATTGGCGTCGAGCTTGAAAACCCGCAGCGCACCGGGGCTCGCATCGAACCCCTCCTCCGTATCCGGCAGCGCCTCCATCACCGCTTTCAGGGCGGCATGAGCCCGGCCTTGCTCTACCGATTTCGGATCGAGGGGACCAAAGTCGAGGACCACTACCCTGGCATCGCCGGTGCCGCGCCGGTTGACCCGGCCAAGCCGCTGGACCATGCGCTCCCAGGCAACCAGATCGCAGACCATGTGATCGGCATCCAGGTCCACGCCCACCTCACCGGCGGAAGTGGCGACCAGGAAGCGCAGCCGCTCATCGTTGGCGCGGGCGTCGGCCAAAAAGCCCAGCGCCGCCAGGCTGTCGGCAGCGAGCTGACGCTCGTGGCCGCGACGGGCGCCGATGAAGAGCTCGGGCTCACACAGTGGCGGCGCTTGCTCCGCTTTACGCTGCTTTTTGACCCGCTCGGCAAGATCCCGATGCACCTTCTCGGCATCGTCGCGGGAATTGCAGTACACCAGGCAACGCATGGCCAGGGTGCCCTCGCCGCTCAGCCCCCACGCGGCGTCTGCCAGATCCTTCGGGCGCTGCTTCGGATCGCCGCGCCTGATCTCCAGGGACTTCTTGGCATCGAGCCGCTGGCGGGTGATGGAGCCCGGCTCGCCCAAGTCCGTGTCGCGCAGCGCGAAAACCTCGCCCCGGCGACCCCGCCCGGTCGCGGAGAGCGACAGCAGCCGGAGCGGCGGCACGCGCACCAGATCAGCGGACGCCTCCTGCCCGTAATCCCCGGCACCTGACTCCACCGCTTCCAGCAGCCGCTCGAACGGGGGCACCAGATGCGCCTCATCCAGCACCACCAGGGTGTCTGCACCGAGCAAGCCCGCATGGTACGGCCGCATTTTGCGCGAGACTCCATAGCCCGAGAACAGCAGCCGGGAGCCAATCATGTCCACGGTGCCGACGATGATGGCCGGCTGCGCGGGGTCATCCAGCCACTCACGGTTGTCGATGTGCTGTCCGCGGAGCGTCGAGATGGGAAACCGCTCTGCTTTCGGGAGCCGCTTGCAGAGGTTTTCCACAAACGCCGTTGCCTGGTCCACGACTGCGCGCCGGTCCACCACGTACACCAGGCGTCGCGGCAGCTTTCGCCCCGCGCGAATGGCGATCAGCCAAAGAGCCGTGACCGCCGTCTTGCCAAGCCCCGTTGGCACATCCACGGCTGCCGGCAGGCGATCCTGGTCGAAGTACTCCAGGAATAGGCGCGTCTGCCAGGGCAACGGCTGGTGATCCGTGAGCCGCTCAAAGCGGTCCTGGAACTCGAACTCGTTCATCTTTCCCTCCTTGTGGTGCGCGTTACCGGAAGGGTGTCGTCCGCTTCCGGGAGGTCAATGAGGCCCCGGCGCTCGCCGCCGGGGAAATGTTGCGCGCAAGCAACAACGCTGAGCGAATCGTCTGCTTCAATCAGCGGCGGTGTCGGCACCGCCGACCTTCGATCAGCCCAACATCTTGGGCTTTACTGATCGCATGGTGCTAGATATGCTTACAAACACTTAGTTGTTTGTCAAACCGCTGTGCTAATCGTCTGAACCATGCTCACCTCGCACTTCACTACCTCTCTCTTGTTGACTTTGAAGTCCTGCTCGTGAGCGTCATCGGCATGTTGTCCCTGGTGCTTGTGCTGGTTTTGCACAGGACGGGCCGCCTCGACGCGTCGCTCAAGCTCGCCTACCTGCTTCTCGCTGCGACAGTCTTCTTGCTCGCGGGCAAGCACACTCTCGGTTGACGCCCCCGGCCGGCGACAGCGGCACAGCGGCGTTTCTGGCAGACCGGCCCGTCAGTTGGCAGGCCACCTTGCTTGAGGAAGTGCGCAGATCTTGTGTCCGGAGCTCGTTCGCACGGCGGTCCAAAGCGGCATGGAATAACGCTTTGTCTTCAGTGCGTCCGGATCAGGGAGACCCCTAGTCGGAGCCGAGCGCGTGTGACGCTCCGTGCCCCAAGCCCTCACTTACCTCGGCATCACCTTGCCCACGTTTTACCACGCGCACAGGCTCACCAGTTGAGCCTCCCCCTGAACACGCTCCCCGGCCGCTTCGGCAATACCTGCAAGCAAGACAGCGCAGGCGCAGCATCGCCACCAACCCCCATCCCCTGCGACCCGACGAGCTCGGCAGTCTCCAGCACCTCCTTGCCGCCGTGCAGCGCTTCCCCGGCGAGCGCACTCGCCCGGTGGCAGCGCTTGGCGTCGGCGCACCCCCTCGCCGCCTCGCGGTCGTCCTCGCTGGTGAACCGCGCCCGCTCAGCCCGTTCGCGTTGCGCGCCCAACGGCCGGCGGAGGATCTCCGCACGCGGGCATCCGCTCCCGGCCGCTGCCTGCTCAAGGTGTTGCGCCAGCTCATGCGGCAGTTACAGCGTCAGGCTGAACATTGCGCTGCTCCCTTCTACAACCTGAAACGCCGACTATACTGCGCTTCGTGTATACGCGTTCCACGGGGCGTCCCCGCGGCGGCAGTGATGCGCGATGCGGACAGCCATTGAGGACAAAGCAGGTACCCGCCGGCGATGAGGCCGGCAGGAGAACCGCATGGCAGACAGCTCGACACCAGGCCCGCAGGCGCTCTTGCCTCCTCGGCGGGCGCCGAAACCGCTGCCTGGCAGCGACAGGCCGTTGCCGCGGGCATGGGGCAGTGTCGATGACGGCAACGGCCGGCAGCGGGTCCGCCCGCAACCGTCGCTGGCCGAGCGGAATGACTCATCGAGCACGCTCAGGCGCCGCTCAAGGCAGCGCTGCGTGGACAGGCCGGTCGGCGAGCCGCCCCATCGTGCCGCTGTCGCAGCGGCCGTCGCTCGGCGCGAAGACCGGCGCGGCGCGCTCCAGCGGGTCGACGACCACGCAGACCGCAACGCCGGCACGCTCGGGCCAGCTGCGATAGTCGCGCCAGCTGGAACGGGCATGGGGCGACGCTGCGGCTGGCATGGCGGCCACTGTGGTGCATCGACGAGTCGTTAAGACCGGAGTCCAGCCCGACCACGGACACGAGGAGGACAGCATGGGAAAAGATCTCGATCACCAGCAGGAGCTCGCGCTCCCCTTCCCGGAGCTGCGCGGCGACGTGCCGCTGCTGCCGGCACGCATGATCAACGAGTATTGCTACTGCCCGCGCCTGGCCTACCTGGAATGGGTGCAGGGCGAGTGGGACGACTCGGCGGACACCGTGGAGGGCCGCTGGGTACACCGGCGCGTGGACAGACCAGGGGGCAAGCTGCCGCCCGTGGAGCAGGCGAAGGGCAAGGACGACGAGCCGGACGAGAAGATCCATGCCCGCTCCATCGAGCTGTCGTCGAACCGGCTCGGGCTCATCGCCCGCATGGACCTCATCGAGGGCACCGGCTCGGAAGTCACGCCGGTGGACTACAAGCGCGGCAAGCGCCCGCACGTCGCCCGCGGCGCCTACGACCCGGAGCGGGTGCAGCTCTGCGTACAGGGCCTGATCCTCGCCGAGCACGGCTACACCTGCACCGAGGGCGTGCTCTACTACGCCGGCAGCCGCGAGCGGGTGCGCGTGCCCTTCGACGACGAGCTGCTCGCGCTCACCAAGCAGACCATCGACGGCCTGCGCTTCACCGCCGCGGGCGGACGCATCCCGCCGCCGCTGGAGGACAGTCCCAAGTGCCCGCGCTGCTCCCTGGTCGGCATCTGCCTGCCGGACGAGACCGCCTTCTTCCGCGGCGCCGACATCGCGCCGCGACCGCTGGCCGTGGGGCTCGACACCCGCCTGCCCCTCTACGTGCAGGCCTGGCACGCCAAGGTGAGCAAATCCGCCGAGCGCCTGGAGGTCTTCATCGACGACAAGAAGGTGCAGGAGGCGCGGCTCATCGACCTCTCCCAGCTCGCGATCTTCGGCAACGTCTACGTCACCACGCCGGCCATGCAGGAGCTGATGCGCCGTAACATCCCCATCAGCTGGCACAGCCACGGCGGCTGGTTCATGGGCCATACGGTGGGCACCGGCCACAAGAACATCGAGCTGCGCCGCGCCCAGTTCCGCGCCGCCGACGACCAGGCCTTCTGCCTGCGCCTCGCCAAGACCCTGATCGAGGCCAAGATCAAGAACGCCCGCACCCTGCTGCGCCGCAACTGGAAGGGAGAGGGCGGCGCGCCGCCCGCGCTGCTGGAGGACCTCAACAGCGACATCCGCCGCGCGCAGAAGGCCACGGACCTCGCCGGCCTGCTCGGCATCGAGGGCAGCGCCGCCGCGCGCTACTTCCGCGAGCTGCCCAACGTCATCAAGCCGCCCGGCGACGATCCGACCCCGGCCTTCGACTTCAGCAAGCGCAACCGGCGCCCGCCGACGGACCCGGTCAACGCCCTGCTCTCCTACGCCTATTCGCTGCTGGTACGCACCTGGACCAACACCCTCTCCGCCGTCGGGCTCGACCCGTACCTCGGCTACTACCACCAGCCGCGCTACGGCCGTCCAGCGCTGTCGCTCGACATGATGGAGCCCTTCCGGCCCCTCCTTGCGGACTCCGCCGTGATCCAGGCCATCAACAACGGCGAGGTGCGCCCGACGGACTTCATCCGGGCCGCCGGCAGCGTCTCGCTGCACCCTGACGGGCGCAAGCGCTTCATCGCCACCTTCGAGCGGCGTCTGACCATGGAGGTCACGCACCCGCTGCTCGGCTATCGGCTCAGCTACCGCCGGCTGCTGGAAGTGCAGGCACGCCTGTTCGCACGCCACCTGCACGGCGAGCTCGACCACTATCCACAGTTCACACCGCGCTGACCGGCCGCACGGCGCCGCCCCATGCCCGGCGCCCGGCCCGCAGCCGCCACCGGACACCAACGCGACCGACGCACATGGACCAACGCCTCTACATCGTCGCCTACGACATCTCCGACCAGCGCCGCTGGCGGCGCATCTTCAAGCTCATGAAGGGCTACGGGGAATGGGTCCAGCTCTCCGTCTTCCAGTGCCGCCTCACGCGCCAACAGCACGCCGAGCTGGTGAGCCTGCTCGACGGCATCATCCACCACAGCGAAGATCACGTGCTGCTGCTCGACTTCGGCCACGCCGACCAGATCACCCCGCACGTCGTCAGCCTGGGTAAAGCCGACTTCACCCCCGTCGAGCAGGCCCCCATCATCGTGTAGAGTCTGTCCCCAGCGGGACGACAGCCGCCGGCTCGGCTCCCGCCGACACCGGCACCTCCGCCGCGGCACCGCGAGCCCTCCGGTGCTGCCGAAAACCCCAGCACCGCTCGCACTCAACCGCTCCTTAAAAATCGAGAGATTATGCTAACCTTCTCACAAGGCGTGGGAGGGTCGCCGCAGCGCCCCGGGCAGTCGGCAGCACCGCTCGCAAACTGCCCGCGA
>NZ_CAJXYK010000051.1 GCF_913063425.1 uncultured Thiohalocapsa sp.
GGGGGTGGCGGTGACGCCGGAGAAGCTCGCGGTGACGGTCGGCGGGGCGGCGGCCGCGATGACGGGCTCGCTCTCTGTCCCGCTGCCGCCCGCCGGAGTGGCATCCGGCGGCTCCGCTGGGGTCGGCTGCGGTGCTGCCGGCGGTTGGGCGCCCAGCAGCTCCGTGAACGGCAGCCAGCGCGCCACCTGCAGGCCGGCGCCGTCGCCGGCGACGCCGCCCGCCAGTGACGCGAGCGAGACGGTCTGGCTGTCCAGCTGCTGGCGCTGCAGGAGCACATAGTCGCGGGTCTTCTCCAGCCGCCCGCGCAGCGCACGGATGCGGTTGTCGGTGCGCTCCATCTCCACCTGGGCGATGCGGTACTGCACCACCAGCCCGTTGGCCGCGGGCGTGGGCGGCGCCGGGGGGGCGCCGTCGTGCGCGGCGAGCCAGTCGGCCCAGCCCTGCGGCGGCGGGGGATTCGGCGTGTCGTAGGGGTAGAGGTCCGGGTCGCCTGCGCCCGTGTGGGCGGCGGCGATGGCCGCGCGCCGCTCGGCCTTGACGCGGTCGTAGAAGGTCGCCGGCAGCTCGGGTGCGGGCTCGGGCTCGGGCAGGTCCAGGGCGCGGATCTCCGCGGCGCTGAGGTCGATGTCCTCCGCCTCCAGGAGGTGGTAAAGGCGGTCGTGCTCCCGGTGCCAGTCATGCCAAGCGGTGTGGGCGCGGCGGTGGTGGCGGTGCAGGTCGTCGGCGAGGCGTGCATCGATGGCG
This sequence comes from uncultured Thiohalocapsa sp., assembly GCF_913063425.1. Lineage (GTDB taxonomy): Bacteria > Pseudomonadota > Gammaproteobacteria > Chromatiales > Chromatiaceae > Thiohalocapsa. The sequence continues at coordinate 746 of NZ_CAJXYK010000051.1, forward strand.
GGCAGGTCCAGCAGGTCCGGGCGGTAATCCGCGGCGGACACGGCCAGCAGCAGGCGCAGGCGCTGGCCCGCCGGCCGGCGCAGGTCGAGCGGGTCCCCCGGCAGGTGGCGGCGGATCAGGTCCGCCACCGTCGCCTCCGGCACCGGCACCATGTCCACGCCGAGCTGCGCCGGCAGCCAGCGCAGCCGCGGGCGCGCCGGTGGACGCGCTGCGGCGTCCTCCAGCAGGGCGAGCGGCAGCTCGCCGGCGGCGGGGAGGACGTCGAGCCGCAGCGCCGCCTCCAGGTGCTCGCCCACCGGCGTGCCGGCGGCGATGGCCGCATCCCGCGCTGTGAACAGGGCGTCGCGGGTCTGCGCCAGCAGCACGCGGTGGCCGGCATCGGGCAGCGCCGGCCGCCGGGCTGCCGCCACGGAGACCCAGGCCAGGCGCAGGCCGAGGTCCGCAAGGCGCAGGTCGCCGGCGTCCGGGGCCGGGTCGGCGGCGCCGGCATCGACCTCGCTGGCGGGCAGGGACTCCAGCGCCAGCAGGGCCAGCAGTACCGCGTGCCCCAGGGCGTCCAGAAAGGCGCCGTCCAGCTGGCCCGCGACGAGACGGTTCTGCAGCGTGGCCGGTGCCAGGTCCGCGCGGGCGGCGTCGCTCACGGCCAGCCGGCGCAGCGCCAGGCTGCCCACGGCGACGCTGCGCAGGTCACGGGTGGGGTCCAGCTCGGTGCGCCGGCAGGGGTCGATGCCGGGCTCCGCGTCATAGGGCAGGTAGCGCCGGCGCAGCACCAGCTGGTAGACGCCGGCGGCATCCGCGGCGCCCGTGTCCCGCAGCCAGCGCTGCACCAGGGCGGCCCAGGTGTCCCGCAGCGGTCCGAAGAGCCCGAGCGCGCGGCCGTTGGCGGCCACCGCCAGGCCCGAGCGCACCCGCAGACCCTCGCCCGCCGGCGTGTCCGCGGCGGGGGGCTTCAGGTCCAGCTCCAGGCCGTGCAGGATGCCCGCGGGTCGCCCGGCGAGCAGCGGCGCGAGTCGGGCGTCCGCATAGGCCTGGAGCTGCTCGAAGGCGCGCTCCCCCATGGCCCGGCCCGGGAACAGGTGCGGGCGGGACAGGGCGCCGGCGGCGGGCTGAAACGGCGTGAGTCGGATCATTGGGCGTGGCCTGCTCAGGGCTGGTTGCGGGCGCGCTCGGTCCAGCGCTCGCGCAGGGCCGGGTCCACATCGAAGCGCGGCAGGGCCGCGGCCATGGCCGCCGCGGCATCCATGTCCGTGACCAGTCCCGCCAGCGCCTCCAGCAGCGCCCGCAGGCCGTCGCGGTTGGCCACCGCCAGCAGCGTGGGCCAGCTGAGGTCATCGTGGCGGCGCTCGATGAGGAGCAGCAGCTCGGTGACGGCGAGCACCACGTCTGCGTCCTGGTCGAAGGCCCGGCGCAGCTCCGCCAGGGCCGCGCGTGCCTGCGGCGACAGCGGCGGGCGCAGGCGCTCGAGCCGCGGCCAGTCCAGGCGCGTCAGCAGCAGCGCGTTCTCGTCGATGATGCGCTCCGGCACCGGCGTGGGCGCGTCGATGGGCAGGGCGGGTCGGCCCGGCGGTGTCACGGGCTCGCCGGGGCGGATGGGCGTGTCGCCGGGGTCCGGCCGGCCGGGCGGCCGGATGATCGGATCGGCATCGCGCGGCGGGGGCTGGTCGGGTGCCGGCTGGTCGGGAGGGGGCAGGCTGCTGCCGCGCGCCAGCACGATGCCGCTGACGGCGGTTTCCGCGGTGCGGGTGGGCCGGCGCACCCAGCGCAGGCCGCCCTCGGGCACCCGCGCCCAGATGGCGGCCCAGGTGCCCTGGTCCAGGTCCAGCCGGTGGCGTGCCGGCAGCGGGCGCAGGCGCAGCATGAGCGGGTCCAGCCGGGCCAGCGGCGGCGGGTCCGTGTTCGCGGGGACGGACTCCAGCGCCCGGGCGAATTGCCCGTAGTCCGCATCCCCGAGCGGCGCCAGCACGATGATGTCCACACCGGCCTCGGGCCGGTCCAGTGGCAGCGGCGGCAGGGGCATGGACTCGCGCAGGGTCAGCGCCAGGTCGCCCTCGCGGATGGGGGCGACCCAGACATCGAAGCCCTCCGGAAAGAACCCCTGGCGGCCCTGCACCGGGTCGAAGGCGTCCTTGGGCGCGCTGCCGGCGGGCGGCAGCAGCGGGAAGTACTCCGCGGCCGGGAAGTCGCCGCCGAGACCGCCGGCGCGGCGCTCCGCCAGCACGTCCGCGAGCAGGGCCTCCCAGCGTCGTGACAGGTCGTGCTGCAGGTCGTCCGGGTCCGGCAGGGCGCGGGCCGGGGTGCGCAGCAGCTCGGGGTCCAGCCATTGCGGGCGGTCGTCGGCGATGGCGAGCACGCCGAGCGGCAGGCCGTCCTCGGGCAGGGTGGCCGTGGGCAGGTCGCCCCGGGCCTCCCGGGCCATGACCTCGGCACGCACGGCGAGCCGCCGGCCCAGCGGCGAGACGCCGGTGAGCGGTGCGAGCCCGAGGGTCATGCCCTCCACCATCACGGCATAGTCGCCGGTGCGCGGCGCGGCCAGGTCGCGCGGGAAGACCTCGGCGCGCCCGTTGCCCTGCTCGGCATACTGGAGCACCAGGGCGTAGAGCCCCCGCGGCAGCCGGGAATAGCTGCCGCCGTTCTGCCCGGCGATGGCCGCGCGGTCGCCCAGGTCCGCGGTGATCTCAGCGGTCAGCTCCAGCACCCGCCCGGCGCCGGTGACGCCGAGCCCCGGACCCACGCGCACCACGCCCGTGCCGCTGTCCAGTGTCGCCGCGAGCCCCCGCAGCACGCCGGGGCCGATGACCCGGCCGAATTCCCGCAGGCGCCGGTCCAGGTAGAGCTGGTCGCGGGTCAGGTCGTCCGCCGTCAGCAGGCGGCCGTCGAAGTAGTTGCTGCGGGTGAGCCGCGGGTCCAGGTCGGCGCTGCCCTGCTGCGCCCGGGCGGCGAGCCCGGCGCTGCCGAGGGGGACGAAGGCGGGCGTGGTGCTCATGGATGATTCTCCGTGGATCAGCCTTGCATCAACTCGACCAATTGGGATGCGGTGGTGATGAAGGGCCGGATCAGGTTGTCGACGCTGACCCGGGCCGGGTTGATGACGATGGCGTCGGGGTCCGGCGCCTGGATGCTGAGCCGGGCGAGCGGGATGGCGGCGGCCCCGGCGAGGTCTGCGGGCGTGGGCGCCGGCGTGGCGTCGTCATCGAACAGGTGCAGCAGCCGGGCGTGCAGCATGAGCTGGGCCGCCTCGGCCGGTGAGCCCGCGGCGGCATTGACAGCGGCCTGCTCTTCGGCGCTCAGCGCCGGCGGGGCCGGGTGCCGCGGCCAGGGGCGGTAGCCCGCCTCGGCGTCGGCCGGCGGCTCCGGCGCCAGTATCAGTGCCACGCTGTCGGCGATACGGCTCGGCTGCACCGCGTCGGTGGACAGGTTCAGCTTGCGCGCCAGCACCGGCTGCGCGGCCGTCGGGCAGTCCTGGTAGCGGGCGTGCAGCAGCAGCCGCAGGGTGTCGCCGTCGCGGCCCTCGGCCAGGTCCGTCGGCGACTGGGCCTCGAGCCAGGCGCGCAGGTCCAGGCAATGGGTCTCGGTGACCATGAGCTCCCGCCCGAGGCCGTCGATGCCGACCCCGGGACCCACCAGCACCCGGGTCAGCATGTCGTCGTCCGGGGTCTCGGTCTCCGCCGGGTCCAGCCAGACGCGCAGCCCCGCCAGGGTGCCGGCGCCGTGCAGCCAGTACTGCTGGCGGGTGAGCCGGCGGCGGTGATAGGCCTGCTCGGCGCGGGTGGCCTCCAGGCCCAGCAGCATGCCGGCCTCGTAGGCGACCCGGGCCAGGGGCTCGTCCAGGGCCGCGTCGGCGCGCAGCGTGGCCTCGTCGCCGCTGCCCCAATCCGTGCTGCTCATGACTCAGGAACCTCCGGTGCCGGCGCTCATGCCCCCGGCCCCCGTTGCAGGTGAATGGGTGACAGGGCCGGCGCGTTGGCGAGCACGCCCTCGCGGCCGATCCAGGTGTCGTCGAGGCGCACCCGGCGTGCCGGCGGGCCATGCTCGACGAAGCTGTCCACCGCCAGCAGCGGCGCCAGTCCGAGCACGAAGGGGTGCTCCGTGGGCACGATGCGCCACTGCACCCGCGCCGGCATCTCGGCGGCCAGGCAGTCGCGCACCTGCTGCTCCTGTGCCCGCGCCGGGCCGTGCAGCAGCACGCTGACGCGGTGGGCGTAGTGCTCGAAGAACGCGGCGACGGCGGCCTGCTCGTCCAGCTCCGCCACCTCCGGGGCGAACAGCGCCAGCACCTCCGGCACCTCGGCGGGCGCCGGCGCCTCGGCGAGGAAGAGCGCGTCGCCGACGATGCTGTTGGCATTGGCGCCGGTGCCGAGGGTGAGCGGATGGTCGGCGTCGTCCAGGTCGAGTCCCAGCACCGTGGCCATGGTGCGCCGCAGCCGGAAGTTCTCCACCACCACCACCTCGCCCCGACCGACGCCGCCGTCGGTGGCGATGTCGAGGGCCAGCTGCACGCCGGCGAGGGTGCCGCGGCGGCGCTGGATCTCCGTGCCCGCGGCGAGCTGGCGGCGTTGGCGCTGCTCCGGCCAGGCCGCCGGCAGGTCCAGACCGAGGCTGGCGGCGAGCCGGCCAATCTGCGCCGCCGGCATGCTCGCCGGGTGCAGGTTGGCCTCCGCCGCCTTGATGCGGCCCTCGATGGGGGTGAGCACGCCCTCAAAGGCGGCGAGCAGGCGCTCGCGCAGGTCGGCGCCGTTGGCGGGTGTGCCCGGGCCAGCCTCCATGTCCGGCGCCGCCTGTTGCCGGAACAGCTCCGGCAGGTAGGCCTCCTGGTAGGAGAAGCGCGGGGCATAGACGCGGATGGCATGCACCGCCGGCGTGCGGCGCCCGTCGCTGGTGAGCACCAGGCGCAGCTGCAGGAAGCGCCCGCGCAGCTCGCGCACGGCACCCTGGCGGCGCTGCAGCAGCAGCTCGAAGAGTCCGGCCTCGCCCGGCACCGGCTCGATGAGGGGCCGGGTCGCCGGCAGCTCGGTGCCGAGGGGGCTCCACTGCAGGGCCGGCTGCTCGATGAAGGGCAGGGCCGTGCGCGTGTCCGGCTCGTCGAAGGCGCGGGCGTAGAGGCGCAGTCCGCAGCCGGGCGGGATACAGCCCTCCAGGTAGAGCCGGTGCCAGAGGTTGCCGGCGGCGCCCGAGTCCAGTCCGGTGTCGCCTTCTCCCAGCAGCAGCGTCGCCCGCGCCGCCCGCGGGTAGACGGGGCGCGGCAGCGCCAGCAGCACCGGCGTGGCGGGGCGGGCGTCGGTGGCGCCGGCCGGCTCCGGGCGCGCGGCATAGCGCAGCCGGCCATCCACACCGCCGACGAAGCGCGCCCCGACGGCGTGGCGCAGCGGATGGCGCTCGCCGAGCAGGCGGGCATCGCTCACTGGGCCGGCCGCCGGGCGCTCCGGCGGCAGCTCCCAGACCGGGCAGTCCCGGTGGCGCCGGGCGCTCGGTGCAGCAGGCTCGGCGGGTGCATCCGGTGCCGGCGGCAGGGTGGCGAGGCGAGCGCCGGGCAGCAGGCCCAGGTCGGTGCAGAAGGGTGCATCGGTGAGTGCGAATGCCTCCCAGGGCGCGTCCGCGTCCTGATCCCGGCGCCGGCGCAGGATGGCCTGGCTGTCGCCGTCGTGGGCGAGCACGAAGAGCCCCCCGTCGCCGATGGCCAGGGCCAGCGGTGCCCAGCTCCCCGGCAGGTCCTGGGACCAGGCCAGCCGCAGCGGGTCCGGATTCACGACCAGCGGCTCGAAGCGCCCGGGCTGGGGCGCATAGGGCTGCGGCAGGGGGCCACCTGTCAGGCGCAGCAGGGCGGCGTCGCTGAGCGCCCAGACAGCGCCGTCCGGGTCCAGAGCGGCCCGGCGCAGCGGTGCCGCAAGCTCGACGGTGGCCTGCCGGCGCCGGCGCAGGTCGAGAAGCAGCAGGCCGTGGGCGTCGGCGCCGTCGCTGTAGGGCGCCGCGAGCCGCACCGTGCGCTCGGGCCCCTCCGCCCCCACGGCGCCGATGGCGAGATCCGTGAACACCCCGGCGGGGGCGGTGACCGGCGCCAGGGCGTCATCGGTGAGCGGTGCCCAGGCGCCGCCGGCGGGCGCCACCTCGATGCCGGTGCCGTCGGTGCTCAGGCGGCCGAGCTGGCCGAAGCCGTCGCGCACCAGCGGTGCGGCATCGCGCCAGCGTTGCAGCGCCTCCGCCGCCGGCAGGCCCGGCAGGTTGAGCACCTGCGCCTGCGCCAGCACCAGCGCCCGGCGCCCGGCGTCCCAGCGCAGGCGCGTGGAGCGGTGGGCCAGCTCGTGGGGCTCGCGCAGCAGGAAAAAGGCTGTGCCGTTGATGTCCATGGGATGTTGCGAAATCGGCTTGCCGTCAGCACAGGTCCGGGATCACGGGCGCGGGCACGCCGTTGTCGTCGCCGCCCGCGGGCAGCTCGCCCAGCCCCGCGGGCAGGGTCGGGTCGGCGCTGCCGCTTCGTACCTGCACACCGAGCAGGTCCGGCACCTGGTAGTCCTGCAGGATCAGCTCGCCACCGGCCACCGCCCGCCAGGGGCCGGCGTTGGGGCCGGCCTCGGACGGCCCGCGGGCGAAGAGCACCAGCTTGTTCACGGCGCGCACGCCCGGCACCCGGGCCACCTGCACGCCGGCCTCCGCCGCGCGCACATCGCCGCCGAGGCCCCAGCCGGTGCCGTCGGCGCCGCCGGGGGCGAGGGGCCAGAGCCAGGCGGCGAGCGTCTCGCGCACGGCGCGCAGGGTGGCCTCCTCGGTGGCGGCGTCCGCCACGTCCACGGCGACGCCGACGGCGAGCTGGACATACTCCGGGCTCAGCACATAGAGCTCGGTGCCGACGGTGACGCGCGCCAGCAGATGGTCGAAGACATCCCGCAGCAGCCCGGGCGTGGGCCTGGGCGCGGCGGCCACCGCGGGCACGGGGCCGGGCGGCACCACAAAGACGCTCACCACCCCGGGCACCTCCCGGCGCAGACTGCGGATGCTGGTGCCGGGCAGCAGGCCCGGGCGCACCTCGGCGCGGGCCACGGGGCTCACCGGGTTGCCCTCCGCCAGCAGCCGGAAGTCCTCCGCGGTGACGGCGCGGTTGCGGTGGGCGAGGAACTGCGGGATGCGCCGCTCGGCGCGGGCGATGTCCTCGGCGTCCACGCCGCCGCTGAGGGCGCGCTCCTGGCGCACCCGCAGGCCCGGGTCGGCGGCGACGGCGTCCAGGCTGTCGGCGGGCAGGTTGGAGGCGGCACCCCCGCCGTGGCGGTAGCGGGCGGCGCGGATGCGCTTGCCGGCGAGCGGCCGGCGCCCGTTGATGCCGTCGCCGAAGTGCACCCGTCCGGCGCGGGCGTCCAGCCGGTACACCTGGGCCCTGTCCGGCTGGCCGTAGAGGATGTCCACGGGCGTCCAGTCCTCCCAGCGGCCGGTGTCCTCCACCTGCAGCACCAGGGTGGCCGGGTCCAGGTCCAGGTCCGGCAGGTCCAGCACCTGGTCCGGCTGGCCGGTGCCGATGCCGAGCATCAGGTCCTCGCGCAGGCCCTGGGCGCTGACGGCGACGGCGTTGATGCCGAGCCAGCCGAGCGGCAAGTCGGGCTCGGTGGCGCAGGAAAGCCTGAGCCAGAGCGCCACCCGCGCCGGCTCCACGCCCTCCGGCAGCTCGGGTGGACGGTCCCCCACGCCCGCCTCCAGCGGGTCGGCCACGGCCAGGTCCTGCATCAGCGCCGTGTTGCGGGGCAGGCGCAGGCGCACCACGCCGGCGCGGCGGGCGCCGCCGGAGCTGTCCGCGGCCACCTCCAGCGGCAGCGGGCGGATGCGCTCGATGCCGGCGCTGTCGGTCTCGCGCACCAGAAGCTCCCAGGTGAGCGGGCGGTCGGGCAGCTCGGTGGCGAGGCCATCGGCGTCGGTGTTGGTCTCCACGGGCGGCGTCAGGCCGATGTTGAGCACCCGCCCGGCCAGGTCTGTGCGCAGCGCGTCCATGCTGCCGCCGGCGCTGCGGGGCAGGGCCAGGGCCAGGTAGTAGTGGTGATCCAGGCTGCCGGCCAGCGACAGGCCCTCCTCGGCCGGCACGAAGTGGCGGGGGCGGAACGCCTGGGGCACCACGTCGGCGGCCAGGCCGTGCTGGTCGCGCAGGTCCTCCAGGGTGTAGCCGAGGGTCTCGAGCAGGTCCGGCGCCAGGGCCTCTTTGATGACCGGGTGCAGGGCGAGGGGCAGGGGCGTCACCTCGCCCAGGGTGATGCAGTCCGTGCCGGCGCCGGAGACGGTGCTCTCAGCCGGCAGCAGGGGCTGCACACTGTGGCTGCGCTTGGGCGGGTCGATGCACACCAGGCCCTGCGCCGGGCGTGCGGCGCGGATGGGCACCTGGAGCAGGTTCAGGATGATCCGCCGCTGGCGCTCGGGGATGGCGTTGGCGCGGAAGAGGATGGTCTCAGTGAGCCACGCGAAGACATCCGTCAGCGCATACAGGGGGTCGCCGGGGGCGATCTGCGTCAGCTCCGGCAGGTGCCCGGCGAGCCGCTGGCGGGCCTCGGCGACGAGGTCCTCGAAGCGGCGGTCGTCCAGATTGGGCACGGGCAGGGGCATGTGCTTGGGCTCCGTTGCGCGGGGGTGGTCCGATGGCCGTCAGCCGGCGGCGCCGGCGGGGGTCAGGGCCAGGCTCAGGCCGAAGGTCGCCGGCCGCTGCGGGGCATGGCGCGGGCGGTAGCGGATGCTGATCTGCGCCGCCGCCGGGTCGTCCGGGTCCGCGGCCACGTCCACTGCCTCCACCCGGATGCGCGGCTCCCACTGCGCCAGGGCCTTGCGCACCCGGGCGCCGATCATGGAGCGCGTGGTCTCGTTGTTGGGCTCGTGCACGAAGTCGAGCAGCCCGGCGCCGAAGCTGGGCCGCATGAGCCGCTCGCCGGGGCGGGTGAGCAGGATGGCCAGGATCACCTGGCGGAAGCTCTCGTCCTCCCGCGCCCAGCGCAGGCGGCCGTCGGCGTCGAGGCCGTCCAGGCTCCAGCTGAGGATGGTGGGCGTGGCGGTGGACATGACGGGCTCAGCTCCGTTTCGGGAAGGGCAGGCAGATGCGCACCCAGGGCAGCCAGAAAAAGACGATGTTCAGCAGCGCGATCATGATCATCAGCAGGATCATGGCCACCAGCGTGATCACCGGCAGGCTGAAGGAGCAGATCCACTGGATGCCGAGCGACGTGCCGGAGGGCTCGCCCACCACCTCTTCGGTGGCGCCCTTGTTGAGCTTGAGGCCGTCCAGCAGCTGCTGGGTGTCCGCCGGAATGAGCATGGACGCGCCCTTGGCCAGGCCGCGGCGCAGGTCGTCCAGGGAGGGCATCTGCATCACCGCCGGGCGGCTCGCGTCCGGGTCGAAGGGGGCGGCGACGCGAAACGGCAGGCTGCGCGCCTGCTCGCCCCAGACCACGCACTCGCAGCCGTCGGCGTCCCGCGTGCGCAGGAAGGGCAGCACCTGGAACAGGTCGTCGGCGCCCTGCTGGAACTTCGGCACCGGTACCTCGCCCGCGGTGCGCTCGGCGGCCGTCAGCACCCGGGCACCCAAGGCGCTGTGCAGCTCCTCGGCGTCCGCCGCGGTGATGGACAGCGACGTGCCCAGGGCGCCGCCGGCGGCGGGCGCTGCCGGCAGCGGGTCGCTGTGGGCGTTGCCCAGGCGCTCGCGGTCCGCGAGCCAGGCCACCAGCGGGCTCGGGTCCGCCGCCGCGTGGGCAGCCAGATAGTCCAGCAGCGACAGCCCGTCGGAGAAGGTCTGGGTGCCGGCCCAGGCGGCGAGGTCGGCGTTGTCGTCGGCGGCTGTCTCGGTGCCGGCTGCGCCGAGGTGGTAGCGCTGCACCAGGAGCCGCAGCACGGCCGCGAACAGGGGGCTCGCGCGGCCGTCCTGCACCAGCGCGCCGTGGGCATCGCGCCAGTGGCGGTCGAGATCGGCGCCGCGGTCGAGCGGGTAGGGCAGCCCGGCGCGGTCGGCGGCGATGAGGGCGTCGGTGTCCAGGTCCGCCGCCGGCGGCAGGAACTGCCCGCCCAGGGGCAGGAAGCCGAACAGCACCGTGCGCGTGCGCCCGTCGGCGCCCGTGACCACCAGCGGCTGGAGCGGATGGGTCTCCTCGCCGCTGTAGGGGCCGGCGGGTGCGGTGCGTGCGCGCAGCTCGCGGGTGGGGTGCTGGAGCTTCAGCAGCCGCTCCCGGCGCTGGCGCAGGCGGCGCTTCACGTCCGGGTCCCGGCCGCGGGCGTCGGTCCGGTCAGCGCGGTCTTCTCCGGCCTCCGCCGGCAGCCGCCAGCCCGTGGCCGTGCCGCCCTCGAGCCGCCAGATGCGCTCCGCGGCGCCGCCGATGCGCCGGATCACGAAGCCGGCGGAGGTGATGCGCTGGGGGTCCAGTGCCGGGCGGCCCGGCGTCTCGCACACGGCCTCGCAGGCCACCAGGTAGAAGGTGCGGTGCACCGGCAGACGCAGCACCAGGGCCTCGTCGTGACGGCTGAAGCGGTCCGCCTGCTGCCAATCCGCCTGCCGCGGGTCCGTCAGGGTGCCGGCGGCGAGGGCGTCGCGGAAGCGCGGCACGAAGTCCGCCTCCAGCCAGCGGTGCAGCGCCGCGCCGCCGCCCGGGGCATAGTGCGGGGCCGTGAGCAGCACGGGATGAGCGGATTGCGCCATGGCCGTCACCACATGTTGCCCGCGCCGGGGCTGTAGCTGGCGCTGACCACGGAATTGGCCAGAACGGTGTCGGCCTGCAGCACGCCGGAGAAGCTGCTCATGGCAGCGTTCACCGTCACCATGGCCGCGTTCACCTCCACGTCGGCGCCCGCCTGGACACTGACCCGCCCGGCGGCGGTGATGCTGATGCCGTCCTGGGCCAGGGTCACCTCGTCGCCGCCGCGGCGGATGCGCACCTCGCCGGCACCGTCGTCGATCTCCACCCGGTTGCCGGAGGGCGTGCGCAGCGTGGCCCTGGGTCCGGCGCCGTCGTCGAGCTGCAGCATGCAGCCGCGCGGCGTGCGCAGCAGATAGTGGTCCTCGGGCGGGTCGGCGGCGTCCGGGAAGCTGTCGGCGCCGGACCAGAGCGCGCCCAGCACCAGCGGCAGGTCCGGTGTGACGAAGCCCACCACCACCAGCTCGCCGATGCGCGGCAGGCAGGCGAGGCCATAGCCGCCGCCGGCGGAGGGCACCACCACGGGCGCCCAGAAGGCCGTGGGCGCCCCCACCAGGCTCACCTGGATGCGCCCGCGGGCGTCCGGGTCCTGGTTGTCCTGCACCTCCGCCAGGTGCAGGGCGGCGAGCTCGCCGAGGCCGTGCGGGGTCATGCCGCCTCCCCCCAGCCGCTGCGATTGAGCCGCAGGCGGGCGCGGTAGCCGGTGGCGCTGTCGAAGCCGTGCAGGCAGTGACTCACGCGCCAGGTGCCGGCCATGCGCGCAGACACACCGGCCAGGCGCACCTCGCGGCCGGCGCGCAGGCGTGGGTCGCCGACGCAGGTGACCTCGCCGGTGCAGAAGGCGCGGGCGCGGCGCTCGAAGTGGCCGCGGGCATAGGCGCGGCCGAGGCCCTCGCGGGTGGGCAGGGGCTGGGGCACCAGCTCGTTGCCGGCCCAGCCGAGGAGGTCCAGCAGCTCAGCGGCGCCGCTGCCTGCGGGAGCGGGCTCCAGGCGCGCGCGCTCGCCGTTGATGCCGCTGCCGGCGGCGAGGTCCCAGCCCTTGACCTCGGTGCGGGTGGGCTGGTGGGCCAGGTCCGCCAGCAGCCGGGCGCTGAGGGCGTTGTCGGCGGCGTCCAGGGTGATGGGCTCCGGGTCCGGCGCCTCCGGGCGCGCGCGCAGGATGCCGTTGTGCACCCGCAGCGCCACGCCGAAGGGCCCGAGCACCCGCAGCAGAAAGGCGAGGTCGCTCTCGGTGAGCTGGTGCCAGTCGGCGGCGACAGCGGAGACGGCCACGTCGTGCTCCAGTCCATGGCGCTCGGCCACCGTGCGCACCAGGGTGTCGGCATCGGTGGCGGCGTAGACCATAGGTGCGCGCGCCCGGGCCAGGCGATGCAGCGGGTCCTGCAGCAGCAGCACCAGGCGCGGGGCGCCGTCGCCGTAGCGCTCCTCGATGCCGGTGAGCTCGCCGTCGAAGACGCGCAGCTCGGCGTCTTCGCCAAAGGCCACCTGCACCCGGTCGCCCAGGGCGATGTCCAGAAAGCGGAAGTCGGGTGCGTCGTCTTCCGGCCCGGCGCCGAAGAAGTTGAGCAGCAGCTCGCCGTGGGCCATGCCGTGCAGCGGCAGGTTGAGCGTCGCCCCCTGCAGCGCGTCGGCGAGGTCGGCGCGCTCCGTGCCGGCGACCTTGAGCCGCGGTCTGGCGCTGGTGTAGGCGGGGTCGGGCATGGCGAATGGGGGCTCTCTCGCTTAGGTCGATCAGTCGGTGAGCAGGCGCGCGCGGCGCTCTTCGGCCAGCGCCAGCAGGCGCAGGACCTGCTCCTCCTCGGGCGTCGCCGGTGTCAGGGCGCCGAGGGGGTCCGGGTCGCCTTCCGGCTCCCCGCCGCCGGTGACTTCCAGGTCCAGCTCGTCGATGAGAATGGGCATGGCAGGGCTCCCGTCAGTCGAAGCCGACGCTGGTGGATGCGGAGGCGCGCAGGTCGGCCCCGGCGGAGGCGCCCGCTGATGCGCCCCCGGATGCGCCCAGGGATGCGTCGGCAGACGCGCCGAACGCGGCGCCGGCTGAGGCCGAGGCACCGGCGCCGGCCGTGAGGCCAGCACCCAGACTGCCACCCAGACCCGCGCCGGCACCCGCGCCCAGTCCGGCTGAGGCGCCCGCCGAGAGGCCGGCGCCGAGGCCGGCAGCGGCGCTGAGCTGGCCGGTGAGGGAGGCGCGTGCGTCGATGCTCGCTGACCCGCTGAGACCACCGCCGATGCCGGCGCTCAAGTTGGCGCCAGCGCCCGCGGACAGCCCGGCGGTGGAGAAGGCGCCGGCGATGCCGGTGCCGATGGCGCCGGACGCGCCGAAGCTGAAGCCGGCCCCGCCGACGGCGGCGCCGGCCTTCACCGACAGCCCCAACTTGCCGCCCAGGGCCGCCGTGGGCTGCACCCCCGGCAGGCTGAGCCCCTGGCCCATGGCATCCCGGGGCGACTCCAGCCCGTTGAAGGCGGCGGTGCTGCGCCAGTCCGTGCTGGGCACGGGCGGGCTCCAGTCCGGGGCCTGGGTGCTGACATCGGCGAAGGTCGGGTCAGCGCCGGCGCCCGGCGCGTCCGCGCTGCCGGCGCGGGGCTGGTAGCGGTCCTGCTGGAGCTTGAGCGACACCGTGGCGCGCAGCGGCAGGCCGGTGGACGAGAAGAAGTCCAGCGTCTCGTCCATGCTGAGCATGAGCCCGACGAACTCGAAGGCCCCCCACTGGAACAGGCAGCGCGACGGCGCCTTGAGCTTGCTGCCTTCCTCCACGGGCTGCATGAAGCGCTCGTAGAGCACGCCGGTGCGCCGGCGCACGTCGGTGCCCTCCGCGCTGGTGTCGAACACCAGCTCCACCGTGAGCGTGCCGGCGCTCTTGTCCAGGTACTGGGCGGCGTTGCCGTTCTTGCTCTTGTCGTTGGCGGACAGGGAGTTGGCCAGGCTCACCTTCAGCGAGTCCGGATTGAACTGCACGTCCACGGCCTGACTCGGGTTGCCCTGGTCCGTGGGCCCGCTCACGGGCAGCAGCTTGGCGCGGGTGGGGTCCGGCATCTTGGTGTCGCCTCCTGTGTCGCGCTCTGGATTCGGCTCAGACGGGCCGCGTCAGCTCGAGCCCTTCATGCACCAGGTGCAGCTCCTCGATGGCCACCTGGTTGGCGGTGCCGGACAGGTCCGGCCCCTTGAACTTGATGGGCAGGGCGTTCAGCAGGGTCCAATGCATGACGGTCTCCGGGCTCGGCGCCGTGGTGAGGCCGGCATCTGCGCCCGGGGCGTTGCCGAGCACCTCGATGACGCCCACCATGCGGTAGTCGTAATCGGCCTGGCGGCTCACCACGTCGAACCAGGCCCAGAGGTCGTTCAGCGTGGTGACGCCGCGCTTGAGAATGACCGGCGAGAACTTGGTGCGCCCGGGCAGCTGCACCTCGCCCCAGTTGCGCCCGCCTTCCTGGACCGTTTTCGGCTCCATGGTGGCCTCGAGCCCACTCACCTCGCTGAAGGCGCCGCCGCAGAGGACATTGGTGGTGCGCCCGGCGGCGGCGCTGCGGGTGGCCGCGGCGGTGGGTGCAGCGGCCTCGTCGGCGGCGAAGAGCGTCACCCGGAAGCGGAAGGGGATGAAGGGCGTCATGGCTGTGCTCCCCTGCGCCGGTCAGGCCGCCGCCGCCGGGCGCCCGTCGGCACCGACTGCGCCCCGGCCCCCAGACGCCGGCCCCCCAGACGCCGGCCCCCCAGACGCCGGCCCCCCAGACGCCGGCCCCCCAGACGCCGGTCCCCAGCTGCCGGCCTGGTTGACGAAGGTGAGCCGGACGCGGTCCAGCGGGAAGGCCGGCGCCAGCTCCAGCTCGTAGCCCAGCACACCCGGCGGCGCACCGCCGACGGGGCGCAGCGGGCGGATGCTGAAGGCGTCCCGGGGCTGGGCGCCGCGCAGGGCGCCGCGGTCGTGCAGGCTGCGGCAGAAGCGCTCCAGCAGCAGCGGCACCCGTGGGTCATCGGGGTCGGCGTCGAAAACCAGGGCCTCGCCCAGGCGCCTCAGGCGGCGCTGAAGCCAGCCGAGGAACCGCTGTACCTCACCGGAGCGCCAACCGGGGGCGGTGCGGCCCACGGCATCCGTCGGGTGCAGCGCCGGCACCAGGAGCCGCTCGTCTTCCAGCTCAAGGCTGCCGCCGCGCTGGTGCAGCACGCCGACGCCGGGGCTGGTGCGCAGCGCCGCCGCCTGCTCCCGCGCCACGGGCGGGTAGGGATTCCCGGCGCTCACCAGCGCCATGCCGGCCGCGGAGCGCCAGGGCCCGAGCCTGGCCGCCACCTGGGCCTGGGCGCCGGCCACCACGCCCACGGCGCTGCGCAGCCCGAGGTCGGCGTCGCGCAGATAGGGCCAGAGCAGCTGCAGCCGGCGGCCCCGGGACCAGCCGGATCCTGCTCGCGCCGCGAGCTGCGCCAGGGCCGCCGGCTGCGGCACCGGGTCCCGGTGGGTGCCGGCGGCGGCGAGCGGCAGGGTGTAGAGGCACATGAGGTCCGGGCGATAGTCCGCCAGCGCCCCGGCGACGGCGCCGAGCAGGGTGAGCGTGGGCAGCGGCGGGGTCGGGGAGACCATCTCCGGGCCGTGGCGGCGCTCGCGGTGGCCGTCGTCATGGCGCACGCTGCAGGGCAGGAAGCGGGGCGCCGGGTTCGGCAGCCGCACCCGGGGCGGCCCCGCGAGGGTGGGCGGCACCTGAAGGCGCTCCAGGTCCGGCAGGGCCAGGATGCCGATGTCCGGGATGGCCAGCGCGAGCCCCAGCCCGCGCAGGGCCAGCGGCATGTGCAGCGGCAGGGGTGCGGACGGGTGGGCCGCGTCCGGGTCGGCGAGGGCCGCTTCCGGCAGGCCGAAGAAGCCGCCGCGACCTTCCGCCTCCGGCACGACGATGACCCAGAGCAGCTCGCCGCCGTTGGCGAAGAAGTCCGCCACCGCCTGGGGCAGCCAGGCGCCGCTGCCGCCGAGGGTGCTCGGATGGCCGGCCGTGGCCGTGGCGGCGTCCGGGAAGAGATCGGTCAGCTCCGCCGCGGCGCGCAGCGGCAGCGGCAGGTGCTTAAGGGCGCTGAGCCGGGCGCGGGTGGCCGCATCCAGCTCGCCCGTCGAGGCTGCGCCGGGCGCTGCCGGCGGAGCCGCCGCAGGGCCGGGCGGATGCGCCGCGTCCAGATGGTCCACGGCGGCGCCGAAGCCGATGTCGCGCAGCGCCGCGCGCGCCCGGGGGCGCAGCCGCTCGGGGCGCACCCGCCCCGGGCAGTGGCCGATGAAGCAGGCCGGCAGCACCGAGCCCGCGGCGTCCGCCGGGCGCGGCGTGAGCCGGACCCGGCCGGCCATGAGGTCCATGTCCGCGGTGCCGGTCACAGCTGCTCGATGGTCTCCACGGCCAGCACCAGCTCTTCCATGGCCACGTCGGTGCCGCCTTTGGCCGTGAGGGTCGGACCGGTGTACTTCATGGGCATGGCCCCGAGCAGGCGCCAGGTGACCACCGTCTGGCTCTGGCTCTCGTCCTGCAGCCGCACCTCCACGGAGCGCTTGGCGTCCACGGCGCCGCCGCGGATCTGCTCCAGCCAGTCGTAGATGTTCTGGGCGCCGATGACGCCGCGCTTCAGGGTCACGTCGCCGGCCTTGTGGATACCGGGGATCTTGGTGACATAGTTCACCGGCACATTGCCGTTGCGGTACTCGGCGATGGTGACCTCGGCATTGAGGCCCGAGACCTCGGCGAAGCCGCCGATCACCTCGGCCTCGGTGCCGTCGCCTAGGGCCACCAGGAAGTTGAAGGCGGAATAGGGGGTGGGGCGTTGAATGGGCATGGTGCGCTCCGGTTGGGTCCTGTGCGGGCTCGGTCGGCCGGTCGGGTCTTAAGGCGTGCTCTCGGGCTTGCTCCCAGGCTTGCTCTCGGGCTTGCGCTCAGGCTGGGCCTCAGGCGTCCGCCGTCTTCTGGCCGATGCGGAAGATCACGAACTCCGCCGGCCGCAGCGGCGCGACGCCCACCAGACACACCAGGCGGCCGTTGTCGAGGTCGTTCTGGGTCATGGTGCTGCGGTCGCAGCGCACGAAGAAGGCGGCCTTGGCGGAGCCGCCGAGCAGGCGGCCGTTGAACCACTCGTTGTAGAGGAAGCCCTCGACGGTGGCCGTCACATTGGCCCAGAGGCGCTCGCCGTTGGGCTCGAACACCACCCACTGGGTGGAGACGTCGATGGAGCGCTCCAGGTACAGGAAGTAGCGCCGCACGTTGACGTACTGCCATTCCGGGTCGCTGGAGAGCGTGCGCCCGCCCCAGACCCGGTGGCCGCGCCCGGGGAAGGAGCGCAGGCAGTTGATGCCGTTGGGGTTCAGCAGCTCCTGCTGGAACTGGTTGATGTCCTGCGCGAACCGGAGCGCGCCGATGACGACCTCGTTGGCCGGGGCCTTGTGCACGCCGCGGGTGACATCGGTGTTGGCATAGACGCCGGCGATGAAGCCGCCCGGAGGCACTGTGATGGTCGGGCGGCGCCCGGTGGGGTCTGCCGTAACCACCCAGGGGTAGTAGAGCGCGAGCCGGGAGTCGTCGAAATTGCCCGCGAATTCGCGCACCTCGGACAGGGCCATGCCCTCCTGCGCATCGACGATGCCGATGCGATAGCGCATGCGCCGGCAGTGGGCCTGCATGGCCGCCACCACCTGCTGGTGGCTGTCGGCATGGGCCGCTGCGGCCGGGGTCATGACAATGGCGATGTCCTCGATGTCCTCCAGCGCGGCGAGGCCGGTGTTGCCCTGCACCTCGTCCACCTCGCCTGCGTAGTCCGTGCCCCCGGGGGTGTCGCCGTCGCTGCCCGGGCTGCCGTTGGCGGCGCCGGCGCCCATGCGGATGAGCCAGCGCGGGCCGGCGGCGACCGTGGCGGGCGGGTCCAGGAAGGCGTCCTCGAACAGGCTCTCCAGCGCCGCGAGCACGTCGGCGCCGGTGACCGGGGAGCCGTTCAGGGTCTCCGCGATGGTGCAGGACACGGGGGCGGTGAGGGCGTCCAGACGCCGCTCCGGCGTCGCCGGCATCACCGCGGGCATGCTGTCGGCCCCGTCCGGTGCGGTGCTCATGCCGGTGTAGCTGTGGATGATCTCGCCCTGCTCGTCGTCCGGCTCGTCGCCCGGGTCCGCCAGGCGCACGTCGATGTCGAAGCCGCGCTTCACCATCACCGCGGCGGCGGCGCCGGGCTCCGCCGCCAAGGCGGCGAGGCGCAGGGGGATGTCGTCGGCGACGCCCTGATTCAGGTCCGCCAGCACCGTGAAGGTCGTGCCGGCGGCGTCGATGGTGCCGCGCAGCTGCCGCAGCGTGCCCCAGTGGGCGGCGCCCGTGAACGCGGACAGGTCGGTCTCGTCGGTGAGGGTGATCTCGGCGGCATCACCGTCCGCGAGCGGACCCGTGGTGGGTTGGCGGGCGTAGACCCGGGTGAAGGTGGTGCTGGCGGCGGCGACGCCGGCGGCCATGAGCCGGCCCTCGGTGGCGCCGTCCGGGGCGAGCTGATCCGGCGTGGTGCTGCCGGAGGCGGCGGTGATTTCCGCCAGGTTGTCCACGATGTCGTAATGGTCGCCGTTGCGGCGCACCAGGCCGCGGAAGTCCATCGGGAAGCGCGCCGGCGGCACGTCGCCGGCGACGCCGGTGGCACGGATCTCCTGCGGCAGCCCGGTGGCGTCCAGGAACAGCACTTCGCCGTCGGCGGGCGTGGTGGTGCGCTCGCGCCTGAGCAGGTTCTCGCTGTCGCGCCAGCGCAGCTCCAGGGTGAAGTCGCCGCGCGCCCCGGGGAAGCGGCTGGTGAAGGTGACCACGCCGTTGGCGTCCGTCGCAGTGGCCGCATCGGCGCTGCTGCCGGCGCTCGTCGCATCGGTGCTGTTGACGCCGGCAACCACCCGGGCCACGTAGAGCTGCTTGCCGCCGTTGTCGAAGAAGGCGCGGGCGGCGATGGCGGTGTGGTTCAGTATCGCATTGCCGCTCAGGCTCAGGTCCTCGGCGTCGCCGTAGATGCGCACGAAGTCCGCGAAGCTGGTGCAGACCTCCGGCCTGCCGCGCAACGGGCCGGAGCGGGTGGGGCCGACGATGGCGGCTACGCTGGTGCCCACGCCCTCGATGGAGCGGGAGCGGAAGCTGACTTCCTCTACGAAGACGCCTGGGGCGAGGTACTCGGGCATGGCCTTGGTCTCCTGATGCGTGGCGCGGCGGGCGAATCGGTTGAGGTCAGGCGGGTGCCACCGCCAGGTGGGTGCGCGCGGCGGAGTCGAGCCGGGCGACACCGCCGGGAACCAGATCGAGCGCCAGCGCCGCGGCCAGCGCGAAGGGCGCCCGGGTGCTGCCGAGGCGCATGGCCGCGAAGCCCGCGGCGGGCGGTGCCTCCGGCGCTGCACCGGTCGGCGCGGTGGCGCTGAGGCTCGCGGTATAGCTCGGCACGCCGTCCGGCAGCGCGGGCAGCCGGCTGAGCAGCAGCCGGAAGTCCCCGTGGGCGTCGGCCTGGGCGACGAAGGCGCGTACCTGCGCGGGGTTGTCGCCGTCCGCCGGCACCAGGGTCACGTCGAGCCGCAGCCGCGCCCAGCGCGCGGGGGTGCCGTCCAGCGCCGGGTCGCCGGTCTGCTCGAAGACCAGCCGGCCGACGAGCACGCCGCCGGTAACGGTGTTGCCGGCGGGCACCATGGCGCCGACGGGCGAGCGGTAGAGCAGCAGCGGCTGCCCCGCGTCGCCGGTGATGTCCAGGTCGAAGGCGAGCGGGTTGAAGCGCCCGGCCGGGTCCGCCGCGGTGCCGGCGACGCGGTAGGGGGTGAGCGCCGGGCGGGCGCGCTCGGCCTCGCTGGCGACGCCGTCCACGATGGACGCAGCGGGGGGTCCGGCGGGCCGGCGCCAGAGCACCAGCTGCCCGGGCTTGGCGCGCCAGCGCAGGTCGCGTGGATAGGTGCTCAGGGTCACGGCCAGGGGCTCGCGCACCGGCGCCAGGGTCTCCGGGTCGTCCGGGTCGCCGCTGGTGGCGTCGAGCCACAGCAGGGCGCCGTCGGCGTGGAGGATGTTGGTCTCCAGGACCTGGACCTTCGTGTCCATGGCGGTGCAGCCCTCAGACGGTCCCGGACGGGAAGACCCGCGAGCGCACCGGGCCGTGGCTGGTGGCGTCCGGGCGCAGGCGCAGCTGCAGGGTGCGGATGACATAGGCCGCGGACAGGGTGAAGTCCGCGCCGAGGCGGTCCCAGATGCGCATCTGGTCCTCGATGCTGATGTCCTCGGGGGCGATGCTCGCCTGCTCGGCGCTGCGCCATTCGGCGTCGTGCTCGACGAGGGCCGCCAGGTCCAGCAGCGGCTCGTTGGCGATCTCCAGCATGGCCCAGGCCAGCAGGTCTGCCTCCAGCGCGGCGCTGGCGGCATTGGCGATGAGCAGCAGGTGCAGATTCACCGGCAGCTCCCGGTCGGGCTCGGCGCCCACACCGGCGGGGCCGGGCGCCGGCGTGCGCCGGTTGCGCCCGTGCGGGTCCACGGCGATGCGGTACAGGTAGAGGCCGAGCTGGTTGCCGCTCAGGGCTTCGCTCAGGTCGGCGCTGCCGAGCACGGTCACCCGGGCGGTGGTGCTCCCGCTGCGCCAGGGCTCGGGCAGGCGGGCGGTGAGCCGGTCCGCGAGCGCGGTCACCGCGCCGTGCACCCCTTGGAAGGACGCCATTGCGTTGGACCTCAGGCGTCGCGGTCCGGGGTTTCGGCGCCGTCCGCGCCGGCATCATCGGCTCCCGACGCGTCCGGGTCCGCCGCATCCCCGCCCGGGGCGACGGCGCCGTACACCAGCTCGCCGCCGGCGTTGCGCTGCGGGCGCACACGGCCCTGGGCCTCCAGGTGACGCAATGCCTTCTCCACCATGCTCCTCGTCTCCAGCAGGCGCTGGCGGGCGATCCACCAGCGCGTGATGCCGTCCACCGTGTCCCGCGCGCCCTGGTTGGCGGCCAGGTAGCGGGCGATCTCTTCCGCAAGGGCCGCCACCGCGTCCTCGTCGTCGCTGCTCATCTCTGCTGGGCGCGGGCTCCGTGGCGAGCGTTTGGGGTCGGGTATGAGCAAGCGCTTTGCCAATCTGCCCAGGTGAAGCAGAACAATGGCTTAGCAGCAGTCGGCGTCGCCCCTGTGGGTCCGGAGTGACCCAGGGCGCAGGGGCCTCGGGGTCGGGCCCAGGCACGCCGGCGCGAATCTCTGTTGCGTCCGGCGCGAGGCGGGCAGGCGGGTAGGTCGGATCAGCCTGTCAGGGCGTAACCCGACCTGCCGGAGCGAGCCGTGCCCGGTGTCTGCTGGTTCTGAAGCCAGTCGAAAGCCCGCTGTCGAGGTGCTGCAGCGCCGGGTGCCGGGGCCTGGGTCGGAAGCGACCCAGGGCGGGGTGCAGGTGACCCGGATGGGTGTGACGCGGATTCAGCTGCGGGCGGGTCCGGCGTCGATGGCGTGCTTTTTGAGGAGCTTGCCCAGCGCCCGGCGCTCCTTGTCTGCGCGGCGGGCGGCCTCGGAGACGTTGCCGCCGGTGGCCTGGAGCAGGTCGGTGAGGTAGCTGCGCTCGAAGGCCTCGATGGCGCGGGCCTTGGCCACGGCGAAGGGCTCCTGGGTGGGGGCGGCGGACACCGATGGCATCGCCTCACCGGCCGCCGGCTGTGGGAAGACGAGCGCCCCGTCGGCGAGCAGCACACTGCGGTGAATCAGATTCTCAAGCTCGCGCACGTTGCCGGGCCAGGGGTGGGCGGCGAGCACCGGCAGGGCGGCGGGGGCGAGCTCCCGGGCGGGCAGTCCGTACTCGGCGCAGAAGCGGTGGATGAAGTGGCGTGCCAGCAGCGGGATGTCCGTCACGCGCTCGCGCAGCGGCGGCAGGCGCAGCGCGAGCACATCCAGGCGGAAGTAGAGGTCGGCGCGAAAGCCGACGCCCGTGCTCAGGCGGCGCAGGTCCGCGTTGCTGGCGGCCACCACGCGGGCGTCGGAGCGCAGCGTGCGGCTGCTGCCCAGGGGACGGTACTCGTGCTCCTGCAGGAACCGGAGCAGGGCTGCCTGGGCCTTGGGCGAGAGGGTCTCGATCTCGTCCAGGAACAGCGTACCCCCGGCGGCATCGCCGATGGCGCCGGCGCTGGCGGTTTTGGCGTCCGTGTAGGCGCCGCGGGCGTGGCCGAAGAGCTCGTTCTCCAGCAGCTGGTCGGGCAGGGCACCGCAGTTGACGGCGACGAAGGGCCCGCCGGCCCGCGGACCCAGATAATGCAGTGCCCGCGCCGCCAGCTCCTTGCCGGTGCCGGTCTCGCCCTCGATGAGCACCGGCGCCGCACAGGGCAGCATACGGCCCAGCACGGCCATGGCCCGGTTGAAGGCGGGTGCGCGGCCGATGAGGTTGAGCTCCGCCAGCAGCCCCGCCAGCGCCGGGTCCAGCGCGTCCGCCGCGGGCTCCGGCAGTTGGCGGCAGAGGCGGGCGAGCCGGAAATCGAGCTCCGGCTGCTCGCAGGGCCAGCGCACACAATCGCAGCAGAGCTCCGCGAGGCGGTCGCCCCAGCCTGGGTGACCACCCACCAGGACGGCGAGGGCGGGAATCCCCCGCGGCCGGCAAAGCGCGTGGAGCCGTTCGGCCAGTGCAGTGTCAGGGGTGCCGGCGAGCACCAGAAGCGGCGCGGCGGGTGGGCTCGCGCTCAATGACTCCAGCGAGCTGATACTGACGGCGTAGCCGAGCGCGGTGCAGGCGCCGGTCACGGCCTCAAGGCGGTCGGCGCCGCCGGCGGTGGGCAGGAGAAGGAGAGATCTGTCGCGCATCCGGGCATACCCCGCTGGGTCGGGTACCGCGCGCGACTGTGGTTATGATGGTCTGCGCGGCGAACCGAATCAGGTTATCCGCCGTTGGCTACAGCCGCCGGGGTGCCTGCGATACGCTGCCAGGGAATCCGGCCAACGGGTTGCCCCGCGCCTGTGCCGGTACGCGAGGTGGACACGGCTCCGCGGCCGCCCCCATCAACCGACGGTAGCAACCTCGCCGATAGAGGGGTATGCGGGATTTCCGCGAGCACCCGCAAGTCTGACGGAATCCCTGAGTCGATGGAAAGGGAAAAGCTGATGACCGGCCCGATGGCCAGTGCCGACGGTCCCCATCAGGACATCGACGCCATGCGCGAAAACGCCCGAGCAGGCCGCTGAATCATCCCTTTTCGCGTCTTTCGCGTACTTCGCAGCTCCAAAATTCCGGTCTTTTCAGGGTCGCCCTGCGGTTCAGTGCTGACAAGATCTGGGACGCTCAGTAACGCGCGAACGAATGACATACAACGTCCCCGTATCAGCGCCGAATTAGGTATAACGTCCCCTAATTAGCGTCAACTGTTATGGGGACGTGATACTTAATTGTCTGATGGTGTCCACCGACGGTAATACGGGGACGTTATACTGAATTCTTGGATGCTTTCTCTCGGTAATACGGGGACGTTATACTGAATTCGTGGATGCTTTCTCTCGGTAATACGGGGACGTTATACTGAATTCGTGGATGCTTTCTCCCGCGTCCTGCGCAATCCTGCGCAGACCCCCGCACGGCGCGCTAAGCTGTCGCCCGTCTTCCCGAATCGATCATGAGTCAACACCCATGCCTATCACTCCGCGGCTGCCCCCGCGCCGACGCTCCCCGGCCGCGCCGGCGCTCGCATTCGCTCTGGCCTGTGCCTGCCTGTCGCCGCTGCTCGCGGCGCAATCCATGCTCGACGGCCTCAAGGAGAAGGCCGCGGCGGCCGCGAGCAAGGCGGGCGAGGTGGCCGGGGAGGTCACGGATACGGTGGGCAAGGCCGCCGGCGATGCGGCCCGGACCACCGAAGCCCTGGGCAAAAAGGCGGTGGACAGCGTCAAGACCACGGCGGCGGAAACGGCAGAGGATCTGGGCGATGCGGACACCCCCGCCGCCACCCGCGCCAAGCTGGACCTGATGGCCGCCGAGACCCTGGACCGCCTGCTCCGGGAGCGCCCAGACGTGGCCCCACTGGTGGGGGCGAGCTACGGCTACGCCGTGTTCGACACCCGCCAGGTGAAGCTCGGGCTCGCCGGCGGTTACGGGCGCGGCGTCGCCGTGGACAACGACACCGGGGAGCGCACCTATATGCGCATGGCCAGCGCCGGCGTCGGCGTGCGGCTCGGCTTCGGCGGCTTCGATACGCAGTTCGTGATCCTGTTCGAGACGCCCTTTGCGTACAACAAGTTCGTCACCCAGGGGCTCGACGCCACCGCCGAGGCCACCACCATGGCCGGCGACAAGCTGGACCGCATGGCGCTCGGCTTCGAGGACGGGCGTGCCGTCTTCGTGCTCACCAAGCAGGGCTGGAAGGTCGCCGCCGGCCTCACCGGCAGCCGCTATTGGCCGGACGAGGCGCTCAATGCGACGGACTCCTGACGGCGGGCGACGGGTGCCTGAGAGACGCACAGTGCATGGGTGCCGGGCGCGGCTTTGGCCCGTCATGAGCCTCGTGCTGCGCCTCGGCGCTGCGATGCTCGCTCTGTCGGCCCCGGGCGCCTGGGCAGCACCGGAGCCGGCGGCCGGCTCCGCGACGGCGCACGCCACCGGGCCGGCCGCACGTCCGGCGGACGCGGGCTACGTCGGCAGCACCCGCTGCGGCGACTGTCATGCCGATGCGCTCGCGGCCTGGCGCGGCTCCCACCACGACCTCGCCATGGCCGAGGCGACGCCCGACACGGTGCGCGGGGACTTCGACAATGCGAGCTTCACGGCCCATGGCGTCACCAGCCGCTTCCACCGCAAGGACGGCGGCTATTGGGTGCACACAGACGGACCGGACGGCGAGCTGCGGGACTACCGCATCGCCTACACCTTCGGCTGGGAGCCGCTCCAGCAGTACCTGATCCGCTTTCCCAACGGGCGCCTGCAGGCGCTCGGCATCGCCTGGGACACACGCCCGGCCGCCGACGGTGGCCAGCGCTGGTTTCACCTGTATCCGGCCGAGGGCGACTACGACCACACGCATCCGCTGCACTGGACCGCACGCGACCAGACCTGGAACTACCAGTGCGCGGAATGCCACTCCACGGCGCTTAGCAAAGGCTACGACGCCGACACAGACAGCTACGCCACCACCTGGGCCGAGATCGACGTGGGCTGCGAGGCCTGCCACGGACCCGGCGCCAGGCATGTCGCCCAGGCGCAGGCCGCCGCCGGCGGTGCGCCAGATGCCTGGACCGCAGACAAGGGGCTGGTGGTGGACCTCATGGACCGCGACGGCGGGCACTGGACCATCGACCAGGGCACCGGGCTGCCGCGCCGCGAGCCCGCCCGCAGCAGCCATGCGTCGCTGAATACCTGCGCCCGCTGCCACGCCCGCCGCGGCCAGATCCACGCCGACTACACGCCGGACGTGCCGCTGGCGGACACCCATCGCCTGGCGCTGCTGGGGGAGGGGCTCTACCACGCGGATGGGCAGATCCTGGACGAGGTCTTCGTGCACGGCGCCTTCCTGCAGAGCCGGATGCACCAGCAGGGCGTCACCTGTACCGACTGCCACGACGCGCACTCGCTGGCGCTGCGGGCGCCCGGCAACGCGGTCTGCGCCCGCTGCCACGCGTCCAGCCGCTACGGCGTCGCCGCGCACCACCATCATCCGCTGCCGGACCCACCGGGCACCAAGGGCAGCGGCACCGCCTGCGTGGACTGCCACATGCCGGAGCGCACCTACATGGTGGTGGACGACCGCGCCGATCACAGCCTGCGCATCCCGCGGCCGGACCTGTCCGTGGCGCTCGGCACCCCCAACGCCTGCAACGGCTGCCACAGCGACCAGACCCCGGCCTGGGCGGCGGCGCAGATCGACAGTTGGTACGCCGAGCCGGCGCGGCCCAAGCATTACGCAACGGCGCTGCACGCCGGGCGCGAGGGCGCGCCCGAGGCTGCCGAACAGCTCGCCGAATTGATCGCCGATGCCGACGCCCCCGCCATCGTCCGCGCCACGGCCGTGGACCTGCTCGCGGGTCAGCCCGCGGCGCCGGACCCGCGGCTGCTGGCGGACGCGGCCATGGCCGACTCGCCGCTGCTGCGCGCCGCCGCCGCCCGCGCCCTGGAGCGCCTGTCGCCGGATGCCGCCGTGCGCATCGGGCTCATGCTGGTGGCGGACCCGGTGCGGCTGGTGCGCGTGGACGCCGCCCGCGCGCTGGCGAGCTTCGCGCGGCTGGAGGCGAACATCCCCGGGCGCAAATCCCCCATGCAGCGGGCGCTGGCACCGGCCCTCGCCGAGTACCGTGCCATCCGGCGGGTCAACGCCGACCGGGCCGAGTCCTGGCTCAATCTGGGCCTGCTGGAGGCGCTGCTCGGCGACAGCACCGCAGCCGAAGCCGCCTATCGCAGGGCCATGACGCTGGAGCCTGGCTTCACGCCGGCCTATGCCAACCTCGCCGACCTGTACCGGGCGCTCGGGCAGGACAGTGCGGGTCGCCGGGTGCTCGAAGACGGACTCGCCAAGGCGCCGGCCGATCCGGCCCTGCTGCACGCCCTGGGCCTGCTGGAGATCAGGGCCAGGCAGCTGCCGGCGGCGGTGGCAGCCCTCGCCCGCGCCGCCGAGCTTGCGCCGCAGCGGCCCCGCTACGCCTATGTGCACGCGCTGGCGCAGGAGGCCGCAGGCGACCCGGACGCAGCACTCGCCACCCTCGCCGCTGCCGCCGACCGCCATCCCAACGACCGCGACATCGCCCTGGCCCTGGTGACCATCAACGCCGAGGCAGGCCACACCGACGCCGCCATCCGCTGGGGCGAGCGTTACCTGGACCGCTTCCCGGACCCAAGCGGCCAGGCCACCGGCTTCCTGAACCGCCTCAAAGCGCAACAACCGCAACAGCCGTAAACCAATTACGGGGAAAATTACGGGGACGTTATACTTAACTTCGGGCCGCAGCGCCGCACAATTACGGGGACGTGATACTTAACTTTTGCGCCGCAGCGCCAATTGAGGTTACCGTCCCCGTATTAAGTCCGGGGACAGTTGCGGGGACGTTATCCTGAACTGCGTCGGACTCGCGACGGCCGCGATGCTGCCCCAGCGCGAGCGTCCGGTAAGAATTAAGGTTACCGTCCCCGTATTGGTTACCGTCCCCGTATTGCTGTTCCCGCATTAGGGCGTCACGGGGCCTCCTCCAGGCTGCCCGAGAGGGGCGACGGCTCGGCGGCGTTGCGCTCGAGCCTTGGCAGCAGCGATTCGGCAATGGTGATTGCGCTGCCAAGGTTGCGCGCCTGCAGGTGCTCCAGGATGCGTTGGCCCTGCGCGGTGGAGAGCAGTCCGCCCGTGTCGGCGCCGCCGGCCGCCTGGGCCAGCACGGCTTCGACCACACGGGCCGCGGGCAGCGTCTGCGCGGGCTGCGCGTCTGCCGCCGGTGCTGCATCGGCAATGCCGTCGTCCGCCAGAAAGCGCGCTGCGATGTCGTTGGTCAACTGGCGGAAACGGCCGGCATCGCGCCGATTGCACATGAGCGCGACGCCCACTTCCTCATCCGGCCAGAAGGTGTAGCGCGCGGTGAAGCCATCGATGTTACCGCCGTGCATGAAGCTCGGGCGGCCCAGGTTGTCGAGCTTCCAGACCCCCAGGCCGAAACGGTGCGCGCCGCTGGGCGGCAGGATGTCGGGGGCCATCATCTCCGCCCGCAGCTCGGGCGAAACGAAGCGATGCGTGTGTATGCCGATCATCAGCCGGGTCAGGTCGCCGATGGTCATCGCCCAGCCGCCGGCGGGTCCGCGCCAGCCGCCCGGACCTCCGTCCGGGTTGACGAGGTTGGGATAGGCAGTGACGCCGTCCGTATCGTAGCCGGTGGCCAGATTTCTGATGTCGTCCTCGCGCCAGTAGGTGTCGAGGCAGAGGCTGATCATGGTCGGGCCGGTGATCACGCCCTCTTTCAGGCCCACGTTCCACCAGGTGTAGGCCTCATAGCCACGGCGCCCGGGGAAATTCGGCGCATGCGTCACAGCGTCGATCACCGCACCCAGCAGCGAATACCCCGCATTGGAGTAGCGGCCGGACCCGTTCGGCAACGCCTGGAGCGCGGTCGCGTTGTAGGCCTGCTGCACAAGCCGCGGGTTGATGCCCGGGTGATCCAGCGAGGGGTAGAGACCAATCAGCTCCTGCTCGGTGTCGAGCGCCGGCTCCCAATCGGGCCAGGTGGGTAGACCGCTGGTGTGGCCCAGAAGGTCACGCACCGTCACCTCCAGCAGGTTGAAGTGCGGGAAGTCCAGGTGCTGATTGACCCTGTCGTCCAGCGATAAATGGCCCTGCTCCACCAGCTTCATGATTGCCAGGGCCGTGATGGTCTTGGACACGGAGCCGACCCCCTGCATGGTCGCATGGGTATACGGCGTGTTTGTGGCAAGATCGGCAAGGCCATAGCCTTTGAGCAATTCGATCTCGTTGTCGACGACGACGCCGACGGCACAACCCGGCGGGGCGTTGTTGCCATCCAGATAGTCGCGCATGATGCTGTCCACCTGGCGCGTGCGTGCCGTTGCGCGGGTGTATTGCGCATCCCCCAGTGCCACCAGCTCGACATTGGCATCGAAGCATTCCTCGGCGGGCGCCACCTCCTGCCGCGGTGCGCAGCCGATGCTGGTCAAAGCCAGGGTGGTGCAGGCCAGTGCCGCGGCTGCTGTGGATCGCCCTGACACAGGGTGGATCAAAGGTGCATGGGGTTTCATTGGCTGCTCCGGAGGGTGACAGGTGAGGCCGAACGGGTGCCCAAGACTCACCCGGGCAGTTTGCGGCGCCGATCCGCGCTGAGAACGCACAGGCTCGACGGCGCTGGCCGCATACGCGCTCGGCAAGGCCCCACTGCGCCGCTTGGTCATCAGCCTAGGCAAGGCGCTTCCGGAATGGCGCGGATCATGGCGCGTCGAGCTGTGGGAAAACTGCTCGACGCCCAACGAGCGGGGACAGTATACTGGACTCACCACTGACCCCACCCGCATGCCCGCTCATGGCCAGAATCGCCCGCGTCGTCGCCCCCGGCCTGCCGCATCACATCACCCAGCGCGGTAACCGCGGCCAGCAGACCTTCTTCGATGACGACGACTACAAGGCCTACCGCCACCTGATGGCCACACACGCCGCCGGCTGCGGCACCCGGGTTTGGGCCTACTGCCTGATGCCGAACCACGTCCACCTCATCATGGTGCCGGACCACGAAGACGGGCTGCGCTGTGCCGTCGCCGAGACGCACCGCCGCTACACCCGGCGCATCAACTCGCGCAATGACTGGCGGGGGCATCTGTGGCAGGAGCGCTTCCACTCCTTCGTGATGGATGAAGAGCACCTCATCGCTGCCGCCCGCTACATCGAGCGCAACCCGGTGCGGGCCGGGCTCTGTGAGCGGGCCGAGGACTGGCCCTGGTCCAGCGCCCGCGCGCATCTGGCGGGGCGCGACGACGAGCTGGTGGACGTTCAGCCCCTGCTGGAGCGCGTGTCGCAATGGCATGTCCTGCTCGCCGAGCCGGACGAGGACCCCTTCGCTGCCCAGCTCCATGCCCACATGCGCACCGGCCGACCGCTGGGGCAGGACACCTTCGTACAGACGCTGGAGGCGCGGCTCGGCCGGTCGCTGATGCGCAAAAAGCCGGGGCCGAAGCCCAAGCCCAAGTCGGATGCGCCGCCGAAGGCCGATGCCGAGGCCGCGGGCAGTCAGAGCTGACAACCTAGGGGAATTTCGTTTACCCTTCAGCTAGTTGGTGGAGCCATCAGCCACGATGTCGAGTCCTGAAACAGGTGCGCCCGAGCAGGCAGCGCGTCTGCGCGAAGACCTCCGCGCGATGGAGCAAAACCTGCTGGCGGCCCTGCGCCGTCGGACCATCTTTCTCATCGGCGCGATCAGCCTGATCGTCGTGGTGGACGCGTTGCTCGGGAGGCTTGTGCAGCCTGGGTGATGACAATCGTTCGCCGCGTACCCAACTCCATGCAAGGTCTGCAGCGTCAGTTCCTCAGGTCGCAGCGGGCGTCAGCAAGCTTCAAGCTGGCCTGCACCGCCCGCCAAGCCTGTGTCTTTCAGCGAAAGTCCGCCTCTTGGCTGGCCGCGGTGAGGATGCGCTCGGACCATAACCGCAGGCTGTCGCTGTCGGCTGCCTCGAGAGGCGCGCGCACGTCGTCGGCGGCGGTGCCCCCGAGCTTCTTCTCGATGAGCCAGTACAACCCGTCTGCTTCGCCCTCGCGATAGCCGATCTGCTCGCCCTGCTCGCGCCCCTGCTTCAGTCCCTTCTCGATCCCGGCCCAAAAAAGGTTGCCGTCCCCCTGATCGGCTGACCTGACCCCCGGTTGGAAGTCTGCCGGTTTCGACTTGGAGGAACTGGGCTGCAACCACCGATTCCGCTTCCCGGTGGCGAAGCTGCTCGACTTCGCCGACCGGCTCGACCAGCTGGAGCGCGACCCCAACCCCTTCGCGCTCATCACCGCCGCGCATCTCTACACCGCCCGCACCCGCCGCGACCCCAACGCCCGCTACCGCTTCAAGCGCCGGCTGGTGGAATTGCTCTACCAACACGGCTGGAGGCGTCAGCGCATCCTCGACCTGTTCGCAGTGCTGGACTGGATGATGCGCCTGCCGGAGAATCTTGAGCAACAGCTCTGGCAAGACATTCAAGACCACGAAGGAGCCAGAAAAATGCGCTACATCACCAGTGTCGAACGCATCGGTCGCCGCATCGGCTGGCAGGAAGGCAAGCAGGAAGGCGCGCTTGAAGGCAAGGCCGACATGCTGGCCATGTTGCTGAGCAAACGCTTCGGCCCCCTGAGCGACGACACCCGCGCCCGCCTGCAGCGCGCTGGCGCCGCCCAGCTCCAACGCTGGGCCGAACGCGTGCTCGACGCCGACTCCCTGAGCGACGTGCTCGACGAGCACTGACACCCACAGGGACAGCCGGGCTGTTGCAGCATCCCGAACGCCCGCCGTGGGAGCGGTATTCCTGCCGCGACAATCAGCCGACCAAAAAACGGGGACAAAAAACGGGGACGGTATACTTAATTGACCGGTTCGCCTCCGCCCCGCATTCTGTATACCGTCCCTGTTATTGCGCCCTAAGGCCGATCACGCACCCGCCGTCACGCCTTGAGCGCTGTCATCACCGCCGCAGGTCGGTAGTCGCTTGGTGTTCAGCGCCGGCAACGACCCGAACGGCCGTGGTCAGCGCGCCATCAAGGCCGTACCGGCGACCGGTGTCATCACGGGCAGCGCCGCGCCGCCGACCCGGCCCCGCGGCAGCCGGCCGGCGGCGCGCTCCACCCCTCGCTCGCGTCCTCACCTCCCGGCTTCCGGCACGGCGCACGCGTCACGCGAGCGCAAGCCCGCCCGCACACCCCGCCGCCGTGACCAATCCCTGCGACCGCTGCCGCTCGACTGGCGCACCGGGCTGGTGGCCGCCGCGACGCTCTGCCGAGCTGTCTGCGCTCGGGCGCGGGTAGGATCGGGTGAGCGCCAAGGCGAGGTGGCGGTGGCGGATCACTGGGCCTTGTGCCGCACCAAGCTGCGCGGGGTCATTCGCGGCAGAAACGTGGTCTGCTACTGATTCTCGAAGCCGTGGTCAAGACCCTCTTCCCCGACCTGCTGGAGCAGATCGCGCTGCCGCCGTGCAAGGTCATCGAAAACCCCTGCGCCGCCTGGCAGGGCATGGCCACATGCTGGGGCACAGCTTCGGTGGCGACAGCTCCGCGGCGTTCAGTCATGCCCTTTCGGAGATGCTGTCGGCCACTGTCGATCACGCGGCACAAAGCGGCGGCCTGCGGCGAGCTTGGGATGAGACGGAGGGTGAGAACCTGGCAAGAGCAGTTGAGCGCGCCGCAACAGCGCCCGGACCCGTGGGAGCGGCATCCCTGCCGCGACACCCAGCCGGACACGGAGGCAGCGTCTGCAACCCGAGGTGCACACCAGTTAAGGTTACCGTCCCCCTGATCATTCCCCTGATCATCCCCCTGATCGTCCCCCGGATCAGGCCCACAACGAAGCTGGCATCCGCCGAATCGCAGCGCTAACCTGTGGGCACGCAGATTCGCAACGACCGACATCCACCCCATGTCAATCTCCGCGGATTACGACCAAGACTTCTTCGCCTGGATCACCCACAACGTGCAACTGCTGCGCAGCGGTCGCTTGTCAGAGGTGGATGCGGAGCATGTCGCCGAGGAGCTCGAAAGCATGGGCAAGCGGGATCTCAGGCAGCTGCGGAGCCGCCTGCAGGTGCTGATCCTGGCGGATTCTACAGCCTGGGCCCAGGCTGCGGGGGCCGGGGGCGATGGCAGGTTTCAGCACCGTGAACGGTTACATGAAGACCGACCACCCCATCTACATCTTCCTGACGGCCGGCCCCGAAGCCTTTCGGGTGCTGACCGGTGGACACAGGCTTTCGGGTAAGTACCGTTTCAGCTCCCTCACCATCAAGAGCCTGGAGCGGCGTCTGGACGGGATTCTCGAGCCCGATGGGCACGCCGGGCCAGTGTACGTGGTTGAATTCCAAGGGCAGCCGCAGGCCAAGGCCTGGTATAACCTGCTCACCAAGATGGGGCTCTACGGCGAGCAGTTTCCCGAGCGCGAAGTGCTCGGCATCGGCGTGCTGCTGCGCGAGCGCGACCGCCCGGATCAGCCGGCCTGGGCCAACGACAGCGAGCGGCCGCTGTGCATTGTTGCGCTGGATCGGTTTCTGCCCCAGTGGCTGGAGCGCGAGCCCGAGAACCCCTTTGTCGCCGTGTTCGCGCCGCTGGTGATCGAAGACGACGCCGAGCTGCGCCGCCGCGCACCGAGCCTCTGGCAGCGCATCCGCGGCGCGCCGCTCAGCGAGGAGGCGCGCGAAGCGTTGTCGCAGGTCTTGGAGTTTTGGTTTTTCGAACGCTTTCGCGGCCTGTCCGCGCAGGAGATTTGGGCCATGCTGAACCCATCGACCCCCATTCAAGAGACCCGCGCCTACCAGAGCATCTTTGCCGAGGGCAAAGCGGAAGGCAAAGCGGAAGGCAAGGCGGAAGGTAAGGCAGAGGATCTTGGGCGGCTGCTGGCCCGACGCTTCGGCCCCTTGCCCGACTGGGCCGTCGCACGCATCCAGGCCGCGCCCATCGCCCAGCTCGACGCCTGGCTCGACGGCATTTTCGACGCCGACCGCCTAGAAGCGCTCATCGGACCGGAGCAGCAGGACTGAAGCCGCTTCTGGAGCCCCCCCCGTCGGAGCGGCTTCAGCCGCGACAGCCGCGCGTTCCGCATGCCGCAAGTCAGCGCGCCGCAGGTAGGCAGCCGCTGGGTGTTCAGCGCCGGCAACGACCCCAACGGCCGTGGTCAGCGCGCTATCAAGGTCGTACCGGCGACCGGCGTCGTCACGGGCAGCGCCGCGCCGCCGACCCGGCCCCGCGGCAGCCGGCCGGCGGCGCGCTCCACCCCTCGCTCGCGTCCTCACCTCCCGGCTTCCGGCACGGCGCACGCGTCACGCGAGCGCAAGCCCGCCCGCACACCCCGCCGCCGTGACCAATCCCTGCGACCGCTGCCGCTCGACTGGCGCACCGGGCTGGTGGCCGCCGCGACGCTCTGCCGAGCTGTCTGCGCTCGGGCGCGGGTAGGATCGGGTGAGCGCCAAGGCGAGGTGGCGGTGGCGGATCACTGGGCCTTGTGCCGCACCAAGCTGCGCGGGGTCATTCGCGGCAGAAACGTGGTCTGCTACTGATTCTCGAAGCCGTGGTCAAGACCCTCTTCCCCGACCTGCTGGAGCAGATCGCGCTGCCGCCGTGCAAGGTCATCGAAAACCCCTGCGCCGCCTGGCAGGGCATGGCCACATGCTGGGGCACAGCTTCGGTGGCGACAGCTCCGCGGCGTTCAGTCATGCCCTTTCGGAGATGCTGTCGGCCACTGTCGATCACGCGGCACAAAGCGGCGGCCTGCGGCGAGCTTGGGATGAGACGGAGGGTGAGAACCTGGCAAGAGCAGTTGAGCGCGCCGCAACAGCGCCCGGACCCGTGGGAGCGGCATCCCTGCCGCGACACCCAGCCGGACACGGAGGCAGCGTCTGCAACCCGAGGTGCACACCAGTTAAGGTTACCGTCCCCCTGATCATTCCCCTGATCATCCCCCTGATCGTCCCCCGGATCAGGCCCACAACGAAGCTGGCATCCGCCGAATCGCAGCGCTAACCTGTGGGCACGCAGATTCGCAACGACCGACATCCACCCCATGTCAATCTCCGCGGATTACGACCAAGACTTCTTCGCCTGGATCACCCACAACGTGCAACTGCTGCGCAGCGGTCGCTTGTCAGAGGTGGATGCGGAGCATGTCGCCGAGGAGCTCGAAAGCATGGGCAAGCGGGATCTCAGGCAGCTGCGGAGCCGCCTGCAGGTGCTGATCATGCACCTGTTGAAGTGGGAGCATCAGCCAGACAAACGCGGCCCGAGCTGGTTGAGAGCCATCGATCATCAGCGTGATGAGATCGAAGCGCTGCTGCTCGACAGTCCCAGCCTCCGGCCGCGGCTCGCCGAGGCCGCCGGCCAGATCTACGCCAAGGCCGTTCGCGACGCCGCGCGTGAAACCGGCCTTGCGGAGGACGCCTTCCCGCACGAGTGCCCGTATGAACTGGACGACATGCTGGCCGCGGGCTTCTTGCCCGACTGACGCGCCGGCATGCAAGCGCCAGTGGGGCCGCGACGCAGGGGTCCGACAAGCGTCCGACTTCGGACCCAACGCAAGCATCCACCCGGCGGACGGTCAATTGCCCCGCGCACGAGCCCGCGGCAGCTCACTGCCGATCCCGCCGGTGTGCCCCGAGTGCAGTTGGGCCGGTAGCGGATTGATGTGCCCAGAGCGCGCCTGCCCGCCGTGGGAGCGGCATCCCTGCCGCGACACCCAGCCGGACAGCAGGATCGCCCAAAGCTTCGCAGCAAGACGCAGTCAAGTATACCGTCCCCATAATTGCGTGCCGTGAGCGACAGCACAGCGCATGTCCACCCAACTGGCTGGCTCAGCCATCCCAGTGGCTCAGGTGCTGAATGGCCGGCAGCGCCCTGACCTTACGGTGGTAGCGGTCGTCTGCGGTGATCAGGCGAGCATCCGACTCAAGGGCCACCGCGTGGTAGAGGGTGTCGAAAAGGTGATGCTTGAGATCGACGGCCAGCGCACAGTCCCGCATCAGCACGGCGAAGTCCTCGCGAACGGGGAGCGCCATGGCCGCGAGCAGTGCAAGATCCTCTTGGGCGCGCTCGGGCGTCTCGCGCACCATGACGGCGGCCACCTCGATCAGCCAGTGCTGCGGCTGAACAACGCGGTGCTCACCGCGCACGACGGCGGCCATCAATGCTGTCGCCTGCTCGGTGCCGGCCTCGCGCTCGGGGTCGTTAAAGAGCCATTTGATGATGACGCTGGCGTCGACAACCAAGATCATGTGCGCGATGCAGCCGCCATCAGGGCACATCAGGGCCCATCAGGCCCCATCAGGGCCGGCCCGATTCCCGCGCGGCGCGGGCGGCGGCAGCGGTCAGCGCAGGCCGCTTGAGCCGGGCCGCGGTGAGCTGCTCGAAGGCGGCTTGGCGCCGACGCTGCTGTTCGGCCTCGGCAACGGCCTGCTGCATCAGGCGGGCGATCACAGCACTCTTGTTCTGTCCGGAAAACTCCCGGTTGAAGGCATCCCGGATGGCGTCCGGAATGCTGAAGTTCATCGTCGCCATGGGGTGCACCGGATTGGTTAAATCTTCAACAAGCTTAGGCGCAAGCGCGTTGGCTCGCAACCCCGTTGATGGGCCTCGACCGCTTCGTCTTGGCGCGCTCTACTGCGCGTCAGGCCGCAGCGGACTCAGTTCGGACAAACCGCTGCACTGACCGGACCCGCGAGGACCCAAACGCCCGCTACCGCTTCAAACGGCGCCTCCTCCACTCACTCTGCCGGCACGGCTCGACGCAATAGCATGTCTGATTGTGTCAGGCCAGGATGACCTGACTACGCCGTCCTACCCTGCGTAGTCAGGGCTTTCAGCCCTGATTCTGTCAGGCCAGGATGGCCTGACTACGCAGTCAGCGGCCAAGGTGGTCGGAGTTGTGCGCAAGGCCGCCACGCACACCGATCTGCCGAGCAGATTTGCTATGCTCGACCCCATCTCCCAAGCGATCCCAGCCCCCGACGCAGCCGCCACCCCAGCCCCATGACACTCGCCTTCAGGCTCTACGAACAGGTCAACGAGGCGCCGGACGATCGCACCCGGTTCCGCCTGATCGTGGACGCTATCCGCGAGCTGGAGGAAGGCTTGCCGCGGCCGGGCGAGATCGCCCGTGGTGCGGACGTGCGGGAGTCGGAGCTGCGCCTCCAGAAGGAGATCGAAATCGTCCGCAAGGAGATGAAGGAAGTCGAGCTGCGGCTCCAGCAAGAGATCGAAGGCGTCCGCAAGGAAATCAAGGAAGTCGAGCTGCGCCTCCAGAAGGAAATCGCGCAGGTCCGGGTCGACCTCGAACAGGTCCGGGTCGACCTCAAATCCACCGAGGCCAACCTCCGCACCGCCATGCACCGCCAGACGGTATGGATCATCGGCGCCATCGGCGCCGTCACCGGGCTCGTCAGGCTGCTCGACTGGCTGCTCGCCTAGCCTGCCCCGCGCAAGGCGCCCGCAGCAGCGCGCCCGGTCCCGGCATTGATGGCATCGCAGCCGGAGGCCGCTTCCAAAGGCACCCGCGCGCTGTGGGAGCGGCATCCCTGCCGCGACAGCCCCGCACACACCAGCCCCGCCCAGATCGCAGCCAGAGGCCGCTCCCACACACTCGCGCGCCCCGTGGGAGCGGGATCCCTGCCGCGACAATCAACCACACAAACAACCCCGCCCGACAACCAGAAGCCAGCAACAATCAAAGTGACCGACCCCGAAGGTTATCCGCACAGCTTCCACCCCCACCACTGCTCCCAACACACATCTGAACCGCCCGCACCAAAACCGCCAACCGCGTCACACACCCAGCGCGTCAAGCATCCCACTCTGCTGATATCATCAATCGAGCGGCAAGACCTTCCAGCCCACAGCGCGCCGCACCGGACCCACAGCGGCGCCCGGCACCGCCACCGCAGCCCGCAGGCGCCAGCCCGACCAGCACCAAACCGGCATCCCGACCCACCCGCGCCGCCATGGCCCATCCGCTCCATGCCTACCTCGCCCTGCTGGACGACCTGCGCGCCGCCGGCTTCCGCTGCCACCCCATCCGCGACTACTTCACCGGCAACCAGGCAGGGCAGGGCGCAGCCTCAGCGGGCGAAGACAGCGACACCCGCCGGGCCTACCTCCGCCACGACGTGGACCGGCTGCCCGCCCGCGCCGTCGCCATGGCAGAGGCCGAAGCCGCCCGCGGCATCCACAGCACCTACTACTTCCGCTGCGACGCCCGCGGGCGCTTTCCCGAAGCCGCCATGCGCCGCATCGCCGCCCTGGGCCACGAAACCGGCTTCCACTACGAATGCCTCTCCCGAACCCGCGGCGACCGCGTCGCCGCCGTGGAGTGCTTCGCCCGTGAGCTCGCCGCCTGCCGGGCCATCGTGCCCGTGACCACTGTCTCCCCGCACGGAGCCCCGCTCGCAGCCAGCTCCAACATGGACTTCACCGCCAGCATCGACGCGCAGGCCCTCGGCCTACTCGGCGACGCGACCGACATGGACTTCACCGACATGCTTTATGTCACCGACACCGGCGGCACCTTCGGCAGCCAGTACAACCTGCGTGATCACGTTGCTGGTCGTAACCTGGACCATCCGATAGCGCCAAAAGGCCTCGCTCGAAGACTGATCGACGGTGATGAGCGCCGTATTGTCCTGAGCTGTCACCCCGAGCGATGGGCCGTCGGCCGTTTAGCGCTGCTCGAGGCAAGCGCAAGAGAAATCGCCTTGAACCTCCTCAAACTGGTGCTGCACCGCGCTAGACGCTGGTTTTCGCCGGCTCTCAACCGAAGCCCATCTCGCGTTAACGGTGCGCACCGCCGGCCATTTCCAAAGTACTCATAGGATGTTCGATTATGTAGAACGCGCTCCTCGGCCGGCGGCCACCAGTCCAGCAAAAAACAGCATCGCTTCCCCCGCAAGAAACCACAGCCGTGCGACCACCGATAACGTAATCGCAAGCTCAGCGGGTCGCCCGAGCATGACCAATAGGGCAATCAACAGCCCTTCCCGCACACCAAGACCACCGGGCGCGATCACCGCAACCACGCCCAACGTCGTCGCCAACACGAACGCGAGCCCGTCGTCGAGCCGTGGTGCGCCACCGGTAAAGGCCGCCGCTAGCATCGCGAAGCCCGCGGCCCAACACACCCACACGCCTAAGAACCAGGGCGCGATCCTAACCAATCCGCTCATCCGTAGCTCAATGTCTGGTCCCTCAAGGCGCAATCGATTCTGCAGCCAGGATGCGCTGCGTCCAGCCACATCGAATCGCAGCAACCACGCCAGCAATGCCCAGAGTCCAATCGCAAGCCAGGCGAGTTCCCGCCAGCTCGCGTCCACTACAAACATAAAGGTGAGCGCGCCCAATGGTACGCCGATCCACAGGGTCAACAGCTGTGCACGCAGCGATGCGAGCGACAGTGGCGCCAGCCTATAAGCGCTGCGCTCGGCAAGATAACCGGCGCGACCAACGATCAACCAGACCTTTCCGGGGATGTACTTCGCAAATATCGTGACGCCGACTGATGCCAGAGACAAGCGCAACGATACGGGCAAGCCATGCAGGGCCAAGAGTCTCCACCAAGCCGCCGCCGCCAAGAGGAATCCCGCCAATACCAAGCCCAGAGAAGCGAATAGCGCCCGAGGGTCAGCGATGTTATAGGCTCGCAAATAGTCAGCCTGTAGCGCCCAGACCACAAGAAACAGCAGCGAGAGATAGACCAGCAGTGTGGACCAAGAGCGAAGCCGCATAACTCAACTTGTGGACGTTTTCGGATGAGAGGTGAGGGCTTGCCGGAAGCGATGAATAGCGGCCGTTAATGTCGCCTTTGAGTACCGGTCGCCGGCTTTGGTCGCGCGCTAGTCCTCCTCCATGTCTTCGATGTAATAGAGCGCGGAACCCATGCGTTCGCAGCGATAGGATCCCTGTGGACGCATTACCACTGCGAGCTGCCACGGATAGACGAAGAAATGAAGATGGGCATTGAGTCCCCAGCGGCCCGGTCGCTCCCGTGGCACGACGACGATCAGCCGGCGGGCAGCCACGCGCCGAAGCTCCTGCACCGCAGAGCACAGTTGCAGCGCGTGCTCAAGCGTATGTGTCGAAACAACCGTTTCAAAGGCTCCATCAGCGAAGGGCAGTCCATCGATACTCGCTTCCACAAAACTGATGTTGCCAGCCAGTCTGCGTTCGGCAATATGGTGGTCCACACCCACCCCGGTGCATGAGCCGTCCGCGGTAAGCTTGCGGAGCAGATATCCGGTGCCGCAGCCCACGTCGCAGACTCGTCCTGGCAGGACGTCGGCCTCGATGCGTCGAATCACGGCGTTAGTGTTGTCGGTCACCCTGGCGGAGCGACGCCGGATCTGCCCGGCGTAGAAGCGCCTCAAGTCCGTCTGTGACATCGTCGGCGCGCATTGCCGGAGGTCGTCGAAGGCAGCCACTCGCGCGCCGAAGAGCAACTTCAGGACAGCACGAAACGAGGCCGAATCACGCAAAGCCGGCGGCAACGCCTCCGCGGCGAGAGTATTCAAAAAGCGGGCGATGGAGCTTCGGGCCATTGGGGAATCCTACTGGGGGGTCTGCGGCCCCAAGATACGGGCATGATTGCGCAACAGAGATCAGTGATGCCGTCAACGATCCAGAACGCGGGCACGTTCGATCCGCCGCTGTTCGGAGGCGGCGAAGTGCTCCCGATGGATGTCTATCAGACGGTCCCATTCGGCGGCCGGCAGCTTGGCCACCTCGGCCGGCTGCAGGGCCGGCGGTGAGGTATCACGCGCGGCTAGCTCAAACTTTGCGGCGATGCGCTCTAGCGTTCTCGCCGGCTCAATGCAGAGCCTGTCATAGTCGACGACCAAGGAGGCGTCCGGCTTTGCGAGACACGCAAGGAGCCCCAGTTCCTCCAACTGCTCGACTTGCCACAAAACCTGATACAACGGTTCCCGGTCGAGTACGGACTCATATCCCGGCGGCGCTACACTCCACCAATGTTCCGCGCTGCCAAGCAGGCGCCGCCTGGCCAGGATGAGCGATTGCGCGGTGAAGCGCATGTCGCGGCGTAGATGCAGCATCCGCGCGTCGGAGAATACATGTCGAATGTTGTCTAGGCGCAGCGTGTTAGTCTGATTCTTGAGAACTAACGGCCCGTCGGCGATTCCCGCCAGGGCGGCGACCGTCGCCCGAACCATGTCGGCAGTCGTCGGGTAGTTATCGCCGTCAAACCAGTCGCGCATTAATCGGCCGGCCTCATTCGGGGACAACAGCCCCGGAAGGTACCCGAACCTGCTTTCCCTCAAGCCGCCGCGGTAGCCCGAGCATAGCCCAGGCCAGCGCAGGCTGAGCCTGACCATATATCTGGGCGCCAAGGCCATCAGGTTACTGATATAGGTCAGCCGGTAATGCTGTGCGAGCAACTGAAAGAGCAAGGTGGAGCCCGTGCGTGGCGCGCCCACCAAGAACACAGGCTGCAATTGACTCGGAATATCTACGTGAAGGGCTTCACATATCCATGGGTCAAAGCCGGCGAATCGCCGTTGCGCTGCAAGAGCTACCGAGCGGAGCAGGGCGTTCATTTTCGGTCCGATTGCGCGGCGGAGCGCTCGGCGCCCGTTCGCCAGAACCAATGTTGGCGAGCCTGAGCTTCACGTTTGGCCTGCTGTTGCAGACCAGATCGCCGAACACACCGCGTGCACAAAGCACCCGGGGTACTTCTCCACACAGAAGGACCACCAGCTTGGAACCCGTGCGAGTACAATGATGGGCTATCTTCACACGCCAGCATTGCCCGCCAACCTGGCCTCCCCATCTCCGCGCTCCAGCAATGACATCCAGCTACCAATCCCTCGGCGCAGAAGACTATCCTGCGTGGAATGCCTTCGTCGCGGCAAGCCCCCAAGGGAGCGTCTTCGCCTCCACGCCCTACCTTGAAGCCCTGGGCTGTCGTTTCCAGCTCTTGGCGGTGCGACGGGGAAAGGAGATTCTTGCCGGCGTGCCCCTGATCCAAGGCCATCTCGGCGCCTATGCCTTGCCGCTGTTCGTCAAGTACGCCGGAGTGCTCTTTGCAGCCTTGCCCGGCACCGAGACGACCCAGGCGAGCCGCCGTTACGAGTTGCATGAGCATCTGCTCCCAGGCCTGCGCCGTTATCCAAGCTTCGAGTACAATTTCCACCCCGGCTACGACAACTGGCTCCCGCTGCGTTGGGCCGGCTATCGACAGACGACACTCTACACCTACCGGCTGCCAGCGGAGCGCGCTGGCACTTGGCTGGAGGAAAGCCACAGCCGCGTGAGGCGCCACGTCCGTGCCGCGGAGCGGCGGCAGCTCCACTGTGTGGTACGGGCAGACTATGACGACCTGATCTACGACCTATTGATGGCGCCGTACCGCCAACGCCAGGCACCGCCGCCGAAGGGGCGCGCAGCAATGACGCGGTTCGCGACTGCACTTATAGCCGGCGGACTTGGAAGGGTGTGGCAGGCGGTTTCCGGCCATGGAGACCCACAATGCGCGGCACTCGTCATCGAAGATCAGCAATGGGCTTATCTGCTGGCTCATGGATGCAAGCCGGAAACAGACCCGGCGGCCAATACGTACCTGATCGCTGAGATCATCGACGACACCTTGGGGAGAGGCTTGGGCTTCGACTTTGAGGGCTCGGTGATCCGCCCGATTGAGCATTACTATCGCGGGTTCGGTGGCGACCTTGTTCCCTACAGCCGAATCTGGCGGCCAGGGCTGGCCTCCAACGCCCGCCGACTCGGCCTCGCGGCGGCCAGGCGCGTGCTCGGCTACGAACGCTAGCTGCATATCCATTGCGCGATGCCAGCGATGAGACAATCATGCGGCGTCACCTCGGGTGTCCGAAAAAGCCCGCCAAGCGAAAACACTCAGCGCAGTTCCTTGTTGTTTTCCATGTCCATCCACATCGCGAACAGCAGGAACTGCAGCCCGCTCAGGAACAGGAACATCGCGAACAGGGCCGAGGTCGCGGCCACGGGTCCATGGAAGACGCGGAGCAGGAAAAGGTAGAGTCCAAAGAGCAGACCGCTTGGGAACAGCACGCTGCCGGCGGCATAGAAGAACAGGAGCGGATGGAAGTCCCGGATCACGTACTTCTGCACCATCCGGTACCAGAACAGCCTGTGCAGCAGCAGTGTCAGACGGGGGATCATCCGCAGTGGACGGATGCCGGACTTTTCGCCGATGCCGTAGATGGGGCGGATGGGCACGTCCCGGACGCGGAATCCGTGGATGTTGAGGCGCACCAGCAGATCGTTGGGCTGCCCGTAGCGCTTGTACATCTTGTCCCAGTCGATGGTCTCCAGCGCCTTCAG
>NZ_CAJXYK010000052.1 GCF_913063425.1 uncultured Thiohalocapsa sp.
ACGGCTCGGCGACATCCGACATCGCCGCGCCGGCGCCGCCGGCTGCGTTGGCGGCCGATCATGCTTCAGGGCTGTCGGATAGCCGCCGCGCTGGCCCGCGAGCCCCACCTGCACATCCACCCGGTCCGGCCGGCCGGCGGTGCGCGGGCGCACGAACTGCACGCGAGCGCCGGCGCCGCCGCCGTAGCCGATCAACCGCTCGGCGACCGCCGACAGGATGCGCGCCTCCAGCTGCGCCGCCAGGGCCTCGCGCTGGTCCTGTGTCAGGGCCTGCCAGCGGGCGCCGGCAACGAAGCGGGCCATGTCATCGAATTCGAAGTAGGGTGCGATCTCCCGGTCGAGGAAGGCCGCCGTCTGCAGGCGGTTCTGCGCGCCCTCGCTGCCGCGCACGAACGCGAACAGCTTCTCCAGGCCCGCGCTTACGGTCGCCGCGGCCTCTCGCGCGGGGCTCGAATGTGACCCGCGCGCCCCCGGTCCCTGCGGCGGCCCGGCGCTGCCGGGCACCGGCATGGCAGCCGGCCCGGTGACCGGCGGCTGCGCGGCAACGACGCCGGGACCGAGCGACAGGAACGCGATGGCGCCGGTGGCATACAGCACCCGCAACAGGGACGAAAGACGCATGGAGCACAACTCCGGTGGTGGCAGTGGGCGGGTCGGGGCTTGTCCGCGGCGGGCGGGATCGGCGGCAGCGGACGCGCGCCGGTCAGTAGGTGACGATCTTCGGCAGGGCCTTGGCCTGCTCCACCCAGTCTTCCACCTGGGCGGCCGTCGGCGGGCGCTGGGTAATCGACTTGGCTTCGTTGGTCTCCAGCAGCTTGGCGTGCAGATTGTCCGGGCGCCGGGTGGCGAGCTCCTTGACCGTATCCACACCGGCCTCCTCCAGCAGGTCCGAGTAGACGCCGGAGACGCCGTTGATCCGGGCGAGGTCGGCGCGGTTCACCAGCTCCAGCAGGTCCGAGGCGCTCACGCCGCAGTCCGCCGCCAATGCCTTGCGTGCCGCCGGCGTCGCTGCGGCCTCGACCAGGGCCAGATTGTCGTTGATGTCCTGCGCGGTGAGCGCGCTCAGTACGGTATCGTTGATGCCCTGGAGCTCTTTGACGGGGGTAGCCATGGCGGTATCTCCTGCGTTTGCGTGAATGTAAGGCAGCGACTGGCGGATGCCTGCGGCTGTGCGCGGCTCGCGGGCTGTGGCCTGCGCATCAGGCGCGGCGAAGGCGCCGGTAGGCCGGCACCGGCAGCCCGGCACCGGCAGCGCCTGCATAGAGCGCCTGCGACACGCGCCGCATCGGCAGGCGCCGGTGGGCGTCCCCGGGCCGCGCGGCCAGCATCCCGGTGCGATCACGACAGGCGGCTGAAGCATAAATGATTTCCGCCGCGGCACAAGCCTCTCGCGCAGCCGGGATGTGCGCGCCGCCTTGACAGCGTCACCGGCGGCTCCGAGCATGCCCCAGCTGCGCCGGAGCCGAGACCTGTGCCACCACGCCCCGGGGGCGCAGCGAAATCCCACTCCGGGACACCCGACTCCGTTCCGGCCGCACCGGCATGCAAGACCATGTTCCCAAAGCTCACTCCACTGCAATGGCTCGTCGTCGTGCTGGGCCTGTTCTTCTACGGCTTCACGGTGTTCGCCGTGACGCGCGACTATTACCTGCGGCACCCGCCCAAGCCCGCCGTCACGCGCACCGCGCCCGGCGCGACGCCGCAGCCGGACGTGACGCAGCTGGGTGAGCAGATGCGGGCGGCGCTGGACGGCAGCGATGCGGCGGCGACCGCCGCCGCGGCCAGCGACGACCCGGCAGTGCTGGCACGCGAGGCGGACCGGCTGTTTCGGGCAC
The DNA here is from genome assembly GCF_913063425.1 of uncultured Thiohalocapsa sp. Classification (GTDB taxonomy): domain Bacteria; phylum Pseudomonadota; class Gammaproteobacteria; order Chromatiales; family Chromatiaceae; genus Thiohalocapsa. Next base: position 1,836 of record NZ_CAJXYK010000052.1, read on the forward strand.
AACGCTTCGCCGCGGCGGTGCCGCTGTACCAGCGCCTCACAGCGCTGGCGCCGGGGGACGTGGATGCCCAGAACGACCTGGGCCTGGCACTGCACTACGCGGGCGACACCCAGGCGGGGCTCGATGTCCTCAGGCAGGCTACGGCGGCGGCGCCGCAGGCCCAGCGCGTCCATTTGAGTCTGGGCTTCGTCGCGATGCAGGCGGGCGCCCTGGACACCGCCCGGCAGGCCCTGACCCATGCGCGGGATCTGGCACCAGAGTCGGACGTCGGCGCCGAGGCGGCGCGGCTGCTCGGTCTGCTGGATCAGGCCACGGACGACTGAGCCGGGGCCGATCCGCCGCCGTGCGCATCCACCTGATCAGCATCGGCCAGCGCATGCCGGGCTGGGTGGATGCCGGGTTCGAGGACTATGCCAGGCGCCTGCCGCCCGAGTGCGCCCTCTCCCTCAAGGCACTGCCCGGCGGGCTCGCGGGCAAGGGCCGCGGGCGCACGGGCAGCGTCAGCGCGGGCGAGCTGCCGCGGCTGCGCCGGGACGAGGGGGAGCGGCTGCTGGCGGCGGTGCCCCCGCGCGCACGCATCGTCGCGCTCGACGGGCGCGGGCACGGCTGGAGCAGCGAGGCCCTTGCCGCCCAGCTGGATGCCTGGCGCGCGGACGGCCGCGACGTTGCCCTGCTGGTGGGCGGGCCCAATGGGCTGTCCGAGGCCTGCCTGGCGCGGGCCGAGCAGCGCTGGTCCCTGTCGCCCCTGACGCTGCCGCATCCGCTGGTGCGGGTGCTGGTGGCCGAGCAGCTCTACCGGGCCTGGAGCCAGCTCCAGGGGCACCCCTACCACCGCGGCTGAGGACCCATGGCACCCGAGGCGACGACACCAGGCTGCGCACCGAGCGGACCACAGCGGCTCATCCTGGCCTCCAGGTCGCCGCGGCGTCGCGCCCTGCTCGCGCAGATCGGGCTCAGCGTGACGGTGCGCAGCGCTGACGTGGACGAGACGCAGCGTGCCGGCGAGGCGCCCGCGGACTACGTGCTGCGAATCGCCCTGGCCAAGGCCCGGGCGGCGCATGGCGCGCTTGCGGCGACCGAGGCGCAGGCGCCGGTGCTGGCGGCGGACACCGCCGTGATCTGCGATGATCAGATCTTCGGCAAGCCCGCGGATGCAGCGGATGCGGCGCGCATGCTGGCGCTGCTGTCGGGTCGCGAGCACCAGGTGCTGACCGGGGTGGCGCTGCTCGGTGCCGCCGAGCGCGTGCGCCTTTCCAGCACGCGCGTGCGCTTTCGCAACATCAGCGCCGCCGAGGCCGCGGCCTATTGGGCCAGCGGCGAGCCGCAGGACAAGGCCGGCGGCTATGCGGTGCAGGGGCTGGGCGCCGTGTTCGTCGCCGGCCTCGAGGGCAGCTGGTCCGGCGTGGTGGGCCTGCCGCTGTTCGAGACGGCCGAGCTGCTGGCCGCCGAGGGCATCCGGCTGCTTGCGCCGGGCAACCTGGGGGATGAAGCAGCGCACGGCGCCTGAGATGAAGAGACCGTCCCCAGGCGGATGCACGGCGGCTGGCGCTGCGCCGGATCGGGACAATTACGTATACCGTCCCCGTTAATTTTGGCGCAGGATAGGGGGACCAGAACATGAAACCCGGTTACGCGGCGCCATCTGCTAGGCCATGAGTGAAGAGATCCTGATCAACGTCACCCCGCCGGAGACCCGCGTCGCGGTGGTGGAGAACGGCGTGGTGCAGGAAATCATCATCGAGCGCGCCGAGCGCTGCGGGCTGGTGGGCAATGTCTACCGCGGGCGCATCTGCCGGGTGCTGCCGGGCATGCAGGCGGCGTTCGTGGACGTGGGCCTGGAGCGGGCGGCGTTCCTGCACGCCTCCGACATCATCGGCAAGGACGGCGAGCCGCGCAGCGAGCAGATCATGGACCTGGTGCGCGAGGGGGACCACATCGTGGTGCAGGTGGTGAAGGACCCCATCGGCACCAAGGGCGCCCGGCTCACCACCAACATCTCCATCGCCTCGCGCTACCTGGTCTTCATGCCGCGGCTCGGCAACACCGGCGTGTCGCAGAAGATCGAGGACGACGAGGAGCGCAAGCGCCTGCGCGAGATCCTGCAAAACTACGTCGACGAGCACGAGGACGCCGGCGGCTACATCGCGCGCACCGCCGCGGAGGCCGTGGACGACGACGCGCTGTGCCGCGACATGGCCTTCCTCGCCAAGCTCTGGCGCGGCATCAAGGAGCGCTGCGACACGGGCGCCGACATCGGCCTCATCCACGACGACCTGCCGCTGGCGCTCAGGGCGCTGCGGGACCTGGTGACGCCGGAGGTGGAGCGGGTGCGCATCGATTCCCGCGCCACCGTGGAGAAGGCGACCCCGTTCGCGGCCAAGTACATCCCCGAGATCGTCGAGCGCATCGAGTACTACGCCGGCGAGCGACCGCTGTTCGACCTCTACGGCGTCGAGGACGAGATCCGCAAGGCCCTGGAGCGCAAGGTGCAGCTCAAGTCCGGCGGGCATCTGATCATCGACCAGACGGAGGCCATGACCACCATCGACGTCAACACCGGCGCCTTCGTCGGCCACCGCAACTTAGAGGAGACCATTTTCAAGACCAACCTGGAGGCGGCGCAGGCCATCTGCCGGCAGCTGCGCCTGCGCAACCTCGGCGGCATCATCATCATCGACTTCATCGACATGACCGATGACGAGCACAAGCGTCAGGTGCTCCGCGCGCTGGAGAAGTGCCTCGCCAAGGACCACGCCAAGACGCACATCACCGAGGTCTCGGCGCTGGGCCTGGTGGAAATGACCCGCAAGCGTACCCGCGAATCCCTGGAGCACGTGCTGTGCGAGCCCTGCCCCTGCTGTGGCGGGCGCGGCTCCATGAAGACCGCCGAGACCACCTGCTACGAAATCTTCCGCGAGATCCTGCGGGAGTCGCGCCAGTTCGAGGTGGAAACCCTGCTGGTGCTGGCCTCGCAGGAGGTCATCGACCGGCTGCTGGACGAGGAGTCCGGCCACCTGGCCGAGCTGGAAGAGTTCATCGGCAAGCCCATCCGGTTGCAGGCGGAGGCCCTGTATACCCAGGAGCAGTACGATGTCGTGCTGATCTGAGGCCGGGCGCCTCCCCTTCGGCGCCGCGCCCCACTCGCGACCTCATGTCCGCTAAGGTCCCCGCAACCGAGCAGCCCCGCCGTCGCCCGACGGCGTTGAAGCGCCCTGCATGACTCGCATGCTCCGTACCCTGCTGCGCCGCCTGGCGGGCCTCGCGGCGACTGCGGTCATCGCCTTCGCCCTGCTGACGCTCCTGCTGCGCCTGGCCCTGCCCCACGCCGACGGCCTGCGCGGCCTGGTCGAGGAGCGTTTGGGCAAGGTGCTGGGGGCGGAGCTCAGCGTCGGGGCGCTCGGGCTCAGCCTGCGCGGGCTGCAGCCGGAGCTGCGCCTGGAGGACACCGTGCTCAGCGACCCACTGAGCGGCGAGCGGCTGCTGGCGCTGGCGGCCCTGAACGTGGACCTCGATCTACGCGCCTCGCTGCTGGCGCTGGCACCGCGCATCGACGGCGTCACCCTGGTGGGCGCGCGCATCGAGGTGCAGCGCGGGGCGGATGGGCGCGTGCGCGTGCGCGGCCTGGACCAGCTCGGCGGCGGCGATGACGGCACCGCGACCTTCTTCCTCCGGGAAGGCCACTTCAGCCTCGCCGACAGCCACATCTACTGGACCGACAGCTTCGCCGGGGTGCCGACGCTCGACGTCCGGGTGTCGCATCTGGACCTGATCAACCAGGGCGCCACCCATCGGCTGCGCATGCAGGCCGCCCCGCCGGGCGACCCGGCGGGCGAGCTGACGCTGCTCGCGGACCTGCGCGGGCCGCCCGGCCGCCCGACAAGCTGGTCGGGGCGGGTCTATGCGGACTGGCGCGGCAGCGACCTGGCCCGGGTGCTGCGGGGACGGCTGCCCGGGCGCCTGCGCATCGCCACGGACGGTGTGCATGTCACCGCCTGGGCGCAGCTCGCCACGGGCCGCCCCACCCGTGTCACCACCCGGGTCTGGCTGGACGACCTGAGACTGCGTCGCAGCACCGCCGCGGCACCGGCTGCGACCGCGGCGGATGGCGCCGATGCCGCCGCCCCTGCGCACCTGGACCTGGGCGACGTGTCCGCCCTGGCCCGGTGGCAGCGGCATGGGGCCCGCTGGCGGCTCGACGTGCCACAGCTCGGGCTCTTCGGCTCGCTGCTCGGTGGGGAAGCGCTTGCCCTGCGGCTCAGCGGCGGCTTCGGACCCGGCGACGGCGAGCCCATGGGCGAGCCCATGCAGGGCCGCATCGCCGGCCTGCAGCTGGCACGGCTCGCGGAGATCGCCCGCTTTGCGGTGCCGCACGCGCTGCCCGGCGCCCTGCGCGAGGTCCTGGCAGGCCGCATCGCCGGCCGGCTGGAGGCCCTGCGCTTCCGCCTGGACCTGGCCGGCGCCGACGCCGACGCCGATCACGGGGATGGCAACGGCACCCTCGGCGCCGCCGACTGGCTGGCGGACGGGCGCATCAGCGGCCTCGGCATCGGCCCGGCGCCCGGCAATGGCGAGACGCCGGCCCCGGCAGGCCCAGTCCCGCCGCTTCAAGGCATCGATCTCACCTTCTCCGCCGCACCGGACCGCGGCGCCCTGGGCCTCTCCGCCGCGGGCGCACACCTGGACCTGCGCCCGCACCTCATCGCACCATTGACGCTGACACGCCTCGCCGGGCTGCTCCAGTGGCATCGCACCCATGACGGCATCGTCATCCGCAGCAATGCCCTCGCCGCCGACACGCCGGACGTGACCACACTGAGCCGGCTTGCGCTGCACACCCTGCCGGGCGCCCCGCCGGTCATCGATCTGCACACCCACATCCGCGGCGGCGACGCCGAGGCGGTGCCCCGCTACCTGCCGGCGTCGAAGATGGACGACCGGCTGGAGGCCTGGCTGGACCGTGCCATCGTGGCGGGCCGGCTCACCTCCGGCGACCTGCTGCTGCGGGGGCCGCTCGGCGACTTCCCCTTCGATGCCGGCAACGGCTGGTTCCGGCTGGAGCTGCGGGTGCGCGACGGCGTGCTGGACTACCAGCCGCCAAAGCCCAGGCCGCAGGGGCCGGGCATGAGCGCGGCGACGACGCCGGCCGCAGCGGCGCAGCCGGGCCGGTCCACCTGGCCGCGCCTGGAGGACATGGACGTGACACTGCGCTTCGACCGGCGCCGGCTCGACATCGCGCTCGCCGCCGCGCGCATGCTGAGCACCCGGGTCACCGCCGGCAGCGCCCGGATGCCGAACCTCTGGGAGCCCCGGCACATGCACATCGAGGCCGAGGGCACCGGCCCGCTCACGGACGGTCTCGCGGTGCTCGCGGACACGCCGCTGTCACGCCACCTGGCCGGCATCCCGCGGGCGCTGGACGCGAGCGGCGACGGGCGGCTGCGGCTTGCGCTTGACGTCCCCCTGCGCCGCGGGCTGGGCTTCGGCTACAGCGGGCGGCTCGACTTCGGCACCGGTGCGGCGGTGACCCTGCGCGACGCTGACCTGCGGCTCACGGACCTCGCGGGCGCCCTGCGCTTCGATGCGGGCGGTGTGCAGGCGGACGGCATCAGCGCCCGCCTCGGCGAGCAGCCGCTGCGGGTGGACATTGCAACGCGGCGCCCGGAGACCGCCGGGGCGCCGGGGCGCACCGACGTCATGGTCACCGGCCGCACCCCGGTGTCGCGCCTGGCAGAGGCCCTGCCGAGCCCGTGGTGGGCGCTCGCCGCGGGCAGCGCCGACTGGCGCCTCGAGGCGAGCCTCAGCAACGCCGATGCCGCCGCCGAGCGCCCGCCGCTGGACGTCGCGCTGCGCTCGGACCTCGCCGGCGTCGCCCTCGACCTGCCGGCGCCCTTCGGCAAGGCCGAAGCCACCGAGCGAGCGCTGCGCATCGACACCCGGCTGACGCCCGGGCAGCCACCGAACGTGACCGCCCGGCTCGGCGACCTGGGCGCGCGGCTCGCCTTCGCGCGCGACCAGCAGGCCCTGGCACCGCGCCGCATCGCCGTGGACCTGGGCCGGCTGCCGGAGGCGCTGCCGGAGCAGCCGGGCATCCAGGTCTCGGGGCAGCTCGGCGCCGTGGATCTCGGCGCCTGGCTGGCTTGGGCAGGCGCGCACGGGTCGTTGCTGTCGCGGGCCGAGCGCTCGACGCAGCCCCAGGACCTGCCGCTGCTGCCCGTGCGCCTGCGGGCCGAATCGCTGCGGCTCGGCGACCTGCGCCTCACGGCGGTGCGCGCCGCGCTGGCGAAGGACACCGCGGGCGGCTGGCGCATCGGACTGGAGGCCGACGACAACAGCGCGAGCGTCGTGCTCCCCGCCGGCAGCGATGAGCCCATGGTCGTGCGCCTGGACAACCTGGACCTGGCGCCGCTGCTCGCGGCCCGGGCGGAGCGTACCGGCCCCATGGACGTCGGCCCGGACCCGCGGAGACTGCCGCCGCTGACGTTGCAGATCGAGGCCCTGCGCCGCGGCAGCCATGCGCTGGGGCGCCTGCACGTGGCGCTCGTGCGCCGGCCGGATGGGCTCGCGGCCACTGAGCTGTCGCTGTCAGGGCCCCTGGTGACGGCATCGGGCACCGGCCGCTGGACCCGCGATGCCACCGACTACACGGACACCAGCCTGGAGGTGGACCTGCGCAGCCGGGACCTCGGGCAGCTGCTGCGCGATGCCGGCTACTACAGCGCCCTCGACGGTGCGCCGTCGCAGGCGGCGCTGCGCCTCAGCTGGCCCGGCGGCCCCGGCAGCTTCCGCCTGCCGCGCGCCCGCGGCACCCTGGACGTGGACATCGGCGCCGGACGCCTGCTGGACGTGGAGCCCGGCGTGGGCCGCATGCTCGGTGTGCTCAATCTGGGCGCCCTGGAGCGGCGCCTGAGCCTCGACTTCAGCGACGTGCTGGACGAGGGCTTCACCTTCGATCGCATCGACGGCCGACTCGTCATCGGCACGGGCACGGCGCGCATCAGCCGCTTCGACATTCTCTCCTCCACCGCCGACATCCAGGTGCGCGGCAGCACAGACCTGGTGCAGCAGACCTTCGACCAGAGCGTGCGCGTGACGCCCAAGATCGGCACCGGCGTGGCCATCGCCGGTGCCGTCGCCGGCGGCCCGCTGGTGGGCGCAGCGGTGCTGCTGGCGGACCGGGTGTCCGGCAATGCGGTGAGCGCGCTCGCTAGCTATGAGTACCAGATCACGGGGCCCTGGACGGCGCCGGACGTGCGCCGCGTCGCCGGCAGCAACGGCGTGCGCTCGGTGCCGGACCTGCTGCTGCCGGAGGCGACGCGCAGCGAGGCCACCGGCGCAGAGCAGGGCGCCCGCGAGCCGCCCCCGGCACCGGTGAGCCCCTTTCTGAACCAGGACTGAGACCCGTGCCGGCGACGGGACAGCGCCACTGCGCCACCGCCACCGCGGCGACGCCGCGTGCGCCGATCCGGGCACGGCTGCGCGACGGCCGGCACAGGGTGCTATCTTTGCGCGCTCAGACCCTATCGTCACACGCGCGTCACAACGGTGCCATCGCCCGCTGCGACGCCGTGCGGAGTGAAGCCCCATGAGCCCAAAGCCCCGCGTCGCGGCCGTGCAGATGGCCACCGGCCCCAACGTGAACGCCAACCTGCTGGAAGCCGAGCGGCTGATCCGTGACGCAGCCGAGGCCGGGGCCGGGCTCGTGGTGCTGCCGGAGAACTTCGCCTTCATGGGGCGCCGCGACCACGACACCCTGTCCATTGTCGAGGCGGACGGCGACGGCCCGCTGCAGCGCTTCCTGGCGGAGACCGCCAGCCGCTTCGGTGTCTGGCTGGTGGGCGGCACCATTGCCCTGCGGCCCACCACGCCCGAGCGCCTGCGCGCGGCGGCCCTGGTTTACAACGACCAGGGCGTGCGCATCGCCCGCTACGACAAGATTCATCTGTTCGACGTGGACCTGCCCGGCGCCGACGAGCGCTACGAGGAATCCGCCACCATCGAGGCGGGCAGCGACCCCGTGGTGGTGGACAGCCCCTTCGGTCGGCTCGGCATCATCGTCTGCTACGACCTGCGCTTTCCGGAGCTGGTGCGCCACATGGTGGACAGCGGCGTGGAGGTGCTGGCGGTGCCGGCGGCCTTCACGGCCCTCACCGGCAAGGCCCACTGGGAGACCCTGGTCCGCGCCCGCGCCATCGAGAACCTCATCTACGTCGTGGCAGCCGCCCAGGGCGGCTACCACCTGAGCGGCCGCGAGACCCATGGCCACAGCATGATCGTGGACCCCTGGGGCGCCATCCTGGCGCAGGTACCGCGCGGCACCGGCTGCATCTGCTCCCCCATCGACCGCGGCTTCCAGGACTCGGTGCGGCGCACCTTTCCGGCGCTTGAGCATCGGCGGTTGAGGTGTAAGTGAGGAAGTACGGAGTACGCAGTACGTCGCGCTTTGTTGCGCAACCGCCGGATAATCCCAACCTCTCTGCTTTAGCACCGCCCATCTCCAACGCCGACAGGCTAAGGGGCACTGGGTTCCCGTACTTCGTCTTCCGCTCCCCGTACTTCGTACTCCGTACCAACGCCCGATATGTCAGACACCCTCGCCATCGCCCGCAGCCAGATCCTCGCCCCCGTCGGCCTCGACGACGGGCATTTGGAGCGCCTGGTGGGCGCGCTGCACAGCCCGGCCATCGATGCCGCGGACATCTACTTCCAGTCCAGCCGCCTGCAGTCCTGGGTGCTGGAGGACGGCATCATCCGCGACGGCAATTTCAACATCGAGCAGGGCGCGGGCCTGCGGGCCATCGCCGGCGAGAAGACCGGCTTCGCCTACTCCGATGAGCTCCAGTTCCCGGCGCTGGCGCAGGCCGCCGAGGCCGCCCGCGCCATCGCCGGCAGCGGCGGCGAGGCCAGCGTGGCCACGGGCACCACGCCCGCGGTGGCCCGGCTCTACCAGCCGCTCAACCCCATCGACAGCCTCGCGGACGCCGACAAGGTGGCCCTGCTGCACCGGGTGGACGCGGAGGCCCGCCGCGCGGACCCGCGGGTGAAGCAGGTCATCGCAAGCCTGGTGGCGGTGCAGGACACCATCCTGGTCATCGCCGACGACGGCCGCATGAGCGCCGACGTGCGCCCGCTGATCCGCCTCAACGTCAGCGTTGTAGTCGAAGAGGACGGCCGCCGCGAGCAGGCCAGCAGCGGCGGCGGCGCGCGCCGGGATCTGAGCTGGTTCCTGGACGAGGACCGCGCCCTCGGCTTCGCCCGGGAAGCCGTGCGCCAGGCCCTGGTGAGCCTGGAGGCGGGCCCCGCACCCGCCGGCACCATGACCGTCGTGCTCGGCGCCGGCTGGCCCGGCGTGCTGCTGCACGAGGCCGTGGGCCACGGGCTGGAGGGGGACTTCAACCGCAAGGGCACATCGGCCTTCGCCGGGCGCATGGGCGAGCGCGTGGCGGCCGCCGGCGTCACCGTGGTGGACGACGGCACCCTGCCACAGCGCCGCGGCTCCCTCAGCGTGGACGACGAGGGCACGCCCACCAGCTGCACCACGCTCATCGAGGACGGCATCCTCGCGGGCTACATGCAGGACCGCCTGAACGCCCGCCTGATGGGCATGGCCGCCACCGGCAACGGCCGGCGCGAGTCCTATGCCCATCTGCCCATGCCGCGCATGACCAACACCTACATGCTGCCCGGCGACAAAGACCCGGAAGAGATCATCGCCTCCGTGGACAAGGGCCTGTACGCGGTCAACTTCGGCGGCGGCCAGGTGGACATCACCTCCGGCAAGTTCACCTTCTCCGCGAGCGAGGCCTACATGATCGAGAACGGCAAGGTGGGCCGGCCGGTGAAGGGTGCCACCCTGGTGGGCAACGGCCCGGACGTGCTGACCCGCGTCAGCATGATCGGCAACGACCTCAGGCTCGACGACGGCATCGGCACCTGCGGCAAGGACGGCCAGAGCGTCCCCGTGGGCGTCGGCCAGCCGACCCTCAGGGTGGAGAGCCTCACCGTCGGCGGCACCGCCGGCTGACACCGGGGTATGCCGACGTCAGTCGGCGCCCCCGGCAACGCCGGCTTCAGCCGGCCCCCTGGGCAGGCCGACTTGAGCCGGCCGCACACCCAGCAACAGACGAGCAACCCGGCAACAGCAGAGCCCCAGACCAGAGACGCGGCCGGTCACACCGCAGCCCGCCGCGAGTCCCGGCTTTGCAACCAACCCGCCGCCCCCCACCATGACACCTGACCCGACACGGAACACGGAACCCGGAACCAGACCCATGCCCAACCTGGCCACGGCCGACACCGCCGAGCGGCTCGCCCTGCTCGAAGAGACCATCCAAGACCTGCTGAAAGAGGCCAAGCGGCGCGGCGCATCGGCCGCGGAGGCCGTGGTGAGCAACACCACCGGGCTCGACATCGCCGTGCGCCTGGGCGAGGTGGAGACCGTCGAGCACACCCGCGACAACGGCCTCGGCATCAGCGTCTACTTCGGCCACCGCAAGGGCTCGGCGAGTACGTCGGACCTGAGCCCCGGCGCGGTGCGCGACGCCGTCCGTCAGGCCTGCAGCATCGCCACCCACACCCAGGAGGACCGCTGCGCAGGGCTCGCGCCGGCGGCGCTGATGGCCGGCGAAGTGCCGGACCTGGACCTGAGTCATCCCTGGGACATCGCCGTCGAGGACGCCGTAAGCCTGGCCATCGCCTGCGAGGATGCCGCAAGGGCGGCCGACCCCCGCATCGTCAACTCCGAGGGCGCGAGCTTCGGCACCACCGCCGGGCTCGCCGTCTACGGCAACAGCCACGGCTTCGTCGGCGGCTATCCCAGCACCCGGCACGAGCTGAGCTGCGCCGTGGTGGCCAAGGAGGGCGAGTCCATGCAGCGCGACTACTGGTGGACCACAGCGCGCGCACCGGAGGACCTGGAGGCCGCCGAGGCCGTGGGCCGGCGCGCCGCCGAGCGCACCGTCGGGCGCCTCAACGCCAGGCGTATCGGCACCTGCGAGGTACCGGTGCTGTTCCGTGCCGACGTGGCCACGGGGCTCTTGCGGAGCTTCGCGGGCGCCATCAGCGGCGGCAACCTCTACCGCCGCACGAGCTTCCTGCTGGACAAGCTCGGTGAGCCGGTCTTCCCGGAGTTCGTACGCATTTACGAGGAGCCGCTCCGCCCGCGTGGGCTCGGCAGCGCGCCCTTCGACGGCGACGGCGTGGCCACGTCGGCCAAGGACCTGGTCACCGACGGCGTGCTGAAGACCTGGCTCCTGGACCACTATTCCGCCTGCCGCATGGGGCTCACCACCACCGGCAACGCCGGCGGCGCGCGCAACCTGAGCATCGGGCTCGGCCGTGACAACCGCGCCGCCATGATCCGCCGCCTGGACCGCGGCCTGCTGGTGACCTCGCTCATGGGCCAAGGCGTCAAGATGATCACCGGCGACTACTCCCGCGGCGCCGCCGGCTTCTGGGTGGAGAACGGCGAAATCCAGTACCCGGTGGAGGAGATCACCATCGCCGGCAACCTCGCCGACATGTTCAAAGGCCTCGTCGCCGTGGGCAACGACCATGACTTTGCGAGCAGCATCACCACCGGCTCCTGGCTCATCGACCGCATGACGGTGGCGGGGGAATGACCCTGGTGTCCGGCAACGAGGCCCTGGCGCGCAGCGTCGCCTTCATCGAGCAGGCCCCCGAGTCCGCCAACGCGCTGACCCTCTACGCGCTGGCCAACACGCTTGAGTACGAGCGCGCCGGCTGCCTGTTCAAGCTCATCAAGCTGCGCGACATGGACGCCGAGGCCCGCGCCCTCGCCTATGGCCTGATGGAGCTGGTGGTGGAGGAGAGCGTCGGCAGTGAGGCCTGGAAAGACGCCAAGGCCCGCATGGACCGGGCCATCCGCGGTGTCTGAGCGCCACGGTGCACAGGCGCTCGACCACCGGCGCGCGGCTGCCTGCGCCGCCGCAGCCTCCCGCGTCCATCCAGACGGCGGCTCACCCCTGGCTGACAGGCTCCGGCGCAAGCGCAAAGGCCCACGCGCTGCAGTCCGCAGTGAGTGTCGCCACATGGTCGGAGCGATGACCAAGGCCGCCGCCGTGCTTGCGCTAGCCATGACCGCCGCCTGCACCGGCCTGGAGCGCAACCCCTCGGGTGCGATCACCGTCACCGTCAAGCCCGGCGACACCGGCCAATGCGCCATCGCCCCCTGCCGCATCCTGCTGGAAATGCCCCCCGGCGACGGCGAGTATCGGGTCACCGGCAACCAGATCACCCTCGGCACTTACCCCGCCGGCCGGACCGTGGACCTCGGCAACTACTACGAGCCCCAGGCCATCGAGATCGTCGGCGCCGGCGTGCCGCGGGCCTTCGTGTACCTGCCCATCACGCCCTAGCCCGACCCGGCAGCAAGCGCCCGTTGCCGCGGCCCGCCGCCGTCAACGCGGCCCTGGCATGGCGCGCCGGGTCGCGCCCTTGCAACGGGCTGCGCCGCAGCCCGCTGCGCTATGCGCCACGAGAGCATGCACCACGTCAGCGCCGTCATCCCAGCACCCGCCGAGGCCGCCTGGCACATCCTCATCGACACCGAGGAATGGCCGCGCTGGGGCCCGAGCGTCCGCGCCGTGCGCTCACCGCAGCGCTGCATCGGCCCGGACACCACGGGCCACATCCAGACGCCCTTGGGCGCCTGGCTCCCGTTTCGCATCACCCACTGGCAGCCCGGCCGCAGCTGGACCTGGCGCGTCGCCGGCATCGCCGCCACCGGCCACGAGGTAATCCCCCTCGGCACCACCCGCTGCCGCGTCAGCTTCCTGATCCCGCGCTGGGCACCCCTCTACCGCCCTGTGTGCGAGACGGCGCTGCGGCGGATTGCCGAGCGCGCGACGGCGCTGTGAGCTGAGCGTCATCTGAATAGGCGTTGATGCCCTGGCACTGCGACCCCCGCAACGGGCCCCCACTCAGCAACCCACAGCTCGCCACACAGGCCCAGGCTGACACGCTCCGCTCAGCTCACTGCGAAGGTCAGTGCGCTCCATGCCGAGCTGCTTGACGATCCGTCGATGAACACTGACAGTCTGCTTGAGCTGACGAGCGCCGAGTCATTCGACCAACGCCTTGAGCAGTGCATCCCTCGCATCCTGGTAGAACTGGGTGTCTACCCGCGTGGCCATGTCGTCCCGACTCAAACAAAACAGCCTCCGAGATACTCGGGGCGGTTCAAAGCCCTGGTTACGTCGGTTTTCTGGCAGGGCTGGAAGCCCTGGCTACGCAGGAAGCCTCCGCTGAGTAGGTGCGGGTGTGGTTGGTGGGTTTAGGTATGGTCGGATGGGTCGGGCGAGTCAGGAGTGTCATCCTCGGATTTGGTCGGTTCGCAAGTGGCCGGCTCGGCAAAGGCGAGATGCAGCTCGCTCGCGGCCTGGTGCAGGCGCTTGTCGCGTGTCCAGAGTGTCGTACCCTCGCGCTGCGCGGCTGACACCAGCAGGTGCACGTCGATGAAGCCGAGTCCGCCGCCCCAAAGCCGATACTGCTCCAGGAAGTCCAGCGCGGCGGCTTGCGTCGCCGCGTCGAGCCGGGGCAGGCCCTGCCACAGGCCCAGCATGGCCGCACGATGCTTGACATTGCCGCAGGCGAGCTCGCCCAACACCATCGGGTGCATGACCACGCCGGTCTGTTCCAACAGCGCGGCGAAGCGGGGCCCGCCGGCGCGCAGGTGGTCGATCCACACGGAGGTATCCACCAGGACCATGGTGGCAGGGTCAGGGCACGGAGATCACGGGTCGGGCTGGGATTGCCGCCGGGGCACAGGCTCCAGCTGCGGCTGGGTGCCGCCGAGGGCCGCGAGCCGACGCGCGCTCTCACGCTCGATGAGGGCCTTGAGCCCTTCGCGGATCAGGGCCGTCTTCTCCTGCACCCCAGAGAGGCTGCGGGCCTGCTCCAGCAGGTCGTCGTCGATGTTGAGGGTGGTACGCATGGCAGCAGGATGCAGATCAAACAGGCTGTTCGATCTGCATCAGGGTAGTCGTCCGGGTCGTTTCACACCACCACGGGCCCATCGGCGAGCTTGTCGCGGATCCGCCGCTCGGCCTCCTTCTGGATCGCATCTTCGAGGGCCGTTGGGTGCTGCTGCTCGACGAGCTGGCGCAGCATGCGGCCTGGCTCGCCGCCGCGTATCCGCAAGGGTCCGGCCAGCTCTCTGCATTCCTGATGGCGCTCAACGGCTATGCCCGCACCCATGCCGGCATCGCCGTGGTGCTGACGCTCGCCAGCCGGACCGATGCCTTTGCGAGCCAGACCGAGGAGCTGGCCCGCACCCTGACCGAGGTTCGCGGGGAGGACGTGACGCCGGATGAAGCCGCCGCGATGGCGCAGAGCGCCCACGCGGAATCTTCGCACCGGATCTCAAGCGTGTATACAAGACCACCCGCGTCTCGGGCGGTGCGTCGCTGGAGAGCATCATGCACCTCGCCGAGCCATACGGCGTACTGGCTTGGGCTGGCACAACCGACGAGGACACGGCAGACGCATGAAGGATGATCCGCTCCCGGAGCGGATGCAGCACTGCCCTTTCCCTGGAGGGCCAAATTGCAGATGTTCGCAATATGGCGCCGCCCGCTTCAGCTTTATTGCAGAAAATCTGACCAAGGCCCTGATCGAAACCGGCTGGGACATCACCGCCGCCTTCCCCGTGGTGTCCGAGGGCGCCAATTCCATACACCAGGTCAACGGGTCATGAGCGGTCGGCAGGCCACCGGCAGTGGCGCCGCAGGGTTTTGGGCGGAGCTCGCCAACATGGAAGCGGCACATGAAGCGCGCGGGCCGATCAGGGTCCGCCCGATCCAGCGCAACCTCGCCCGGGCGCTGGATCAGGAGCTCTTCCCCGTCAGGCTGCCTCGCATCGGCGACGACGGCTATGTGGACGCCCCGAAGACCCTGCGTCGGAGCGCCTACGACGCCGCGGCGCGGGTTGCGGACGCGTTGCACAAGAAGAAGGACGACCTGACCACCGAGGAAATGCTTGCGCAACTGGAGCGCGCATTGGGACGCATTTCAACCGGCCACGCCTGAACACAGGTACGCGCCGGGCCGCTTGGCCTTCAGCTTGAAGAAGCTCCATCCCGCTGCCCGCGGGACATCTGGACAGTGGTGTTGAGCAAATTTGCTTACACCAGCGCTTACAAAGCGGCCCCGGAAAGCGAAAAGGGCTTGCGAGATCACTCGCAAGCCCTTGTTTGATTTGGTAGCGGGGGCAGGATTTGAACCTACGACCTTCGGGTTATGAGCCCGACGAGCTGCCTGACTGCTCCACCCCGCAACTGAGCCGCCTATGGTAGCGCGGCTGGGCATTCTTGACAAGCCCTTGGTGAGAGATTTGGCCGGGCTTCCTATCTCAAGTTTAGCAACGCGCGGCGGTATTGTTGGCCCGCTGTGGGAGCGGCATCTGGCGGCGACTGCTTCGCTCAGCACGGCCCGTCGCGGCGGGGACGCCGCTCCCACACGGGTCAGTCGTGGGGGGAGAAGTCCTGCGGATAGGGGTTGGTGTGGTTGCGGCGGATGTGGATGTAGCCGTGCTCGGAGGCGGCATGGCAGTTGTTGCAGCCGACGATCAGCTCGTTGTAGGCGGCGTGGATGGCGTCGCGCTCGCCGCCGTCGATGGCGGCCTCCAACTGCTCGAAGGCGGGCATCAGGGTCTTCTTCAGGTTCTCGGCGATGGGGATGCCCTCGTACTCGTCGATCTTGCTGACCGTTTCGATGACCTCCTCCACCTCGTGGATGTAGAAGCCCTCCAGTGTCGGGTTGTTGGCGTCGACGGCGAGGCCGAGCTTGTGGGTGTAGTACTGCATGTTGTGCATCAGCAGCAGGAGGTGCATGCCCGCGAAGGGGGACTCATGGTCTTCGCCATGCTCGCCCTCGCCGGCGCTCGCCGGCAGGCCAAGGGCGAGACTCGCGAGCAGGACGACGGTTGTGGCTTGTTTGCGCATTTGCGGCTCCTGTGACGGTTGCCTGGGATGAGTGATGGGTGATGGGTGATGGGTGCATGTTCGGTCGCGCGGCGGCTGCAGGGAAGCCATGGCGTACCCGCAAAACGCTCGCAGGGTCCTCTCTTGTGCGCATCGCGCGTGCTTGGCCGTTCCAACCGGCTCCGCGCCGGCTGTGATCCTTGCTCGGCTGTCGCCGGCCGACCCGCCCGGGCGTCGCTCGGCCGAAGCATCGGGGCTCAGAGCGTCTTCAGGTATTCAAGCACCGCCGTGCGCTCGGGCCCGGTCAGCTCGTCGCCGAAGTCGTGCCCCTGGTTGCCATAGCCCGGTCGGGTGGTGTCGTAGACCCATTTCTGCTCTTCCAGGCTCGCGAGCTGCTCGCGGCCTTGCTCCAGCGCTTGGTAGTGCCAGCCGAGGGCCGCCTGGTCGTAGTCCGGCTCGGCGCCGTCGTGGCGCCAGTAGGTGGGCCTTTCGCCCGTGTTCAGCAGGGCGGCGATGGTGGGCACGCTGCCGTTGTGCAGGTAGGGCGCGGTGGCCCAGACGCCGTCCAGCGGCGGGGCGACATAGCCGCGGCCGGGCACGGCGTCCGAGTGACGGCCGTAGAAGGAGCGCTCGAACCAGCGGATGTAGTCTTCGGCACCATCCACGGCAAGCTCCGCCATGAGCGGGTCGGTGCCGACCTCATCCAGGGCGACCAGCTTGTTGGGATAGTGCTCGCCGCGGCCGTAACGGCCGTGACACTCCTTGCACTCGCGGTTGAACACGCGCTCGCCGTCGTCGGCCAGGGCCTGGTCGATGGGCCAGGGGTAGGCGGGCGGCTCCAGGGTGGCGAGGTAGGCGGCGACATCGGTGAACCAGCGGTCGATCTTGCGGGCTTCCTCGACGCTGTCGGTGCAGGTGGTGGAGGCCAGGATCATGGTGCCCACATGGTCCCCGCGCCCCTGGCCGTTGTAGAACATGGCGTGCTTCTTGTTCACGTTCCACCAGGGTGGGACGCTGACGGGCAGGACGTCGCTGTCCGGCAGGTCCATCAGGGGCGCGTCGGACCAGGCGAGGGTCTCAGGGTCGCGGTGGGCCATCAGCGCCAGGGTGATGGCCTGGGCCGGATTGGCGCCGACGGTGTCGGTCATGGACCAGGGGGCGATGGCGGCGAGCCGGTCCGCCCAGGTCTGCCACTCGGCGGCCTCGGCCTCGCCTTCAACATAGGCGCCGGCGGCCTCCACGGCCATCACCGGGTCGCCGGTGAAGTCCAGAAACTCGTTGCCGAGGCCGATCACCAGCTCGCCGTTCAGCGGCGCCGCATGGCAGCCGAGGCAGTTGCTGGTGACCAGCTCCACGCCGCTGTCGGCGGTGTGGGCGGTGAGCTGATAGGGCAGCTCGGCATTGCGGCCCTCCCGGCCGGGCAGATCGTACGCCGGTGCCGGCACGCCGGTGCTGGCGGCATAGGCGCTGTAGGGCAGCCCGCAGGTGACCACGGCGCGGTTCAGCAGGGCGTGACGGCCGGCCTCGGGGTCGCCCGGGCGCTGCTTTGCGGGCGGGATCTCGCCGGGCTCGGCGATGATGACCTCCGGGGGTTGCTCGCCGCAGCCGCCGAGCAGCAGCGCGAGCATTCCGGCGGCGAGCCACGGCGCAGACGCGGCGGTGCGGCGCAAGGGGCGGCGTTCGGGGGTCGTTGTCGGCATGGGCTGTGAGCTCGGGTCATGCGTTGGGGTGCCGGGGCGCCCGAGTGGCGCTTCGGGCTGTTCGGGACGGCGTCGCCGCCGGTCGTCATCCGGTGCAGACAGGTGCCGTGCCAGACAGGTTCCAATCCGGGGTCCGCTGCGCCGGCTGTCGGTGCTGCACCTGTGCTCAGCGGTTGTGAAAAAATCCGCCGGCCGTCGCGAGGGCGTGTCCGGGCGTGCCAGGCAAGGCGCAGGGCGCATGCGCCGCGTCGGGGTGCCTACGATAGCGAAGGCGCATGAACAATGGGCGACGACTCGACCTGCGGGCCGGACGGAGTCAGCGCTTCGGCCGCCGGCAGGCAGCGGTGCCGAGAGCGCGCCTGGAGGCACGCCTGGGGCCGCCGAGTTTCACTCGGCAGCAAGCCCGGGCAGTGCGACGCAGGCGGGTGCCGGCGAGCGCTGCGCGTTGCCGCCAGCCGGCGCGCAGTACCCTACCGCGGCGTGGGCCGACTGGAAGTCCGCGGCCCCGGGCGAGCCGACTGGAAGTCGGCGGCCCCAGGGGCACGCCTGGGGGCGCCGAGTTTCACTCGGCAGCAAGCCCGGGCAGCGCGACGCAGGCGGGTGCCGGCGAGCGCTGCCCGTTGCCGCCAGCCGGCGCACAGTACCCTACCGCAGCGTGGGCCGACTGGAAGTCGGCGACCCCAGGCGAGCCGACTGGAAGTCGGCGGCCCCGGGTAGGCCGACTGAAGTCGGCGTGCCTCAGCCGTCGGTGGCGGCATATCCGCTCAGGTCCATGCGGCCGCCACCGGCGATGGGCCGGCCGCGCTGCTCGCCGTCGATGGCGACGGCACCGCTCCAGAGCCGCTCGCCGAGCACCAGCTCCTGGTCCGGGTGCAGGGCGCGGATATCAAGCCGCAGGTCCAGGTCCGGCGCGGTGAGCTGCCAGTGAATGGGATAGCTTGCGTGGCCCTCCGCGCTGCGCCAGCTGGCCTCGCCGGCGGCGAGGGTCAGGGCGCGGCGGCGCAACACTTGCGTGTCCCCGTCCGGCGCAATCACCAGACAGGTGGGCACCGGCGTGCCGCCGCCGGCGCGGCGGCGCAGATGGATGCAGAGCAGCTCGCTGCCGTCGTCGAGCTGCAGCAGGAAGCGATTCACGGCCAGCTGCCCACGGGTGCCGGCGAGCCCGGACGCATTGGCCGCGGCGTCGCCCCAGAGGTGGTCCAGCCAGGCGCTGCCGGTGACCCGGGTCTCGGCGCCTTCGACGACGAGCAGCCCCGACACATCGAGTCTGGGCGCGGCGAGCCAGCGTAGGGCTGGCGCATCATCGCCGGCTGCGCCACGCCCCGCGCCGCCGTCCAGCAGCGCCGTTGCCGGCGTCACCGGGGCCTTCTGCGCCCCCAGGCGGAGGTCCAGGCGGATGTCGTCCAGTGTGACAGTGAGCCGCCCGTCCTCTGCCCCCGCATCGCCCAGCGCGAGCCGCCAGTCCTGAAGCCACACCGTCGACGGCTCCGCGGTGGCGCCCGCGAGCCCGGCGGCCGTGCGGCTCGCGCGCTCGGCACGGATCGGCTCCCTGCCCTCCGGCACCAGGCTCAGACGGCCGAGCAGCAGGGCCTTGGCGGCCAGCCCCGAGCGCCGCGCATCCACCGCCGCCGGCCCGCGCAGCCCCAGCCGCACCAGCGTGAGGCGCAGGCCGTGGCGGCGACCGGTGCTGTCGCGCAGCTGGCCGGTGAGGTCCCAGAGCTCGGTGCGGGAGGCGGGGTGCGGCCCCAGATCCCGCGGCAAGTCAGGCGTCCACTCGGCGGCGGTGTCCAGGCTGGCGAAGCCGGCATCGGCCGCCGCCGGCAGCGCGGCGGCGAGCGCGGCCGGGTCCAGCAGGCCGGGTGCGGTGGTCTCACCCCCCGGCCACAGGCGCCAGGCGCCGAGGGCGATGAGCGCCACCACAAGCCAGGGCAGCGCCCGTGCGAGCAGCCGACGCATCAGCCGCGCGGCCCAGGCCGGCACCGCGGCGCGCACCTCAGCCCCGCGCCGCCCGGGCGTACTCGGCCGCCGCCCGCGGCAGCAATGCGCGCAGCTGGGCGATGCGCCGGTCGTCCAGCGGGTGGGTGCTCAGGAACTCGGGCGGCTTGCCCCCGCCCTGCTTGCGGTTGTAGGCCTGAAAGCGCTGCCAGAAGGCGATGGCGGCTTTCGGGTCATAGCCGGCGCGGGCCATGTAGAGCATGCCGAGCTCGTCCGCCTCCAGCTCGTGCACCCGCGAGTAGGGCAGCAGCACGCCCACCTGGGCGCCGAGTCCGTAGGCCTGCATCACGCCCTGACGGGCGCCCGGGGCGTTTTGCGCCAGTGCCACGTCAGCGAGGGCGCCCAGGATCTGCAGGCCCATGGTCTGGGAGGCGCGCTCGGCGCCGTGGCGGGCCACCACATGGGCCACCTCGTGACCGATCACCGTCGCGAGCCCCGCCTCGTCCTGCGTGATCTCCAGGATGCCGGTGTTGACGCCGACCTTGCCCCCCGGCAGCGCGAAGGCGTTGGGGCTGTCGTCCTTGAACAGCACGAACTCCCACTTGGCGTGCTCCACCGGCGCCACGCGGGCGATGCGCCGGCCGACCCGGCGCACCAGCTCCGCGTCCTTGCCGCTGGTGACATAGGGCTTGTTCTGCTTCAGCTGATCGAAGGCCTGAAGGCCCATCCGCGCCTCCTGCGCCGGGTCGATCATCATGAACTGCTGGCGGCCGGTCTCGGGCGCCGTGGCGCAGGCGAGCACCGCCATGGCGAGCAGTGCGGCGCTGAGCAGCCGCAGGGCGGCTTGGGGGGTGACTTGCAACAGCAGGGCTCGAAACATCTGGGCTCGAAACATCTGGGCTCGCAACATCTGGGCTCGCAACATCTGGGGCCTCCATGACGGGAGTGCGTCCGGCCGGGCGGCTCCTCGGGCCAGCACGGTGGGTTGGCGGCGCCGACACCGGGAATCAAGCGCCCGCTGCGGCGCCAGGGTCGCCGCCGGGGTGACGCGCCCAAGGCTCGATCAGGACAAAGCGCTCATGACACCGCGGCGCGCATCTCGGCGAGCACGCCCGGCGGCACCGGCGCGAGGCGGCCGTCCGCGTCCAGGGTCAACCGGCCCGTGGGCACCTGCCCCAGCACCCACGGACCATCGGCGCCGAGCCGGCACAGGTCGCCGTTGCCGATGACGGCCACCCGCGGCACATGACATGCTCGGGCGATGTCTGCGTTGGCGCGCAGATGGCGCGGGGTGCCGTGGGTGGGTACCACCGCCGGCGGCTGCACCCAATCATACAGCCGGCGCAGGTCGTCCGCCGCCGGGTGGCCGGAGACATGGACATGGGCATCGGCATCCGTCACCAGCTCCACCCCCAAGGCGCGCAGGCGCTGCTGCACCGCCGCCACCGGCCGCTCGTTGCCCGGGATGAGCTTGGAGGAGAAGACCACGGTGTCGCCCGGGTCCAGCAGGATGTCGCGGTGGCTGTCCGCGGCCATGCGCGCGAGCGCCGAGCGCGGCTCGCCCTGGCTGCCGGTGCAGGCGGCGAGGACCTCTTCCCGCGGCAGATAGCCGAGGTGGCGGGCATCCACCAGCGCCGGCAGGTCCGCTGGCCAATGGCGGGTTGCGCGGGCCACGGCCACCATGCGCTCCATGGCCTGGCCGATGACGCCGAAGCGCCGGCCCGTGGCCTCGGCCACCCGCGCGAGCGTCACCAGCCGCGCAACATTGCTCGCAAAGGAGGTCACCACCACGCGCCCGGCGGCAGCGGCGACGATGTCCTGAAGCGGCGCGAAGAGCCCGCTCTCCGACCCCGTGCTGCCCGCCACCACGGCGTTGGTGGAGTCGCAGACCATGGCGAGCACCGGCTCCCGGCGCAGCCCCCGCAAGCGCATGGCATCGTAGCGCTCGCCGATCACCGGCCCGTCGTCCAGCTTCCAGTCGCCGGTGTGGAAGACCGCCCCGGCGGGCGTGCTGATGAGCACGGCGTTGGGCTCGGGGATGCTGTGGGTCATGCCGATGTACTCGACGCCGAAGGGACCCACCTCGAAGCGGGCGCCGAGCGGCAGCTCGTGCACAGGCACAGCGTCGAGGCCGGCGCGGGCGAGCTTGAAGCGGGCGATGGCGGCGGTGAAGGGCGTTGCATAGACCGGACACTTGAGCCGCTTCCAGAGGTAGGCGACGGCGCCCACGTGGTCCTCGTGGGCGTGGGTGAGCACGATGCCGGCGAGGCGCTGGCGGCGGCTCGCGATGAAGGCCGGGTCCGCCATCAGGACATCGTAGTCCGGGAAGGCATCGCCGCCGAAGGTGATGCCGATGTCCACAATGAGCCAATGCCCGTCGTGCCCGTAGAGGTTCAGATTCATGCCGATCTCGCCGGTGCCGCCGAGGGGAAGGAAGAGCACTTCGTCGGCGTGCGGGCTGGTGTCGGCGACTGAGCGGGTCATGTGGTGAGGCGGGCGGCTGGACAGGTGATGGAAACGCAGCAGGGATTGGGCGTGAGACAACCGCAGGCGGCGAGCATTCCGGGGCCGGCGGCGACGCACCGGCCAGGCGACTAGTGCAGCGCTGCGAAAACCTGGGACCGGGCGATCATTTGACAATGGCGGACTGAAGACCGCCGGCCCATCGTCGTCGGCACTTCCCTTGTTCTCCGTCAGCCGCCCGCGCCCCGACACCGTAGTAGACTCCGGCGCTGAGGGGTGACATCGCCGGTGCCCCGAAGGGATGCCGCCACCCGGCCGGGCCTGACCCAAGGTGGACCCAAGGTGGGACGAAGACGGGCCGAAGACGGTTGGGGAAGTGCACGCGACCGGGCCACCCGGTCACCAGGCTGCTGGAGCACAGGGCCTGCGTCGCTTCCCCGGGGGCTCCGATCGGCCCCCGTCGCCGGACGCTGCGGGCCATGCCGCCCGCACGGTGAGGGCCGCTGGGTCTCGGCGCTTCTCCGCAGAGACCACCGGCACGCCGGCGCAGGTACGGGTTACCGCGTCGCGGACCATAACAGCTCCTGAGGAGGCAACCGTGCGCATGCACATCCGGCACGAAACAATCTGCAGTCTCATCGCTCTGGCCCGGGAGTTCCAGGCCAAGGAAGAAGTCTGCATCCCGCAGGAAGGCAACAGCTCATCCGAGGACTGGGCCCTCCAGATGCTCGCCGACCACGGTGACGATTACAACGTCGGCGAGTTCCGCAGCATCGTCCACGACTTCTCGGAGCGCCAGCGCGCCGAGCTGGTGGCGCTGATGTGGCTGGGCCGCGGCGATTACACCGCCGAGGAATGGGAGGAGGCCGTGGACGAGGCCCTGGGGGACTACAGCATCCGGGCCGCCGAGTACGTCCTCGCCCACCCCATGGTGTCCGATCATCTGGAAGAAGGCCTGATCGCCCTCGACCTGCCCTGCGAGTGAGCGCGAGCGCCAACGCGGCACGGACGCGGGCAGGTCTTTGCCCGACAACGGCACCGCTCCCGCATCGCTTCCAACGCCCCGGAAGGCCCAGGCAGGCGCGCCCGGAGCATCATCCGCCGGGGCTGTCCGCCACCGCCTGCGGCGCCTCGAAGCGCCTGCCGGTGGGGTACGGGAAGACGTCTTCCATGCACCCGTCGCCGATCGCCGCCTGTCGCGCCCGCCACCAGGCCGGGTCGAAGACCTCGGCATGGCAGGCGTTGAACGCCTTGCGAAAGCGCGGGTCCGTGAGCAGGAAGGTGGCGAACTCTTCGGGGAAGACATCCGCGGGCCCGGCCGTGTACCAGGGCTCCTCCGCGAGCTCCATCTCCGGAAACGGCGGCTCTGGAATATCGCGGAAGTTGCATTCCGTCAGGTAGCAGAGCTCGTCGTAGTCGTAGAACACCACCCGGCCCTGGCGGGTGACGCCGAAGTTCTTGAACAGAAAATCCCCCGGGAAGATGTTGGCCGCCGCGAGCTGCTTGATGGCATCGCCGTACTCCTGCGCGGCATGGACGACCTCGTCGGCATCGGCGCTCGCCAGATAGAGGTTCAGCGGCGACATGCGCCGCTCGATGTACAGGTGCTTTAGGATCACCTGGTCGCCTTCCACCGTGATGCTGCCGGCGCAGGCCTCCCGCAGCATGGTGATGAGCTCGTCCGAGAAGCGCTCCCGCGGGAAGGCGACGTGGGAATACTCCCAGGAATCCGCCATGCGCCCCACCCGGTCGTGCAGCTTCACCAGCCGGTACTTGGCCATCACCTGCTCGCGGGTCATCTCCTTCGGCGGCGGGAAGCGGTCCTTGATGACCTTGAACACGAAGGGAAAGGACGGCAGCGTGAACACGCACATGACCATGCCGCGGATGCCCGGGGCCACCACGAACTGGTCCGTCGAATAGCGCAGGTGCTTGAGGAAGTCGCGATAGAACTCGGCCTTGCCGAACTTCTGCAGCCCGATGGCCGTGTACAGCTCGGCCTTGGACTTGTGCGGCATCAGCGGGCGCAGAAAATCCACGACGGCTGCCGGCACCTCGGTGTCCACCATGAAGTAGGCGCGCGAGAAGCTGAACACATTGGCCAGATCGTCGGCCCCCGTCAGCAGCGCATCCACGTAGAGCCCGCCCTGCTCGTCGTTCAGCACCGGCACGGCAAAGGGAATCTGCTGCGCGCCGTTGATGGCCTTGCCGATGATGTAGGCCGCCTTGTTGCGGAAGAAGGGTGTGGAGAGCACGGCGATCTGGAAGTTCTGCTGCCGCGCCCGGTTCGGCGGAAAGCGCTCACGAATGGCGTCCATGAGGTTGCGCACATCGCGGCGGCGGTCACGGAACGGCCGTGCAAAGTCCATGTCCCGCAGCACGTCGGAGATGACGGTGGCGAAGCCGTGCCGGTCCGGGTAGTAGGGCCGGAAGATGGGTACCTCCGCCTCCAGATGCTCGGTGGAGAGCATGGGCCAGACGAAGATGTAGGCGTTGTTGTAATAGCGCCGGTCGAAGAGCCGGCAGAACACGGAATTGTAGAAGGTCTCGGCGAGCTCCGGCTGGCGGTGCTGCGGCAGGAGCCGGGAGTATTCCACTTTCACCCGCCGCCACAGGTTGTCCTCGGCGCTGCGCAGATGAAACTCCCGGCGCAGCACGGCGACGGTCTCGCCGACACGACAGTCGTAGAAGTCGATGCGCTCGCGGGCACAGCGCTGGGCGCCGACCCAGTCGGCCTGCTCGAAATGCAGCCTGGCGTCCGCGGTGATGGCCCGGAACAGCCGGTAATGGCGGTCGAAGCCGTCGAGGATGGCCTCGGCGAGCTGCTTGGCCTCGATCCAGGCCATCTATCTGCGCCGCGCCTCAGGCAGTTGTCGGTTGCCGGCGTCGCTCTCGCTGCCGGCGCCGTCGGTGCGGGCGTCGCGCGGTGGGGGCACAGCCTCGACGAACGAGCCGCGCGCGGTGAGCCCCCGGTCCACCAGCGACGACGACAGCGGACTGCCGCTCGGCATGCAGAGCCGCAGGCGGCGCAGCGGATCAGGCGATGGCGTTTGCATCATGCATCCCGTTCGGCATTGCGCAGTGCGTGCCGGATGAACGCTCAGGCTCAGCGCTGGGTATCGACGGATTCCGGCATGAAGTCGGCGCCGGGGCCGACGATCAGCTCCGGCAGCAGCGCGGGCGGGGCCACCAGGATGCCGTCGCGGTCACAGACCACGCTGTCCCCCGGATTCACCGTCACGCCGCCGATCTGCACCGGCAGGTCGCGCTGACCCTCGCCGCGCCGGGTGCTCTTGCGCGGTGTGGGCGCGATGGCCTTGATGCCGAGGTCGAGCTGGGCCAGGCGCATCACGTCCCGCACGCAGCCGTCGATGATGACCCCCGCCCAGCCCTGCGCCACGGCGGATTCGGCAATCAGGTCGCCGAGCATGGCGCAGCGCAGGGAGCCGCCGCAGTCGGCCACCAGCACCCGGCCGTGGCCGGGCTCCGCCAGGGTCTCCTTGATGCGGGAGTTGTCCTCGAAGCACTTGACGGTGACGGCGGTGCCCGCGAAGGCGGTGCGCCCGCCGAAGTCGCGGAACAGGGGGGCACAGACGCGCAGCTCGTCGTCGAAGCGGTCGTAGAGATCGGCAGTGGAAGGCGTGGTCATGGTCTCGTCTGCGGCGGTGCGGTCCAGCGCTGGCGCCTCGTCACCGCGGGAAATCCCGGAGTCGTTGGAATGAGACATAGCAAAAATGAGACCACTTTGGTGTGCGTCAAGAAGTCGGGCGGATAGGGTTCAGTCGAGTGGTGGAAGCACTGACCTACCGATCAGAGTAAGACTCACCCGGACGGACGGACGGACGGATGGTCGGACGAAAACCGTGCCGGGTAGCCGGCGCCGGCTGCGGACCCTCCAGCGCCAAGCCGGTGCATGGCCGCGCCAAATTGGCGCGGCTGGGCTGGTGCGGCGGGGCTGGTGCAGCGAGGGTGTTGCAGCGGGCGCCCGGGCCCTGTGGGCAGCCCGGGCGCGAGACATCCGTGTCCCGTGGCTGTCGGCCGGGGCGGCGCTTAGAACTGCGCCTCTTCCGTCGAGCCGGTCAGTGCCGTCACCGACGACAGCCCGCCCTGGATGGTGGTGGTGACGTCGTCGAAATAGCCGGCGCCCACTTCCTGCTGGTGGCTGACGAAGGTGTAGCCCTTGTCGCGCGCCTCGAACTCCGGCTGCTGGACCTTTTCCACGTAGTGCTTCATGCCCTCGCCGCGGGCATAGTCATAGGCGAGGTCGAACATGTTGAACCACATGCTGTGGATGCCGGCGAGGGTGATGAACTGGTACTTGTAGCCCATGTCCGCGAGCTCGTCCTGGAACTTGGCGATGGTCCGGTCGTCCAGGTTCTTCTTCCAGTTGAAGGACGGCGAGCAATTGTAGGCGAGGAGCTTGTTCGGGTTCTTCTCCAGCACCGCCTGCGCGAATTCCCGGGCGAAGCCCAGGTCCGGCGTGGCCGTCTCGCACCACACCAGGTCCGCAAAGGGCGCATAGGCCAGACCCCGGCTGATGGCCTGCTCCAGGCCGTTCTTGACCCGGTAGAAGCCCTCGGCGGTGCGCTCGCCGGTGAGGAAGGGGCGGTCGTTGTCATCCACATCCGATGTGAGCAGATTGGCCGCCTCGGCGTCGGTGCGCGCCAGCACCAGGGTGGGCACGCCCATGACGTCCGATGCCAGCCGCGCGGCCACCAGCTTCTGCACCGCCTCGGCCGAGGGCACCAGCACCTTGCCGCCCATGTGGCCGCACTTCTTGACGGCCGCGAGCTGATCCTCGAAATGCACGCCGGCGGCGCCCGCGGCGATCATGTTCTTCATGAGCTCGAAGGCGTTCAGCACACCGCCGAAGCCCGCCTCGGCGTCCGCGACGATGGGCAGGAAGTAGTCCACGTAGCCGTCGTCGCCGGGGCCGATCTCCTTCGACCACTGGATCTCGTCGGCACGCTTGAAGGCGTTATTGATGCGCCGGACCATGGTGGGCACCGAGTCGTAGGCATACAGCGACTGGTCCGGATACATGGTCTCGGAGGTGTTGCCGTCCGCGGCCACCTGCCAGCCGGACAGGTAGATGGCCTCGACGCCGGCCTTGGCCTGCTGCATGGCCTGGCCGCCGGTGATGGCGCCCATGCAGTTGACATAGCCCTTCCTGGCGCTGCCGTGGATCAGCTCCCACAGCTTCTCGGCGCCGCGGCGGGCGTAGGTGTGCTCCGGCTGCACGGAGCCGCGCAGGCGGACAACGTCGGCGGCGGTGTAGGCGCGCTGCACATCGGTCCAGCGGGGATTCTCGGCCCAGTCCTGCTCCAGGGTGCGGATCTGGTCCTGACGGGAAGGCGTGTTCTGCATGGTTGTATCCTCAGGATCTTGGCATGCCTTGGGGTCCGCGGTGGCGGACGGACCCTGCTGCGCGGGGGACTGCCCCAGCAGCGGGCGTTTCTTGACCGAGGTGCTCGGTCTTGGTGCCAAACCTTAAGGTCCGCAGCAATATTTGAGAAGCCAATCAGCTAAATCCTAGCTATTGGTTTTTCGCAGTCGCAGCAAGCACGGCGGCGGCCGCGGACTCGGTTCCCGGCTTCGGCTGCCGACAGGCGCAGGGAGGATCGCCGACCACGGACGGACCGGGCGAGCGGCTCAGGATAGGCGTGAGGATCGAAGCCGATGCACCGGGCGCTCGCACGCGCGGGCAGGCACAGCCGCGCAGTGCGCCGCGCGCGTGTCAGCTGGAGAGGCGTCGCCAGTAGCTGCTGCGCCAGTAGTAGAGCACCGTGGTATCCGGCCAGGGATAGGAGTCGGCGTAGGGCGTGCCGCGCTGCGGGTGCTCGATGTTGTCATGCGCCGGGTCCAGCGGGCGCCATTCCGGCTCACGCGGCTCGCCGTCCACGGGTGCGCGGGTCTGGCCGCGGTTACGCCGCTCGGAGGCACCGTACGCCTGGTAGTTGCGCTGGGCATCGGCGAGGCTCACGGTGTTGGCGCTCCCCGGCATCTCCGGAAAGCGCAACTGCGAGAGGTCGTCCTCCCAGCCGCAGATGGGGCAGACCTGGTGGGAGCCCGGCACCTGGTCGTGCACCAGATGGCCGCAGCACACGCAGGGGAACTGGATGGGCAAGTTCATGGGCGGCTCCGGAGCATTAGGTGGTCTGCGGCGAAACATTGGGCTCGAAAGGGGAAGGGAGAAGGGAGAAGTGCGAGGCGGGAAGTACGGAATACGGTAGGTCGCCCCTCGCACCCCGTACTTCGTGCTGCGTACTCCGGAGCTTGACGCCGCCCGGTCAGCCACACATCTGACGGCACACAAGCAGTCAGCCAAAACGCCGAAGAGCTTCCCAATGACCAGAAAAGCCCGAATCGAGCAAGCCCTGTCCGAAACCCTGAGCCCGATGCACCTGGAGGTCACGGACGAGAGCCACATGCACAACGTCCCCGAAGGCGCCGAGTCCCATTTCAAGGTGCTGGTGGTGAGCGACGCCTTCAGCGGCGAGAAGCGCATCGGCCGCCATCGCCGCGTCAACGCCCTGCTGAAGCCGGAGCTCGACGACGGCATGCACGCCCTGGCCATTCACGCCTGGACCCCGGACGAGTGGTTCGAGAAAGGCGGCGGCCAGGCCCCCGACTCCCCCCAATGCATGGGCGGCTCCAAGGCAAGCGCCTAACGCCGCATCGACCAGGCGGATTATGGGGACGGTTACCCTAACCCGACAGCGGTAACGCGACAAGCAACGGCGATACAAGTTACGGGGACGGTTACCCTAACTCCATCAAAGGCGCGGCGCACGCGCCGCGCCTGGCGGGCGGGGCCGTCGCCGGACCCCGAAGCCTGCGGCGGCGCTCTACCCCGCTTGCTTCAGCGCCGCCTGCGCTGCGAAGAAGTCGCGGGAGATCTTGAACACCACCGGGCTCAGCAGCAGCAGCGCCACCAGGTTGGGAATCGCCATCATGGCGTTCAGGGTGTCCGCGATGGTCCAGACCAGGTCCAGCCCGGACAGCGCCCCCATGGGCAGCACCAACACCCAAAGAATCCGGAACGGAATGATGGCGCGCACGCCGAACAGGTATTCGGCACAGCGCTCGCCGTAGACGCTCCAGCCGAGGATGGTGGTAAATGCGAACAGCGCGAGCCCCAGCGTCACGACGTAGGCACCGGCACCGGGCAGCTCGTTACCGAAGGCCGCCGCCGACAGCGCCGCGCCCGTCTCGCCGGACTGCCAGGCGCCGGAGATGACGATGACGAGCCCCGTGATGGTGCAGATGATGATGGTATCGATGAAGGTGCCGAGCATGGCCACGGTGCCCTGACGCACCGGGCTGTCGGTCTCTGCGGCGGCGTGTGCGATGGGTGCGCTGCCGAGCCCCGCCTCGTTGGAGAAGATGCCGCGGGCAACGCCCATCTGGATGGCCAGCATGACACCGGCACCGGCGAAGCCGCCCACCTGGGCCGTCGGCGTGAAGGCATCCTGCACGATGGTCATGAAGGCCGCCGGCACCTCGCCGATGTTGAGCCCCAGCACCACCAGACCCGCCAGCAGGTAGGCCGTCGCCATGAGGGGCACGAGCTTGCCCGCGACCTTGGCGATCCAGCGGATGCCGCCGATCAGCACCAGCCCCACCAGGGTCATCATCACGGCGCCCGTGATGTAGAAGGGCACCGAGAACTTGCTTTCCATGGCGTCGGCCACGGAGTTGGCCTGCACGGCGTTACCGATGCCGAAGCCCGCCAGCATGCCGAAGATCGCGAACGCCGTGGCCAGCCAGGCCCAGTTGTTGCCGAGCCCGTTGCGGATGTAGTACATGGGCCCGCCGACGTGATTGTTGTTCTCGTCCACCTCGCGGTAACGCACGGCGAGCACCGCCTCGGCATACTTGGTGGCCATGCCCACCAGCGCCGTGATCCACATCCAGAACAGCGCCCCGGGTCCGCCGATGGCGATGGCCGTGCCGACACCGGCGATATTGCCGGTGCCGATGGTGGCGGACAGCGACGTCATCAGCGCATTGAAGGGCGTGATGTCCCCTTGTCCGAGCTCCTTGCGGCCCGCCCAGAGCATGCGGAACCCGAAGCCGAGCTTGCGCAGCGGCAGCACGCCGAGACCGGCGGTGAGGTACAGGCCGGTGCCGAGGATCAGCACCAGCATCGGCGGCCCCCAAACGAGCCCGTTGACGAATCCAATGGCTTCGGAAATCTGTTCCACGCCGTGCCCCCTTGATGACAACGATGATGACTGCGTTGCGTGCGACCGCCGCACCGCGGCCGAAGCAGCGCGATGGTGCCGGTCGGTGCAGGCCCTGCGTCGGCCTCGGTGATCGTCCGGCGGGCCGTAATATACACGCGCCCCGCGCCGGTTCCGCAACGCGACAGCCGCACACCCGCCGGGGCCAAGCACGCCGCATGCCGGGTTCAGCCCACGCGTTGCACCTGTTCGAGCCGCAGCGCCGGAGCCCGGACCGGCTTTGCGCCGCTCGCGTAACACGTTGATTATCGGGTTGCGCTGTCGCTGACCCGACCTACGGCTACGGCGCACCACGTTTGCCGGGGTTGCAGCGAGACCTGGCCGGTCCCGACAGCGCTGACGCGTCTGCAATCATGCACTCTGCGGATGCGAGCGCCCCTCGCATCCGCACCCCAAAGGTCCATGCGCCCGCCGACGCCACCCGCGCCTGCGTCGGGCCGCGCATGGCGGTAAGATACCCGCCGACACCTCGCCCGCTGCGGACCCCCGTGCGCGTCCTCCCAAGGCGCTCGCCGGCCGGTCCAGCACCAGTCATCCCGCCCGCCGGCCTCCCATGCCAGGCCGGCGGCACCGTCAGGCAGTCCACCGTGAACGCGCCCGAGCCAAGCCCCGACGCCTACGGCGAACGGAGGCGACGCAGTACCATCGACACTGGACCCGCGCCGACCGCGGCCCACGCGACCCTGCGCTCCCGGGGCCAAGGCGCGAGCCCCGGAGTGCGCGCGCCCGGTGACCACCTGCTCGAGCTCGGCACAGGGCGCGCCGGTCGGCAGCCCCGCGCCTGGGCGGTGGCGGCAGCCGTCTCCGTACTGATCCACACCGGCGTACTGCTCGCCGCGCGCTGGCTGCCATGGCCACCGGCGGCGGGGGTGCCGCAGGTCGCGACGTCGTTGCAGGTGCTCCATCTCGCCGCGCCGGGAGAAGCGGCTGCGCCCGCCACCGACACGCGGGCGCAAGCGTCGGCACGCAACGACACGGCAACCCGGGCCACCGCATCTCAGGCGCCATCGCAGACCAGCGCCGACGCTGATGACGCCCGAACATCGGCAGCATCGGCGGCGATTGAGGCGCGGCACTCACAGCCAGCGGAGATTGCAGAGCCTCAGGCGCCGGCAGCCCTGCCCGAGTCGCCGGTCACCGCAAGTGACGTTGCGCCTGCGCACAGCACGGAGGCGCCAGCGCCCACGGACCACACGCCGTCGGCACCGCCCCGGGCTGCATCCATCGAGCCGGCACAGCCCCCCGTCGCGCCCACGCCGAGGGCAGACGCCCTCGCCGAGCAGCTGGCGCGGCCTCCAGTCCCCAAGCCTCAGCCAGCGCCGGCGACGAAGACCGAAGCGGCGCCGACCTCGGACGCCGGCTTTACCATGGCGCCGGCCAAGCCGGCCCCGGCGGCAGACCGGAACCCTTCGGCGGCGTCGCTTGCAGGCGGGAGCACCGACGCAGCACAGACAAGCCGGCGCACAACCGACACGGCGCATCACGAGGAAGCCGAAGCGCCTGCCCGCAACCTCTCCGGGCTCGCCGCGCTGGACGCGGAGATCGCAGCGGCCCGCCGGGCACGGGCCGCCGAGCGCGGCGCTGCACCCGCATCGGACACCGCCGGCAGACGACTCTCGGGGCTCGCGGCTCTGGACGCCGAGATCGCCGCCGAGCGCCGCCGCAGCGCAGCCGAGCCAACGCGGCCGACACCAGCACCGAAACGCCGACAAGCATCCGCGCCCGCCGACGGGAGCCGCTCGACAGGTCGCTTGCAGACGTCCCGCCGTGGCGGCGCCGACGACCGCGACACCAGCACCGCCACCGATGCCGACGGCGGCAGCGAGGCCGCGGAGCGCGGCCAGGCCGAGCTCCGCTACCTCGCGGCCCTGCGCCGGGCCTTGTCGCGCGAGCGTCACTATCCGCCCGTGGCGCGCCGCCGCGGCCTGGAGGGCACCGCCCGGGTGCAGTTCACCATCGCCGCGGACGGTGCCTTCAGCGGCATCCGCGTGAGCCGCAGCGCCGGCGCCGCGAGCCTGGACGACGCCGCCGCGCAGACGGTGCGCCAGCTCGCGCGCTTCGACCCCATTCCGCCTGGCATCGGCCGGCGACACTGGACGGTGCGGGTGCCCATCGTGTTCCGCTTGAACTGACACCGGCGCACCGCGCAAGATGGCGAGCGGCCCGCCGCCCGGACAGCACAGGCTGCGCGGCACCGACCCCACCGTCGGCGGCCGGGGCGCCCGTCCCAAGAAGCCCCGGAGCCGATCACCGCAACACGAGGACAGCAGCATGGCCACCCCGGACCTCGCCCCCATCGAAGACCTGCAACGCGAGCTGAATGCGCATCCGGTCTACGCGGAGGTCAAGGACCTCGCAGACCTGCGCGTGTTCATGTCCCACCACGTCTATGCGGTCTGGGACTTCATGTCGCTGATCAAGTACCTGCAGCGCACGGTCGCCCCCACCACCACGCCCTGGTCGCCGCCCGCCGAGCCCGCGGTGGCCTACTTCATCAATCAGCTGGTGCTGGAAGAAGAATCCGACGCGATGGAGACGCCGGCGGGCACCGAGTACAGCAGCCATTATCAGCTCTACCTGAAGGCCATGGCAGAGATCGGCGCCGACGCCGACGCCCCGCTGCGCTTCCTGGACCGGGTGCGGCAGGACGGCCTCGACGCCGCCCTCTATGCCGAAGCCACCCCCGTGCCGGCGCGCTACTTCTCCGAGACCACCTTCTGCTTCATCCGCGACGACAAGCCGCATGCCGCTGCCGCAGCACTGGCGGTGGGGCGTGAGCGGATCATCCCCGACATGTTCCGCCGCCTGCTCACCAGCGCCGGCGTCGGCGCCGAGCAGGCGCCCATCTTCCACTACTACCTGAACCGCCACGTGCACCTGGATGAGGACTTCCACGGCCCCCTGTCGCTGCGGCTGCTGGACCACCTGTGCGGTGACGACACCAAACGCCTGGAAGAGGCCGCCACCGCGGCCGAAGAGGCCATCTGTGCCCGCATTCGCTTCTGGGACGGCGTGCTCGCCGCCATGCGTGCCGGGCGGGGCTGAGCGCCGCAGGGCAGCCAACAGGCGCCGACGCGCTTAGCCCTGATGTGAGAGGGGTAGAATCCCGCTGCCGCAACCCTATTGAGGCTGGGGACATGCACAAGGGCAGCGCAGCGGCGCGCCCACCAACCACAGCCGCGAGAGGTACCGCAATGGCAGTCAGCGTGCCCGTGGACGGCGAGGGCTTCCTCGTCAACCGCGACGACTGGAACGAAGACCTGGCCTGTGAGCTCGCCCAGGAGGACGAGTTCGAAATGACCGACCAAGTGATGCAATTCATCCGCGAAGCCCGTGCCATGTACGACAATGACGGTGTAGTGCCGCCCATCCGCATCTTCGCCAAGAAGCAGGGCGTGAGCACCAAAGAGCTCTACGGCATCTTCAAGAAGGGCCCGATGAAGCTCATCTGCAAATGGGGCGGCCTGCCCAAGCCCACGGGCTGTGTCTGAGCCTGGGCGCGGCAGCTCCCCCATAATCGGCTTCGGCGCCGTGCATGGCGCACGGCGCGAACCGGCCACGGGGCCACCGCGGCACCCGCGGCCACCCACCATGTCCCCACGATGAACCGACGAGGAAGCAACCCATGGCAACGGTGCTCAAGACCAAGGGTGATCCGCTCTGGAAGCGTGCCGACGACCCCGGCTACCGGGTCGGCTGGCGCAGCAAGGCGAAGTTCGAGAAGGGCCATCTCGACGGCGAGATGACCTACGGCGAGGCGGAGGCCAAGGCCCGGGAGCTGGCCGCCAAGGAGCCGGACAAGACCTTCTACCCCGAGCTCATCATCACCGAGGAAGCAGGCGCGCACTGAGGCCTTGCGCCCGCGCCATCGGCCAGGGAAGGCCACCTTCCAGGCCACGGCGACCGCGTTGTCTCTGGCCACAGCCCCCCACACCGCGGTGGCGGCATCGGCGGCCGCGGACACCGGCCTGCCCACGCTGGTGGCGGTTGCGCTGCTCGCCCTCGCGCTCGCGGGCGTAGGCGGCTCACTCTGGCAGACGGCGCAGCGGCACCGGCAGGCACTCCGGGACCGGCAGCAGCACCTGGAGGCACGGCTGCGGGCCCGCGAGCAGCAGCTCCACGCAAGCCGGGCCGAGGCCGAGCGACTGCGGCGCCTGGCGGCGGAGCAGGAACAGCGCATCCTGCAGCTCGAGCGCGAGGCGAGCCGACGCGCCGGCCTCAGCGTGTCAGAGAGCGCGGTCCGGGCGGAAGCGGAGACCGTGCAGGGTCCGAACCGGCTCCGGAGCCGGGTGCGGGAGCACACGGAGGCGCCGCACTGCTCCCGCGAAGCGCTGAAGGCCATCCTCGACAACTCCCCGACCCTGATCCACGTCAAAGACAGGCGCGGGCGCTACACGCTCGTC
The DNA here is from genome assembly GCF_913063425.1 of uncultured Thiohalocapsa sp. Classification (GTDB taxonomy): domain Bacteria; phylum Pseudomonadota; class Gammaproteobacteria; order Chromatiales; family Chromatiaceae; genus Thiohalocapsa. The sequence continues at coordinate 36,521 of NZ_CAJXYK010000052.1, forward strand.
AACGACCGCTGGTGCGAGCTCGCCCGTCGCTCGGAGGCCGACGTGCTCGGCCGCAGCGACGAGCTGCTGTTCGCTCCCGAGGTGGCGGCAGGCATGGCGCGGGAGGACGAGGTCGTGCTCGACCAGGGCGAGCCGCGGCAGTTCGAAGAGGTACGCCGACTGGGTGACGACAAAATCGTCCTGGAGACCTACAAATTCCCGCTCCTGGACGCGCAGGGTCAGCTCTACGGGCTGTGCGGCATCTCCCACGACGTCACCGAGCGCAAGCAGCACGAGGCAGAGCTGCGCAACGCCCGCGATCTGGCGCGGGAGGCAAGCCGCGCCAAGTCCGCCTTTCTGGCGAGCGTCAGCCACGAGATCCGCACGCCGATCAACGCCATCATCGGCATGACCCACCTCGCCCTCGGCGCCGAGCTGCCGCCGCGACCGCGGGACTATGTGGACCGCGCCCATCAGTCCGCAAACGAGCTGCTCGCGATCATCAACGACATCCTGGACTTCTCCCGCATCGAAGCCGGCAAGCTGAGGCTCGAGGCCGTCCCCTTCCGCCTGGAGGAAGTCCTGCAGACGGTGGTCAAGACCATCGGGCCACGGGCCGCGCACAAAGGGCTGGAGCTGCTGCTGGAGAGCCCGCCGGACCTGCCGACCGCCCTGGTGGGTGATCCGATGCGCCTGTCGCAGGTGCTCATCAACCTCGCCAGCAACGCCGTCAAGTTCACCGACCGGGGCGAAGTCGTGCTGCGCGTGCGTGCAGCCGAGCACAGCACCGAGCACCTGATGCTGCGCTTTTCCGTAAGCGACACGGGTATCGGGCTCTCGGAGGATGAGCGCCTCGATCTGTTCGAGCCCTTCCACCAGGCCGACAGCTCCAGATCGCGCCGGTTCGGGGGCACCGGGCTCGGGCTCGCCATCTGCAAGCGCCTGACGGAGATGATGGGTGGACGGCTCTGGGTGGACAGCGAGCCCGGTGTTGGCAGCACCTTCCACTGCAGTGCCCGGTTCACTCGCCAGCACAAGGCCACGCCCACCCAACCCACCATGCCGCAGGATGCGCGCGTGCTGGTGGTCGATGACAACGCCACCGCACGCGGCATCCTGGTGATGCTGGTGGAGTCCTTCGGGCCACGCACGGACGCCGCAAGCGACGGCAACGCGGCGCTGGAAGCCCTGCGCACGGCCTGCGCTGAAGGCGATCCCTTCGGCCTGGTCTTCCTGGACTGGCGCATGCCGGGGCAGGACGGTATCGCGGTGGCCCGTGCCATCGCTGCGGATGCGACGCTCAAGCCCAAGCCGCGGGTGGTGATGGTGACCGCCTACGGCGAGGAGGATCTGGGTGATCGCGCCGATGACCTTGAGCTCGCCGCCTGCCTTGCCAAGCCCGTCAGCGCCTCGGCGGTGTACGAGGCCATGCTGCCGCCACCGGAGCGCACAGCAGCGGCGCCCGCAGCACCCCGCCGGCGCCTCGGCGACCCAAAAGACCTGGAGCGCCTGCACAATGCCCGGGTGCTGCTCGCCGAGGACCATGCCATCAACCGCGACCTTGCGGTGGAGATCCTCACGGCATCCGGTCTGTTCGTGGACGTGGCGAAAAATGGACGCGAGGCGGTGGAGATGGTTCAGGCCCACCGCTATGACGCGGTGCTGATGGACATCCACATGCCGGAGCTCGACGGCTACGCCGCCACCGGGCACATCCGCGCCCGCTCAGAGCACGCGGACCTGCCCATCATCGCCATGACGGCCAATACCGGGGCGGCGGAGCGCCGGCGTGCACTGGAAGCCGGCATGAACGACCACCTCAGCAAGCCCGTGGACGTCCATCAACTGTTCGCGAAGCTCGCACAATGGGTACAGCCCCGGACACCGGGGGCGGCCGGATCGGCTGGCGACGACGCGATGCGCGCGGAAGCCGACCCGGATGCGGCCGGGGCGCCCGCGTCAGGACAGCAATCCCCGCTGCGGCGCACCATGCTGCGGCGATTCTGTGACGAGTACCAAGGCTTCGCCGCGAGCTTCAGCGCCGCCGGGAACGAGCCCCGCCCGGACGCCCGGCTGCGCCTCGCACACACGCTGAAGGGCGTCGCCGGGAACCTCGGCCTGATGGAGATTGCCGCGCAAGCCGGCGAGCTGGAGGCCAGCTGCCGCAACGCTGCGCCCGCGGACGAGCTGGCGCCGCTGGCGGCGTCCATCGAGGCGCAGGTGGTGCAGCTGGCGGCGACCCTGGATCGATTGGCACCGCCGGCACCGACTGAGCCCCTGCCCTGTTGCGAGCTGCCGGCCCTGGATGCGGCGAGCGCGGCCCGGTGCCGCGACCTGGCAGCACGGCTCTTGGCCCTGCTCGGCGACGGCGATGCCGAGGCACTGGCGACGGCGGCGGCCCTGGCCGAAGCCGTCGGCGCGGACAGCGACCTGGGCCGGCGCATCGCCACCCTGCGGCGGCGGGTGGAGGGATTCGAGTTCGCCGCCGCCGCCGCGGAGCTTGAGGCGCTGCGGGATCCCATCGAGCGCCTGGGAAACGCCGGTGAGGCGGAGCCGTGCGCAAGCCTGGACCACCTGATCACCCGCCTGCGCAGGCTCCTGGACGCGGACGACACGGACGCTGCGGATGCCGCGGCGGACCTCGCAAAGGCGTTGGCGGGCAGGCCGCAGCAGGCCGCCGTGGCAGAACGCGTCCGGCAGCGTATCGACGAGTTCGACTACACTGCCGCGCGTACAGCGCTCGCAGAGCTGAGACAAGGGCACGCACCGGAGGGCGGGGAGTGACCGCAGAGCAACAGATCGTGCTGATTGCTGACGACAGCATCACCAACCTGCACGTGTTGAACAACATCCTGCGCCCGCACTACCGCGTCAGGGCCACCCGCAGCGGCGAGCGGGCCGTGGAGATCGCCGCGCGCGAGCGACCGGACGCCGTCCTGCTGGACATCATGATGCCCGACCTGGACGGGCCCGACGTGTGCCGACGCATCAAGGCACAGCCGGGTCTCGCCGATGTCCCCGTCATCTTCGTCACCGGCAGCGCCGACGCGGACGCCCGGGCACTGTGCCAGGCGGCGGGCGGCGCCGCCCTGCTCAGCAAGCCCGTGGACCCGCAGGCACTCCTCGCCGCCGTCGCCGCGCACATCCGCACCGACACCCCTGCCCCCGGTGCGGACTAGCTCACCACCACCGAAGCAGCGAGCCCGCGGCCGCCGACGCCCAGTCGGCCGCCTGGGGCCGCCGACTTCCAGTCGGCCTGTCTGGGGCCGCCGACTTCCAGTCGGCGCATGCCGCGCTGCGGCACCCCGCTCCCGCCACCGCCAGCCGGCCGCCCTCGCCGGCACCCGCCTGCACCGCGCCGTCCGGCTGCCCGCCGAGTGAAACTCGGCGCCCCCAGGCGCGCCCCGCGGCCGCCGCCTTCCAGTCCGCCTGCCCGGATAGGGGTAGGGAAGGCGTGCGCCTCCCCTCCCTCCGAACCGTGCGTGCGGTTCTCCCGCACACGGCTCTCCGGT
>NZ_CAJXYK010000053.1 GCF_913063425.1 uncultured Thiohalocapsa sp.
CCTGGTTGGCGATGTCCGGGCGGGCGGTGCCGAGCGTGCCGGCCTCGCCGCAGCAGCGCTCCGACAGCTGCACCTGCTGGCCCATGAGCTGGCTTGCGACCGACGTTGGCTCGTAGGTCTTCATGGGCGTGTGGCAGGGGTCGTGGTACAGGTACTGAACGCCGGTGACGTTGTCCAAACGCTTGCCTTTTTCCAGCAGGAATTCATGGATGTCCAGCAGCCGGCAGCCCGGGAAGATCCGCTCGAACTCGTATTTGAGCAGCTGATCCATGCAGGTGCCGCAGGAGACGATGACGGTGCGGATGTCGAGATAATTGAGCGTGTTGGCCACCCGGTGGAAGAGCACCCGGTTCTCCATGGTGATCTGCCTGCCGCTGTCCTCCAGGCCGGCGGCCCGTTGCGGGTAGCCGCAGCACAGATACCCCGGCGGCAGCACGGTCTGCACGCCCTCGTCGAAGAGCATGGCGAGCGTGGCGAGGCCGATGTCGGAGAACAGCCGCTCGGAGCCGCAGCCCGGGAAGTAGAAGACGGCCTCGGCGTCCTCGGCCACCTGCGGGTCGCGCAGGATGGGCACGCGCGAGCGACCCTCCAGCCCCAGCTCGTGGCGGAAGGTGCGCTTGGGGACCTCCACACGGATGGAGCGGCTCACCAGGTTCACCGCCTGCCCCACCGGGCTCGGGCTGCCGGTGGTGGTGCCGGGCTTGTCGTTGGCGGGGCTGGTGAGCTTGAGGCCCTTGGCGAGGCTGTTGGCGAGGTTCAGCCCCTGGAAGCCCCACTCGGCGAGCCCCTTGCGCATGAGATTGATGGCCTGGGGGTTCTGGGTGTTCAGGAAGGCCATGGCCGCGGCGGCGCCGGGGCTGGTGCGCTTCTTGCCGCGGTCCACCAGGATGCGGCGCATGCGCATGGTGACATCGCCGTAGTCGATGTCCACGGGGCAGGGGTTCAGGCACTTGTGGCAGATGGTGCAGTGGTCCGCCACGTCGTTCATTTCTTCGAAGTGGCGCTCCGACAGCCCGCGGCGGGTCTGCTCCTCGTACAGGAAGGCCTCGATGATCAGCCCGGTGCCGAGGATCTTGTTACGCGGGGAATAGTCCAGGTTGGCCCGGGGCACATGGGTCATGCACTTGGGCTTGCACTTGCCGCAGCGCAGGCAGTTCTTGACGTCGTCATTGAGCGCGCCGAGCTCGGTCTCCTCCAGCAGGATGGCCTCCTGCTGCACCAGGCGCAGTGACGGCGTGTAGGCGCCGTCCAGCCCCGAGTCCCTGGCGAGCTTGCCGGGGTTGAAGCGCTGCTTCGGGTCCACCTGCTGCTTGTAGCGCGCGAAGGCGTCCAGCTTCTCGGGCTCCAGGTAGCCGATTTTGGTCAGGCCGATGCCGTGCTCGCCGGAGATGACGCCGCCGAGCGACGTGGCCAGTGTCATCACCTGGTCCACGATGCGGTCGGCTTCCTTGAGCATCGCGTAGTTGTCCGAGTGCACCGGGATGTTGGTGTGCACATTGCCGTCGCCGGCGTGCATGTGCAGCGCGACGAACAGCCGCGCGTCGCGCACCTGTTTGTGGATTTCCGCGAGCTTGGCGCGAACCGGGGCCAGGTCCTGGCCGGCGAAGATCTCGTCCAGGCGCTTGGCGACCTCCTTGCGATAGGTCTGGCGCAGGTCCCGGCGCAGCATCAGGTCCAGCAGCCTGTCCTTCGCGTGCACCAGTTGCCGCTCCGGCTCGCGCAGCAGGTCCATGTGCTCGATGGCGGACTCGTCCAGCAGCTCCAGGATGGAATGCCAGCGGTTGCGCGCCTGCTCGACCACCTCGATGGCCGCCTCGCGCTTGGCGGTCAGGATTTTGCGCGCCTCCTCGGAAGACTCGGACGCGTAGGTGCCGACGGGGCGGGCCTCCTCCAGCGGACCGCTCAGGTAGTCCAGCACCGCCGCCATGATGGCGTCCTTGTTCTTGATGGACTGCTCGATGTTGATGCGCTCGATGCCGCGGCTGTAGGCGGCGAGCTTGTCGAGCGGAATGACGACGTCTTCATTGATCTTGAAGGCGTTGGTGTGCCGGCTGATGGCCGCGGTGCGGGCGCGGTCCAGCCAGAAGCGCTTGCGCGCCTCCGGACTCACGGCGATGAAGCCCTCGCCGTCGCGGGCATTGGCGAGGCGGACGACTTGGTTGGCCACCTGCGCGACGGCGTCTTCGTCGTCGGCCACCAGGTCCGCGATGAGCACCATCTTCGGCAGCTCGCGGCGGTTGGCCTTGGTGGAGTAATTCACCGCGCGCACATAGCGCTCGTCCAGGTGCTCCAGGCCCGCAATCTGGACTTGCGGATGATGGTCCACGAAGTCCTTCACCTCGACGATGGCGGGCACGGCCCGATCCAGGTCGGTGCCGAAGAACTCCAGGCACAGGGTGCGCACCTGGCTCGGCATGCGGTGCAGCACGAAGCGGGCGGAGGTGATGAGCCCGTCGCAGCCCTCCTTCTGCACACCGGGCAGGCCGGACAGGAACTTGTCCGTCACGTCTTTGCCGAGCCCCAGCTTGCGGAAGGCCTGGCCTGGCATTTCCAGGACTTCCGGCCTGCCCTTGGGCGTTTGGCCGTCGGGGGCGAAGCGGCTGATGCGAAAGCGCACGGTCTCGGCGTCATGGATCTTGCCGAGGTTGTGGTCCAGGCGCTCTACCGTCAGCCAGTCGGCGTCCGGCGTCACCATGCGCCAGGACACCAGATTGTCCAGCGCCGTGCCCCAAAGCACGGCCTTCTTGCCGCCGGCGTTCATGGCGACATTGCCGCCGATGCAGGAGGCGTCCTGGGAGGTGGGGTCCACCGCGAAGGCAAGCCCATTGGCGTCCGCCAGTTCCGAGACGCGCTTGGTGACCACGCCGGCGCCGGCGCGCACCGTGGGCACGTTCTCGGGGCTTGCCCGGCCGTCGCTCGCGGGCAGGTCCATGCGCTCGACGCCCGACAGGGATTCCAGCTTCTCGGTGTTGATGACGGCGCTGCGGGCGTCCAGCGGCACCGCGGAGCCCGTGTAGCCGGTGCCGCCGCCGCGGGGAATGATGGGCAGGCCGCAGTCGATGCAGGCGGCGACAATGGGGGCGACTTCTTCTTCGGTGTCCGGCGTGATGACGACGAAGGGCATCTCCACCCGCCAGTCCGTGGCGTCCGTGGCATGGGACACGCGGGCGAGGCCGCCGAAGTTGATGTTGTCCCTGCGGGTGATGCCGGCGAGGCGCTTGGTGATGCGCCGGCGCAGTTCCTTGTCGGCCTCGAAATGGGCCGCGAAGCGCTTCACCGAGGCCCGCGCCGCCGCCAGCAGGTCGGCTGCCTTCCGGTTGTCGTTGAGGCGCTGCTCGAATTGATCCAGGCGATGCTCCAGGGCCTCCACCAGCATGGCGCGGCGCTTCGGGTCCTCCAGCAGGTCGTCCTGAAGATACGGGTTGCGGGTGACCACCCACATGTCCCCCAGCACCTCGAACAGCATGCGCGCCGAGCGCCCGGTGCGGCGGCTCCCGCGCAGCTCCTCGATGAGCCGCCAGTTGGCCTCCCCCAGGAAGCGGATGACGATCTCCCGGTCGGAGAAGGAGGTGTAGTTGTAGGGGATCTCGCGCAGGCGATGCGTCGGGATGGGCGTGGTCGCGCCGGTGTCGGCGGGGGCGAGGGGCGGCTCGGCGCCGGGTTCTCGGAGCGTATCGGCCGGATTGGCCGCAACGTTGCGTAGCTGGGTGGGAGCTGACATAAAAGGCTCTGGCGTTGCTGCGTTGCGGCAATTCTAACGTAGCTGGCCGGATGCCCGCGGCGCAGTCCCTGCGTCAAGACCGCGCGATGCAGCGGGTTACCGCATCGGTACACGCCTGCGACCAAGCGACGGCACCGTGCAGGAAGCCGTCGCAGACACGGTGGGAGTCCAAGCGGCGATAGGCTCGGGTGCGAGTCCGATAGACCCGTCTGCGGATCGGAGGCCGTCCAGTTATTCAGTACACCGTCACCGTAACTGTCCGCGCGGCTGGCGCACCTCCTGGCGTCGGTCCGATCGACCTGGGCTCGCGGTCCTCAGTAACGGCTCGGCACGTACAGCTCGTCCGGCAGGGTCGCGCGATCGTAGTCCGGGTTGAAGACCCGGTCCGGCAGGCTGATGGGCTCGTGCGGGATGTCCTGGTATGGGATCTGATCCAGCAGGTGATGGATGCAGTTGAGCCTTGCGCGCTTCTTGTCGTTGCCCTCGACGATGTACCAGGGCGCCTCCGGGATGTTGGTGCGGGCGAAGGTCTCCTCCTTGGCCTTGGTGTACTGCTCCCAGCGCACGCGGGATTGCAGGTCCATCGGGCTCAGCTTCCATTGCTTGAGCGGGTCGTGGATGCGCATCAAAAAGCGCAGCTGCTGCTCCTCGTCGGTGATGGAGAACCAGTACTTGATGAGCCGGATGCCGGAGCGTACCAGCATGCGCTCGAACTCCGGCACGTCCTGGAAGAACTGCTCCACCTGCTCCGGCGTGGCGAAGCCCATGACCCGCTCCACCCCGGCGCGGTTGTACCAGGAGCGATCGAAGAGCACGATTTCCCCGCCCGCGGGCAGGTGCGGCACATAGCGCTGGAAGTACCATTGGGTGCGCTCCTTCTCGGACGGCTTGGTGAGCGCCACCACGCGGCACACGCGCGGGTTGAGCCGTTGCGTGATGCGCTTGATCACCCCGCCCTTGCCGGCGGAGTCCCGCCCTTCGAAGATCACCAGGATCTTCTCGCCGGTGTGCTCCACCCAGTCCTGGAGCTTGATCAGCTCGGCCTGGAGGGTCAGCAGGGCGCGGAAGTAGGTCTTGCGCTCGATGGCGGATGGGCGCTTTTGCTTATAGAGCTTGCGCAGCTCCATGGACAGCGCGGGCTCGGAGATCTCAAGCTCGTAGTCCTCGTCCAGCGTGTCCTCGAGCTCGGCCTCCAGCCACGCCTTGATGTCGGCGTTGTCGTCTGCATCGCTCATGCTGCATCACCTTGGCGCGGATGGGATTTGGGGTGCGTGTGCCGGTTCCGGGCGGGCTTTGCGCCCTGAGTCTGCACGCATGTTGGATCAGCGCCGGCGCACAGTCGACACGCCGCCGGCGCCGGGATGCTAGCATTGCCGGTTTGTCGAAAGATGACGATTTGGTTGCCCGGCGTTCGACGAAACCGTGCCTGGGCGGCGTCAACAGCGGTCAGCCGCGGGGAATCCCTTCCAATGTCAACGCAGCCCTCCTTGCGTAAGCGCACCAACGGCCATCTGCTGTTCGCGCAGCAGTTCCTCAGGCACCCACTCCAGATCGGCTCCATCATCCCGAGCTCGGCGTTCCTGGAGCAGCGCGTCATCAGTGCCGCGGACATCGGCTCCGCCCGCTTCGTCGTCGAGCTCGGCCCGGGGACCGGGGGTATGACGCAGGCCATGCTCCAAGCCATGGCGCCGCAGGCGCGTCTGCTGAGCATCGAGATCAATCCTTTGTTCCACGAGCAGGTGAGCCGCATCCAGGACGACCGGCTCGTCGCCCACCTCGGCAGCGCCGCGGATATCCGGCAGATCGCGGCGTCCTATGGCCTGGGTGTGCCGGACGCCATCGTCTCCGGCATCCCCTTCTCCACCATGGATCAGAAGGTCGGCGCGCAGATCCTCGCGGAGGTGGCGGACGTGCTGGCGGATGCCGGCCGTTTTGTGGCCTACCAGTTCAACCCTCGGGTCGGCGCCCTGGGGCAGCCGTTCCTGGGCACGCCGGAGATCGCGATGGAGTTTCTGAACATCCCGCCGATGCGGGTGTTTCGCTGGTCGAAGGCGCCGGCCTGAGGCAACGGCCTGAGGCGGCGCTCAGGCAGCAGACGACCTTCAGCTCGCGCGTTTCCCGACCCGTGCCTCCAACAGCGCAGACAGCACCAGGCTCGCCAGCACGAAGGCAAGGAACAGATAGAACCCGAGCTGGAGCGCGGTGCCGTTGGTGGTGATCACGTCCACGCCGCGACCGCTGCCGGCCATGGCGGCGAGCTGGCTCTCCACCAGACCGCTGAAGCCGACATAGGCCATGAGCATGGCCACCACCAGCACGTCGGCCATGGACCATTTGCCGGAGCGCAGCGCAAAGAAGTAAACGACGCCGTTGGCCCGCAGCCCGCGCCAGTCGAGGTAGTACAGGAAGCCTGCCAGCACCTTGAGCGTCGGGAACACCAGGCTGAACAGTGTGATGAGCACGGCGACGAAGATCATGTCCCAGGCGCCCGTATCCACGAGTATCTCCACCACGTCCAGGATGCTCTTGCTCTGGAAATAGAGCACCTGATCGGTGAAGACGATGGGCTCGCCGAGCAGCACGAAGCGCAGCTCGGAGATGCGTGCCTCCACATCGATCATGGGCGTGACGACACCACCCGCCAGCAGCACCAGGGCGCCCATCGTGAGCATGGCCATCACCTCCGGGCGCAGGTGCGGGCGCTCGCGCCAGGCGACGAGAAACATCACGGCCACCGCCAGCATCGCGCCGAGTGCGAAGACCCGCGCGCGCTCCTGGAGGCCGGCGGCCTCGTAGCGCAGGCGCGGCTCGCAGGCGGCGGCGTCGGCGCAGCGATGGCGGGCGAGCACGGCCTCGAAGTCACTGAAGTCGGTGGCCGTGAAGGTGGCGTCTGCTGCGGCGTCCAGGGCCAGCAGCAGGCGCGCCTTCAGGTCGGCGCGGGCCTCGGGGCGGTTCAGCTCCTCGATGACGGCATCGGCGTACCGCGGCACCTGTGCCCGCAGCTCGTTGAAGTCCAACAGGAAGTCCTGCACGCCCTGGCGCAGCACGCCGCCCAGGCGCTCCCAGACGTTGTCCCCGCCGGCGTTGCGCCGGCGCAGATAGTCCTCGACCTCCACCAGAATGCGGTCGAGCACCACCTCGATGTTGCGTTTGATGGCGGGGCGGTTGGCCTCGGTGACCTCGAAGGTGTCGATCCTGTGCGCCAGGACGCTCGACAACTGCTCCACCCAGACCGCCGCATTCAGCAGCCCATAGCGGACGTCGTGCAGCTCGGCGAGATCGGTCTCCAGCTGCTGGATGCGGCGCAGGTCCATGATGGCCTGCCCAGCGAGCAGCGCGGCGACGAGCAGCAGCGCGCCCAGGGACAGGGCGGCGGCGATGCGTGCATGCTGCGGTGACATGACGCGGCTCCCTGCGGCTGCGTTCCGTGGGCTGGCGGGCGTCCGCCGCCTAGCCCTTCATGGAATCGAAGAACTCGCCGTTGGTCTTGGTGTGCTTGAGCTTGTCCAGCAGGAATTCCACCGCCGCCAGCTCGTCCATGGGGTGCAGGATCTTGCGCAGGATCCACATCTTCTGCAGGTCGGCCGGCTTCATCAGAAGCTCTTCGCGGCGGGTGCCGGAGCGGTTGATGTTGATGGAGGGGAAGATGCGCTTCTCCGCAATGCGCCGGTCGAGGTGGATCTCCATGTTGCCGGTGCCCTTGAACTCCTCATAGATGACGTCGTCCATGCGCGAGCCCGTGTCGATGAGGGCGGTGGCGATGATGGTCAGCGAGCCGCCCTCCTCCACGTTGCGGGCGGCGCCGAAGAAGCGCTTCGGGCGTTGCAGGGCATTGGCGTCCACACCGCCGGTGAGCACCTTGCCCGATGACGGCACCACCGTGTTGTAGGCCCGCGCCAGGCGGGTGATGCTGTCGAGCAGGATGACGACGTCCTTGTTGTGCTCCACCAGGCGCTTGGCCTTTTCGATGACCATCTCCGCCACCTGCACATGGCGCGTGGCGGGCTCGTCGAAGGTGGAGGAGACCACCTCGCCGCGCACCGAGCGGGACATCTCCGTGACCTCCTCAGGCCGCTCGTCGATGAGCAGCACGATGAGGTAGACATCCGGATAGTTGTGCGCGATGGACTGGGCGACGTTCTGCAGCATCATGGTCTTGCCGGCCTTGGGCGGCGAGACGATGAGGCCGCGCTGGCCCTTGCCGACGGGTGCGACGAGGTCGATGATGCGCGCCGTCAGGTCTTCGGTGCTGCCGTTGCCGATCTCCAGCTGCATCCGCTGCTGGGCGAACAGCGGCGTGAAATTCTCGAACAGGATCTTGTTCTTCGCGGCCTCGGGGCGGTCGAAGTTGATGTCGCCGACCTTGAGCAGCGCGAAATAGCGCTCGCCGTCCTTGGGCGGGCGGATCTTGCCGGAGATGGTGTCGCCGGTGCGCAGCGCGAAGCGCCGGATCTGGCTCGGCGAGACATAGATGTCGTCCGGCCCCGCGAGGTAGGAGGCATTGGCCGAGCGCAGGAAGCCGAAGCCGTCGGAAAGGATCTCCAGCACGCCGTCGCCGTAGATGTCCTCGCCCCGCTTGGCCCTGGCCTTCAGGACCGCAAAGATCAGATCCTGCTTGCGCGAGCGGCCGATGCCCTCGATCTCCATGGACTGCGCCAGCTCCACCAGCTGTGGAACGGGCATCTTCTTGAGCTCTGTAAGATTCATTGCGTCGTGCTTGATGGCGATGGGCCACCGGTTGGTGGGCGCCGGATGGCTGGGCGCCGGTGGTGTCGGGGCCGCGGCGTGGGAGCGTGATGCTGCGGCTTGTGCCGGCGGTGGCGGGGTTGTGCGGCTGTCCTGCCGGGGCGCCCGGGGCGGAGCTTGTGCGGAGCCGGGTCAGACCCGGGGCGTCGTTCCTGCGGCTGCGGCGGTCGCGGCCCCAGCCGGGGGCGGCGACCTTGATTCGGGGACGACCCGCGGGGCGACGGCTGCGGGCCGACCGCGTTTCAGCCGCGATCAAAGATTGCTGTCGATGAAGACCGTCAGCTGCGACTTGGACACGGCGCCGACCTTGGTGGCCTCCGGCTCGCCGCCCTTGAACAGCATGAGCGTCGGGATGCCGCGGACCTTGAAGCGCTCTGTGACGGCGCGGTTCTGGTCGATGTCGAGCTTGGCGATTTTGATTTTGCCCGCGTACTCCTCGGCGATTTCCTCCAGCAGCGGGGCAATCATTTTGCAGGGGGCGCACCAGCTCGCCCAGTAGTCCACCAGGACGGGCTCGGAGGAGTTGAGAACCTCCTCCTCGAAGGTGTCGTCCGTCACGTCCAGGATACGATCGGTCACTTCTGGTTGGTCTCCGCTCGGGTGTGGGTTTGCGGCGGGTGGCCGCCTGAGGAATCACTGCCGTGAGCAGCATCCCCCGGGCTTGCGGTGTCGCAGGTTACGGCGTCATCCCGGCAGAAGCCGGCTGCTCGCGCTCACGACGCCCGCAGGGCCACCGGGCCGTCTCGCTGCCTGAGGTCTGGCTGCACCGGTGCACGTCATGCTGTGCGGCCGGGCCGGCTCGGACTCGGAATCAGATGGGAGGGCGGGCGGGTTGGCGTTGTTATCGCCCCAAGGGTTAAGATGCTATTTGAGCCAAAGATATCAAGATTTGCAACCCCTCCCGGCCCGTCGGCGCGAAACGCCGCATCAGCCCGCGGCAATGCGCAGTGGTGCAGACGCCGCCGGCGCCGTCGCGCCACGGGCGCGGGTCCAGCCGGGTGCACCGGCAAAGCCGCAGGATTCCATGTCAGAGACCCACCTCACCGACGTCCGCTTCGACAGCTTCGACCTCGACCCGGCCATTCTTCAGGGGCTCGCCGATGCGGGCTTCAGTCATTGCACGCCCATCCAGGCCCAAACGCTGCCCCTCGCGCTCTCAGGCCAGGACGTGGCCGGCCAGGCGCAGACCGGCACCGGCAAGACCGCCGCCTTTCTGGTGGCGGCCATGCAGCACCTGCTGACGCATCCCCCGGCCGAGCAGCGCGAGGGCCCGCGCCAGCCCCGGGTGGTCATCCTCGCACCCACGCGCGAGCTTGCCGTGCAGATCCACAAAGATGCCGAAGTCATCGGTCGGCATACGGATTTCAGGCTCGGTCTGGTCTTCGGCGGCACGGGCTATCAACAGCAGCGCGACGACCTGGCCGCCGGCGTGGATATCCTCATCGGCACCCCGGGCCGGCTCATCGACTACTACAAGCAGCGGGTATTCGACTTCAACTCCGTCCAGGTGGTGGTGCTGGACGAGGCGGACCGGATGTTCGACCTCGGCTTCATCAAGGACATCCGCTTCGTGCTGCGCCGCCTACCGAGCCCGGCGGAGCGCCTGGGCATGCTGTTCTCGGCAACCCTCTCCTACCGCGTGACCGAGCTCGCCTACGAGCACATGAACGATCCGCAGATGGTGGAGATCGCGCCGGACCAGGTCACCGCCGACCGGGTGCAGCAGGCCTGCTACATGGTCGCCAACGACGAAAAGATCCCGCTGCTGCTCGGGCTGGTGCGCCAGCTCGAGGACGGGCGCATCATGGTCTTCATCAACACCAAGCGCGAGGGCGAGCGCGTCTGGGGCTACCTCAAGGGCAACGGTGTCGAGGCTGCCATGCTCTCCGGCGACGTGCCGCAGAAGAAGCGGCTCCGGCTGCTGGCCGAGTTCAAGTCCGGCGAGCTGCCGGTGATGGTGGCCACGGATGTCGCCGCCCGCGGCCTGCACATCCCCGGCGTCTCCCACGTCATCAACTACGACCTGCCGGAGGATGCCGAGGACTATGTCCACCGCATCGGCCGCACCGCCCGGGCCGGCGAGGCGGGGGACGCCATCAGCTTCGTCTGCGAGACCTACGCCTTCTGCCTGCCCGACATCGAGGCCTACATCGGCATGAAGATCCCGGTCGGCGAGGTCACCGCCGACATGCTCGCCGAGGTGGACCCCAAGAGCCGGGTGCCGGTGCCGCGCCGTCCGAAGGACCGACGCACGGAAGGCCGGGGCGAGCGCCGGGTTGACGGGCGGGGCGGCCGCCGCGAGCAGGGCGGCGAGTCACGTCGCGGGCGTGGCCCGCGCGGGCGGGGCAAGCCTGCCGGCGGCGACGCCGGCACAGATCAGCCACCGGCGTCCGGCCCGGGGCAGGACCGCCCGGCGCCCGCCGCCGCCAGCGGGCCGGGTCAAGCCGCCGCAGACGGGCAGGCCAAGCCCAAGCGCCGCCGTCGGCGGCGCAAGCCCGCGGCGGAGCCCACCACCTGAGCGGTCGCCAGCTGGTCACGCACTCGGCCGGGTGCCGGCAGCGTCAGCGCAGCTGCGGCAGCAGCTCGGCGAAATGCGCCACCGCCGGGAAGTCGTGGATCTGCCGCTCGGGCGCCCGGGAGTCCGGCGCACTTACCGCCAGCAGCCAGCGGAAGCCATAGTCGCGCGCCGCCCGCAGCACGTCCAGGTTGTCGTCCACGAAGAGCGTCCGCGCCGGGTCGAAGGGCTCGAGCTCCCGCACCCGGTCCCAGAAGCCCGGCGACTCCTTGGCGAGCTTGAGGTCATGGGCGCAGATCACCCGGTCGAGCTGCCCGCCGAGGCGTGTGCGCCGGAACTTGAGCGCGATGGATTTCTGGTGCGCGTTGGTCACCAGCACGCGGCGCTTGCCCCGGGCCGCCAGCGCATCCAGGAAGTCCGGCACATGGGGATGCACCGCGATCAGGTGCTCCACCTCGGCCTTGAGCAGCGCGATGTCGAGGCCGAGCTCGCGGCTCCAGTGGTCCACGCAGTACCAGTCGAGCGTGCCCTGGATGCGCCGGTATTTCGGCAGCAGGGCCGCCTTGGCCTCGCGCACACTGACCCCGAGCTTGTCCGCCCAGCGCCTGGGCACATGCTCCAGCCAGAAGTGGTTGTCGTAATAGAGGTCGAGCAGCGTGCCGTCCATGTCCAGAAAGACGCTGTCGATGGCGGTCCAGTCGAGCGCCGGCGCCGGCGTCCTGGCGGGCACCGGCTCGCGCGGCGGTGCGGGGTTGTTGCGCTGAGACATGCTGACCCGCTGGCGATGGTTGGACGTAAGCCGGATGCCGCGCAGAATACCCGACCGCGCAGCATCCTGCGCAGCGCACTGATCACCCCGGGAGCACCTGGCCGATGACGAGACAGAAACCCCGTGTCCTGGCCCGGCGGCTCGCCGCGCAGTCGGGCATCTTCCGGGTCGAGGCGGTGGACCTCGCCTTCGCCAACGGCGCGCGGCGCACCTTCGAGCGCATCCTGGGCGGGCATGATTCAGTGATGATCGTCCCGCTGGACGCCGACCGCCGGCTGCTGCTTGCCCGGGAGTACGCCGCCGGCAGCGACGACTACCAGCTGGGCTTCCCCAAGGGCGTGGTGGACGCGGACGAGCCCTTCCTCAGCGCCGCCGGGCGCGAGCTGCGCGAGGAGCTCGGCCTCGCCGCCGGCCGGCTCGACCTGGTCCACCGCGTCAGTGTTGTCCCGGGATACATCCAGCACGGCACCCGCATCGTGCTCGCGCGCGAGCTGCACCCGGACCCCTTGCCGGGCGACGAGCCGGAGCCCATCGAGGTGGTGCCCTGGCCGCTCGCCGACAGCGACGGGCTCCTGGCGCGCCCGGACTTCACCGAGGCCCGCTCCATCGCGGCCCTGTTCCTGGTGCAGCGCTTTCTGGCGGCGGTGGCGGAGCCCGCGGGCTGACCGCCGCGCGCCGACCGAGTAACAACAACGCCAAAGTCGCCCCGCCCGAGCCGCGAGGCCACGCCTGATTGAGTGGAGGTATCGCCATGATCCGCGCGTCACAGCAGTCCACCGGCCGCGACCGCATGTCCATTGCTGCGCCGCTGGGGCTGTTGGCAGGCCTGCTGGTGGGCTTGACCCTCGGCACCGCTGCGGCCAGCGTCGATGAGTCGGTGGAATCCGCGCTCGCCCTGGACGACGAGCCCCGCGCCGAGCCGCTCGCCTATCCGGACTGGTTCAAGGAGCCCTTCCTGAATTTGCCGGACGACCACGCGGATGCGGTGGGGGCCGGCAAGGACCTGGTGGTCTACTTCGGCCAGCGCCGCTGCGCCTACTGCCACAAGCTGATGGACGTGAATTTCGGCGCACCCGACATCGTCAAGTACACCCGCAAGCACTTCGACATCGTGCCCGTGGATATCTGGGGCGTCGCCGAGGTGACGGACCTTACGGGCAACACGCTCAGCGAGCGCGACTTCGCGCTGCGCGAGGAGACCAACTTCACGCCGTCACTGGTGTTCTACGACGAGACCGGCGCCGAGGCCCTGCGCCTGCGCGGCTACTATCCGCCCTACCAGTTTCGCGCGGCGCTGGAGTACGTCGCCGACGACCACTACCAACGCGAGTCCTTCCGCGATTACCTGGCCCGCGGCGAGAACCGCATGGTCTTCGGCCCCGCCGACCTCAACGACCAGGACTTCTTCGACGCGTCGCCCTACAATCTGGACCGCTCCGAGGTACCGAGCGAGCGCCCGCTGGTGGTGTTCTTCGAGCAGGGCGACTGCCATGCCTGCGACGTGCTGCACGGCGAGGCCCTGGATCAGGCGGAGATCCGGCGCCAGTTCGGCGAATTCGACAGCGTGCAGCTGGACATCTGGTCCGACACACCGGTGGTCACCCCAGCCGGCGAGCGCACCACGGCCCGGGCCTGGGCCCGGGCGCTCGGCATCTTCTACACGCCGTCACTGCTCTTCTTCGACGAGCACGGGCGGGAGATCCTGCGGGTGGACTCCGTGGTGGGCTTCTATCGGCTGCGCAACGTGCTGAACTACGTCAGCAGCAAGGCCTACCTGGATGAGCCCAATTACCAGCGCTGGCGAATGTCGCGGGCCTTCTGAAGCACCGCCCGCGCCCGCGACCGTCCCAGCGGGCGCCGCGCCCGGGGCGCCGAGCCCGGGGGCGCCGAGCCTGGGGGCGCCGAGCTCCGCTCGGCCGCTGTCTGCCGTGCACCGGAGGGCCAGGCGCGCTGTGCTAGACTCCTACAGACTATCTGAGCAATTGCACCCAGATACATGATCAAAGGTTATTTTTTCACAGCCGTACTGGCCTTCGGCCTAGGCTGGGCAGCGGCGACGCTGCTGCCCAGCCCATGGGGCTCGGACGGCGTGCCAGAGGCGCCCGCGCCCGCCCTCCCCTCGGCGCAAGCACCGGCACCCGAACCCGAGCCGGCCGCGCCTGCCGCTCTGCACGCTGACGCCTCCGCCGACACGGCCCAGCTGGTGCCGGCGCCGACCCCCGTCGCCCCAGCCCCCGTCGCCCCAGCCCCTGTCGCCCCAGCCCGGCTCACGGCGGCAGAGGCCGGGCTGCAACGGTCAGAGGCACGGCGCGCGGGCGAGGCCGTGTCCATCGCCTCCAGCGCAGCCGTCGCCGCGGAGCGCGTGCGGTCCCAGGGCGCAACGGTCAGGACGAGCGCAAGCGGGCGCGCGGCCCAGCACGACCGCGTGGCCCAGCAGGAATACGGCTCCCGCTGCCAAACCCTCAAAGGTATCTGCACCCTGCCGAAGCCTCAGCCCATCGGCTCGGTCTGCTACTGCAAGGGCAAGGTGCGGGGTACCACCATCCGCTAGAGCGGGCAGCAGCCCCTACTCCTGCTGGGGATCGGGCTCATCCCCGGGGGCCGCGTCGCCAGGGGCTGGCGCCTCTGGCGTGGCATCTCCGCCGCCATCCGTCTGCCCATTGTCGGGCACCGACTCGCGGTCCCCGCTCACCCGGGCGGTGATCTGCGCGCGCGGGTCGTAGATGACGCAGGCCGGGCGCGTCGCTGCGGCCACGCCCTCGCTGGTCCAGACCCGCAACCGCACCGGGCGGACCCGCAGATCCTTGTATTCCTCGATGTCGCGCGGCGCCGCGCCCTTGTCCGCGGGCTCCGTGAGCGTGCAGGCCTCCGCCTCTTCCGGCTCGCCCTCGGCAGTGGGGCGCGGGTTGAACTTCGCGAACGGCAGCTGCACCGGTCGGAACTCGGCGATGATGCCTTCCATGTTCGGCAGCACGCGAATGCGGTCCGCGGGCTGCGCGCCCAGGGTCACGGCGGTGCTGCGCCACAGCCGTGTGCCTGGGATGAGGATGCTGGCGGGCTGCTCGGCCACCACATAGATGGCCTTGTCCATGGCCTCGTCCTTGATGCGCGGCGCCGGCGAGACCCAGCCCTGGTTGCGGAAGATGGAGTCGAGGGCCGTCACGTCCGGCGGCAGGCGGATCTCCACCGGCGGGTGCACCTGCACCGCATCGCGCCGGCCGCGGCCGTCGAGCCAGCCGGTGGTGACCTGCACCTGCACCTTGTCGGTCCAGGCGGGTACCGAGATGAGCACCAGCTGTGAGCGCAGGCTGGGCGCCATCTCCGCCGGCGCCGAGATGACCCAGCCGAAGCCCACGCGCTCCCCGTCGCTCTTGCCGGTGGAGCCGTTGCCGAAACCGATGGCCATCGACTCCGTGCCGCTCTGCACCAGCCGCCGGATGAGGTCGAAGCCGGCACCGCCGGTGCCGCCGGCGCCGGCGAGGGCGGTGTCCCGCAGCACCCCGAGCACGTCGTTCTTCGGGAACACCGCGTAGGTGTAGGCGTCCAGCTCGCGCATGCTCTCGATGAAGTTGAACAGGCCGCTCGGCGGGTTGACGATGACATCATCCGCGCGCACCAGCTCGGGGCAGGTCAGGAAGACCCGGGCGTCGGCTGCAGTGTCCGCCGCGGTCTCGGCGAGGGCGTCCAGCAACGCATCCGGGATCGGGTAGCGCGGCTCGAAGCTCGCACGCGTGTCGTTGATCTGGCTGAAATACCACTCATCCACGAGCAGCTGCCAGGTATCGTCCTCGGTCCAGCCGATGGGGAACAGCGACTGGGTGCGGGCACAGCTCGCCTCAGGCAGCGCTTCGGCAGGCTCGGTCGCCGCGCTCCTTCGGCGCGCAATGAAGAAATCCCGCGGCGCCGTCACCCGGAAGTTGACGCGCACATTGCAGGCCGTCTCGTCGCTGGCGCGGATGGGCTGCACCTGGATCTCCATGTACTTGGCCCAAGGCTCCGTGAGCCGGATGGCGCCCCCCTTGGGACTCCCGCCTTCCGCGGTCGGCGGCCCGTTGTCCTCGCCGCTCTCTGGGGCGACGGCATCCTCCCCGCTCGCCTCCACGGCTGTCACCTCCGCCCCATCCGCCCCCGCATCCGTGCGCGTGCCGGGATCGGCATCGAGATCGGTATCAGGATCGGCAGCGGCATCGCTGTCGTCCGCGATCCCGGCCTCGAGCGCCGCCTCCTGCGACAGGAAGCGCCCCTGATGGTCGATCAGGAAGCGCTTCTCCGGCAGGCTCAGGACCACATCCAGGGTGCGGCGAATGAGCTCGGGATATTGCTCCGCTCGCACGCCGGGGGCGGGGCTCGGGCAGGCTTCGTCCTCCTCCCCGATGCTCTGCACCAGCGATGCCTCGTTGGTGTTGAGCCGCTTTTCGATGTCATCCAGCCAGGCTTGGTACAGCGCCGCCTGCTTGTCGTAGGCGGCCTGCTGCGCTGCGTCCACGCCCTCGCAGGCGTCTGCGCCGTCGCTTGGTCTGCGCGTGCGGCAGACATAGGTGCGCATATAGTCGGTCAGCCCGGGACCGCTGGCTTCGATGTCCTCGAAGACGATCTCCGGCTCGACCGTCACCGCTACGAAGGCGCGGTCGCGGGTGTTGCGCCCCGGCACCACGGTGGTGTCGAACTTGAGCCCGTAGATGGAGTTGGCCGTCAGATCGTGGCGGTCGTCCAGCATGTTCTCCAGGATCTGCTGGCGGATCATGTCGCGGATGCCGGAAAGCACGGCAAAGCGATCCCGAAACGAGAGCTGCTGCATGGCGCCGGCCCCATGGTCGCCCGCGTCCTGCCCGGGGACGCCGCCGGCGGCCTCCGCCTGCGCGCCGGCGCTGAGCGCCGCACGGCTGTAGAGTCGGCCCGAGGCGAGATCCTCGGGTGTCACCGCGCTCAGGCGCTCGAGCTGCTGGCGCAGCCAGTAGTCCTGGTCGTAGCGGTCGTTCACCAGGCGCTCCCGGGTGTAGACCTCAGGGCTGTCCACGTAGATGCTGCCGCGGGTCGTGAAGGGCCAGAACGGCAGCAGCAGCACGCCGAGCAGGTGCAGCACCACCGCCAGGAGTGCGGCCAGTGCCAAGAGCTTCAGGCCCTGCACGCCGCAGAGCCGGCCGCAGAGACCGCGCAGACCCGAGCCGAAGGCGCCCACGAAGGTGCGCAGCCGACCGGGCGCGGACGCGGTCGCGGTGTCGGTGGCTGGATCTGTTGGGCTCACGGCCTGTCTCCGCGGTTTGGTGTGGGAGCCCTGCGCGGTTGGCCTGCGCTCGCCGCTCAAGGGTGGATGCCCGTGTCCTCGCCGGCGCTCGCCCGGCGCTGTCAGCAGGCCACGGGCGCCATGTGCGGGTCGCGCTGCAGCCGCATGAAGTCGCGGCGCAGGCCCGTGAGCCGGTCGATGAGCTGACGCCGCTGCGCTGCGCTGAAACTGTCGTCGAGTCGCACCAGCAAATCCGTGATGCCGGCCCGCAGCTCGCGCTGACTTCGCGCCAGCGCCGGCGGCATGTCGCTGTAGTCCACCAGCCAGTCGGTGAGGAAGGCCTCGACGCGCGCGCTCGACGCGCCGCGGCGCAGCAGCGCAATGAGCTCGCGCCGCTTGCGGTCGCGGTACTCGTACCAGGTGGCGGTTTCGGGCAGATCCGCCACCACGTCCCGCACGATGCCCCGCTGGCGGGCGTCGAGCTCGCCGAGCCACCAGCGCATGTTGTCGGCATAGCGCTCGACGCGCTTGGCGACCCGCTCCGCTTCGGGGCGGGCGGCGTCGTCGGCGTCCTCCCGGGCCTCTTCGCGGAAGCGCCGCTCCAGCGCGCTGATCTGGCCCTGGTCCAGGTCCGCCAGCAGCGGCGCGGCGGCCGCCGCCGCCAGCGTGAAGTGGCGGCGGTAGATCACCTCGAACTGGTCCAGCAGGCAGGCGACGTCGGCGCGGTTGAACCCCTTGCGCGCGTCGTTCTGGGCGCTGTCGAAGAAGGCGGCGAGGTAGGGGAGCTCGTCCTGCCGGTGCTGCCTCAGCGCAGCATCCAGCGTCGGCGACCAGCGCTCCATCTGCGCACCGTCCAGGCCCAAATAATCGTCGGCATAGCGCTCGATGAAGAAATCGGCGGTGTTGTAGGCGAGCTGCATGCCCGAGCAGCCGGACAGCAGCAGCGCCGCGGTGGCCAGGAGCAGGCGCAGCAGAGGCGGGGGCAGCAAGGTCATGGGGCGCGGATTCTTCCCGTGCGCGGCCGCGGTTGCGCGGCCGGTGTAGGCCGCAATATAGCACCCGGTCCGGAGCACAACCGGCCACCCGCGTCAGCACTCGCAGAGCCCATGCAGACAAGCACGTCGACAACCATGCCGCCGGGCACCGCCCGGTCCAGCGCCGCCGCCGGGATCGGCGGCCTCTGGCGCCGCCGCACGCAGCCGGCGCCGCTCGCGGCCATGATGGCCCGCTTTCCGCAGGCGGGCCGGGTGGTGTGGATCGGCATCCGCGCCGGCAAGCGCGGTGCCGTCGAGCCTCTGGAGCAGGTGGAGGCCCAAGCCGGTCTCGGCCTTGCCGGTGACCACTATGCGCAGCCGGAGCGGGCCGGCCGCGGGCAGCGCAAGCGCCAGGTGACGCTGATCCAGGCCGAGCACCTCGCGGTGCTGGGCGCATTGCTCGGCGAGCCGCCCATCGACCCGGCGCGGCTGCGGCGCAACCTGGTGGTGTCCGGCATCAACCTGCTGGCGCTGAAGGACAAGCGCTTTCGCATCGGCAGCGCGGTGCTCGTGATGACGGGCCTCGCGCACCCCTGCTCACGCATGGAGGAGACCCTTGGCGCCGGCGGCTACAACGCCATGCGCGGGCACGGCGGCATCACCGCGGCGGTGCTGACATCCGGCACGCTCGCGGTGGGCGACCTGGTGGTGCCACTGGACCCGCCTGATGCAGACGCCGGCGCTGACTGACCACCACCGCCGACCACACCGACCACAGCAGCAGAGCACCATGACCCAAGCCACCGAGACAGCACTCACCACCTTCTTCGACGGCGGCTGCCCGCTGTGCAGCAAAGAGATCGCCCACTACCGGCGCGTGGACCGGGCCGGGCGCATCCGCTGGGTGGACATCACCCAGGACACCGAGGCCCTCGCCGCCGCCGGCCTGGACCAGGCCACCGCCATGCGCCGCCTGCATGTGCAGGACACCGACGGCCGGCTCATCCAGGGCGTGCCCGCGTTCGTCGCCATCTGGCGGCAGCTGCCGGGCTATCGGCTGCTGGCGCGCGTGGTCTCCACGCTGCGCCTCACGCGCCCACTGGATGCCGCCTACCGGCGCTTCGCGGACTGGCGCTTCGAGCGCCGCTGCCGCGACGGGGCCTGCGCCATCGAGCAGCGCTGATCGCACTGCGGCAGCGTTGTGCACCCTGTTCGGCACGCATCCGGGCGGGAGGGGTTTGGCAAGATCGGGGTTTGTACCTAGACTCAATCAGGGAAAGCCGCGCATCCGGCTTGGCTGGACGGACCAAGGCATGCGCAGAAACCGGCAGCAAGCTCCAACAAGCGCCTGACATGCAGACCTACACCCTGAGGCTCTATATCAGTGGCATGACCCGCAGCGCCCGGCGCGCCATCGCCACGCTGGAAGCGATCTGTGCCGAGTCGGTCGACGCGCGCTACGACATCGAAGTGATCGATGTCATGGTGAATCCGGACGCCGGCGCGCAGGCCGACATCATGGCCACGCCCACGCTCATCAAGAGCCTGCCGCCGCCGTTGCGCCGCATCATCGGCGAGCTGCGCGACCGCGCCCAGGTGCTGCGGGGCCTCGATCTCGAGCCCGCGAGCGCGCCGCCCCCTACAACCGTGTCGCCGGCCGACGCGGACGACTGAGTGCTTCTGCACCGATGCCTTGCAGCCTTGCCGGTGCCCGGCAAACGGACTCTCGGCCTTCGCGCGCTGCGACACTGACGGCGTCGTGTCTGAACTGGCGCAGTGTCGTCCTATTCCCTGCCTTGGTCAGGCACCGCGACGCGCGAGCCACCTGCGGCTTTGATGCGCATCAGTGTTCGCACCAAGGGTCGGCGCTAGGGTGCCTGGCTTTTCGGAGCCTGCCGCGCAGCGCCGCGCGCGGCAGCCTCGCCTGCGAGGCCCCACATGCATGAGCTCTCGGTCTGTCAGTCGCTGCTCGATCAGGTGCAGCGCATCGCCGCCGATCACGGCGCGGAACGGGTGGAGCGCATCCTGCTGCGCATCGGTCCGCTGTCCGGCGTCGAGGCGCCGCTGCTGCGCAACGCCTTTCCGCTGGCGGCCGCCGGCACCATCGCCGAGGAAGCCGTGCTGGATATCGAGCCCGCGCCCGTGCGGGTGCATTGCGTCACCTGTGGCGCGGAGACGGATGCGACGCCGAACCGCCTGCTCTGCGGCGCCTGCGGCGACTGGCACACCCGATTGGTGAGCGGCGACGAGCTGCTGCTCGCGAACCTGGAAATGAGCGTGCCGGAGGCTGCCGATGCCGACCCCGGGCAGGACGGCGACTGAGCAGCTGCGCGCTTCACTGCTGCGCGGTTCCGCCGACGGCCGCGCAGAACGCAGCCTGCAGGCGGGCGCCACCACCGCAATGGCCCCTCGGTGCGCGAGAAAAGGCGCACCGTGCAGGACGCATGGTCAAATTCGCAGGCGGCGCTGCTATAGTCCCTGACAGAAACAGCAGCGAATCCGGAGCTGACCCATGTGCGACACCTGCGGCTGTAACGTCACGTCCAGCAACGAGCATCTGGTGCGTCCCGGCGGCAAGCACGCCGAGACGGCCGACGGCCACGCCGCCGTCGAGGTGCTCCAGAACCTGCTCGGCGAGAACGACCACCAGGCGGCCCACAACCGCGCCCACTTCGATGCCCGCGGCATTCTCGCCGTCAATCTCATGTCATCGCCTGGCGCGGGCAAGACGAGCCTGCTCGAGGCCACCATCGACGCCCTGGGCGATGAGCTCAACATCGCCGTCATCGAGGGCGATCTCGAGACCGAGAACGACGCCGAGCGCATCCGCGCCAAGGGCGTCACGGCGATTCAGATCGCCACCGGCAGCGCCTGCCACCTGGACGCCCACATGGTGCACGACGCCCTGCACCGGCTCGACCTGACGGGCGTGGACATCCTGTTCGTCGAGAACGTCGGCAACCTGGTCTGCCCGGCGAGCTTCGACCTGGGGCACCACCGCAACGTGACGCTGCTGTCGGTGCCGGAAGGCGACGACAAGCCGGCCAAATACCCGGTGATGTTCCGCGCTGCGGACCTCGTGCTGCTCACCAAGGCCGACCTGCTGCCGGTGCTCGACGATTTCGACCCGGCCCGCGCCGAGCACAGTCTGCGCGGGCTCGCCACGCCGGCACCCCTGCTCACGCTGAGCGCCCGTCGGGACGCCCACAGCCTGGCGCCCTGGCTCGACTGGCTGCGCACGGAGCTCGCTGCCCAGCGCGAGCGCATCGCCCGCGGCACCACCGCGCGCCCGGCGCTGCAGCCGGACGGCGCGCTGCTGCACGGCGGCCAGGCCGGACACGCGCACGAGCACGCTGGGGGCCATCGGCACCGCCACCAGCATGAACACGGGCATGGTCAGGGCCATGGCCATGCGCATGCCCACGACCACGGCGGGCATGGGCACACCCACCCGCAGCGACAGGCTTCGGGCTGAGCGGCAGCACCGGCGCGCCCACGACCCTCGTGGGCATGGCGCTGTACTATCCTTGCCCCGCGGGCGGAGGCGGCTCAGATCGCCCCGCAGCGGACGACACCGGACCCGTGGCTCGCCGGCTGCGCGCAAGCAGCCCGCCGGCCACAATCCATCACCGATCTTGGAGGATGTCTCACGTGGCTATGCAAGCCCGCGCCCTGTCACTCGTCGGCCTCGTCTCTGTGCTGATGCTCGCCCCTGCCGCTCAGGCCATCAACTTCGGGGACATGTTCAACCCGGGCCGCTGGATGGGCGGCAACGATGACGATTACTACGACGAGGGTCCCTGGGGTCCCTACGGCGGCTACGGGCCCTACGGTGCCCCCTACGGCTATGGTGCGCCCGGCTATGCACCCTACGGCGCCCCCGGCTATGGTGCCCCCGGCTACGGCTACCCGGTGGCACCCGGCTATGCGGCCCCCGGCTATGCCGCGCCGGCGGCGCCCGCGGCACCCACCACTCCGGCCGCACCCGCGGAAACCGACAGCGCCAAGGATCGCGAGATCGAGGCCCTGAAGCGGCGCATCGAGCAGCTGGAGAGCCGCCAGGCGGCGCCGGTGCCGGCCCCCTCCACCCCCGGCAGTGGCGGTGACGGCTGGCCCTCCGCGCCGGCCTTCAGGCCCATGGACCAGTATTGACGCGGCCCCGGGCGGCGGGCTCACTGTCCGCCGCCCGCCTGAGCGCGTCGCGAGCCCAAATAACCCCCACAAGGCAGCTTCCGGAGGACACTTCCATGCCATGGCGCCGCGTCCGGACCCTTGCGCAGCCTGTCATGCCCGCCATCGCCCTGGTCTGCCACGTCTTCGCCGCAACTGCTGCGGCTGACGAGCGTTACGCCGTCTACGAGAGCGACAGCAGCTTCGGGGACGTCATCGACGGGCTCAAGCTCGCGATCCAGGAGCGCGGCATGTACATCAACAATGTCATGCACATGGACGAAATGCTGGAGCGCACCGGCAAGGACCTCGGCATGGACGAGACGATCTACACCCATGCCCAGTCCATCGAGTTCTGCAGCGCCCTGCTCTCGCGCAGGATGACGGCGGAGGACCCCACCCGCATCGTCAACTGTCCCTTCATCATCGCCGTCTACACCCTGCCCGACGAACCCGACACCACCTACGTGGTGCACCGCCGCATCCCCGCTGACGAGACCGACGCGAGCCCGGTGATGCGCGAGGTCGCGGACATGCTCCAGGGCGTCGCCGAGGGCGCCGTCAGCTGGTAGCCGCCAGCCCCCCTCACGCGCATCCACCGCCCCGCTGTCCCCGCCCCCACTGCGCCTGCGCAGCAGCACGCCCCGCTCCCGGGGCGTTCGGCCGGCATAGCTTCCGGCTCTACCGCGCGGCATTTCCCGCGCCGCGAACTGCCCTCCAATTGATCCAGGTCTACTCCGCGGGTGCCATCGGCGGCCCGCTTTGGTCTATCTTTCCTTGACAGGTGGCACAGCACCTGTTCCACGACTTTCAAATCTTCTAATAAACCAATCGAGAAAACCCGTCCGGCGCAACGCCGGGCACCAAGCCCAGCCACCGCCAGATGGTGGAGGAGACAACTGCATGACCGCCGTTCAGATCGCCGGCCGCGAGGTTCACTTCAACAAGAAAGGACATCTCGCGAGCTTCATGGATTGGGACAACGACGTTGCCGAAGCGCTGGCCGCGGAGGAAGGCCTGACGCTCACTGACCGCCACTGGAGCGTCATCGACTTCCTGCGCGAGTACTACGCCTTCCATGATATGCCGCCGTCACCGAAGGTGATCATCCGCGCCCTCGGCCACGAGCTCTGCCCGCACACCAACTGCACCCGCCGGGATCTCGATCGGCTCTTCCCCAACGGCGGCTGCAAGCAGGCCTGCCGTATTGCGGGGCTGCCGAGCTACTACTGCCATTCCTGCTGATGCCCACCGGGCCGCGTCGCACAACGCGCGCGGCCGGGTGAGGCATCAGGTCCCCACAGGGCAATGCCCCTTTTCAATGGGAGGGTGGATCAGCAAAGCGCATCCACCTCAAACCGAAACGGCGAGTGCGCGTCCCTGATTCGCCCTCAGCTGCTCACCGTGTTGCTGAACGCTTGGTGACGCCCGTGCCGCCCCAGCGCAGGGCACCAAGCCCGGCGAGCCCCAACAGCAACAGCGGCGCCGCACCGATGCTCGGCACCCCGGTGGGGGCGCCGGTGGGCGGTACCCGGTCCGGCATCGAGCCATGGCTGGCGCTGGCAGCCGTGCTGACGTCGGCGAATGCGCCGGGCACCAACGCGTGCAGCCCTACGACGTATTGCAGATCCGGGTCGAGCTTGGCGGACTCGAAGGCCACCCAGGCGTCCCGGGAGCTGCTGTAGCGCGCAGGCTGGAGGCCGCCCGAGGCCCCGCCGAAGGTCACCTGCCCGCGGCCGAGGCCGGGATCGGCACCGGCGATGGCGTCCGCCACCGTGTCTTCGGGCGCCAGGCTCGCGATTTCCAGCGCGTTAATGGTGGCGCCGGCGCGGCCGAGGTCCGTATCGAGGTCCACCAGTGTCGGGGTGGCGTCATAGACCGGGTCGTATGCGTTCTCGTAGGGGATGTAGAAGAAAGGGCTCCAGCCGGCCATTGGCCCGCTGCCGGTGACGTGCACGCTGATGGCGAAGGCCTCGCTGGTGGCCTGCTCGAACACGGCGAGATCGACGCCACTGCCGTCGGCGAGCGCGTGGCTCCCACCCCAGGTGAGCCGGATGATCTCCCGCACGTGCCCGCTCGACGGGAACGCAGGCTCCTGCCCCAGGGTGACCGCAGTGCCGGCTGCACCGCTGACCGGCCCGGCGTCGGAGTAACCGTCCTGGAACGTCGGCCGCTGGAAGCGGCTGCCCAGGGAAGTGCCGATGCTCCAGTCGGGCGATGTGTCGCTTGGGAGGGCGGGACCAAAGGGCGTGCTGTAGCCGAGGCTCTCCACCGTTACCGTAGTGACGGCGTTGGCGGGGTCAAAGCTCACGCCGGCCACCAGCGCTGCTGGGGCGTCGGCTGCCCCGAGCAGGCCCAGGACGGCGGCAGTGACGGACAGGGCCCGGGTGTTGGGGCTTGTGGGTTGGCGGCGGGACATGATGCGGGGTCTCCAGGCTGCAACGCAGGGCGGAGCATAGGCCGTCGCACGTCCGGGGCACCAGCGCGGGCGCCCGGCGGCGAGGCTGCCGTCACACAAGTTGCGGGCTCAGTCCGTCGCGGCGGGCGTCAGGCGCAAGGTACCCTGCTCGGTGCCGGGTGCCGGCCCATGCCAGGGCCAGGGATGGGTGTCCACGGCGAGCCAGTCGTCCAGCTGGTCCGTGCGAAAGCGCGAGAAGCGATGCCCGGACTGGCCGAGCGGCAGGCTGCCGCGGGTGCCTGACCAGTCCGACGGCGTGTAGACCACGCGCATGGAGGGGATGTAGCCGATGCGCCGCGGCGCCAGCACCGAGGCATTGGCCACATTCACCGTGGCGTTGTCGCCGCCGAGCCCCACCGGACCGACGCTGAACAGGCGCCCCACCCAGGGCTGACCGTCGAAGGCATGGCGGAAGGTGACGCCGCGCAGCCGATCCAGCCGCTGCGGCCCGCGCGGCAGCAGCTCGTCCAGCCGTGCCCGGGCGGAGAGCACGGCTTCGCGCCAGATGTTCGCCGGGCCTTCCTGCAGTTGGGGCGTGGTCACGTCATCCCAGAAGGCGGAGCGTCCGCTGCGCAGGGCCTCGTCCAGCGGCCCGTAAGTGTTGGTGTCGAGCTGCATGAGCACGCTCAGGTCGTCCTGCAGCTCGTCGCCGTACAGCGCTTGGTAGAGCGCCGGCACCAGCAGCCCGAACAGGGCGCCCGCATGGCTCTGCGGTGGGAAGTCCCCGCGCCAGTGCAGCAGATCCTTCTCGGCGATGCGCGCCGCCTTTGGGTCCAGCTCCCGCAGCGCCGGCAGTGTGCGCCGCAGGGCGGCCATGAACACGCGCGCGCGGATACTCTCGCGGTCCGCCTGCATGGCCGCAAGCTCCGCCGCCGAGAGGTCCGCCGCGCCCTCCAGCAGCTCCCGGATGCGCTCGGCGCGGTACGGCGGCAGCCAGCTGTGCCCCACCGCGCCGGCCTGCACCTCCGGGACACTGCGGTTGTTGGCGTTCACCAGGCGCTCGTCCGGTGGGCTTGTCACCCCGGGGTTGGTCCCGAACGGCTGCCAGCCTTGCCAGCCGTAACCCGGCTCCCACCCGGGCACAGGCAGCATGCCGGAGCCGCGACCGCGCTTCGGCAGGGTGCCTGTGACCTGCCAGCCGATGCCGCCGTCGCGATGGGCGATGACCAGGTTCTGCGAGACATGGTGCAGATCGGCGCCGGCGGCCCGCGCCTCGGCAACGGTGGTGGCGGTGTTGAGCCGCCACAAACCCGCCAGCGAGCGCTCCGGCACGTCCAGATTGCGGCGCAGCGCCAGGGCGTCGCCGATGCGCACGCTGGGCAGGCCCTCGGGATTGTCGGGCCCGATGACATCGTCGATGAGCACGCCATGGTTGGTGCTGCGGATGCGCAGCACCTCGGGCTCTGCGCGGTCCGCCACCGGGATGCGCTCGGTGCGGGTGCGCACGCGCTCCCAGCCCTCGGGCCGCCGTGCCGCGTCGCGGGTGGCGTTCAGCTCCTCGACGAAGAGGTCCTGGGTGTCCGCCGTCACCGTGGTCATGCCCCAGGCCAGGTGTGCGTTGTGCCCCAACAGCACCAGCGGCACCCCGGGCAGGGCGAGACCGGCGACGTGCAGGCCGGGGGCGATGAGCTCAAGCTCGTACCAGATGGCCGGCGCCGAGGGGCTCAGGTGCGGATCATTGGCCAGCAGTGCGGCGCCGTCCGCGCTGCGGCTGCCGGTGACGGCCCAGATGTTGCTGGCACCGCCGCTCAGGGTCGCGGCCACGGGCAGGGCCTGCGCGGTGCGCGGCGGGTCGGTGACCCGCTGCCGCGCCAGGGGCTGGTAGTCCGGCAGGGCATGCACGGTCTCCGGCGGCGCCAGCCCCACGTCCACCGGAAACAGCTCCAGGGCCTTGCGGTTGCCGAGCCGGGCGGCGAGCTTCAGGAAGGACAGCTCCTCGCGCAGGTTGACGCTGTTGATCCAGGCCATGTACTCGCCGATGACCAGGCTGTCCACCGGCTCCCAGCGGGCGGGCTCGAAGCCGGCGATCAAGTACTCCATGGGCGGGCGGCCGCGCGCCTGTTCCAGGTAGGCGTTGACGCCCTCGGCGTAGCGGCGCAGCAGCTGCTGGTATTCGGGCTCCAGCGCCGCATAGGCCTCGCGTGCGGCCAGCGGCAGCCCCATGGTGCGGTAGAAGCGGTCCGCCGGCAGGGCCGCTGCACCGAAGACCTCCGCCAGCCGCCCGCCGGCGAGGCGGCGCAGGATATCCATCTGCCACATGCGCTCGGCGGCGAGCATGTAGCCCTGGGCAAAGACCACGTCGTCCACCGAGGCCGCCTCGATGCTGGGCACGGCGTGCGCGCCGAAGGTCAGGGTCACGGGCGCGCCGAGCCCGGGCAGCGCCAGCTCGCCGGCGTACCTGGGCTCCGCGCGCTTGCCGAGCCAGTACAGCCAGCCGGCGCCCGCCGCCAGCAGCAGCGCCAGCGCGGTCAGCCCGATGAGCAGCCAGCGGCGCATGGCATCAGCCGGCGTGGCGGAAGATGTCGCGGTAGCCGGTGTACTGGGCCAGCGACATGATGGCCACCGCGGCGAGGATCAGCGCCAGCCCGATGACGAAGGCGAGCAGGCCGAAGGGCGTCGCCGCCGCGAAGCCGAGCACGGAGCCGTTGAACAGCGAAGCAGCGCCGGAGGCGATGGCCACCGGAATGCCCACGGCCACACTCATCACCACGGCAAAGACCAGGGAGAGGCCGAGCACCGCCAGCCCGAACACCAGAAACGGCATGATGTTGAGCCAGCAGGCACGAAAGCTCGCCTGCATGGCCGGCAGGGCATCCAGGCCTTCCAGCATCACCAGCGCCGGTGCGAACCAGTAAGCCATGACCAGCGGAACGATCAGCGCGAAAAACACCAGCACCAGCAGCAGCACCCAGGCGGCGCCCATCATGGCGGGCAGGGCGGCGGGATTGTCTTCCATCATCAGCTCCAGGCTGGTGCCGGAGACGGCGAGGCCGGCGGCGACGACGAGGCCCAGCGCCAGTGCCGCCAGCAGGATGCCCACCAGATAAAACACCGCAATCAGGGCCAGCTGGCCGCCCCGCTCGGAGAAGCCGTCGAAGACCATGCCCACCCGGGCGACGCCCTGTCTGTCGAATTGCCGCGCACCGGCCATGACGCCGCCGGCGAGGATGGGGGCAATAAAGAACCAGACCAGCGAGCCCAGGGGAATCCAGTTCAGGACAAGACTCATCGTATTGATGACGAGATACACCCCCATCCAGACGAACGGCTTGCCGCGGAACAGGGCGTAGGCGTCCTTGATCCACAGCCAGCCGTGGCCGGCGGGCAGTGACTGCGGGCCGGCCATGGGGCCCTCATCGCTCAGGGGCTGCGTCAGCTCGGCCTGCGGCGGGGCGTAGGGATTGCCGGGGTCGGGCTCTGGCGCCGGCTGCTGCGCTCTGGTGCCGACGCCATCGGGCTCGGCGCCGGTGGCACCGCTCAGGGGCCGTTGCGCAGCGGGCTGGTCCTGCGCAGGCGCGGCGGTGCCCACAGGCGTGCCGGCGGGCTCGATGCGGACCTCCAGCCCGATCTCCTCCAGCACCTCCCGGTAGCGCTCGGCGTTGGCATCGTCCACCTCGCGCTTCAGGACATGCTCGCGCGCATCCAGAATCAGCCGCCAGGCCTTCTCTTCCGGCAGCTTGAACACGGCCGCGAAGTCCCGCGCCGCCTGCTCCGCGTTGATGCCGGGCCTGAGCCGGCCGGTGAATACCACCTGGTGGAAGGCGCTCATGTCGGGTCTCCATATCGGTCGAAAGCGGGATAGGGCCTGCGCCCGGCAGACCCTGAGCCCAGCCTGGGGCAGGCTGTTGTGCTGGGGACCGGGTTGGATTCCGGGGGGTGTCGATGATCGGGCTTGTCGGGGGCGTGATGGATCATTCGGTGTTGGTATTGGCGGTGATTTCGGCCTTGGTCCCGACTCCGTTTGTGCGCGGGCGTGCCCTGCTTAGCCAGGGCTTCCAGCCCTGATGATATCGGGCCAGGATGGTCTGACTGCGCAGTCAGCGGCCCACGTGGTCGCCGGTGTGATCGAGACTGCGGTGTTGATGCCGATGCCGATGCCGATCCCAATCCCGATACCGGTACCGATTGAGATACCGATACTCGTTGGGGCTGGAGGCTGGCAGGCTCGCGCTTACCGGGTTCAGGCGGTCAGCTTCTTCATCCAGGCCAGCAGCCCGGGCTCCGCCGCCCAGACATCGCGCATGGCCTGCCGGTAGAGCCAGGCCTGGTCGTCACCACCGGCCATGAAGCCGCCCTGGTGCAGGCTCGGGCGCCGTACCCGCTTGCGCAGCAGAAAGCGCGGCACCCGCGGCAGGCGGCCGACGGCCTCGTGCAGCACCAGCGCGGCGCGCTCCTGCTGGCCGAGCCGGTACAGCGCCAGCACCTCGCCATAGGCCATGTCCGCCAGCGCGTCGGTGGGGAAGCGCCGCGCCAGGGCCAGGGCCTTCTCGTTCTCGCGGGCGCGGAGGTAATGGTTCATCAGCTCCGCCCGCACGCCGTGGTTGTCGCGGGGGTTGAGCTGGAGCAGCAGCTCCGCCAGCGCCACCGCGGGCCCGTCGGCACCGGCGTCCGCATGCTGGCGCCAGCGCCGGAACAGCAGCCGCAGGGCCGGGCGGTTGCGCGGGTCGGTCCAGGGCAGGGCGGCAGGCTCCGGACCCAGGTTGTGCCGCAGGATGGCCTCCGCGCGCTCCAGCACCGGGTCCAGCATGACCCGGGCGACCCAGGGCAGGCTGCTCTCCGGGTGCACGTACAGCGCCGTCGCCAGGTCGTCCAGTACATCCAGGCTGTCCGCCGCGGCGGGGCTGACCTCCAGCAGGTCCAGCCACTCGTCGCGCAGCCAGACCTGCTCGTGCTCCGGGCCGGCGAGCATGGTGGACAGGGGCTTCGGCCCCGGGAAGGCGCGGCGCCAGCGGCGCTCCAGGTCGGCGAGCCCGCGCGCCGGTGTCAGGGCACAGCAGCGCCCCTCCCGGGCCGCCGGCGGCAGCGGCAGCAGCTCCGGGTCGAACAGGGGCAGCTGGCGCGAGTCGCCGCAGGTGAGGGGGTCGTCGATGGCCTCCTGCCCGAGGGTCGGCAGCGGACGCTGGGCCAGGCCCGCGAGCCACTCGCGCACGCGCAGCAGGGCGGGGTCCATGGCCGCGGCCTGACTCATCATCAGGGCCTGCTGCGGGTCCTCGCGGGCACGCGCCAGGAAGTCCTGGATGCCGGCGCCGTCGTGCCCGGCGCGGCGCAGCTTGTGCTGCCAGAACTGGGCGCGGGCGCGGGCGTGGTCGTCCTGATGGCGGGCGGCGAGCAGGGTGATCTCCAGCAGCGCCGTGCCCGGATGGTCCGGGCCGTGGCGCTGGGCCTGGGCGAAGGCGTCCGCGGCGTACTCGAAATCGCCCTCGTCGATGAACATGACGCTCAGTCGCTGCCAGGCGGCGGACTTGAGGATGGGCGCGGCGGTGTCGGTGACGCGCAGCAGGAAGGCCTGCTTCTTCTTCCAGTGGTCCAGGGCGTCGTAGGCGTCGCAGAGGATGTCGAGCGCGGGCTCGAAGGCCTCGTCCAGGGCGGCCAGATCGCCGGCGAACAGCGGCTCCAGCAGGGCCACGGCGCGCCCCGGGCGCTCCAGCGCGAGCCAGCGGTCCGCCACCTTGGCCAGCAGCGGCTCGGGCACGGCGCCGCTCTGCACGGCGGCCTGGAGCTGGGGCTCGCCGAGCTGGTCCAGCAGCGGGTCCCAGAGGATCTCCGGCGGCAGCTCGGGCACTTCGCCGGCGGCCTGGCAGCAGTCGGCGTAGGCGGCGCCGGAGCCGCAGCGGCAGGGCGCCGTCGGCTCGGGCTCCGGCAGCGGGCTCGGGCGGTAGCCCAGGTCCGGGCGCGGCATGGCGTTCCAGATGGCCTGGGCCAGCAGCGCGGCGAGCCGGCGCGCGTCGTCGGCGTCCAGGGACTCGACGCCCGCCAGAACGTCCGGGATGCGCGCCCGGCCCCAGCGCAGGAAGGCCTCGGCGTCGGGCTCGCGGAGGATGATGCCGACCGCTTCGCTCAGAAGGGCATCCATGCTGAGAGGTTCCCACTGCGGGTGCTGTGTCATACCGTCCTCCGGATGGCTGGTTTGCCGCGTGGTCGGCCGGTGTCCCGGATTGTACCGCGAGGGCTGCGCCCGCTGTCGAGCAAGCCGACGGGCCAGTGCGCCGCCGCAGCCGCCGCGCCGCACGCCACCCCAGCCCCCGCACCGGTATGATGCAGCCATGCCCGACCCCCACCCGCGGCCGCCACGCGCATGAATCAACGCGCCCGCGACGAGCGCATCCGCATCTTCGTCTCCTCGCCCGCCGACGTGGAGCACGAGCGCGCGGCCGTGAAAGACATCGTCGAGCGCCTCGGTCGCGAATATCTGCCGTACTTCCAGCTCCAGGCCGTCCTTTGGGAAGAGGAGGCCCTTACCGCCGACCGCACCTTCCAGGCCGGCCTGACCCAGCCCGAAGACTGCGACATCGTGCTGGTGATCCTGTGGACGCGCCTCGGCTCGCCGCTGCCGCAGGAGCCCTACCGCGGCATGACCGGCACCGAATGGGAGTTCGTCAACGCCGTGCAGGCCTCGGCGCGCGGCGGCACCCCGGAGGTGCTGGTGTACAAGAAGACGGCGCCGCGCCTGGTGGACATCACCGACGCCGCCGGCGCCCGCGAGGCGGTGGAGGACCGCCGCCGTCTGGACGAGTTCTTCCGCCACCATTTCTACAACGAAGATAACAGCTTCCGCCGCGCCTTCCGCATCTTCGACAGCGATGCCGCCTTCCGCGAGCTGGTGGAGACCCAGCTGCGCAAGCTGCTGAACCGCCGCATCAGCGCCGAGCGCCGCGCCGCCCCCGGCGCCGGCCACTGGCACGGCAGCCCCTTCCGCGCCGACCGACCGTTCGACATCGGCGACGAGCGCGTCTTCACCGGCCGCGAGCAGGAGATCCGCGCCCTGCTGCAGCGCCTGGAGCAGCGCCCCACCCAGGGCCCCACCCAGCGCCCCGCTGTGCTGCTGCTGAGCGGCCCGAGCGGCAGCGGCAAGACCTCGCTGCTGCGTGCCGGACTGGTGCCGCGGCTGACGCGGCCCTTCCTGTTCGAGCACATCGCCACGGTGCGCTGCGCCCTTGTGGATTTTGCCGACGGGGACGCGGCCGTCGCGGGCGCCACGCCGGTGGCGGCCCTTGCCGCCCGGCTGTGTGCGGCGGACGTGCTGGGTGCACCGCTCGCGGCCTTCGGGCTCGGACCGCAGGCGCTGGCGCGCCTGCTGGCCACGGCGCCCGAGGTGGCGGCGCGGCAGCTGGCGAGCGCCCTGTCACAGCTCGCCAAGGGCGGCGACGCCGAGGCCCAGGCACGGCTCGCCGTGATCCTGGACCCGCTGGACCCGGTGCTGGCGGCGGACCCCGCGGCGGTGGAGACCCTGATGGCGGCCCTGCGTGGCCTGGCCAGCCACCCTGCCATCTGGACCCTCGCCGCCCTGCGCAGCGATGCCCTGCACCGGCTCGCGCCCTGGGCGGAGACGCTGCTGGACCCGACGCGGCCCCTGGACGCGCAGTGGCTGGCGCTGGAGCCGCCGCCGGCGGCGCGCATCCGGCAAGTCATCGAGATCCCGGCGCGGGTCGCCGGTGTCGAGCTGGACAGCGGCAGCGTCGGCGAGGGCCGGGGCGTGGTGGAGCAGGTGGAGGCGGAGGCGGCGGCCCTGCGCGCCTGGGCACCGCCGGTGCAGGCCCTGCTCGCGGCGGCCTATGACCGTGCCCAGGCGGAGGCCGCCGGCAGCGGCGAGCTGCGCCTGACGGCGGCGCAGGTGCAGGCGGCCGGCGGCGTGCGCGGCACCGTGCTGGCCCGGGCGGAGGCGCTCTGGGCCGACCTCGACCCCGCCGCCCGCGGCGCCCTGCCGCGGCTCTGCCGGGCGCTGGTGAGCATGGACGCCGCCGCGGGCGCCCGCCCCGAGCCGCGCCGCGGCGACCTGACCCTGCTGCGCGCCGACCCGGACTGCCGGCGGCTGGTCCATGCGCTGGTGGACGCCCGGCTGGTGGTGGCGGAGGGCCTCGAGGACCCGGTCCTGCTGACCCGCTGCGAGCCGCCCGACCTGCGCCTGTGGAGCCTGCTCACCGGCGCCTGGCGCCAGGGGCGCGCGGAATGGCGCCTGCGCCGGCTGCGTCGCCGGGGCGATGGGGCGGAGACGCCGGCCGCGGCCGAGGCGCCGGCGGTTGCAGCGGCGGCAGGCGCCGGCAGCGACGCGGTTCCGGCTGCCGCCACGAGCACGGCCGCGCAGACCCCAGCCCAGACCGACGCCGCCCCCGAGCCCACCCCCAACTGGGCGTCCATGCGCCCGGTGGCGAGCTTCGCGCATCCGGCGCTGCTCACCGACTGGGCGCCGGTGCGGGACTGGCTCCGCCACGCCGAGCACCGCCGCAGCCTTGTCCTGCGGGCGCAACTGACGCGGCAGGCGCGGCTGTGGAAGCGCACCGACTGCAACCGGGAATACCTCTACCGCGAAAGCGGCTATGCGGCGGTGCGGGCCTTCGCCGACGCCCACCCGCAGGAGCTGGAGCCGCTGGAGCGCGAGTTCCTGCGCGCCTCCGCCGCACACCTCGCCTTTCTGCGCCGGCGCAACCGCCTGGTGCGGGCCACCGGCCTGGTGCTGGTGGCGCTGCTGCTCGGCGCCGTGGTGGCGGCGGGTCTCGCCTGGCAGGCCTCGCGCATTGCGCGGACCAACCTGCACAAGAGCCTGCTCAAGGAGGCGGAGCTGCACATCGCCCGCGGCAACACGCCGCAGGCGGTCATCAACGTCATCGACGCCAGCGCGGATTTGCCGGAGCAGGCGGTGCGCAAGCTGAGCCTCGCCTTCAACGCCAACCGCCTGCTGGCCATGGCGCCCGCGGCGGGTCCGGACCCGGACAGCGTGCGCACCCCGGGCATCAGCGCGGACGGTGGGATACTCGCGAGCAGCACCCCGGACCAGGGCCCGGTGCTCTGGCGGCTGGGGCAGGGCCGCTTCGTCGCCGACCGCGACCTGGGCGCGGAGGGCTTGGGCGTGCACACGCTGGTGCTGGGCGATGCGGAACAGGTCATCGGCATCGGCACCAACGGCGTCTGGCGCCTGCCGGCGGCGGTGGACGCGGTGCCGCTGTACCCCTGTGGCGCGGAGCCCGGCAGCGCCTTCGCGCTCAGCCCGGACCGCCGCCTGCTCGCCATCGCCGTGGCGGATACCCGCGGGCAAGATGGCGTCTGCGTGCTGGACCTGGCCCTGCCCGGGCAGGTGCTGCTGCACCGCAAGCTCGCGGAGGGGCAGCTGCGCGGCCTCGCCTTCGGCCCCGCCGGCGAGCGCCTGGTGACGGCCTCCAGCGCCGGGCGCAGCCATGTGTTCGACATCCCCAGCGCGCGCCGGCTGCTGTCGCTGCCCGCGGACGGGCCCCTGGGGCGGCCCTTCAACGCGGCTGTCTTCGACGCCGCCGGCGAGCGCATCGCCGTCGCCGCCGCGGACGAGCGGGTGCGGCTCTATGCCGCGGACGGCACGCCCACCGGCGAGCTCGCCACCAGCGTCATCGGCGGCACCCGCGTGAAGGTGCACCGCACCGCGGTGCGCGACGTGGCCTTCGCGCCGGACGGTGACTTTCTGGTGGCGGTGGACGACGAGGGTCAGGTGGTGCGCTGGACGCTTGGCCAGCAGGCCGCGGCCGACGGTGCCGACGGCGACGACGCGGCGGGCGACGGCCAGGCGGTGGTGCTGGGCAGCCACGAGCTGAGCGTCGGCGACGTGGACATCGCATCGGCGCCGGCGCCGCACCTGGACGGCCAGCACCTGGTGCTGACGGCGTCCCTGGACCAGACGGCACGGCTGTGGAGCCTGGAGACGGGCAAGCCGGTGGCGGTGCTGGGCCATGACGCGGCGGTGAGCAGCGGCCAATTCACCGCTGACGGCCAGCGGGTCGCCACCTTCTCCAGTCGTGACGGCACCGTGCGGCTGTGGAGCGTGGAGCCGGTGACCCGGCTCGGTTTCGAGCTGCCGCATCCGGACCATGTCTGGGACCTGGACATGGCCGACGCCCCGCAGGCCCTCGCGCCCAACGGCAAGGCGCTGCTGCTGGCCACCGCGGGCTACGACGGCGGCGTGCGCGTGTGGCGCTACGAGCGTACCGCAGAGCGCCCGGCGCCCACGGAGCTCCGGGTGCTCAAGGGCCACAGTGCGCGGGTGCGGCAGGTGCGCTTCTCGGCCTCCGGCCGGCTCCTGGCGTCGGCGGGCTATGACGGCAGCGCCCGGGTGGACGACCTGGTGACCCAGCAGTCCTGCCGGCTCGCGGCGGCGGACGCACCCGACGGCGCCGTCTACAACGCCCTGTTCGGGCCGGATGCCCGCTGGCTGCTCACCACGTCCGACGACCCGGCGACGCCGGTGCGGCTCTTCTTGGTGGACGCCTGTGCGCCGCTGGAGGGTACGCCGACACTGCCCCATGGCAAGGCGGCGGTGGCCGCCGCCGCGGTACGCGGACTCGGGGAGGTCACGCTCGCGGCCACCGGCGACGACGCCGGCAGCTTCCGGCTCTTCGTGCGCGGAGCCGCCGGCACCTGGCGCCGGGGCTGCGAGCTGGCGGCGGGCGTCGGCGCGGTCGGTGACATCGCCCTCGGCGCCGGCGGCCGGCTCGCGGCCGTGGCCGGCGCAGATGCCCGCGTGGCGCTGCTGGACCTGGACCCGACGGACGGCGCCTGCACCCTGCGCGGCTGGCTGGAAGGGCACACGGCACGCGTCTACAGCGTGGACATCGCCCCGGACGGGCGGCAGCTGGTGACGGCGTCCCTGGACAAGACCGCGCGGGTCTGGCGCCCGGACGGGCGGGCGCTGGCGGTGCTCGCGGGCCACCAGGACCGCATCTACCGCGCCGACTTCAGCCCGGACGGGCGCTGGCTGCTGACCGCGTCCCGCGACGGCAGCATCCGGCTCTGGCGCGCACCGACGGCGGCCCCGCGGGAGGGCACCGAGCCGCCGGTGCAGGAGGACTTCCTGCCCCTGAGCGCGAGCCTGGGCGGCGTGGCCGCTGCGGTGTTCAGCCCGGACGGGCGCTACATCGCCGGTGCCTACTGGGAGAACGCGGCCATGCTCTGGCGCATCTGGCGCGACGGCAGCGAGGTGCCGGCGGCCATGCGCCGGCGCTGGGGGGAGGACCGGGCCCGGCTCGCGCTCATCCGCGAGGCCTACCGGTTCCGCGACGACACGGCCATCGTGGACGCCGCGGCGGCGGCCCGTGCGGACGCCGAAGACTGACCGCCAGGCCGCTGCGGGCCCGCACTACTGGCCGCTGGCGGCGGCGCTGGTGCTCTTCGCCGTGGTGGTCTGGCTGCTGCCGCTGCGGGAGCTGGACCTCGCCGTCTACTGGCGCGCGGCGCAGCAGGTCTTCGTGGCAGGCACCGAGCCCTACACCCGCGCCGAAGACGCGGGCCTGCCCTTCACCTACCCGCCCACCGCCCTCTTCCTGCTGCAGCCGCTGGCCGGGCTCACCCTGGCGCAGGCGGCGGACCTGCTCTGGTGCCTGAACCTGGCCCTGGCTGTGCTGGTGATGCTCCTGCTGCCGCGGGACCTCGCCCACATGCCCGTGGGAGCGGCATTCCTGCCGCGACCCGAGCCGCGGTCAGAGCCCAACCACAGCGATCGCGGCCAGCGGCCGCTCTCACAACAAGCGCGGCCTGTGGGAGCGGCATTCCTGCCGCGACCCGAGCCGCCGGCACCGCAGATCGCCGCCCGGCGTCTGCGCACCTGGGGGCCGCTCTACATCGCCTGCTTCGGCGGGCTGTACCTGACGCTGCACTTCCACCAGGTGAACCTGTTGCTGCTGCTCTGCCTCTGGGGCTTCTGGCGGGTGCTGCGGCTCAGCCGCCCCGGACCGCCGGCGCGCGGCCCCGGACGCCTCGCCGCCGGCGCGGCGCTGGCACTCGGCAGCGTCGCCAAGCCCCACTACGGGCTGCTGCTGCTGGGGACGCTCGGCTGCCTGCGGGCAGGGCGCCGCCCCGGGCCGGGGCTCTGGCTGCTGCTCGGCGCCGTGCTCGGGGGCGTCGCCCTGCTGTGGGCGAGTATCGCGGTGGCCCCCGCCGGCAGCTGGGCCGCCTGGTGGGCGCAGGTGCCGGGCACCACCAGCTTCACGGCCCTGCCGCCGGGGCACTCCAGCATCGCCGCGCCCTGGAACCGCAGCATCGCCGGCGAGGTGGCGCGCTGGCTGGTGCCGAACAAGTTCACGGAGCCTCTGGTGGCAAGCCCCGCCGCCGCCGGGCTCATCACCACGGCCCTGGTGCTGGGGTTGGCGCTGGCCACCGGCCGCGCCGTGCTGGCCTCGGTGCTGCTGCGCGCCCGGCGCTGCACGGCGGGCACCGGCGGCGCGGACCCGGTGGCGGTGGACCTGGAGCTGTCGCTGCTGGCGCTCTGGGTGTTCCTCGCGGCGCCGGCCAGCTGGACACATCACCTGGTGCTGCTGCTGCCGGCGGCCCTGGTGCTGCTGCGCGATGCGGTGCTGGACCCGCGCGCCGGCGGGCTCGGGCGCCTCGCGGCGGTGCTGGTGCTGGCGGTGCTGGCGCTGACGCTGGACGATCTGATCCCGCGGGAGGTGCGCACCGGCTCCCGGGCCATCATGGCCCTCATGACCGTCGCCGTGCTCGGCCTCTGGGCACTGCTGCTGGAGCGGCTGCTGCGGCACACGGCGGCATCGCGACAGGACCCGGCCGGTGCGGCCCCGGACCTCCCCTCGGGCGCAGCGCCGGACGTGCGCGCCTCAACCTGAAGCCGGTCTTTCTAGGTGCAACCACGAAGCCACGAAGAGCACGAAGGCGCTCCGGAAGATGCCCAAGCTCGCGCGTTGCTCCGCCGGGTGAGCGAGCTGCCGGCGAGGCTTGGCTTCAACCTAGAAAGAGCAGTCGACCGCTTCAGCGCATACGCGGATGGCTGTGCCGGTTGCGATTGCGACACACTCTGCACTTCACCGCCCGGGTGGACCCCGCTACGGCCGCCATGGCACGCCCCGCGCGGCGCCTGGCTGCGTTACAACTCCTCGGAATAGAACGACTATTCCTC
>NZ_CAJXYK010000054.1 GCF_913063425.1 uncultured Thiohalocapsa sp.
AGGCGTGGCCGGCTGGAAGCCGGCGCTCCCAGGCTCAGGCCGCCGCCGCGTCCTGCTCGTCGGCCAGGCGCTTCAGGCCGTCTTCGCGTCGGCGGCGGTAAGCCTGCACGCCCATGGCGCCGAGGCCGAGCAGGGTCAGCAGCGGGGTAGCGGGAGCGGGAGCGGCCGCGGGGATGGCGCTCGGGCAAGACACCGCGGCACCGGTACCCCGATCACCCGCGTTGATGGCACCGCCGGTGTCTTCATAGGCCCATTCGCAGACGCTGAGCACGACCCGCGTCGGGTCGGACGCCGTATCCAGGCGGAGCTTTGCCCAGCCGACTGCAGAGCATTCGAATGCCGGACGCAGGCCCTCAAGGAACTTGGGGGATGCAAAGAAATCCGATGCGGCTGCCGCCCAGCCTATTCCAGCCCAGCCCATTCCATTGGCCCGCTCCATCGGCCGGACATCCCGCCGGGGCGCGTTGCGCGTCAGCCAGCCTTGGCGCGGTGTCGCCGAGTAAAACTCG
The DNA here is from genome assembly GCF_913063425.1 of uncultured Thiohalocapsa sp. Taxonomy (GTDB): domain Bacteria; phylum Pseudomonadota; class Gammaproteobacteria; order Chromatiales; family Chromatiaceae; genus Thiohalocapsa. The sequence goes on from NZ_CAJXYK010000054.1 coordinate 510, forward strand.
GCGCCCCCAGGGGGCCAGCCCGGGGCCGCCGAGCTCCCTTCGACCCCGGGGCCGCCGAGCTCCACTCGGCAATCCTGGGGCCGCCGAGCTCCACTCGGCAATCCTGGAGCCGCCGAGTTTCACTCGGCAATCCCTGGGGCCGCCGAGCTCCACTCGGCAATCCCTGGAGCCGCCGAGTTTCACTCGGCAATCCTGGGGCCGCCGAGTTTCACTCGGCAAACCCTGGGGCCGCCGAGCTCCACTCGGCAATCCCTGGAGCCGCCGAGCTCCACTCGGCGATCCCTGGGGCCGCCGAGCTCCACTCGGCAATCCTGGGGCCGCCGAGCTCCACTCGGCAATCCCTGGGGCCGCCGAGCTCCACTCGGCAATCCTGGGGCCGCCGAGTTTCACTCGGCAAACCCTGGGGCCGCCGAGCTCCACTCGGCAATCCTGGGGCCGCCGAGTTTCACTCGGCAATCCCTGGGGCCGCCGAGCTCCACTCGGCGATCCCCCTCCGCTGCCGCTCAACCTCCACGCGCCGCACTGCCGAAGGGCCACTCCTCCGCCCGCGCCGCAAGCCGCGCCTTGACCGGGTTCTGCGCGATGTAGCGGCGCACGGCGGCGAGGTGCCTGTCGTCTCTGATGTAGCGGTCGAAGTACTCCCGGTCCCAAAACTCACCCTCCCGGTGGAGCAATGGGTTTGCCTCGCGGGCGGTGAAGGCCTTCCAGCTCTGGATGACCTTGGCCAGCGGATGATCCGGAACGGTCTCGATGAGCACGTGCACGTGATTCGGCATCACCACCCAGCTGAGCAGCCGATAGCGCGTGCCATCGAAATGCAGCAGCGCCGTCTCCACCAGGCGCGCGATGTCCGGGCGCCGCAGCCAGCAGGCGCCGCGACCGTTGTCCAGATACTGCTCGATGCGCTTGCGCCGCGCCGCCTCGTCGCCGCGCGTCTGCGCGCGGATGCGCCCCAAAACCGCCGCCGGCAGCGAGTCCCCCAGCCGAAAGGTGATGAACTGCAACAGCCCCGGGCAATCCAGGTGCGGCAGATAGCCGCGGGAGTACCAGCCCTTCGGCTCAAGCATGGCATGCTCCTCCAAGCCCAATAACCACCCAGCGGCAGACACCCGACCAACCGACGCCCCCGGGACGCCGCCGCCTCGGGCCGCCGAGCTCCACTCGGCAAACCCTGGGGCCGCCGAGCTCCACTCGGCAAACCCCGGGGCCGCCGAGCTCCACTCGGCAAACCCCGGGGCCGCCGAGCTCCACTCGGCAAACCCTGGGGCCGCCAAGTTCCACTCGGCAAACCCTGGGGGCGCCGAGTTTCACTCGGCGATCCCTGGGGGCGCCGAGTTTCACTCGGCAATCCCTGGGGGCGCCGAGTTTCACTCGGCAATCCTGGGGGCGCCGAGTTTCACTCGGCGATCCTGGGGGCGCCGAGTTTCACTCGGCGATCCCTGGGGGCGCCGAGTTTCACTCGGCGATCCCTGGGGGCGCCGAGTTCCACTCGGCGATCCCGCCGCGAGACGGCAATGCCCCCCAGCCCAAACAGCGTTCACCGCCCCGGAAACGTGATTTTGCTCGCGTGCCGTCGCCGAGTAAAACTCGGCGTCCCCAGGGTGGGCGTGTGCCGTCGCCGAGTAAAACTCGGCGTCCCCAGGGTGGACCCGAGCCTGCCATGGATGCACCCAGTTTGTACACAGGGCAGACGGGCTCGTGTGCCGGCGCCGAGTGGAACTCGGCGTCCCCAGGGGGTGGGCGTGTGCAGGCGCCGAGTGGAGCTGGGCGCCCCGGGGTGGGTGCGTGCTGTCGCCGAGTGGAGCTCGGCGCCCCCGGGGGGTCAGGCGGCGTAGCGGCCGGGCTCGGGCTGCTGGACCTGGCCGAGGGCTTCCAGGGTCTCCAGCAGCTCGGCGACCTGGGTGGTGCGGGCGCGCTTGAACTGGCGGGCGATGTGCTCGGCGTCGGCGGGGGCGGGCTGGTCCGCGAGCACGGCGCGCACGGCCTGGAACTGGGCGGGCAGGGTCTTGGGCCAGGGGGCCTTGGCGGCGGCGGCGGGCGCCGCGGCGGCGACGGCGACGTCGGCGGCGGCCTGCTCGGTGCCGGCGCCGGTGGGGTTCTGGAAGTCGGGCCGCAGCCACGCGACCCGTCCGCGGGCCTCTTCGGCGGCGCGCTCGCGGTTCAGCGCCACCAGGCGGGTGAGCAGGTCTTCCTCTGCCGCGGCCTGCTCGGCGGGCTTGTCCGGCCAGGGCGTGGTGCCGCCGGGGCGGCCCACCAGGGCCGGGGCGAGGTCGGCCCAGCCGTAGGCGGCGAGCACGGCGGCGTCCAGCTCGTCGTGGAGCTGGGCGAGCACGGACACCAGGCCCTGGTCGTGGACCTTGCGCTCTTTGGGCGTGAGCGGCGGCTCGCCCGGCACATGCGCGATGCGGCGCAGGCGCTCCAGGACGTTGTAGACGTTGGTCAGCGTCAGGTCGGGGTGGAGGGCCTGTTGGCGCTTGCGGTGGGTGTCGATCTGCTCACCCAGCCGCGCGATGGTGGCGGCGGAGTCGGATGGGCTCTGGTCGCTGCCTCCCTCCGCCTGGGGATTCGATGCGGCAGCCGCGGGGGTGTCGGCGCCGACAGCCGCTGGATTGCGCCTGGCGCCCTCGCGGCGGAGCGGGAAGGGGAAGGTCTCAAAGCATTCGCTCTTCGGGTAGACTGGTCGATCTTCAAGTAAGCTCCCGGACCGGAGCGCCCAAATCACATGGACGCGACTAGAAAGAACGCCGAGATGCCACGCGCCCTCGATTGCAATGCTGACGAGCTTGTTATCAGGCAGGATGGAGTGGTCGAGGGAAACAAAAAAGCGGTGCTTGCTGGTCTCGACCGTAGCGATGTAGTGGCGTAGACCATCCATAGCCGGGCGCATATCGCTGCGGGGCTCACCAAAAATCCACCAGTTATCGCGGTAGGTGGCGCGTCGGTTCTGATCCCGCTCCGGCTTCACCCGCTCATACACCCACTGGTACACCTCTGGAAAGCGCCGCCGGACCTCGTCCGCATCCAGCCCGAACAGGTCGATGACCATGACACCCCGCGGGGTCGCTGTCAGATCACGCCCATTGCGGTATTCGCGGATATGGCGCTCCAGACCCGGAATGCGGCCGAGGCCGAGCTGCTTCGCCTGTTCGGGACTGACGATGAAGCCGGAGCCGATGAGCTGAACACCGCGCGAGCTGATGCCGCCGTTGGCCAAGAGGGGAGACGCTGAGGCGATATCCGCCCCAACGGTCAAATCCGAGAAGATCACCCCCTCGCGCTTCTTCAGCTCCACGTCCAGCCCCTCGCCACCCACGGACCGCTCCGCGGTCACGGTGCGCAGCTCCCCGGGCTCGCTGCCCGGCTGGCCGACGGTCATCGCGATGCGCACGGCGGCGCCGTCCGCAGTGTCCACCCAGGGGTGATCTGCAATGGCAAAGGCGAGCGACAGCGGCTGCTTCTGCGCCATGTGATGGGCGATGACGCGCCGGTTGAAGGTCTGGCGCAGGCTGTTGGTGGTGATGAGGCCGAAGCGCTGGAGCTTGCCGGTGCGCACGAGCCCGGCGGCCTTGTGCCACCAGTGCATCACGTAGTCGGCGGACTCGGGGACCTGGGGGTAGGCGCCGCGCAGGGCCTCCACATAGCCGTCGCCGAGGGCGCGGCGCATGGTGCTGGCGCCGATGAAGGGCGGATTCCCCACCACGAAGTCGGCCTCCGGCCAGTCCGCCGGGCGCGGATTCACACAGCGCTCCACCGCCACCCGCGCGGCCTCGTCCGGCACGGGCTCGCCGGTGACGGGGTGGGGCTTGGTGGTGCGGCCGTCCCAGCGGGTGACGGGGCGGCCGGCGGCGTCGGTCTCGAAGGCGATGTCGTCCCAGGCGAGCACCGCGTCGCGGCACTGGATGTTGTGGGCGTCCTTGAGCAGGGGCTCCCGGGGCGGGGTCTTGGCGTAGGTGCGGAAGTGCCATTGCAGGTAGCCGATCCAGAGCACGGTGTCGGCGATGCGGGCGGCGCGGGGGTTGGTCTCCAGGCCCAGCATCTGTTCCGGGCTGACGGTGCCGCCCTCCAGCTCCAGCCCCTGCTGGGTGTCGCCGAGGTCCGCGAGGGCCTCCAGCACCTCGCCCTCCAGGCGCTTCAGGTGCTCCAGGGTCACGTACAGGAAATTGCCGCTGCCGCAGGCCGAGTCCAGCACGCGCAGGGTGCAGAGGCGGTGGTGGAAGGCGCGCACCTGCTCGATGGCCTGGTGGCGCTTGCCGTCCTGGTCCAGGCGGTAGGCGCTGGCCTGCACATTGGCCCATTCGCTGCGCAGGGGCTCGATGACGGTGGGCAGCACCAGGCGCTCCACATAGGCGCGCGGGGTGTAGTGGGCGCCGAGCTTGTGGCGCTCCACGGGGTCCAGGGCGCGCTCCAGCAGGGTGCCGAAGATGGCGGGCTCCACCTCTTTCCAGTCGGCGCGGGCGGCGTCAATCAGCAGGTCGATCTGCTCGCGGGTGAGCGCCAGGGCCTGGGGCTCGGCGAAGAGGCCGCCGTTGAAGTGCGGGATGGGCGCGCGCAGCACGCCGGAGAAGGCGGAGCCGGTGTTCATGTCCGCCCAGAGCTGGCGCAGCAGGTGCGGCAGGTGGTCCGGGTCGTTGCGCATGTCCTGGAGCAGCTGGCTGAAGGCGCGCTCGGGCAGCAGGCCCACGTCCTCCGCGAACATGGTGAAGAGGCAGCGCATCAGAAAGCCGGCCACCTGCTCCGGGTGGTGGCCGGCCGCCGCGCCGGGGCCGCCCTCCAGGGACTTGGCGAGCCGGGCGAGCTTGGCGGAGACCTCGCGCGTGACCCGGGCGCTGCGCCGGGCCGGGTCCAGCGACAGCGGGTCCAGCCAGATGGCGCGCAGGCGCTCGCGGATCTCGGCGCGGCGCAGGTCTGTGAGGTAGATCCGGTGCGAGAGGGCGTCCGGATACGGAATGTAGTTGGCGGCGGAGCGGGTGAAGTCGGCATAGACGCCGATGTGGCGGCCGACGTCCATCACCAGCAGGAAGGGCGGGCGGCCTTCTTCCGCCGGCAGGGCGCGGGCGTAGTTGCTGCCCTGGGCGTGGGCCCTGAGCATGGCCGCGTCCCAGGCGGTGGACTGCACCGCCAGGCCGGACTGCTTGGCCTCCAGCAGGAAGCAGATGCGCTTGTAGCAGTCGATGCGCCCGGTGCTGGTGCTGCCGTCCGGGTGGTGGAAGGTGACGCGGCGCTCGAAGACGTAGGCGTTCTGCGTCTGGTCGGCCTGGGCCGGGTCCGGCGACGGCAGGCCGAGCAGCGCCGTCAGCTCGGTGACGAAGAGCTGGTAGTTGGCCAGCTCCGAGCCGTCCGCACGCTGCCAGCGGGCGATGAAGGCGTCGACGGCGGCTGGGCTCGGCTCCGCGGCGGCGGCGTCCTGTGGGGGCATGGTCTGGGTGCAGGATCAGGGTTTTCCTGATCGTACACGAAGAACCGCAGGTGCGGGCAAGGCGGGCCGCGGGGGCTGCTGTTGGCCGCTGAGCCTGGTGATGCGTCTGTGTTGCAGGGGGGTGGTGGCGTCGCCGAGTGGAACTCGGCGGCCCCGGGGAGGGCGCCGAGTGAAACTCGGCGGCCCCGGGGAGAGCGCCGAGTGGAGCTCGGCGGCCCCGGGGAGAGCGCCGAGTGGAGCTCGGCGGCCCCAGGGGGCGCCTGGGGGCGCCGAGTTTTACTCGGCGCATGGGCCGGGTTGACGTAAAGCGGTGTTGACGCGGGTCAGGCGAGTCGCAGGCTGCGGCCAACGGCCGGTGCCTTCGGGCTAGACTCCCGCTTCCGTTCGCGCGCCGCCGGCGCCGGGCAGCCCTGCCCCGCGCGCCGTGCCGAGCCGCCTGCGATCCACCGCATTCGAGCACCGCCCATGACAGAGACGGCCACCGAGCAAGCCCTCCCCGCCCGCCCCCAGCCGAAAGCCATGCTGGAGGTGCTGCACCCCATCACCTGGTTCCCGCCCATGTGGGCCTTCACCTGCGGCGTGGTGTCCTCGGGCGTGGACGTGCTGGCGCACTGGGGGCTGCTCGTCGCCGGCATCATCCTGACGGGGCCGCTGGTGTGCGCCACCAGCCAGGTGGTGAACGACTGGTACGACCGCGACGTGGACGCCATCAACGAGCCCAACCGGCCCATCCCGTCCGGGCGGCTGCCGGGCAACTGGGGCTACAAGATGGCGGTCGCCGGCACGGCGCTGTCCCTGGCGCTGGGCATGGCGCTGGGGCTGTGGGTGTTCCTGGCCACGGTGGTGGGGCTGGTCTTTGCGTGGATCTACTCCGCTCCGCCGCTGCGGCTCAAGAACAACGGCTGGTACGGCAACGCCGCCGTCGGCTTCTCCTACGAGACCCTGGCCTGGATCACCGGCGCCGCGGTGATGCTGGGCGGCGCCATGCCGGATGCGCGCATCCTGCTGCTTGCGTTCCTCTATGGGCTCGGCGCCCACGGCATCATGACGCTGAACGACTTCAAGGCCATCGAGGGCGACCGGCAGATGGGCATCCGCACCCTGCCGGTGCAGCTCGGCGTCAAGGCCGCCGCCTGGGTGGCCTGCGTGGTGATGATGACGCCGCAGTTCATCGTCGTCGGGCTGCTGTTCGCGTGGATTCAGCCGGTGCACGCCGCCGCCGTGGCCGGGCTGGTGATGGTGCAGGGGGTGCTGATGCTGCGCTTCCTGGAGGACCCGGTGAAGCGCGCCACCTGGCTCAGCGGGCTCGGTGTGGCGGTGTATGTGAGCGGCATGATGGTCAGCGCCTTTGCGGTGCGGGCGGCGGTTGCGGGGCAGACACCTCTTTAAGAGAGGGCGGAGGGCTGAGGGGCGCTCTCAGCCCCCAGCCTTCAGCCCCCAGCCCCCAAGCCCTCAGCCCTTGATTTAAGGCGACGGTTACGCCCGAAGCGAACAAGCAGGTGACAGCCATGACAGACTCAGACACCTTCGATGCCGTCGTCGTCGGCGGCGGCCCCGCCGGCGCCACGGCGGCCACCGACCTGGCCCGGCGCGGGCGCCGGGTGCTGCTGCTGGACCGCCCGGGGCGCATCAAGCCCTGCGGCGGCGCCATCCCGCCCAAGGCCATCGAGGAGTTCGAGATCCCGGATGCCCAGCTGGTGGCCAAGATCCGCTCCGCGCGCATGGTGGCGCCGAGCGACCGGCACGTGGACATGCCCATCGACGGCGGCTTCGTCGGCATGGTGGACCGCGAGCCCTTCGACGAGTGGCTGCGCGAGCGCGCGGCGGCCGCGGGGGCCGAGCGGCGCAACGGCACCTTCACCAAGCTGACCCGCGATGCCGACGGCACGGCGCTGGTCCACTACCGGCCCGCTGCGTCCCAGGACCGGGCGGAAGAGATCCAGCTCCGCGCCAGGGCCGTCATCGGTGCCGACGGCGCCATGTCCAGCGTCGCCAAGCAGTGCATCCCGGGCGCCAAGGAGCTGCCGCACGTGGCGGCCTATCACGAGATCGTCCGCTCCCCGGCGCCCACCGCCGGCAAGGGTCTGCACGACTTCGAGCCGAGCCGCTGCGATGTCTACTACCAGGGCAAGCTCTCCCCGGACTTCTACGCCTGGATCTTCCCGCACGGCGAGACCACCAGCATCGGCGTCGGCACGGAGCTGAAGGGCTTCTCGCTGCACGACGCCGTCGACCGGCTGCGCAGGGAAACGGGCCTGGATCAGTGCGAGACGCTGCGCCGCGAGGGCGCGCCCATCCCGCTGCATCCGCTGCCCAAGTGGGACAACGGCCGCGACGTGGTGCTTGCCGGGGACGCCGCCGGCGTCGTCGCGCCCGCCTCGGGCGAGGGGATCTACTATGCGCTGGTGGGCGGGCGGCTCGCCGGCGACGCGGTGGAGGCGCTCTTGGTCACCGGCGACGCCAAGTCGCTGGCCAGCGCCCGCAAGCGCTTCATGCAGCAGCACGGGCGGGTGTTCTGGATCCTCGGGATCATGCAGAAGTTCTGGTACAAGAGCGACAAGCGCCGGGAGCGGTTCGTGTCGCTCTGCGACGACCCGGACATCCAGCACCTCACCTGGCAGGCCTACATGCACAAGAAGCTCGTCAAGGCCAAGCCGGCGGCGCATGTGCGCATCTTCTTCAAGGACATGGCGCACCTGCTGGGCGTGGTCTCGCCCTGGCGCAAGAAGGCCGCGGCGCCGGAGCGCGAGGGCGCCGGGCTGTCGTCCTCCTGACACCGAGCCCCCGCCCCGGTGGGCGGGGGCCAGCGTGGAAACGGCCGCCTGCCCGCCCGGCAGCAGGCGTGCATGACCGCACGCGCCGCCGGCTCAGCCGTCTTTCTTGGTGGTGTCGATCTTGAGCGGCAGGTAGGCAAAGCAGGTCCGGCTCCAGCTGGTGAAGAGCAGGATCAGGGCCACGGCCACCAGCAGCATCTGCAGGCCCATACCGGGCACGAAAAAGCTCAGGATCATGATCACCGCGGCGGCGATGAGGCGGATGGTGCTGTCTTGCTTACCGACGTTCTTGGGCAAGGCCATGGGGTTGCTCCGTGGTGGATGACTGATGAAAAACAGCCGGGCCCATGGGCTCGGCTGGCTGTGATCTGTTGGACAGGCCCGAGCGCCCTTCGGTGCCCGAGGTGAAGCCGGCGGGCGAGTGTAGCAGAGCGCCGCGCGGGGCAGTGCGGCGGGCGTGGGAGCGGCCTGCGGCTGCGACCTGGGCGCGCGGGCGCAGCCGTCGCGGCGGGGACGCCGCTCCCACGGGCGCCGGCCGTGGCAGCGCTGCGGATTCGCGTTTTCTCCGGGCGCCCGGATACCCTAGTATCCGGGCGGCGGCGGGGGCATCGCATCCGGCGCAGGCCAGGCCAGCGCCGCGCCGCTTGCCGGCACAGCCGGCCCGCGCAGGCGACAGACGCCGACGCACCCACGACCGGGCAGGCCGCCGCGCCAGCCGAAGCTTTCCAGAAGCACCCCAGAAGCACCCCAGAAGCACCAAAGAGAGCCCCGACATGAAGAGCGTGATGAACTGGATCGTCCGCCTGCCCTTCGCGGACGCCGGCACCGAGCAACTGCCGCTGCCGAAGCTGCTCCGGCTGTCGCTGTTCCAGGTCTCCGTGGGCATGGCCATGGTGCTGCTCTACGGCACCCTGAACCGCGTCATGGTGGTGGAGCTCGGTGTGTCCGCCTGGCTGGTGTCGCTGATGGTGGCGCTGCCGCTGGTGGCGGCGCCCTTCCGCGCGCTCATCGGTCACCGCTCGGACTATCACCACTCCGCCTTCGGCTGGCGGCGGGTGCCCTACATCGCGCTGGGCAGCATGCTCCAGTACGCGGGCTTCGCCATCATGCCCTACAGCATCCTGATCCTGTCCGACGACACCAACCAGCTCATCATCGTCGGCCAGTTCTTCGCCGCCCTGTCCTTCCTGCTGGTGGGGGCGGGCCTGCACACGGTGCAGACCGCGGGCCTGGCGCTGGCCACGGACCTGGCGCCGCAGGAGAAGCGCCCGCGTGTGGTGGCCCTGCTCTACGCCACACTGCTGCTGGGTATGGGCGCCAGCGCGCTGCTCTTCGGCCATCTGCTGGAGGACTTCTCGCACAAGCGCCTGGTGGAGGTGGTGCACGCGGCGGCGCTGGCGACGCTGGTGCTGAATTTGATCGCCGCCTGGAAGCAGGAGTCCATCGATCTCAAGCGCGCGGTGGCCCAGATCCCGCGGCCGCCGTTCAAGGAGACCTGGCAGGCGTTCATGCGGGGCGGGCGCTCGGCGGGGCTGCTCATCGCCGTGGGCCTCGGCACCGCCGGCTTCAGCATGCAGGAGATCCTGCTGGAGCCCTATGGTGCCCAGGTGCTCGGCCTCACGGTGAGCCAGACCACGACGCTCACGGCCATCCTCGCCGGCGGCACCTTCCTCGCCTTCGTGCTGGCGGGCTTCGTGCTGAGCCGCGGCGGCGATGCCTACCGGCTCGCGGCCTTCGGCACCCTGGTGGGCATCGGCGGCTTCCTGCTGGTCATCGCCGCAGCCACGGTGGAGTCGCCGCTGGTGTTCCGCATCGGCACGGGCTTCATCGGCTTCGGCAACGGGCTGCTCGGCGTCGGCACCCTCACCGCCGCCATGGGGCTCGCCGAGCGCGGCCATGCGGGCCTTGCGCTCGGTGCCTGGGGTGCGGTGCAGGCCACCTCCCAGGGCGTGGCCATTGCGCTGGGCGGGGCGCTCAGGGACGTCACCACCGGGCTCGCCGTGGGCGGCTCGCTGGGGCCGAATCTGACGGAGATCTCCGTCGGCTACCGCTTCGTCTACATCATCGAGGTGGTGCTGCTGATGGCCGCCTTCGTGGTGCTGATCCCGCTGGTGCTGAAGGCCCGCCGGGAGCGCGACAGCAAGGCCGCGCAGCCGGCGGAGGCGCAGTTCGGGTTGGATCAGATGCCGTAGCCCGCACGGCGGCCCCCGTTCAACCCGGGCCGGGCACCGGCGCAGCCCGGGTCCCTGCCCGCCACCACCCACCCGCGGCGCCCGCAGGCGCCGCATGCCCCACCCGCATCCGCCTGCGGTGCGGGAATGCGTTTCGGTCTCGGCAAGCACATCGGACCCCGATCAACGTCCCGGCCGGTCGCTGGCGCGCCTTGCGTACTCAGGGCTTCGAGCCCTGTTGTCGTCAGGCCGGGCGGGCCGGAGGGCACAGTCCGGCGGCCGGCGTGCCCGCAACCTTGATCAAAGCCGGACATCGGCGGCGCGGCCGCGCCCCGGACCGCGGTACCCGCAACAGTCGCCAAACGTCGCCTGGCGGGTGCTGCCAGCCCGGCTGGCGTCGGGCCGGGGGCCTGGACCGGCGGGCGCACACCCATGCGCCCGGCAGCCTGCGCAACACCGGAAGGACGGTCGGGATCAGCGCCCCTGCCCAAACGGCTTTTTGCCTCGCTGGCCCGGATGCCGCACGCCGTGCAACGGCGGACGGTGGGAGTAACGGAGAGGTCTGCGAGTGCGCAAAGTATCGGCCCGGTGCCGACGCGAGCGCTGCTCCCGGTGATATTGGGAGCGGCGCCCGGTCGGCACCGGGCCGTTGTGCGGCGCATCGGCTGTGATGCGCCGCCGGCGGCCTGGGGCTCAGGTCCGAAGGACCGCCCGCGGGCCGCGGCGGGGTCGGCTGGGGTCAGCCGTCGGCTGCCTTACTCGGCCGGGGCCGGCGCCGGAGCGGCGACTGCGGGCGGAGCCGCAACCTGCACGCTGTCCTTGAAGCCGTAGCCCGGCAGGGCCAGCGCATAGGTATGGATCATCCACATCTGGATGAAGAGGATGAAGAAGAAGGGGACCATCCAGGTCGCCGGGTTGATCACGGTCCAGATCTTCCAGTCTTCTTCCGGATGATCAGGTTCGGCGATCTTGGGGTCGGCCATCAGATACGGGACTTTCATCGAGAATCTCCTCGTTGCGAAACCTTAAGCGCTCAAGAGCGTTGAGCAAAGCCTGTTACAGGGACAGGTCGGCTCAGAACCAGGGCTGATAGACCCAGGTGACCACGTGGACGACGGTCGCGATCATGACCCAGCTCCACACGCCATGCTTCCAGTGCTCATGGAATTCCTTCGCTTGCTCGTCGGTAAGGCCCGACAGATTCTTGGATTCGGCCATCGAAATAACCTCCGGATGAGGGATTGGCTCAAGTGCCGCCCGGCGGTTCCGAACGGGACACTCCGATGTGTGGCTCGCGTCTGCACTCACTGAGGATGCCGGGCATCCCGGGTGCTGTCCGCGACCCACGAGTGTTAGTGTAACCTGACAGTTTTATGTGTCAAGGTCGATTTACAGATTTTTTTCGCGGTTGGCGCCCGGTGCGCAGGAGGAGCTGAAGTCGGTGGGTGCCACGCGGGTGTCCGGCAGCGGCATTCCGGTGCCGACGACGACGCGCGAGCGCTGCGTCGCGGCCCGAGGCCGCTCCCACCGGGGCAGGCGATCAGCGTGGGAGCGGCATCCCTGCCGCGATGCCTCGGCGCATGCGGCCTGGTCGCGGCGTTGCCGGGTGCGCGCCTGTGGGTAGACCGGGAGCGATGACGGCATCGCTGGCTGCGGGTCCGGGTCGCGTGAGCGGGGTCGGCGCTGGCGGGCGGCCGCCGCGGGCATCGAGCCCGCGACGGGTGTGCGGCCGGCTGGAAGCCGGCGCCCCCAGGTGACTGGCGGCCGGTTGGAAGGTGGTGCCCCCAGGCAGCGGGGGGCCGGCTGGAAGGTGGCGCCCCCAGGCAGACGGCGGCCGGCTGGAAGGTGGCGCCCCCAGGCGGCCGGCGGCCGGCTGGAAGGTGGCGCCCTCAGGCAGGGGGCGGCCGGCTGGAGGCCGGCGCCCCCAGGCGGCCGGCTGGAAGCCGGCCACCACGGGGATGGGCGCAGGCAGGCGGTCAGAGGACCAGGGGGCCCTTGAGGTCAACGGCGGGGATGGGGTTCTCGCGCAGGCCCTCGGCGGCGAGGATGCGGTTGGCGGCGATGCGCCCGGTCATGGTGGCGGCCTCCATGAGGTTGGCCGGCACCTCCAGGCGCACGAAGTCGCCGGCGAGGAAGAGGTTGCTCACCGGGGTGTCGATGCCGGGGCGGCCCTGGTAGTCGCCCGGCGCCCAGCGCGGGAAGTTCTGCTGCATGGCGTAGACGTCGTAGAGCACCTTGGCGCCCTTGAGCTGCGGGATCAGCTCGTCCAGCTCCGCGCGCATGATGCGCTTGATCTCGGCCTCGTCGATGACGTTGTCGGGCTCCACGGCATAGGCGTGCAGCTCCAGCACCGAGCCGCCGTGGCGCCGCGCCCAGTCCTCGTACTCCGGCTGCATCTGCGAGTAGATGGCGATGCTGTCGGTGTAGCGCCAGCCGCTTACGGTGTAGAAGGGCACGGCCATGGGCGGGCATTCGCGGTCCAGCCACAGGCGCCAGACGATGTAGGGGTCGGCGACGCCAAGGTCCGCAACGCTCTGCACGAAGCCCTGTTCGGCGTCGTTCCGGGGCAGCTCGGAGCGGGCGACGATGCCCTTGAGCCCCGGCACGTCGCAGGCCAGCACGAAATAGTCCGCCGCAAGCTCCGGTGTCTGCTGCTCCGCCCGCGGCTGGAAGGTCACCTGATCGCTCGCGTCCGCCACGGCGTCCAGGGCCACCAGGGGCACCACGGTGGGGCCTTCGGTGGGACGGCCCTCGGCATCGTACTTGGCGCCGTGGCAGGGGCAGGCGAAGCCGCCGGTGGCCGCATCCAGCCCCACCGGGCAGCCCATGTGGGTGCAGCGCCCGGAGAGTGCCCGATAGCCGCCGTCGGCCTCGCGGCGGGCATAGTAGAGATTGGCGCCCTGCCGGAAGGGGGTCCAGTCCGTGCCGATGTCCGCCGCGGGCACGCTGTGGGGGCCGTCCAGGATGTCCCCCGGGCGCTTCATGACGAGCTTCTGCACGCCGCCCGCGCCCGCCACCAGCCGGTCCGCCTCCACGCCGGTGATGACGCGCCCGCCAAGCTCGCTCAGCTGCTGGGTCATGGGCGTGACCACTGAGGTCATGGCATCGTCGATGGTCTGGTCGTAGCCCATGCCGTCCGGGTTGCCGAGGAAGAAGAAGTGGAAGAACTTCATGCCCTCGGCGGCGGAGTATTGATCGAACTGGTTGAAGGAGGTATGCGCGAAGGGCTCGATGATGGTGTCCACCATGGGCTGGTTGACGCGCTGGCAGAAGGTCTTGAAGTCGATGTCGTCGAACTTCGCGAAGGTGCGCTCGGGGTCATAGCGCATCAGCTCGTAGAGCTTCCCGAAGGGGTTGTTGAAGTCCAGGATCGACACCGACTTGGCCTGATTCACCACCGCAAACAGGTTGAACGGAAACAGCGTGGTGGTGTTGGTGAAGCTCTCGGTGCCCTTGGCCGGGTCCTTGAAGATGACGGGGTAGTCCAGCACCGGCTTGAAGTTGCCGCGCAGGCCCATCTCGTCCAACAGGCCGTTCAGGTTGTAGTACTGGTTGAAGAAGCCGTGAAAGCCGTGCTCCATGGCCATGGTCTCGCCGTTGACATCGACGTTCCAGCCGGTGAGCCGCCCACCCAGGTTGTCCGCGCGCTCCACCAGGGTGACCTCGAAGCCGCGCTTCAGCAGCTCATAGGCGGCGGCCATACCGGCGAGCCCGCCGCCCACCACCACCACGCGCTTTTTCTCCGCCGGCGCCATGGGCAGGTCCGCGTTGTTCGCGGCGGCATAGGGCAGGACGGTGCGGCGGGGCTGGATGGCATAGAGGCCGGCGGCGCCGAAGGCGGTACCGGCCGCGGCGGCGAGGCCGACATTGCGGATGAAGCGACGACGTTGCATGGGCTTGGACTTCCTGACGACGACGGACGGCGCTGACGGGCAGCGCGCGGGGGACGGGAACCGGGCGATGCCGCCGGCATGCAGCGACGGCGCCCGCTGAACAGCCGGGAGTCTAGTGCGCGGCGCACGTCCCCCGCGCTGACCACCATCAACCTCCCCGGCCCGGTGCGGACGCGGCGCGACCGCCACGGCGCAGCCCTTGACCCGCCGCAAGCAACCGCATTGAAGGCGGCACCAGGGTCCCCGGGCCGACGCGGGTCCAGGCCATGTCCATGCTAGGCTTGCGGGGATCGACCGGTTGGTGTGCGCCCTGCTCCGCCGCCGGCGAGCCGGCCGACCATCCCGCCCCCCGCAACCAGACAACGGAGCCTCAGCATGGCCGATGCAACGCCCGACGCCTTCGACGCGGACTATCTGCTGGTGGGGGGCGGCCTGCAGAACGGGCTGATCCTGCTGGCACTGGCCGCGCGTAAGCCACAGGCCCGGGTGCTGCTGCTGGAGCAGGGGGAGGTCATCGGCGGCAACCACATCTGGTCCTTCCAGGCGCTGGACCTGCCGGACACCGCGCTGGACTGGGCGCGGCCCATCATCGAGTACGAGTGGCCGGGCTATCAGCTCTACTTCGACGACTCGGCGCGCTGGGTGCAGGGGGTCTATCGATCTCTGAGCTCCGAGCATCTGCACCGGCTGGTGCTGGACGCCGCCGCCGGCTCCGAGGGCATCGAGGTCCGGCTCGGCGCCGCGGTGGCCGATGTGGACGGCCACAGTGTGCAGCTCGCCGACGGAACACGGCTGCATGGCCGGGTGGTGGTGGACGCCCGCGGGCCGGAGGCGGCCCACCCCATGGGCCGCGGGCGCTTCAGCGGCGGCTATCAGAAGTTCGTCGGCCTGGAGTGCCGGCTCGCGGCGCTGACGGACCTCGCCGCGCCGATTCTGATGGACAGCCGCTGTGCCCAGCGCGACGGCTTTCGGTTCCACTACGTCCTGCCCTTCGCGCCGGACCGGGTGCTCATCGAAGACACCTACTTCTCCAACACCCCGGACTTGGACGTGGACGCCCTGAGCCGGGAGATTGTCGCCGAGGCGCCGCGGCTGGGGCTTCAGGTCGCCGAGGTGCTGCGCACCGAAGTCGGCGTGCTGCCCATGCCCGCATGGAGCCATTTCCGCGCAGCGGACGCGAGCCCCATCACCGGCGGCTATGCGGGGGGCTGGTTCAACCCCGGCACCGGCTATTCGCTCGCCGCGGCGGCACGGCTCGCGGAGCATCTGTCGGCGGTGCCCGTGGCGGACACCTTCGGCCACGAATGGCAGCGGCTCACCCGGCGCATGCGTATCCAGGCGCACTTCCTGGCCTTCCTGAACCTGCTGATGTTCGGCTTCTTCCATGGCGCCAAGCGCCGGCGGCTCATGGAGCGCTTCTACATGGTCTCGGACGCGGTGATCCACCGCTTCTTTGCCATGCGCAACAACCCCATCGACATGTGGCGGATCATGTACGTCGGCGCCCCCTGGACGCCCAAGGGCTGGGCGAAGCGGCCGGAGCAGCCGGCGGCGGCGCAGGTGGCCGCGTCATCGGCGGAGTGACGGGCGCGCTTCGGGAGAAGAACCTCGGGCAAAGACGCCTGGGCGCAAAGACGCCGAGGCGCAAAGGGCGTCAAGCGGCTCAGTTGATCCAGGCAGCGCAACACCATCGCGCAACGCCTTCACCACGTGTGCGCGGATGCTGTTCCGTTCGCATGCTTGTTCTCTTGATCTCTGCGCCTTTGCGTCTCTGCGCCTTTGCGTCTCTGCGCCTTTGCGTCTCTGCGCGAGGTCTCTTCTGCCGCAGCTGCGACAGCCGCAGAACACAACCAGCCGCAGCCGTCACGATCAGCGCGGGTGATTGAATGCGCGGGTGGGGAATAGAGACGCGGTGACGACCGTCACCGCAACATCCCTGTCGCCTGGCTCCTTGCGGCCTGCGGCGCGGCGCTGAGGCGCTCCAGCTGCCGCAGGCCCTGCCGGTCGCGTCGCTCTGGTGCCTGTCCGCGTTGCGCGGACGGGCCGAACGCGGCCGGTAGACGGCTCGGGGTCCTTACTGAACCTGAACCTGCGCGACCTTCTGCTCCGGCGCCGGCTGCACGACCGCGACGGGCTCTTTCACGCGCACGCTGTCCTTCCAGCCGTAGCCCGGCAGGGCCAGCGCGTACCAGTGGATGATCCACATCTGGATGAACAGGATACCGAAGAACGGCACCATCCAGGTGGCGGGGTTGATCACGGTCCAGATCTTCCAGTCTTCTTCCGGATGATCGGGCTCGGCGACGGAGGGGTCAGCCATCAAATAGGGAACTTTCATCGAGTTTCTCCTCGTCGTTCAGAAATCAGAACCAGGGCTGATAGACCCAAGTCACCACGTGGACCACGGTCGCGATCATGACCCAGCTCCACACGCCATGCTTCCAGTGCTCATGGAATTCTTTTGCTTGCTCGTCGGTGAGGCCCGACAGGTTCTTGGATTCGGCCATCGAAATAACCTCCGAAACGGAACTTCACTATCGGCACGGTTGCCGTGCCGCCAAGGCCCCGCCGGCGCTGTGGCCGCCCGCTGCCGGGAGCCTTGGGCTCCGGTGTTGGGCCGGCCGCGACGACGCGGCACAGGTGTTAGTCTAACCTGACATCAGGATGTGTCAAGGTCGATTTACACAAAATCTCAAGTGAATTGTCGCGGTGTAGCCGGATGCTGACAGATCAGGACTGTCGACCACCCACTGCTGAGCGGAGCGCGGCAGAGACGGGCTCACCGCAGTCATGCAAGGTCGCGGCACACCTCAGGCCAGTGAGCAGTTGCCATGGGCGGACTGAAGTCCGCCATCCCCAGGGTGCCGACTGAAGTCGGCGGCCCCGGGACGGCCTCGCGACGGCATGCGTGGGCTTGTCTGAATAAGAGGCCGATGGGCGACGCGGACAGGCTGCTGCGGCTGCTCGCGGTGCAGCCGACGCCCGGGGGATCGGGGCCGGCTGCGGCGGTCGCGCCCGGGCGGGGCGGGGCTGGGAGGCCGGGTTTGGGGGCAGGCCCGGCGGATGGGCTGCTGCCCAGCCGCCGGCCCAGCCGCCGGCCCAGACTGGGACCCAGACCGGGGCCCAGACTGGGACTCAGACTGGGGCTGGGGCTGGGGCTGGGGCTGGGGCT
Organism: uncultured Thiohalocapsa sp.; assembly: GCF_913063425.1. Taxonomy (GTDB): domain Bacteria; phylum Pseudomonadota; class Gammaproteobacteria; order Chromatiales; family Chromatiaceae; genus Thiohalocapsa. Next base: position 17,936 of record NZ_CAJXYK010000054.1, read on the forward strand.
GGGGCTGGGGCTGGGGCTGCGGCGGACACCACCCTCACCAGGCGTTGAACCACCATTTGGCCAGGAAGATGATGCTGACGAAGATCAGCATCGCCGTGGCGCCGACCTTGCCGAAGAACAGGGCATTGCCGAACATGGCGCGCCAGACACCGGCGATGGCCTCGGCGCCGCCGTCGATCATGCCGGGGCTGTCGTCCGCGGACGTGCGTGCGGCGACGCTCGCGCCGGCCGAAGCACCGGCCGAAGCACCGGCCGGCGCCGGGTTGGAGGCGGGCTCCACCCGCGGCTCGGCGGCGATGAGCGCGTAGGGCGCGGTGCGGGTGACCTTGAAGAACTCGATCTCGGACTCGGCACCCGCCTTCTCGATGACGACGAACTCCGTGTCCGCGTCCAGGTGCTTGTCCTCGGCGAACATCAGCGCGAACGCCTCCATGTCCTCGGCCTCACTGATGTACTCCCAGGTCTTGATCTTCTCAGGCCAGGTTCGTCTTGCTGCATAGCGCATGGCTCGCTCCTCTTTCGCTGGAAACCTTGTCGCAGTGGGCGGCGACGTGGTGCCCGACACATCGCCCAAGGCCTCGGGGACCCGACTCGAACGGGGCGGATGCGGTGTTGGTTGCGCCCCGTCAGTGGGCACCCCGCCGGCTGTCGTGTAGTCTGGACACGATCAGGTGTCTAGTAGGATAGACACTGGAGCAAAGGCTAACGCAACTAGGGTCAAGACGGCATGCCCGGGCTCAATAAACGCGTCATCATCATCGGTGCCGGCATGGGGGGGCTCGCCGCCGCGCTGAAGCTCGCCCTGCGCGGCGTCGAGGTCACCGTGCTGGAGGGCGGCCACCGCCCCGGCGGCAAGCTGCGCGAGCAGCACAAGGGCGACAAGTCCTTCTACACCGGGCCTACGGTGCTCACCATGCCGTGGGTGTTCGAGGAGATCTTCGCCGAGGCCGGCACCAGCTTCCGCGAGCGGGTCAAGCTGCACTGCTCCGAGGTGCTGGCGCGCCACGCCTGGAGCCGGGACGAGCGCCTGGACCTGTACGGCGACCACGAGCGCTCCGCCGAGGCCATCGCCGAGTTCGCCGGCGCCGCGGAGGCGGACGGCTTCCGCCGCTTCGCCGCCCATGCCAAGCGCGTCTACGAGGCGCTGGACGGCCCCTTCATCCGCTCCTCGCAGCCGACGCCCATCACCATCTTCGGGCGCTTCGGCTGGAACGGCCTGAGCGAGCTGATGCGCATCAAGGCGGTGCTCACGCTCTGGCAGGCGCTCGGGCAGTACTTCAAGGACCCGCGCCTGAAGCAGCTCTTCGGCCGCTATGCCACTTATGTGGGCGCCTCGCCCTACCGGGCGCCGGCGACGCTGATGCTGGTGGCGGACGTGGAAAGCCGCGGCGTCTACGCCGTGGACGGCGGCATCCACCAGCTGCCGGAGGCGCTCGCCAAGCTGGCGGAGGAGAACGGCGCGAGCATCCGCTATGGCGCAAGCGTGGCGGAGATCCTGGTGAAGAACGGCAAGGCCCGCGGCGTGCTGCTGGACGACGGCGAGCGGCTCGACGCCGACGCCGTCATCTGCAACGCCGATGCGGCAGCCCTCGGCGCCGGCCTGTTCGGCGAGCAGGCGCGCCAGGCGGTGGCGCCGATTCCGGCGGCCAAGCGCTCCCACTCGGTGGTCACCTGGAACCTGGTGGCCCGCCCGCAGGGCTTCCCGATGCACTATCACAACGTCTTCTTCCCGCCGGACTACAAGGCGGAGTTCAAGGCTATCTTCGACGAGCTGCACCTGCCGCGGGACCCGACTGTCTACATCTGCGCGCAGGACCGCGGCGACCCGGACGCGCCGCCGCCGACCGAGCCCGAGCGCCTGCTGCTGGTGGTGAACGCCCCGGCCCGCGGCGACACGGAGACCATCCCGGAGGCCGACATCCGCCGCTGCGAGGCGAGCGTCATGCAGCTGCTCGGGCACTGCGGCCTCACCCTGGCCGACAGCGAGGAGATCGCCATCACCACGCCGACGCACTTCGAGCAGGCCTACCCCGCCTCGGGCGGTGCCGTGTTCGGGCGCGTCAACCACGGCTGGTGGGGCTCCTTCGACCGCCCCGGCACGGTCACCAAGGTGCCCGGCCTCTACACCGCCGGCGGCAGCGCCCATCCCGGCCCCGGCATTCCCATGGCCTCCCTCTCCGGGCGCCTGGCGGCAGACCGGGTGCTGGCAGACCTGGGGGCCGGCGACGGGCGCGGGGCAGCCTGAGCCTCCGCTCGGCCGTCCCCGCACCACTGCCGCTCTACCGCCGCGCCCCGCACCCATGCCCGAGCCCCAGCGCGCCCGTCCACCGGCGCCCCGCCCCACCCGCGCTGCCGCAGTCCGCGGCGGCGTGCGCGCCGGCACCTGCCTGCGCCGACACCCGGCACCTTGCCATGGCTGAGCACCACGTCGTCATCATCGGTGCGGGCATGGGCGGCCTCGCCGCCGCCCTGCGCCTCGCCGCCCGCGGGCTGCGCGTCACCGTGCTGGAGCGCGCGCTCAAGCCCGGCGGCAAGATGCGCGAGGTGGCGGTGAACGGTGCCCTGGTGGACTCGGGGCCGACGGTGGTCACCATGCGCGAGGTCTTCGAGGACCTGTTCGACGCGGCGGGCACGAGCCTCGCCGACCACCTGACCCTGCGCCCGGCGGACATCCTCGCCCGCCACGCCTGGAGCGCCGGGGAGCGCCTGGACCTCTATGCCGACATCGAGCGCTCGGTGGAGGCCATCGGCGACTTCGCAGGCAGCCGGCAGGCGCAGCTGTTCCGGGACTTCTGCGCCCGGGCGGACGACATGTTCCGCACCCTGGAGCGCGCCTTCATCCACGAGCCGGCACCGACGCCGCTGTCTTTGGTGCTGGACTCGGGGCTGATTCCGGTGGCGCGCCTCAAGCCCTACTCCACCCTGTGGCAGGACCTGGGCCGCTTCTTCCCGGATGAGCGCCTGCGCCAGCTCTTCGGCCGCTACGCCACCTACGTCGGCTCCTCGCCCTTCCGCGCCCCGCCCACCCTCGGCATCGTCGCGCACGTGGAGCTGGGCGGGGTCTGGCTGGTGGAGGGCGGCATCCACCGGCTGCCCGCGGCCCTTGCCGCCCTGGCAGAGGCACACGGGGTGACCCTGCGCTACGGCAGCCCCGTGGCCGAGGTGCTGGTGCGCCACGGGCGTGCGGCGGGCGTACGCCTCGCCGACGGTGAGCAGATCGCCGCCGATGCCGTGCTCTGCAACGCCGACAGTGCCGCCCTCGCGGCGGGGCTTTTCGGGCGCAGGCCGCGGCGCGCGGTGCGCCGGCACGGTGTGAAGGCGCGCTCGCTGTCGGCGGTGACCTTCAGCGTCTGCGCGCCCACGTCCGGCTTCCCGCTGGTGCGGCACAATGTCTTCTTCAGCCGGGACTATCCCGGGGAGTTCGCGGCCATCTTCGAGCAGGGGCGCCTGCCGGACGAGCCGACGGTGTATGTCTGCGCCCAGGACCGCGGCGACGACGGCGGCGCGCCGGACGGCCCGGAGCGCCTGCTGTGCCTGGTGAACGCCCCGCCCCGCGGCGACATTCAACCCTTCGATGCCGGAGAAATCGAGCAATGCGAGGAGCACACCTTCAACCTCCTGGCCCGCTGCGGCCTGCAGGTGGACCTGGCGCCGGAGCGCCGGGTCATCACCACGCCCACGGAGTTCGAGCACCTGTTCCCGGCGACGGGGGGCGCCCTGTACGGGCGCACGTCCCATGGCTGGCAGGGGCCGTTCAGCCGCTCGGGGGCGCGCTCGAAGGTGCCGCGGCTGTATCTGGCGGGGGGCAGCGTGCATCCGGGCCCGGGGGTGCCGATGGCGGCGATCTCCGGGCGCCTGGCGGCGGAGGCGATGCTCGCGGACCTGAGCTCGACCTGAGCGTCCCCTCCCGCGGCTATGCCTGGTGGTACGTCGACGCCCTGAGCGACGACGGCAAGCACGGGCTGACCCTCATCGCCTTCATCGGCAGCGTCTTCTCGCCGTACTATTTCAAGGGCCGCAAGCGCGGCGCAGAAGACCCGCGGGACTATGTCTCGCTGAACGTCTGTCTGTACGGCGGGGAGCGGCGCTGGACCATGACCGAGCGCCGCGCCGGCTCACTGACGCAGAGCGCATCGACGCTGGGCATCGGCCCGAGCCGTCTGCACTGGGACTGGGACCAGGGGCTCACCATCGCCATCGACGAGGTCGGCACCCCCATCCCGCAACGGGTGCGCGGGCGCGTGCATCTGAAGCCCCACTTCATCAACGAGCAGGTGTTCACGCTCGATGACGCCGGCCGCCACCGCTGGCGCCCGGTGGCGCCGAGCGCCCGGGTGGAGGTGGAGCTGCAAAAACCGGAGCTGCGCTGGAGCGGCCACGCCTATTTCGACCGCAACTGGGGCGACGAGCCCATCGAGGACGGCTTCGTCTATTGGGATTGGTCCCGAGGTGAGCTGGGCGAGCAGGAGAGCGCCATCCTCTACAACATGGACCGCCGCCACGGCGGGCAGAAGCAGCTGGCGCTGCGCTTCTCCCCGCAAGGGGTCGAGGCGTTCGAGCCGCCGCCGAATCATCGCCTGCCGCGCACCCCCATCTGGCAGGTGCCCCGCGGCAGCCAGGCGGACGCCGAGCGCCCGCCCAAGGTCGCCAAGACGCTTGAGGACACGCCCTTCTACTCCCGCTCGGTCATCGACACCCATCTGCTCGGTCGCCCGCTGACCGCGGTGCACGAGAGCCTGTCGCTGAACCGCTTCCGCTCCCCCATCGTGCAGCACATGCTGCCGTACCGGATGCCGCGGCGGCGCAGGTGACCGGCGCCCTGCCCCCGGGCACAGAGCACCGTGGCTGACATGCCGGGCGGCGTCGGGCCGCTGCTGGCGGCGGCCTTCCAGAGCGGCCTCATCGCCGACCTGATCGTGCTGCTGCTGCTGGCGGAGGCGGCGCTGCTCTGGTGGCTCAAGGCCAGGCGCGACGTCGGCCCGGGCCTGGGCGCGGTCTGGCCCACGCTGGTGTCCGGCGTGCTGCTGCTGCTCGCGATCCGCACCGCGCTCACCGGCGCCTATTGGGGGGTGACCGCGCTGCTGCTTGGGCTGGCGGGCCTCTCGCACCTGCTGGACCTGGCGCTGCGGGCACGCCGCGAGCGCTTGCGGGCAACGCCCACCCCGGAGATGTAAGCGGCGCAGCCGGCTGCCTCGCGACACCGCTCCCGCGGTGTCGCGCTTCTGCAGGCGCTCTGCGCCCCGTGGCAGCGCCTCAGCGCAACCGCTCCAGCAGCGCCAGCGCCGCCGCCTGTTGGGGAAACCGGCGGGGCGTGACCTCGCGCAGCAGCCGTCGCGCCGCGGCGCTGTCCCCGGTGGCCGCGAGCGCCTGCGCGTAGTGATAGCCGATGCTGGGGTCCGTCGGCCGTGCCGCGTGCGCGGCCTGAAGCAGCGCCACGGCCCGCGCCGTGGCGCCGGTGTCGAGCAGCAGCACCCCCAGGGTGTCCGCGACCGCCGGGTCGCCGGGCGCCGCGGCATGCGCCTGCTCGGCAAGCGCCAGCGCGCGATCAGGGTCGCCTGCGCGCAGCAGCCTGGCCAGGGCGCCGGCGGCGGCGGCGAGCAGTCGCGGGGGTTGCGCGGGGACTGCCAGCACCGCCTCGTAGGCGGCCGCGGCGGCGTCCGTGTCGCCCTCCTCGGCGAGCACCGCGGCCAGCCTGAGCCGCATGCCCGTGTCCTCCGGGTGGCTCGCGAGCCAATCCTCGGCGGCGCGCCGGGCCGCCGCGGCCTTGCCCAGCGCGCGGGCGTTGTCCACCAGCGCAATCTGCGCCGGGCGCAGCGACGGCACCAGGACGAGGGCCTCGCGCAGCAGCCCGTCCGCGCGCCCGCGGGCACCGTCGGCAATGGCCGCGCGCGCCTGCGCGAGCAGTACGGCGGCCCGCGCGGCCGTCTTGTTGTCCGCGCCCAGGCGCTTGAACAGGGCCTCGCGCGCGCCCGCGTCCGGCAGCCGCGCGGCCAGCGCGGTGAGGCCCCGGGGGATGCACGCCGACGCCGGGTCGCGGGCCAGGGCGTCGCGCAGCGATGCCTCGGCGGCCTCCGGCTGCCTCAGCGCGAGCTGCGCCCGCGCCGCCAGGCACAGGGGCCCGGCCCGTCCCCTGCGCTGGGCGGCGAGCTGCTCGAAGGCGGCCAGGGCCGCCGCGGGGTCATCGGCCGCCAGCGCGGCCCGGCCGGCCAGGGCCAGCAGGCCGGGCCGCGTCGCCTGCGCCCGCGGCGCCGCCGCCAGCACCTGGCGTGCCGCGGCCGGGCTCCCCGCCGCCAGCAGCCCGCGGGCGAGCCGCAGCCGCAGGCCGAGGGCGGCCGGGTCGGCGGCGAGCCCCTGGCGCAGGCGCTCGAGCGCAGCCTCTTCGCCGGCGCTGTGCCGGTCCAGTGCGGCGAGCGCGGCGACCAGGCGCGGCGCCCCGGCGTCGCCCGCCAGGGCCTGCTCCAGCGCCGCGCGGGCCGCCTGCGGGTTGCCGGCGGCGGCCTCGCCGCGCGCCAGCGCCAGTGCCGCGTCGGCGGCGCCCGGACCGCCGATGTCGAGGGCGCGCCGCAGCGCGTCGCGCGCCCGGTGCGCATCGCCGGCGAGCCCGGCGGCGACACCAAGGGCCTGCCAGGCCCGCGCGTCCTGCGGGGCCGCCTCGGCCAGCAGCTCCGCCTGCGCCAGGGCCTGCTCCGTGTCGCCGGCCGCGGCCAGCGCACGGATCAGCGCCAGGCGCGCCTCGCCGTCGTTGGGGGTCTGCCGCAGCAGCGCCGAGAGGCGGGCGATGGCGCCCGCCGTATCGCCCTTGGCGAGCAGCGCCTGCGCCTCGGGCAGCACCAGCGCCGGGGCGGCCGGTGCCGCATCCGCCAGCGCCGCGAGCAGCGCCGCGGCGGCATCGCGCTTACCCTGGGCCGCGAGCGCCTGCACCAGCGTGCGCCCCAGTTCGGCGCGGGCGGCCGGGGGCAGGGCGCCGCCGTCCACCAGTGGCGCGAGCAGGGCCTCGGCGGCGGCCGGGTCGCCGCGCTCCAGCTTCAGGCGCGCGAGCAGCAGCGCCGGTTGCGGCAGGCCCGGTGCCGCGGCGGTGACGCGGAGCAGGTACTCCTCGGCCTGCGCGGCCCGGCCCAGGGCGATCAGCGCGACGGCGGCGTAGTAGGCGGCGTCGTAGTCCTCGGGCCGGGCCGCGAGGTACGGCTCCAGTTGCCCGAGCGCCGTCGCCGCGTCGCCGCGGGCCAGCGCGAGGCGCCCGCGCGCATAGGCGAGCCCCTGGAAGCCCGGCCTGACCTCGGCCACCGCCTTCAGATCCGCTGCGGCGCCGTCCAGGTCGTTGGTGTCGAGCAGCAGCAGCGCGCGCTTGTAGCGGGCCAGCCAGGCGGTCGGGCCTCGCTCGATGGCGCTGTCGTAGGCCGCGGCGGCACCAGCCAGGTCGCCGGCGCGGTGGCGCAGGGCACCGAGCATCTCCCAGGCGGCGGCCAGGTCGGGGGCGTCTTTGGTGAGGGCCGCCAGCGCGTCTGCCGCGGCCGTCTCGTCGCCGTCCGCCAGCAGCCAGGCGGCGCGGGTGAGGCGCGCCGTGGGCGGGGCGGGGCTTGCGGCGAGCGCCCGGGCGAGGGCCTCCTCGGCCGCGTCGCGCCGGCCGAGCCCGCGCAGGGCCTCGGCGCGCAGCCGCGCCAGGTCGGCGGCGGCGAGGCCGGGGGCGTCGGCGGCGGCGTCCAGCTCGGCGAGCACCGCGTCGAAACGGCCCTGGCGCAGCAGCGCGTCGCCCAGCGGCACCAGCCAGTCCGCGGCCGGTGCGCCGGCCGCGGCGGCGCGGCGCAGGGCCTGCTCGGCGGCGGCGGGCTCCGCCAGTGCGAGTGCGATCTCGGCCTCCAGCAGCCGTGCCGCCGCGTCGCCGGGGTCCTGCGCCAACAACGCCTTGAGGCGTGCTTGGGCGGTGGCGAGGTCGCCGGCTCGCCAGGCGCCGTCGGCGGCGACCAATGCCGCGGGCGGCCCGGCGCTCGCTGCGGTGTCGGGCTCGGCAGCCGCGGGGCCCAACAGCACCGCGGCGAGCAGCGGCAGGAGGCATGCGGTGCCTGCGGGGGCTTGTGGCCGGGCCGGGGAGCGGGGCGGGCGGCGCTGGAGCATGGGCAAGTCCTGTGTGTCTGGCGCAATGCGCAGGGGGTTGGCGCCGGTACAGCGTAAACCCGGCGCCGGGGCGGTTCCAGATGCAACGACCTGCGCCGCCATGGCGTCGGACAACGCCGGGTGTCAGGCTTCTTTTCAGTGCCGTCGGTTGGACCCGCCGCTGCGCCGGGGCCTGGGTTGCAACCATAAGCCATTGATGAAAAAGCCCCTCAGCCTTCAGCGATTGCGCCGTTGCCGGGCGCATCCGATACCTGAGTGCCCCATCGTGGGAAATCGGCGCCGGATATCTGTAAAGCCTGCTTTACAGGTGCGCACCTTCGGCGTGGGGGTACCGGTCAGCCGAGGACGCACGCACCGGAATCCGCTAATTTTTTTTTGGGTGGCGCGGATTTTGCATCCCGCCCGCCTCAAGGCTTTCCCCGAGCAGGCGACCGCGCCGGCGGCCGGAGACGCGCCGCGGGGCTTGCAGAACCATGGCACGCATGATCCGCAATCGACAAGAGGTTTTCCGCGATGAGCCAATCCGCCTTCGACAAGCTCCGTATCGCCTCGCCCGCCCTGATGCTCGGTGCCGCCCTGGCCGGCGGCACCGCCCGCGGCGCGACGACGTCCACTGGATTTGACGTCACCACCGGTGGGGTCTCGTATTCCGAGTTTTCCAATAGTACCGTCGACCTCGCCACCGGCGCCGGTGACATCGGGTCCGGATACGGCATCAGCGACGCAACCTTAACCGGTCCCGACCAGGGCGACGCCTTCGACGACTTCGGCGGCATCGCGGTCAACCGCACCCTCTTCAACCAGCCGAACGACCAGGTCGACCTGACCACTACCGCCGACGGTACCTTCGTCAGCACCCTGACGCCGCAGGACATCGGCGGCATCGCCACCAGCCTGGACTATTTCATGGACGCCTCCAGCCCGACCCTGCGGGTGCTGGCGACCTTCGGCAACACCACCGGCGGCGCGCTGTCGGGCATCGAGGTGCTCTACGGCGGCAATCTGGGCTCCGGCGATACGCAGATCGAGGCCACCAGCAGCGGCGATGCGGTCTTCCAGCAGGCGGACCGCTGGCTCATCTCCAGCGACGGCGGCTCCAGTCCAGACCCGCTGCTGACCTTCGTGCGCTATGGCGAGGGCAGCGTGCAGGCGGCCTCGGGTACCTTGGCGGTGCCGGATGCTGGAGAAGACGACTTCACCGACCAATGGACCCTGGATCTGGCCGCCGGCGAGACCCAGAGCCTGATGTGGTTCGTGCAGTTCACCGAGTATCCAAACGTGAACGACGCCATCACCAACGCGGCGGTCTTCGCCGACCTGGACACCCTGGCGAGCGCCGGCCTGCTGGCCGCCGTGGGCGGCGGCAGCATCGACACCGGCAACATCGTCAATTGGGCGCCGGGTACACCGGTGCCGGTACCCGGCGTGCTGCCGCTGGTGGGCCTCGGGCTGTTCGGCCTCGCCGCGGTGCGCCGGCGCCGCCGCGGCTGAGCCCGGCGCAGCGCACAGGCCCCGGGCGGCCGGCTCGGGGCCTTCCCGCGCCCGACGGACGTCTGCCGGGCTGCCGGCGCCGCGCGGGCGCCGCGGGGCGGGGTTGCGGCTCTCTGTCTATCGGCGCTATCGTGCTGTCAACTCCCGCGGCGCAGCCCGTGTGTGGCGCGCCATTCGGTAAGCGAGGCACGAGCCATGGCGCAGTTGATCGTTCGCAACCTCGAAGACGAGGTCAAGGTCCGCTTGACGCAGCGGGCCCGAGAGCATGGGCGGAGCACCGAAGAGGAGGTCCGGGAGATCCTGCGTGCCGCGGCCCTCGCCGAGCGCCCCGCCGCCGATACGGGCGCCCGCGGGCTGGGGTCGCGGATGGCCGGTCGCTTTGCCGGTCTCGGCCTGGACGCGGACATCGAGGAATGGCGCGGCGAGGAGGCCCGGCCCGCGGATCTGGGCGGCGCCTGAGACCCCATGCTCGTACTCGACACCAATGTGCTGTCGGCCATGATGCGTGATCCGGCCGACCCCGCGGTCGTGCAGTGGCTGGACAGGCAGGCACCGGAGAGTGTTTGGACGACCGCGGTGACCGTTTTCGAGGTGCGCTTCGGCCTGGCACGACTGGCGCCGGGGCGGCGCCGAGCCCAACTCGAGCGTGCCTTTCAGGCACTGCTCGCAGACGATCTGGCCGGGCGCATTCTGCCGCTCGACGGCGCGGCGGCCGATCGAGCGGCCCAGCTTGCGGCGCTGCGCGCGGCGGCGGGCCGCCCCGTCGAGCTGCGCGATACGCTGCTCGCCGGCATCGTGCTCGCGCGCGGGTGCGCGCTGGCGACACGCAACGTCCGGCATTTCAACGACTTGGCAGAGCAGAATCCGCGCGTGACCCTCCTGGACCCCTGGGCCGAGCACTAGGCCGCACATGCGCTCAAGCAACGACCCCCGCGCCCGACTGGAGCGGGGCTTCGCCCGGCTGCGCGCCGGCGACGCCGCGGCAGCCGCCGCCGCCGCGAACCGGTTGCTGGCGCGTGCCCCGAACCACCACGGCGCGCTGAACCTGGCCGGCCTCGCCGCGCTGCAGCAGGGCGACGCCGAGGCGGCCATAAGCCATTTGACGCGCGCCGAGGCCCTGGCGCCGAGCCAGCCCATCTATGCCGCGAACCTGGCCGCCGCGCTGCGGGCCGGTCATCGCCACGAGGACGCCGCCGCCGCCTGCGGGCGGGCGCTCGCGCTGCGCCCCGGCTACCGCGCCGCGCTGGTGACCCTGGGCGCGGCAAGGTTCGCGCTGGAGGACTATGCAGGCGCCCTCGCCGCCTATGAGCAGGCGCTGAAGGGCGCGGTGACCGATGCCGCCGCGGATGCCGAGACCGCCCTGCTGCATGCCTACCGGGCCGATGCGCTGCGCGAGTTGGGGCGTGTGCGCGCCGCCGTGGCCGCCTACGAGCAGGCGCTCGAGCTGGCGCCGGACCTGGCGCACGCGGTGGGCAACCTGGGCCTGACGCTGCTCGCGTTGGGCGAGCACGAGCGCGCGCGGACGCTGTGCGAGCGCGCCTGCGAGTTGGCCGGCACCGTCGGTGCCGACGCGGCCCGCGCCTGGATCAGTCTCGGCACGCTGCGCCGCCGCGAGGGCGAGCTGGAGCCGGCCATGGCGGCCTACTTCGAAGCGCATGAGCGAGACCCGCGGGATGCCGCGCTGAAGACCCTGATCGGCTCGGTCTGGGCCGAGGTCGCGGACCTGCAACAGGCGGTGCTGTGGTACGAGCAGGCACTGGCCCTGGAGCCCGAGCGCGTCGAGACCCAAGTCGCGCTGGCCGACACGCTGCGCGAGGCGGGCGATGTACCGGCGGCCATCGAGCGGCTGCGCGGCATCCTGAACGAGCACCCGGGCCATGCGCCGGCGCTGCTCGCACTCGGCAGCGCCCTGTGGGAGGACGGCGACGCCGAGGGTGCCATCGGCGCCTGCCGCGAGGCGGTGGCCGCCCAGCCCGAGGACGCGAGCGCGCGGGCGCGCCTGGCCGGTATCCTCGCCTCCGCCAGCGACGTGGACGCGGCCAATGCCGCCAACCGCGAGGCCCTGGCGGTCAACCCCCACTGCGTGCCGGCGCTGTCCAACCTGGCGCAGAACCTGCGCGGCAAGCTGCCGGCGGAGGACGCCGAGCGGATGGAGGCCCTGCTGCAAGCCCGCTGGGTGACCCGCAGCGGCGGCGAGGGCGTGCGGGCGATGCTGCACTTCGGCCTTGCGCACTACTGCGACGGCGCCAAGGACCATGCCGGCGCCGCCCGCCATGCCGTCGCCGGCAATGTCGAGCACTGGGCATACAAGCGCAGCCGCGGCTGGTCCTATGACCCGGCGGAGTACGCCGCGCACATCGACCGGCTTATGGTCACCTTCACGCCGGAATTCTTCGCCCGTACCCGTGGGCATGGCGACCCGAGCGGGGCACCGGTGTTCATCGTCGGCATGCCCCGCAGCGGCACCACGCTCACCGAGACCATCCTGGCCAGCCACCCGCGGGTGTTCGGCGCCGGCGAGCGCAGCTTCGCCGGCCGCGCCTTCGCCGCGCTGCCGCGGGTGTTGGGCCGCCCCGACACCGCGCCGCTGGACTGTCTGGACGGGCTGACGCCGCAGGCGACGCGCCAGCTCGCCGGCTGGCACCTGGAGCAGCTCTACACCCTGACCCGCAAGGCCGGACTCGCCGATGACGCGGTGCTGCGCATCGCCGACAAGATGCCGGACAACTATTCGCAGCTCGGCTGGATTGTGACGGCCTTCCCGAACGCGCGCATCATCCACTGCCGACGCGACGTGCGCGACGTGGCGGTCTCCTGCTGGATGACCCAGTTCAAGGAGATCCGCTGGGCGTTTGACTTGGAGCACCTGGCCGAGCGGATCATTCAGTACCGGCGGATCATGGACCACTGGCGCCGCGTGCTGCCGGTGCCGATGCTGGAGATCGACTACGAGGAGACGGTGGCGGACCAGGCCGGCCAGACCCGGCGGCTCCTGGACTTCATCGGCCTGGACTGGGACGACGCCTGCCTGCGCTTCCACGAGACCGAGCGGCTTGTGCGCACCGCGAGCGTGACGCAGGTGCGCCAGCCGGTGTACACCCGCTCGGTGGCGCGCTGGCGGCGCTACGAGGACATGCTGGCGCCGCTGCTGGCACAGCTCGGCGACTGACCCGCGCGCCGCTGCCGGCGCGGCGCAATGGCGGCGCCCCACCCATACGCCGCGTATCGACAAAATCGCCGAGGTACGAGAACTAACCCCGACGCCAACACCGGCGTGCGCGATCAGTGTTGGAGTCGTCCACGGATGGCGGAACCGCTATCGCGTTCCGCCTTCCCCGGCCTGAAGCCGTCCAGGGCCCACCCAATTCTCGCAACGCAACCCCGCCACACGCTGGAATTCCTTGAGATGGTTCGTGACCAAGGTCAGCTTGGCCGACAGCGCATGGGCTGCGATCAGCGTATCGAGGGCGCCGATCGGTGTTCCGGAACGCTCCAGCGCCGACCGGATGTCGCCATAGACCCAAATGGCATCGCTTCCGAGCGGCAGGATCTCAAGCGGGGCGAGGAACTTCTCCAGCGCCGTGCGATTGCGTGCCGAGCCGCTCTTGGCAACCCCGAACGCGAGCTCGGCGGCGGTGATTGACGAGACACCAACCTCTCCCAGCACCATCTGCCGGAATCGCTCGATGACGGCCGACGGTTTGCGGTTGATGATGTAGACGCAGATGTTGGTATCGAGCAGATACCTCACTCGCCCGACGCTTCCCGATCCGCCTGCTCGGGCTGCGCGCGCTCCAGGACAAACCCCTCCTCGAACTCGCTCAAGCCGTCTTCGAGAACTTGCCAAGGGTTGTCGAGCGGCAACAGCAAGACCGCCGAGCCCAGGTGCTTGATGGCGACCTCATCGCCGTTGAATCGATAAGCCTTGGGAAGGCGCACGGCTTGGCTGCGCCCGGATCGAAAGAGCTTTGCAGTGTCCACGGTCGGGCCTCGGGTACCAGTGATGGATATCACATGGTACCTATCGTGTGGGGCCGCCTCAACCCGTCTTTTCACCGGCGGTGCGGTAGCGTGGATGCCCGCTGGGGCGAGCCTCCATCCCGCGCCCATCGAAGCGTTTTCGTCAGCTCAACGGCTGCATCGACAGCGTGCGCGGTCAGCGTCGGAGTCATCCGCGGATGGCGGAACCGCTGTCGCGTTACGCCGTACGCGGGCTGGATGCATCACGGTGCTGGAGCGCCGTGACGATCGAGCTGGCCCCAGGAGCCCTGCCCGCCGCCGGGGATTGCCCGGGCCAGTCGTACCTCGATGCGAGCGCTACAATCGCGGACCATCCGCACGCACTTGCGGCGACAACAGCCGGCGATTCTGCGACCGCATGAGTGAGAGCTTCCAGAGCGCGCGCTTCGGCAAGCGCGTTTGGCTGACCATCGCGATGTCGCCAAGCCCGTGCCTGGGCTGCGCTGACCCGCCATCCAAGCCACGCGGCTGCGCCGGCTCAGCTCCAAGCTTGAGCGGCTCGCGACACCGCTGCCGCGGCGTCGCGTATCGCCGGGCGCTCCGCGCCCGTGGCGACGAGCCGGCGCGGGGCACCGGCGCGCGGACACGGCTCAGCCGCCCAGCGTCTCCACGTCGAAGCCCACCACACGGCGCTGCTCGCGGCTGAATTCGACGCCGATGAGTTGGATCGGCTCGCCGCTGCCGCGGTGGCGGTCGGCGTAGCCCTTGGCCTTCAATTGCGCCAGCGCGCCCCCGTCCGGTGCCAGCTCGACCACTTTGAATTCGAACAGGTACACCTGGCCGTTGAAGCGCAGGGCCATGTCGAGCCGCCCGGCGTTGCTCGACTCCTCCGGGGTCAGATCAACTCCTAAGCTCGCGAAGTAGGCGTAGAAGACGCTGGCGTAGTAGCCCTCGTACCTCGCGATGGGGTTGTTGCGGTACCAGTCGTGGGGGATGCTCGCGAAGAACGCGGTGAACAGTTGCTGCATGCCGCTGAAGTCGTTGGCCTGCAGCAGCGCATAGAGCTGGCCGGTCTGGCGCGGGATCTCGGAATGGCCGCCGCCCAGGCGGTCGAGCAGCGCGGCGTTGAGCGCGGCGCGCACCTCCAGATTGGGATAGCGCAGGCGGTATTGGATGAAGGCGCCGGCGCGCTGCACGCGGTCGATGGTCAGATAGCCGGTCTGCCACAGCAGCGCCTCGGTGGTGATGCGCTCCACGTCGAAGGCGCCGAGCAGCTGCTCGGTGGTGAGCAGGTGCTCCAGGCGCGGCAGGTCGGTGTGGCGCTCGGTGAGCACGTCGACCAGGAAGGTCGGCGTGGCGGTCTCGAACCACCAGGGGCGAAACTCGCGCTCCTGGAACAACAACAACAGATCGAATGGGTTATAGACGGCAGCGCCGGTCCAGTTGTAGCCGTTGTACCAGGTGCGGATCTGATCCCGGTCGAGCCCGGTCAGCTCCGGCGAAAAGACCTGGTCCAGATCGCCCTCGGTGTAGCCGCAGATCGCCGAATACTCCGCCGAGACGGTGATGTCGCGCAGGTTGTTGAGCCCCGAGAACAAGCTGACCTTGCTGAACTTGCTCACCCCGGTCAGGAACGCAAAGCGGATGTGGGCATCGTTGTCCTTGATGACGGAATACAGGTTGCGCAGCCCGTCGCGGGCCTCGCGGGCGACGTCCGGCCGAGTCAGGTTGTCGAGGATCGGCTTGTCGTACTCGTCCACCAGCACGACGACACGCTCGCCGTGCTCGGCATGGGCGCGGGCGATGAGCTCGGCGAAGCAGCCCACCGGGTCGTCTGGGTCGCGACAGGGGAGCCCCAGGCGCTCGGCATTGTCGTGCAGCAGCGCCCGGATGCGCCGGTCCAGCTCGGCGCGGCTCTGCACGACGCCGCCGCCGAAGCTGAGCCGAATGACCGGAAAGCGCCGGCCCCAGTCCCAGCGAGCGTGTGCCTGAAGGCCCCGAAACAGCTCTTCGGTGCCGCTGAAGAGCTCCGCCAGCGTGTCCAGGAACAGCGACTTGCCGAAACGCCGCGGGCGCGACAGGAAATAATGCGTGCCTTCTTCGACCAGGCGCAGCGCAAAGCCTGTCTTGTCGACGTAATAGCAGCCGTCCTCGCGGATCTTGCGGAAGGTCTGGATGCCGATGGGCAGGCGTTTGCGGGGCATGGCGGCGGAACGGGGTGCGGCGGTGGCGCCCCCAGTCTAGCGCGCCTGCCGCAGCGTGGCGCCGGCAGCCCGCCGGCGATGCCGCGCCAGCCGACCTGCCGGACGGCTGCGGCAGCGGCTGCCCGCTCATCGGCACCCGTCCCGCCCGCCTCAACGTGCGACCGATGCCGACCGTGTCAACGCCCCATCCCGGGCAAGCAAGTCGAGCCCGAGCGGCTGCACTCGGCCGTGCCTGCGCGGCTGCCGGCGGCAGCGCAAAAAAATTCCTCTCGCAACCCTTTGCTCGGGCGATCGGTTTCCGCCGCGTACAACTTTCGTGCAATTTACCGCCCCGCGCCGGGGTGATAAAACCGCCGACGGCCGGGTGTCGGGAGCTTCAGAAAGCCGTCCGCCCTGGCCAATCCCGTTGAGTCCGGAGCAACAGCGGAGGCGGACGCCTTTACTCACGCTTGGCACGAGCGTCCACATCAACAAGGGCCACACCCACGCGCGCGGAACGGGGTCAGTTCTCGCGCGGAACGGGGTCAGTCTCGCGGAATGGGGTCAGCGCGGAACGGGGTCAGTTCTCGCGTTGTTGGAACGCGGAACGGGGTCAGTTCTCGTGCGGAACGGGGTCAGTTCTCGTGCGGAACGGGGTCAGCGTGCGGAACGGGGTCAGTTCTCGCGTTGTTGCATCGCGGGGAACGGGGTCAGTTCTCCTGCGGAACGGGGTCCGCAGCGGAACGGGGTCAGTTCTCGCGTTGTTGCATCGCGGGGAACGGGGTCAGTTCTCCGGGGGAACGCAGCGGGGGAACGGGGTCAGGGGGGAACGAGGGGAACGGGGTCAGTTCTCGGGAACGGGGTCAGTTCTCGCGTTGTTGCATAGCATCGGAAAGGCGGAACGGGGTCAGTTCTCGCGTTGTTGCATCGCGTCGCGGGACGGGGTCCGCGGGACCGCGAGGACACGGGGTCAGTTCTCGCGCGAGGACACGGGGTCAGCGCGAGGACACGGGGTCAGTTCTCGCGTTGTTGCATCGAGGCGGCGAGGACACGGGGTCGGCGAGGACAGGGGGTCAGTTCTCGCGTTGTTGCATCGAGGCGCGGACGATCCGTCCGACCGTCGAGAGATGGATGCCGAAATGCGCGGCGATGGTTGCGTAGCTGTAGGCGCCGGTCGCGTAAGCTGTCGCAATGGCCGCGTTGCGGTCCGGTTGGGCCGCCGCGATGTCCGCCAACGTGGGCGGTGGTGGACGCCGCTGGATCTTGGGCACACTCAGACGGTCGCCTTGGATACTCGCCAACGCCTGCATCTTCTCCACGAAGGTTTCGTCTCCGAGGTAAACCTGCTGGCGCAAGTTCTGCCAGACGTTGCGCCCGAGTCCTTCGAGAACGAATCTCTTGTAGCGTGCCTGTGCGCGCTCGCGATCTTCTGCGAACTGCCCCAACACGAAATCCGTCTCCAGCCACCCCGGGGGCGCGCTCTCCCCTGCCGTTACCCGATAACTGCTCCAGCACCACTGCTCCGGCGCCGTGACCATGCCGGCCCGGACGGGATTGAGCACCACGTAGCGGCTCAACTCCAGCAAATAACTGTCTTTGTCCACCAAAATCCCTTTGAAGCGCCCTTGAAACAGATGGCCCTGGCGCCCGTGACGTCGGTTCGACGACTGCGTGAACACGCCGTTGAGCTGGCGCATGCCTTTCGACAGATTGCCATCAACCGTCTCCACGAGCAGGTGGTAATGGTTGGTCATGAGGCAGTAGGCGTGGCAGAGCCAGTTGTAACGCTCGACGACCTCCGCCAACGTGGCCAAAAACTGCTCCCGGTCGGCATCGTCCTCGTAGATCGGCTCGCGCCGGTCACCACGCGATGTCACGTGGTAGAGCGCTCCAGGAAATTCGATGCGTAGCGGTCTGGCCATGTAAGAATCATAGCGCCGACGGTGACACGATGCGAGAACTGACCCCGTGCCCCCCTCCCGGTCGGCATCGTCCTCGTAGATCGGCTCGCGCCTGTCACCACGTGATGTCACGTGGTAGAGCGCTCCAGGAAATTCGATGCGTAGCGGTCTGGCCATGTAAGAATCATAGCGCCGACGGTG
>NZ_CAJXYK010000055.1 GCF_913063425.1 uncultured Thiohalocapsa sp.
TTGGAGGCTGAGGTCGGAATCGAACCGGCGTCCACGGCTTTGCAGGCCGCTGCATAACCACTCTGCCACTCAGCCGAGGCCGGCAATGATAAGGCGAGGATTCGGCGTTGTCACGCCTTCGCAGCGGTCTGCGTGGTGCGCTCATCGGCATCGGCAGCCGGTGACGAGCGCAGGAAGCCCACATCCGCCCCCGTCGTGCGCAGCACCCGGGCAATGGCGCGGCGTATTGACGGCGGCGCCTCGGTAGAGCCATACTGGCTGGTCTTGATCGCCGTATCCGTCCGGGGCGACATCGGCATGCGACCCTCGCCGAAGGCGCCAGGTACTTGCGTGCGCCAGGTGCTTTCGTTCAGCTGCCCACGGCAGCCGCAACAAGCCTGCGCTGAGTCCGCTTCGGAGCGACGGCGCTGCCCGCAGTCGGGCCGGTGGCGTGGTGCAGCAGCGGCCTGACGGCGCCCGGCGCGTCGGCACGAACCGGGCGTTAAGCAACGTTCATACATTTACGGAACCAGGACCATGTACGCAGTCATCGAAACGGGCGGTAAGCAGTACCGCGTCGCCGAGGGCGACAAGCTCCGCGTCGAGAAGCTCGAGGCAGAAGCCGGCGCCAGCGTCGATCTCGACCGGGTGCTGATGATCGCCGTCGGCGGCACCGTCAAGGTCGGCAAGCCCTTCATCGAGGGCGGCAAGGTGACCGCGGAGGTCGCGCGCCACGGCCAGGGCGATAAGGTCAAGATCATCAAATTCCGCCGGCGCAAGCATCACATGAAGCGCCAGGGCCATCGGCAGTGGTTCACCGAGCTCAAGATCACCGGCATCACCGGCGCGGGCGCGGGAACCGAGACGGGCGGCGCGGCGGCAGGTCCAGAGGAGTAATCCCCCATGGCACACAAAAAGGCAGGCGGCAGCTCGCGTAACGGCCGCGATTCCGAATCCAAACGCCTCGGCGTCAAGCGCTTCGGGGGCGAGCGCGTGACCGCCGGCAGCATCCTGGTCCGCCAGCGCGGCACACGCTTCCACAACGGCGTGGGCGTCGGCTGCGGTCGCGATCACACCCTCTTCGCCCTGAAGGACGGCGAGGTGAGGTTCGAGGTCAAGGGGCCGCGCAGCCGCCGCTTCGTGAGCGTCGTGGAGCCGGCCCAGGGCTGAGCGCGCAGGCCGGGGGCAGGCGCTGAGAGATCCCGACGCGCGGCACTGACCCGCGCCGGCCCCAACCGGCCCTTCACCCAACGCGACGCCTGCGCCGCCGGCTGTCTCGCCGGCGCCGCTCCGAGCCCCGCTCCGGCGGGGCTCGCTGCGTTCTGCGCGCCGTCACTCACAGAGACCAGCAGCGTGAAGTTCGTCGACGAAGCCAGTATCCGCGTCGAAGCCGGAAACGGCGGCGACGGCTGCGTGAGCTTCCGGCGCGAGAAGTTCATCCCCAAGGGCGGCCCGGACGGCGGCGACGGCGGTGACGGCGGCAGCGTCTATCTGGTCGGCGACGTGAGCCTCAACACGCTGGTGGACTTCCGGCACCAGCGCCGCCACCGGGCCGGGAACGGGCGCCCCGGCATGGGGCGCAACCGCACCGGGGCCGCCGGCGCCGATGCCGAGATCCGGGTGCCGCTCGGCACCCGCGTGCGTGATGCCGACACGGGCGAGGTCATCGGCGAGCTGCTGGAGCACGACGCACGACTGCTGGTCGCCGCGGGCGGCTTCCACGGCATCGGCAACGCCCGCTTCAAGTCCAGCACCAACCGCGCTCCGCGCCAGTTCACGCCGGGCAAGCCCGGGGAGCGCCGGGAGCTGGACCTGGAGCTGCTGCTGCTCGCCGACGTGGGCCTGCTCGGGCTGCCGAATGCCGGCAAGTCGAGCCTGATCCGCGCCCTCTCCAGCGCCCGGCCCAAGGTGGCCGACTATCCGTTCACCACGCTGTATCCGAACCTGGGCGTGGTGAGCGTGGGACCGCGACGCAGCTTCGTCCTTGCGGACATTCCGGGTCTCATCGCCGGCGCGGCCGAGGGCGCCGGGCTCGGCACCAAGTTCCTCAAGCACCTCGCCCGCACCCGGCTGCTGCTGCACCTGGTGGACCTGGCCCCGCCGGACCCCGAGACCTCGCCGGCGGAGCAGGTGCGCACGCTGAGTGCCGAGCTCGACGCCTTCGACCCGGCCCTCGCGCGCCGCGAGCGCTGGCTGGTGCTGAACAAGATCGACCTGCTGGACGACGCGACCCTGGCGGCCCGCCGCGCTGACATCCTGCGCACCCTGGATTGGCAAGGGCCGGTGTACGCCGTCTCCGCGACCACCGGCGCCGGCACCGCCGAGCTGGCCCGGGACGTGATGGCGCGCCTGGACGCGCTGCCCCATCCACTGCGGCGAACGCCCGCGGCCGACCCGGACGACGCCGGCGACGCCGGCGACGCCTGGCATCCCCTGGACTGACAGTCCGCCCCGGCGAGACGCGACCGAGATGTTCCAACGCGCCCGAATTCCCGCCACCCGCCGCTGGATCGTCAAGATCGGCAGCGCCCTGCTGACACGCGACGGTGCCGGTCTGGATCCGGACATCCTCGCACCCTGGATTGCGCAGATGGCCGAGCTGTGCGCCGCCGGCCGCGAGCTGGTGCTGGTGTCCTCCGGGGCCGTCGCACAGGGTATGGCGCGCATGGGCTGGCGGCGGCGCCCGCAGGCGCTGCATGAGCTTCAGGCCGCCGCGGCCATCGGTCAGATGGGCCTGATCCGCGCATATGAGGACGGCTTCTCGCGCCACGGACTGCACACCGCCCAAGTGCTGCTCACCCGCGACGACCTCGTCGACCGCAAGCGCTACTTGAACGCCCGCAGCACCCTGCGCACGCTGCTCGGCATCGGCGTGGTGCCGGTGGTGAACGAGAACGACACGGTGGCCACCGACGAGCTCCGCTTCGGCGACAACGACACCCTGGCGGCCCTGGTGGCCAACCTGCTGGAGGCGGATCTGCTGATCCTGCTCACGGACCAGGACGGACTCTTCTCAGCAAACCCGCGCACGGACCCCGAGGCGAGCCTGATCGAAGCAGCGCGGGTGGACGACCCGCGCCTGGACGGCGCCGCCGGCGGCAGCACCGGTGGGCTCGGCATCGGCGGCATGACCACCAAGCTGCGCGCGGCGCGGCTTGCCGCACGCTCCGGCTGCGCCACGGTCATTGCCCCGGGCCGTCGCGTCGAGTCCCTGACGCAGATCGCCTGCGGCGCCCAAGTCGGCAGCCTGCTGGTGCCGGCGCAGGGGCCGCAGGCGGCGCGCAAGCGCTGGCTCGCCGGCCATCTGAGCATCAGCGGCCGGCTGGTGCTGGACGACGGCGCCGTGCGCGCGCTGCGCGAGGGCGGGCGCAGCCTGCTCGCGGTGGGGGTAACGGCCGTCTACGGCCACTTCGCCCGCGGCGAGGTGGTGACCTGCGTGGACCGCGACGGCCGCGAGGTGGCGCGCGGGCTGGTGAACTACGATGCCCAGGATGCGATCCGCATCAAGGGGCTGCCGAGCAGCGCCTTCGAGGGGGTGCTCGGCTTCGTGGACGACGACGAGCTGATCCACCGGGATAACCTGGTGCTCATGTAAGCGCCTGCCGATGAGACGGTGATCAGCGCCGGGGTGGCCGGCGCAACCGAGGGCCGCCGAAGATCGCTCAGCGCGCCACCCAGCGCCCGTCCTCCCAGGACAGCCAGAGCTCGACCACGTCCGTCGTCGGCCTCTCGTCGCCGCGGCGGGTGCGGCGCTCCACCCGGCATTCGAACTGCGCCCCGGGCCGGTTGAGTCCGCGGCAGCCGAGCTTCACGATGTCCTCAAGCTCGATGGTCAGGGCGGCGGCGTCTGCGGCGCCCAGGTGCGAAACGGTACCGGCGTTGACGGTTTCAAGGGTTTGGGCATAAGCGGTGCGAATCTGCTCCTCCGTGGGCTCCTCCACCACCGCTGCGGCGCCCTGGGCTGCGGCGGCGTCTGGGCCGGCGTCTGAGGCGCCGTCCTGGGCGCGGATGGGCATGGCCGCCGCGCCGATCAGCAGCGCCGCCAATGCGAAGGGACCGGCTTGCGCAAGCGCCCAAAGGCAAAGCCGCTGCGGGCGTCGTGGCGAATCCTTGGGTTGTCGATACAACGGCATGGGTGTACCTGTCGGTGAGGGGCCCCGGCAAAGCCCCGCATTGTAGCCGCCGGCGGCGCGCCCCGCGCTGATCGCCGCGGCCCACCTGTGACACCCGCTTGCCCAGCACGCACAAAATCCGTAGCCTCTGACGGTTGCTTTGCCTTGAAAACCAAGGGCCTTTATCGGAGATCCGTATGACCTCGCCCGCCGACATCGCCCGTTACAACATGATCGAGCAGCAGGTACGCCCGTGGAATGTGCTGAACGAGCGCGTGCTGCGTGTGCTGGGGGAGCTGCCGCGCGAGGCCTTCGTGCCCGATGCCTACCAGGCCCTGGCCTATGCCGACATCGACATTCCCATCGGCACGGACACCTGCATGCTGGCGCCGAAAGTGGTGGGCCGCATGCTGCAGGCGCTCCAGGTGCGCGAGACGGACAAGGTGCTGGAGATCGGACCGGGCACGGGCTATGTGACGGCATGCCTGGCACGGCTCGGCGCGCGGGTGGTCGGTGTGGAGATCGACCCGGCCCTCGCCGAGGGCGCGGCGGAGCGGCTCGCTGCCATGCAGCTGCGCCGGGTGGAGGTGCACACCGCCGATGCCATGGTCGGGCCGGTGGACGGCGGCCCCTTCGACGTCATCGCCGTCACCGGCTCGCTGCCCACCGAGGAGCCCGTGCCCATGCTCGCGCAGCAGCTGAAGCCGGGCGGGCGCCTCTTCGTCATCGTCGGCGAGGACCCGGTGATGGAGGCGCGGCTGGAGACCCGCATCGGCGCCGCCGGCGACCTGCGTCGGGAGGCGCTGTTCGAGACCTCCGTCCCGCCGCTGCGGAACGTCCCGCAGCCCGAGCGCTTCGTCTTCTGAGGAGCCTGCCCGATGGTCCGCCAGGTCAACCCGCGCGAGCTGAGCGCCATCCTGAGCAGCGACGCGCCGGCGCCGCAGCTGCTCGATGTCCGCGAGCCCTGGGAGCTTGACATCTGCCGGCTCGACGCCGCCACCCACATCCCCATGCGACGCATCCCGGCCGACATCGAGCGGCTCGACCCCGACCGCCCGGTGGTGGTCATCTGCCACCACGGCATCCGCAGCCAGCAGGTGGCGCTGTACCTGGATCACCAGGGCTTTCGGCAGGTGCTCAACCTGCGCGGCGGCATCGATGCCTGGGCGCACGAGGTGGACCCCGGCATGGCGACTTACTGAGGCTACCCGGCACGCAGATCGAAAACCAGAAACGGCACCCGCGGATACACCGCGAGCCATGCGACGAGCGAGGTCATCGACATGAGCATTCACCAGGCCCCCATGCCGCTGTGCAACGCCGGCTTCTCACAGCTCCTGATCATCGATGCCCAGGAAAGCCTGGCGGCGGTGATGCCCAAGGACGAGCTCGCCGTCACCGTCGCCAACATCAACCGGCTGGTGCGGACCGCGGGCATCCTGGACCTACCCATCATTTCCACCGAGCAGTACCCGAAGGGCCTCGGCCACACCATCGAGGCCGTCCGCGAGCATCTGCCGGACACCGCTGCACCCACCGAGAAGACCTGCTTCTCCTGCTGCACGGCGGCGGGCTTCGAGCGTGCCCTCACGAGCCAGCCGGCGCGCAAGCAGGTGGTGCTCATGGGCATGGAGGCGCACATCTGCATCGTGCAGACCGCCTCCGGCCTGCAGCGCTGGGGCTACCAGGTGTTCGTGGTCGCCGATGCCATCTGCTCCCGCCATCCGGCGAATCGCCAGAACGCCCTGGAGCGCATGCGCCACAGCGGCATCCATGTCACCAACACGGAGTCCGTGGCCTTCGAGTGGCTCGGCGACTCCGCCAACCCGCACTTCCGCGAGGTGTCGCGGATGTTCAAATAGCCGCGGGCGGGCAGTCACCCGCCAGGCAGGCGTCCACCAGATCAGTGATGCGCCCGAGAGCGCCGCGGTTGGCGTCGATGACGCCCCGCCCCTGTTCCCCGACCCGGGCGCGCTCGGCTGCGTCGGTAAGCCAGCCCAGCAGCACGCCGGCGAGGGCCGCCGCATCCGGCACCTGCACCAGGGCACCGCGCTCGTGCAGCAGCCCGGCGATTTCCGCAAAGTTGAAGGTATGCGGCCCTGACACCACCGGCAGCCCCGCTGCCGCCGGCTCCAGGAGGTTGTGACCGCCCGTGGGCACCAGGCTGCCGCCGACGAAGGCCACGTCGGCGGCGGCAAAGAAGACCGGCAGCTCCCCCATGCTGTCGCCCAGGTACACGGCGGTATCCGCGGAGCAGGGCTCACCCAGGCTGTGCCTGGCCAGCGCGAAGCCCGCGCGGCGCACCAGCGCGGCGACACGCTCGAAGCGTTCCGGATGGCGCGGCACCAGCACCAGCAGCGCCGCGGGCAGCTGCGCGCGCAGCGCCGCATGGGCGGCGAGCACCTGCTCCTCTTCGCCGTCGCGCGTGCTGGCGGCCACCCAGACGGGCCGATCATTGCCCCAGGTGCGGCGCAGCACCTCGGCACGGTCGGTGAGGCTCGCCGGCGGCTGGACGTCGAACTTGATGCTGCCCGTGACCCGAAGGCGCGCCGGGTCCACGCCGAGGGCGGCGAAGCGCTCGGCGTCCGCGGGGCTTTGCGCTGCAATGCAGGCGAAGCGGCGCAGGGTCTCTGCGCTGAAGCCCGCGACCCGCTCATAGCCCCGCGCCGAGCGGCCGGACAGCCGGGCGTTCACCAGCATGCAGGGCAGGTTCCGCTCGGCACAGGCCGCGAGCATGTTGGGCCAGATCTCCGTTTCCATCACCAGCACCAGCCGGGGCCGCACATGCGCGAGGAAACGGCGCATGATCCCCGGCAGGTCGAAGGGCGTGTAGCGGTGCTCCACCGCCTCACCGAGGAGCTCCCTGAGCCTGGCGGCGCCCGTGGGCGTGGTGGTGGTCACCAGTACCCGCTGCCCGCGGCGCAGCAGGTGGCGCAGCAGCGGCAGCGCCGCCTGCACTTCACCGACGGACACCGCGTGCACCCAGACGTCGGCGCCCGCCGGCGGCTTGGTCTCGCGGGCAAGCCGCTCGCGCCAGCGCTCACGGTAGGCCGGCGCCCGACGTGAGCGCCAGAGCAGGCGCAGCAGCGCCGCCGGGATCAGCAGCGCAACCAGGAAGGAGTAGACTCGGCGCGACAAGGCGAGGGGTCGGCTGCCGGCGTAAGGCCCTTTCGGCAAGGCATCGGTTCAGCGTTCGCCGACCCGATGCCCCCGGTGGATAGACCCCAGCCGATCGAGCCGGCGGTTTCGGGCCGGCAGACCCGCTGGGGTCATTGCCCCTGTGCAGGGGCCCGCTGCGCGGACCTCAGAGCGCCGTCGCCGTGGTGGAGCTTGCGCCCGCGGCGTCCGCACCGCCCTCTGCGGCAGGCGCTGTCGCAGGCTCGGGCACCAGCTCTTCCGGCACGGCCTTGGCGAGCTTGCCCTCGGCGATGGCGGCATCGAGCCAGGGCTGATGCAGGGCGAGCAGGCTCCACACCATCACCACACCCACGGGCCAGGCCAGCAGCGCCGCCGGCCGGGACGGGCGAAAGCGCATCACCGCCCAGAGCCAGATCACCGTGAGCAGCGCCGCCGTCACATAGACCACCGGCTGCCAGGTGAAGCCCTGATCCAGGGGCAGGTAGTCACCGAGGCCGGTCACAGGTGGCGGCTCGCCCTGGTACAGCAGCCAGATCCAGGCGCCCCAGAGCGCGGCGGCGACGGCGCCGAAGAGCAGCGCCGAGAGCCAATGTACCGGCCAGACCAGCCAGCGCGGCACCCGCTGCACGCCGCCGGCCCCGATCACCGCAAGCGGCACCAGCAGGCCCAGCGCATACACCGGACTCAGCGCGTCGGACAGCACCAACAGCCCCCAGCCCAGCACCGCCACCAGCAGCGCCGCACGGAAGCCGGGGAAGCCGAACAGCGCGCCCGGGCGCAGCAGCAGGGTAAGCACCGTCAGCAGCCAGGCCGGAAAGGCCATGCTCAGGAAGAGCCAGAGCCATTGCAGCTGCACGCTCGGATTGCTGAAGTCGATGCCGGCGAGATACCGGTCCAAGGTGTCTGCCGCAAGCCACACCTCGTAAAGCGCCGGGTCCTGCTGGCGGAGCAGGAGGGGCCAGACCAGCAGCCAGGGCAGCGCGAAAATCGCCGCGACGATGATGCCCTTCAGGTAGCGACCGAAGCGGGCGATGCCGAGAAACGGCAGGATGAGCGCCGTGACACCCAGCACCACAGGACCGAAGAAGCCGGTGGCCATGAAGGCGATGCCGAGTCCGGTGCCGAGCCACAGCCCGCCCCAGAACACCCGGCGCGGCCAGAGCGCCATGCCGTACAGGCCGATGGCCATGCCGGCCATCAGTGCCGTTTCCGGCACCATATCGTGACCGTACCAGACCACCCCCAGGCTGCTCAGCAGCACCAGCACCGAGGCGGCGCCGGCGCCGAGCATCGGGGGGTCGTCGCCATGCCGCCAGGTGGCGCGGCCGAAGAGCCAGGTGAACAGGAGTGCCACGGCCAGGAAAACGCCGCTTGCGACCCGCGCGGCCTGATCCGCCGGCAGATAGTCGCCCAGCGCCTGCGCCAGTGCGGCGCCGGTTATGTAGTAGAGCGGCGGCGTCTGCAACAGCGGCTCGCCGTCCACGCTCGGAGCCAGATAATTGCCGCTGTCCACGATGCTCTGGACGGCGGCGAGGGATTGGGCCTCCCGCTCGGTCCAGGGCTCATGGCCCACCAGTCCTGATGCGACGAAAGCGCCCGCCAGCAGCAGGGTCAGGAACCAGAGCCAGGAGCTCTTGCGTTGTGGAGCTGCGGCCGCCGCTGCGTCTGCTGCGGGGGCCTGGTTTGCGGATTTTGCCATCTCGAATCCTCACTGACAGCGCGGGATGGACTATAGCACAATGGCCCCGCTCCTCAGAGGGGCGACCGCCGCCATTGTACCGGTGCCGGGCATCGGACTGCGGTGCCTGTTGCCCCTTGAGGGCTGCCCCGGATCACCCGCACGCCGCATTCACCTCCAGTCGAGAGTGGGCTGAGCTTCAACCAGGCCAACCATGTCGCAACGGCCCCCGCGCATCACCATCCTCGCCTCCTTCTCCGGCGCCGGCGGCGTCGAGCGCATGCTGGTCAACCTGATGCAGGGGCTCGCAGACCAGGGCCGTGACCTGGACCTGCTCACCATCCGCACCACGAGCCCGCACCTGGACGCGCTGCCGCCGGGGGTGCGCCGCATCGACCTCGGCGCGCGTCACAGCCTCGGCGCCGTCGCCGCGCTGGCCCGCCACCTGCGCGCCGAGCGTCCGCCGGTGCTGCTGGCCGCCAAGGACCGGGCCGGGCGGGCGGCGGTGCTCGCGCGCCGGCTGGCGGGGGTGCCCACACCCATCGTCATGCGCATCGGCACCAACCTGAGCGCCGCGCTCGCGGGCAGGCACCCCCTGGTGCGGCGGCTGCGCACCGCCGCGGTGCGCCGCAGCTGGCGCGGCATCGACCACATCATCGCCGTGTCCGCAGGCGTCGCCGCCGACACCGTCGAGGTGGCGCATTACCCACCCACGCGCATCAGCGTCATCCGCAACCCCGTCGTGACCCCGACGCTCAGCGCACGGGCGGCCCTGCCCTGCCCGCATCCCTGGCTCGATGCGCAGGCGCAGCAGCAGGCGCCGGTGATCCTCGGTGCCGGCCGGCTGGAGCGGCAGAAGGACTTTCCCACCCTACTCCGGGCCTTCGCGCGGCTGCGCGCCGGGCGCCGCTGCCGCTTGCTGCTGCTCGGCGAGGGCGCCTGGCGCGAGCGCCTGCTGGCGGAGGCCGCCGCCCTGGGCGTGGCCGACGACCTGGACCTGCCGGGTTTCCAGGCGAACCCCTACCCCTGCCTCGGCCGTGCAGCCCTGTTCGTGCTGTCCTCCGCCTGGGAAGGCTCGCCGAACGTACTCACCGAGGCCATGGCCCTTGGCACCCCGGTGGTGGCCACGGACTGCCCGAGCGGCCCCCGGGAGATCCTCGCCGACGGCCGCTTCGGGCCGCTGGTGCCGGTGGGGGATGCGCCGGCGCTGGCGGCGGCCATGGCGCAGGTGCTCGACCACCCACCGCCGGCGGACAAGCTCAAGGCCGCCGTAGCCGCCTACCACGCAGACACCAGCGCCGCGGCCTATGCGGCGCTGTTGGATGCGGTGGCCGCCGGACTGCCGCCGCCAGCCACCGACAACTGAGCCGCGCGCCGCCCTCAGGCATCAGCGGGCGGCAGGCGGCACGGGCAGCACCGCCCACTGCAGGGCCATGGTCCGACCCGGCAGGTGATAGTAGGGCGCCTCGGCGCTGTGCACTTCCAGCTCATGGACACCGAGCGTGTCGCGCAGCCACCGGCGGAAGGGCAGGTCCGACGCCGCCAGGTGCTCGCCCACCAGCAGCCAGTCCCCGCCCGGCAGCCGCTCGGGGAAGAAGCTCCGGTCCGACATCACCACCGCATCCGGAAAGGCCAGGCGCAGATTGCCGGCAAGGGGGTCGCTGTCCGCCAGCACCAGAGCGGGCCGGGGCACGGCGGCGCGCATCTGCGCGGCGAGCTCACGATAGGGGGCATTCAGACGCGACGGCCGCTCCGGGTCCGCCCAGAGCGCCTGCCCGGGCAGGGCGACAGACACCCCTGCGAGCACCAGCACCACCGCGCCGACGAAGACGCGCCACCGCCACCCGCCCGGCTCCGCATGGCAGGCAAGCAGCAGCGGGGCGTAAAACACCATGGGCTGAAGCCAGTGCTCCTTGATGTCGCGGGCGCCGCTCAAGAGGATCAGCGCGACGGCGAGCACCAGCACCAGGCCCGCGGTGCGCCACAACAGCCGGCAGCCCGGGGGCAGCGCGGCATCCCGTGGGCTGCGCCGGCGCACCAGCGGCGAGAGCAGCACCAGCAAACCCAGGCTCGCCGCAAGCCCCGCCGCCAGGTCCAGCAGCGTGTCCCAGCCGATGCCTGCGGTCATCCTGAGCTTATGGAAGCCCTCGCCTGCCGCCGTCGGCTCCGCCAGCACCCAGTGCGCGTGCGGCGCGAAGATCGCGGCAGCGAGCGCGAGCGCAACCGCGAAGCGTCGGCTGAGCAGCAGCGGCCGCCAGGTCGGCAGGCTCAGCGCAGCGGCGAGCAGCGCGAGCGCGAAGAAGCCGAAGTTGTACTTGCTGAGCGCCCCGAGCCCCAGCAACAGGCCGAGGGCGCCGTACTCGCCCCAGCCCGGGCGGTACGCGAGGCGCAACAGGGCCACCAGGGTCCAGGCGGCCACCGCCACCACCAGCACCGTGTGCGTGAAATTGCGCTGGTCCTCCCAGACCACCTGCGGGATCAGCGCCAGGCCCAGCACGGCGACCCACTGTTGTGCCGGGGTCATCCCGAGCTGACGCGCCGCCGCGGCGACGCCCGCGACCATCAGCGTGAGCAGCAGCGCCTTCAGTGCCAGGAGCACCGGCAGGCTCGGCCCCGAGACGGCGAACAGCGCCTGCACCAGCCAGGTGTAGAGGGGCGGCTGGCTGTTGTAGCCGAGCGCCGGGAACTGACTCAGGATCAGCTGCTCGGCGTGGTCCCACTCCGCCGTCGGCGTGACCATGCCCAGCAGCAGTGCGTTCAGCGCAAGCCAGCCGAGCGCAGCGGCGATGATGAAAGCGGTGGGCTGTGGCCCGGGCGACGGCGTGGGCGGTGTATGCATGGCGGCGGCCCGACTGTCTCGGTCAGCGCGGCAGGGTCTCGGGAGCAGGCGGCGCACCGCTCACGAGCTCCCGGTACACCGCGAGGTTGCCGGCCACCATCACCGCCACCGAGAAGGCCGTCGCCGCCAGTGCACGCCCGGCGTCCCCCATACGCCGGCGTGTCGCCGGCTCCGCCAGCAGCCCCAGCACTGCGGCGGTGAGGGCCGGCACGTCCGCCGGCGGCACCAGACGGCCGTTGACGCCGTCGCGCACCGCCTCCGGAATGCCGCCGACATCGCTTGCGACGACGGGCACGCCGGCGGCGGCCGCCTGCAGCAGCGACACCCCAAGGCCCTCCATGGTCGCCGGATGCACCACCAGGTCCATGCAGGGCAAGAGGCGCGGCAGGTCCTCGCGCCAGCCCATCAGGCGCACATGGCCGGCGAGCCCATCGCGGTCGATGCGCTCCTGCAGCGGCCCCACCAGCGGCCCCTTGCCGAAGCAGAGCACCTGCACCCGCGGCGCCGCCGCGATGATCGCCGGCATCGCCTCCAGCAGGAAGCGGTGCCCCTTGCGCTCGATGAGCTGCGCGAGCACGGCGATGGTGGGCTCGGGCGCTGCGCCGCCATCGACGGCGGTGCCGAGGAGCGCGTCCAGCAGCGCCCGGTCGCAGCCGCCGGCGAACGGGCGTGGGTCCACGGCACTGCGCACCACCCGCAGCTTGGCGGCCGGCAGCCCCGCGTCCAGCAGCACCCGGGCGATACCCGCGGAGATGGCGATGACCCGGTCGTGCAGCCGGTACTTGGCCGCCGCGAGCCAGCGCGGCTCGGGATTGTCCACCCGGCGCGTGTGCACCACCGGGACCCCGGCACGCCTGGCGGCGATGCCGCCCAACACGTCGGCACCGATGCGGCTGTGCAGGTGCACCAGATCCGGGCGCACGGCGTCGATCACGCGGCCGAGGCGGCGGAC
Source organism: uncultured Thiohalocapsa sp. (assembly GCF_913063425.1). GTDB lineage: Bacteria > Pseudomonadota > Gammaproteobacteria > Chromatiales > Chromatiaceae > Thiohalocapsa. The sequence goes on from NZ_CAJXYK010000055.1 coordinate 12,699, forward strand.
GATGCCGATGTCCAGATCGCCGCCCATGGGTATCTCGTGCACCTGCGCGAAGGCTGCCGCGCGTCGGGCCAGCGCGCAGCCGGGCCGGCAGGCCAGGTGACTCTCGACCCCCTGCCCGGCAAGCCCCTCCAGCAGGTAGAGCACCTGCTGTGCACCGCCGTAGAGCTCGGCGCCGCCCTCCACGTGCAGCACCTTCACCAGCCTGCACCCGGGAGCGCCCGCAGCGCCGCCAGCACCTCATCCACGGTGATGTCGCGCATGCAGTCGAAGCGCCCGTCGCAGGTGGGACGCCGCCGGCACGGCGAGCAGGCGCGTGGATGGTGGAGCACCCGGGCATCCGCCCGCCCGGTGTCGGTGTACGGCAGGGTCGAGCCGAACAGCAGCAGCGTCGGGCGCCGGCGCGCGATGCCCATGTGCCCGAGGCCCGTATCCACGGCCACCACCGCGCGGCTGCGGTCGATGACGGCGGCGGCCGCGAGCAGCGAAGTGCGCCCGGCGAGGCTCACGGCAGCCCCGGCGGATGCGGCGGCGATGTCGGCACCGGCGTCGACGTCGTCGGGGCCGCCCAGCAGCACCGCGCGCAGCCCAGTGTCGGCCCGCAGGCGCGCCGCCAGCTCGGCCCAGCGCGGTGCCAGCCAATGCTTCTGCGGGCGCGTGGTGAAGGGACAAAGGGCGAAGAAACCCCGCCCCAAGCCGGCCTCCGCCACCAGTGCTTCCGCGGCGCTCGCGTCACCGGCAGCAAAGTGGACCGCCATGGCGAAGTCCGCCACCGGCAGCCCGAGCGTGCGCGCCAGGTGCAGATACTCGGAGCCGATGCGGGCACGCGCGGCCGGCGGCTCCCGCGGCACCACCCGGGTGAGCAGAAACCGGCTGCCCTCGCGGCTGCCGAGGCCGATGCGCTGCGGCGCTCCGCAGAGCCGCACCGGCAGGGCGCTCTTGAGCAGCCCTTGCAGATCCACAGCCAGATCGAAGCGGTATCCGCGCAGCTCAGGCCGCAGTCGGCGCAGCTCCGCTGCCAGCGCCGGCAACCGCCGCTCCCGCCACAGCCGGCGCAGCGTCGGCCCAGGCCATTCGATGACCGCATCCAGGTCCGGATGATGGCGCAGCAGCGGTGCACAACCCGGCTCCGCAAGCCAGGCCAGGTAGGCATGCGGATAGGCCCGGCGGAAGGCCGCCGCGAGCGGCGAGGCGAAGATAACGTCGCCGATGGCGCTCAGGCGCACGAGGAGCACCCGCTCGGGCACGGGTCGAGGGCCGGGTCGCTCGGCTCGGCTCATGGCGCACGCCCCGCCGGCCCGGCGAGAACATCCTGAAAGAACGCCAGATAGGCCGCCGCGGATGCCGCGATGCCGTAGGGCGCAGCGGCGGCGCGCAGCAGCCTGGGCAGCGTCGGCTGGCGCAGCACGCCGGCGATGGCCGCGGCCAGCGCCGGCGCATCGCCCACCGGCGTGAGCGGCCCCAGCCGGCCGCCGTCCAACAGCTCGGTGACGCCGCCCGGACAGGCGGTGGCCGCCACCGGCGTGCCCACGGCCATGGCCTCCACCAGCACGTTGCCGAGCCCTTCCCGGCGTGAGGACAGCACCAGTACGGCGGCGCGGGCCAGATAGGGGAACGGGTCCGCCACGAAGCCCGGCATGGCCACGCGCTCGCCGATGCCCAGACGCGCCGCGAGCGCGCCGAGCCGCCGGCGCTCGCGTCCTTCGCCCAAGAGCATGAGCCGCGCGTCGAGGTCTGCCGGCAACAGCGCGAAGGCCCGCAACAGGGTCGGGAAGTCCTTGACCTTGCGCAGCCCACCCACGGCGAGCACCACCGGCGGCGCACCAGCCTCGAGCCAGGCGTGCGGCGCCCGGGCGCCGATGCGCCGGTCCAGGTCCGCCGGGACCACGGGGTTCGGCAGCACCCGCACGGGCACACCGCTGATGCCGAGCCGCTGGCGCAGGTCCAGGGCGACGGCCTCGGACACCGCTGTGATGCCGTCCAGGCGCAGGTAGTCGCGGCGCACGCGACGGCGCTCGCGCCAGGTGCGCAGCGGATTGAAGCGCTTCGCCGCCAGGCTCACCGACAGCGGCGTACCGACGGTGCTCACCACACGGAGCCCCGAGTCGAGCCGGTCCCGCGCGGCGAGCGCCGCCCGATCATCGGCCAGCTTACCGGTGAAGAGGATCTGCGGCGGGCGCCCGCGCAGCGCGGCGGTGAGCGCATCGGCGCCCTGGGCCAGCGGCCTTACACGGACAGCGGAAGGCAGCGCCTGCACATAGGGGTGCTCGGTCCGCCCCGCCAGCAGATCCACCTCGCAGCCGAGCGCCGCGAGGCCGCCGGCGAGCCCCGTCATCACGCGCTCCACGCCGCCGTCGCCGAAGCGCTGCACCGCCACCGCCACGTGCATCAGTCATCCCCCCGCCCGCCGGCGGCACGCCCTGCGCACAGGCCCACGCTGAGCGCCCCGCCGGCGAGCAGCGCCCAGAAGGCACGCCAGGACTGATGCATGGCATGGAAGTCGAACAGGTTCCACAGCATCAGGTACAGGAGCGCAAGCCCCAGGAAGCCCGCGACATCGAAGTCGATGCGCCCGGCGGCACAGGCCTGGAGCACCCCACGCAGCAACAGGACGAACAGCCCGAGCCACAGCACGAGCCCGAGCAGGCCCAGTTGCACCAGGACTTCCAGGTAGGTGTTGTGCAGATGCTCCATGGGTCCATAACCGATCAGCATCACCGCCGGGTCGTCGCTGGCGGCGAGCAGCGCCCGCGCCGCCCCCGGCCCCCAGCCGAGCCAGGGGTGCTGCACCCAGGCCGCGAGCCCAAAGCGCTGTGCGTGCCAGCGCTGACTCAGCGACGAGTCGGCGGCATACTCGATCTCCCCGGTGATCATGCCATGCACCGTCTCCCATTCGGCCGCGAAGCGCTCGGCCATGGGGCCGGCGTAGACCACCAGGACGGCGAGGCAGGCCGCCGCCAGCACCAGCAGCAGCCGCGGGGATGGCCGCCAGCCCGAGCGCCGCATGACCGCCAGCAGACCGACGGCTGCGGTCAGCGCCAGCGCGAGCCAGGCGCCGCGGGAGAGGGTCAGCAGAAAGCCCTGGGCCACCAGCAGCGCCACCAGCCACCAGAGCGCGCGCCGCAATGCCGGCGGTCCCCCTGCGTGCCAGCAGCGCCGGCGCAGGGTGACGAGGCCGATGAGCACCGTTCCGCTGAAGAGCGCGAAGACATTGGCGGGAAAGCCGAAACCCGGTCGCGAGTCGAGAAAGGCGGCCGGATCGGCCAGCAACAGGTCCCACTCCAGGCGCCACAGGGCACCGATGACCAGCCCCACGAGCGCGAGCCCCAGCAGGCGCAGCAACCGGCGCTGATCGCCCGCGAGCAGGTAAGCCACGGGCACGAGCACCAGCAGCTGCGCCCATTGCGCGGCGGCCTCGAAGCGCACCCCGGGGCTGCCGCCCGGGTAGTCCGCAAACAGCCCGCGCACCAGCGCATAGAGCGCGAAGACCACGGCGAGCACGACGGCGCCTGACAGGGGCCAGCCAGGCCGGCGCAGGAGCCGCAGGAGGAAGGCCAGCACCACCAGGCCGAGCCCCACGGAGACCCCTGCCGGCGCCGAGAACAGCGCCAGCGCCGTCACATCCAGGCCGATGCGCCGCAGGCGCTCAATCCAGGCGTCCAACGGGGGGCCTTCGGTTGCGATGCATCTGGGTGCCGGGGTCTGCAGGTGCTGGGTCGGTTCGGTGCAGTGGGCGGGTCCCCGACCCGCGCCGGGCACGCCATGGTACCAGAGCCCACCGCCGCGGGGCCGGCACCGGGGCTTTGGTGCCAACGGCGAGGGCATGGCAAGATGCCGGCGGGATCGCATCGACGCAGAACCTTCACCCGCCAACCCGTGAGTCAGCGCTTACAGCCGAGCCGCCCGAGCCGCGCGCCATGTGCGGCATAGCGGGCTTCGTGCGTGCGGACGGCGCGCCGCCGGAGCCGCAGCTGCTGGCCGCCATGACGGCACGCCTGGGTCACCGCGGGCCGGACGACCGCGGCAGCCATTGCCTGGGCCAGGTGGGGCTTGCACAGACGCGGCTGTCCATCATCGGCCTGGAGACCGGCCACCAGCCCATGGTCAGTGATGATGGGCAGCTGGCGCTGGTGGCCAATGGTGAGGTCTACAACTACCCGGAGCTGGACGCCGCGCTGAGCCGGCAGGCGCCGCCCCCGGCCCGCGGCTCGGACTCCGCCACCATCCTGCACGCCTATGCAGTGCACGGCGATGCCTGTGTGCATCGCCTGCGGGGCATGTACGCCTTCGCGCTGTACGACCACGGGCGCCGGCGGCTGCTGCTGGTGCGCGACCGTCTGGGCATCAAGCCGCTCTTCTACGTCCGTCTGCCGGACCGCATCGCCTTCGCCTCCGAGATGAAGGCGCTGCTGCCGCTGCTGCCCGCGGCGCCGACGGTGCACGCACCGGCGCTGCGGCAGTTCCTGCTGCACCAGTTCAGCACCGGCGAGGAGACTATCTTCACGGGCATCCGCCGCGTGCTGCCGGGCGAGGTGCTCAGCATCGATGCGGACCTGGGCATCGAGCGCCGGCGCTACTGGTCGCTCGCCGAGGTCGCACCCCGCAGGCTGGATGCCGAGACCGCCGCCGCGGAGCTGGACAGCCTGCTCGATGCCGTCATGCGCGAGCACATGCGCGCGGATGTCCCCTTCGGTCTGTTCCTCTCCGGCGGGCTGGACTCGGCGACCCTGGCGGCATCCCTGGCGCGGCACGGTGCCGGGCGCATCCGAAGCTTCTCCATTGGCTGGCGCGGCACGGCCATGGCCGACGAGCTGAACGGCGCCCGGCGCATCGCCGACCGGCTCGGCTTCGAGCATACGGCCATCACGCTGGAGCCGGCGCAGGTCTTCGCGCGTCTGCCGCACAGCGTCTGGGCGGCAGACGACCTGATGCGCGACTATGCCTGCCTGCCCACCTCTGTGCTCGCACAGACCGCCGCCGCGTCGCTCAAGGTCGTCTTCTCCGGCGAGGGCGGCGACGAGGCCTTCGCCGGCTACCGACGCTACCGCCCGGCGCCCGCGGAGCGGCTCACCAAGGCCCTGCTGTTCCCCGGCAGCGGCGGCTTCCGTACCCGCCCGCAGTGGTCGCCGCGCTGGATCCGCCGGCTCTTCGGCCCGGCGCTGCGCGCGCTGCCGGGGCCGAGCCGACAGCCCTTCGTGGACGCCTGGCGGGCCACGCCGCAAGGCTGGACCGACCTCCAGCGGCGACAATTCACAGACCTCACCACGGCGCTGCCGGACAACCTGCTGGTGAAGACGGACCGGATGCTGATGGCCTTCGGACTGGAGGGCCGGGTGCCCCTGCTGGACCATCGGCTGGTGGCCTTTGGGCTGTCGCTGCCGGACGGGCTCAAGCTGCGCGGGCGCACCGGCAAGTGGCTGCTGCGGCGCTGGGCGGCACCGCAGCTCCCCCCGGGGCACCTGGCGCAGCCCAAGCGCGGCTTCCATGTGCCGGTGGCGGACTGGCTTGGAGGCGAGAACGCTGCACGCGTCGGCGCGCTGCTGATGTGCAACCGCGGCGTGCGCGAGTGGTTTGACACCACAGCCGTGCCGGCGCTGGTGGCGGCAAGGCAGGCCGGGCGCGGCGGCGACCGGGAGCTGTTCGCGCTGCTCCAGCTTGCCATCTGGCACCGGCTCTTCATCGACGGCGTCGCGCAGCCGCCGAGACCGGACGAGGACGTGCTGGACTGGATTGCGGACCATGCCTGACGCACTCACCACGGACCCGGGCCGCATCGCCTGCCTGTTCTCCACCTCCGGGCACAGCGGCGTGGACCGGCTCGCGCAGCACCTGCTGCCCGCCCTCGCCGCCCGCGGCTATCGGGTGGACCTGCTCAGGGTGCGGCGCCACGGCCCGGACCTGAGCGCCGCGGCCGCCACCACGCCGCGTCTCGACATTATTGATCTCGGCAGCCGCCACACCTACGCCTGTGTGCCGGGCATCGTCCGCTACCTGCGCCGTGCTCGGCCGGGCGTCATGCTCTCCGACAAGGACCGCGTGAACCGCACAGCGCTCGCGGCCCGCGCGCTGGCGGGCGTGACCACCCGCCTCTTTCTGCGCTCGGGCACGACGCTGTCGGTGGACCTCGCGAGCCGCAGCCCCGTGCAGCGGCGGCTGCAGCGCTGGTCGGTCGGGCGGTTGTATCGGCATGCCGCCGGGGTGCTGGTGCCGAGCCGGGGCGCCGCCGCCGACCTCACGGCCTTCGCCGGGCTTGCGCCGGGGCTGGTCCAGGTGGTGCCGACGCCGGTGGTGCCGGATGCACTCTTCGATGACCCGCCAGCCGCACCGGCACATCCCTGGTTCCACGATCCGGACGCGCCGCTGATCCTCGGGGTCGGCGAGCTCAGCCGGCGTAAGGACTTCGCCACCCTGCTGCGCGGCTTCGCCCGGCTGCGTGCACACCGCCCCTGCCGGCTGATGATCCTGGGCGAAGGTGGCGAGCGGCAGGCGCTGCTGGCCGAGGCGGCGGCCCTCGGCGTCGCTGACGACGTGGCACTGCCCGGCTTCGCGCCCAAGCCCTATGCAGAGCTCGCGCATGCGGACCTGTTCGCGCTCACCTCCCGCTGGGAGGGCATGCCGCTGGTGCTGGTGGAGGCGCTGGCCCTCGGCACACCCGTGGTGGCGACGGACTGCCCGAGCGGGCCCCGCGAGCTGCTGGCGAACGGCCCGCCGGACGCACTGGTGCCCGTGGGCGACGCCCCCGCGCTGGCAAAGGCGCTGGCGGCCCTGCTGGACGCACCGCCCGCTGCTGCCGCGCTGCGGCAGGCAGCGCGCCCCTATGCCATCGCCGCCGCCACCACGGCCTACCTCGCGGCCATGGGGCTGCCGGCGACGGCGCCTACGGCACGGGGGCCAAACGGGTAGACTCCGCAGCGCGCTGCCGGCGGGTGCCGGCCGGTTTGGTACCCCACAGCCGCCAGCACCAAAGCTCAGAGACATGCCGGAGCACACTCAGCACAACGCCGCCCCGACGCGGGCGCAGGGGGACGCCCCATTCGCCGCCTTCCGGCGGCGCATCGCGGGCATCCCCATCGGTTGGCTCATCCTGTTCCTGGCCTTTGCGAACCTGATGCTCGCCGTTCCGCAGCTGGACCTCGCGGTCGCCGGGCTGTTCTACACACCGGGGGTCGGCTTCACGGCACACGGACAGCCCTGGGAGCGGTTGCTCTACCACTCCGTGGACGTGCTCATGGTGGTCGGAAACCTCGCCCTGGTCGGCGTGTGGCTCTTCAACCGCCGCAGGGGCCGGCGGCTGCTGGGGCTCACCGGGCGCAGGCTCGCCTTGCTGCTGTGCCTGCTGGCACTGCTGCCCGGTCTGTTGGTGAACCAGGTCTTCAAGGAGCACTGGGGCCGGGCGCGGCCGGTGCAGGTGACGCAGTTCGGCGGCGACCGCCCCTTCACACCGGCCTTCGTCTACACCGGCGGCAGCGGCGGCGCCTTCAGCTCAGGCCATGTGGCCGCGGCGGCCTATGTCATCGCCGTGGCCCACCTGCTGAGCGGAGCACGCCCGGTCTGGGTGCTGCCGGCAGCGGTCTACACGGCCCTGGTGGCGCTCGCACGCATGGCCGCCGGCGGGCACTTTCTGAGCGATGCCGTGACGTCGGTGTTCCTGGTGCTCTTCGGCTATCTGGCGCTGCGCCGGCTCATGCTCGGCACAGCGCAGCATGCCGGCTCCAAGCGCGCCGACTGAGTGCGTCAGCCGCCCGCGGTGCGCCGACTGTGCGATCATTGCCAGTCAGCTTTGGGCGGCGTCCGGCGTCTGCACGGCGCCGCGCGAGTCCCACCAACACACAGCGGAGCGCCCTGGGTGAGCAGAGGCTTGGCAGAAAGCGGGAAGGTGATCAGGGGCGCAGCCCGGGGGCTGCCCACAGCGGTCGTTGCCGCCGCGCTTGTCGTCGGCTGCGCCGGCACCGATGACGCCGCGCTCAGCGAAACCCTGACCGCGCGCACCGTCGCCGGGGACTTCAACAGCATCGCCGTCACCGATATCCGCTGCAACACCAGCTCAGAGGCCTGCGCCAAATCCCACGCCGTGAAGGGCGACGCCTGCCTGAAGCTCGCCATCCAGCAGCCCCAGTCCGCCTCGACACAGGACTCCCGCATGCGCGAGCTGCTGGACTGTGCCGAGACCGGCTACCGCAAGGCGCTGCAGCTGCAGCCCGACCGCAACGCGCCGAGCCGCAGCTCCTACCACGGCGGCCTGTTGCTGAGCTTGAGCGAGCGTCGCAACCGACTCGACGAGGCGCGGGAGCAGAAGCTGGACCGGGAGAACGAGAAACTGCTGATGGCGGCCCAGGACGCCCGCCGCGAGGTGCCGGGCAGTGCACTCGGCTTCCTCTACGGCGCCTCGGCCCATGTCTACCGGGCCACGCTGAAGCCGCCCGGTCGCTCGCGCTGTAACGATCTGCGTCAGGCGGAATCCCTGCTGCGCCGCTCGCCGCCGCCGCCGAGGGAGCTCGCCGATGAGCAGCGACGCATCCAATCCCTGGTGCAGCAGCAACTGCGCGGCAACGCCTGCCCCCGCATCCGGCGCATCTGAGGTGTCCGGCAGCGTCCGGCAGTCCGCGGCAGCCGCGCCCGATGCGATACGCGGCAAGGGTCCGCTGGACCTGACCCTGCCCCTGCTGCTGATCCTGGGCATCACGCTGTGGCGGCTCTGGGCGGCCGCCGTCGTGCCCGTCACCCAGGACGAAGCCTATTACTTCCACTGGGCGCGGGCGCTGGCCTGGGGCTACTTCGACCATCCGCCCGGCGTCGCCGTGCTGGGCCTCGGCACCCGGCTCGCGCCGGCATCGGCGCTCGCAGCCCGGCTCGGCGCCGTGCTGGCGGGCGTGCTGACACTGCTGGTGCTGTGGCGCTTCTATGTCGCCTGCGGGCTGCGCCGCGGCAACGGCCTGATGCTGGCGCTGGTGCTGGCCGCCGGCACCGTGCCGGGGCTCATCGCCGGGGTCATCACGACGCCGGACACGGTGCTGACGCTGTGCTGGGCCCTGGCGCTGCACGAGGCGCTGCCGGCCCTGCGCGGTCAGCGCCGACGCTGGCTCACGGCGGGCCTGGCCACCGGACTCGGTCTGCTCGGCAAGTACAGCATGGCGCTCATCGGGCCCGTGTTCCTGTGGGCCATGCTGGCCGCGGACCGCAAGGCGCTGCTGACGCCCTGGCCCTACCTCGGCGGCCTGCTCGCGCTTTTGGTGTTCCTGCCGCATCTCGGCTGGAACGCCAGCAACGACTGGCTCAGCCTGCGCTTTCAGCTGGGGCATGGACTCGCCACCGAGCTCGGCAGCTTCGACGTGGCCGCCGACGGCCTGCCGGCGGCGGTGGGCTCGCAATCCTACACACCCCCCGGCAGCGGGCCGCTGACGCCGCTGGACCGATTCGGCCAGCTTGCGGCCTTCATCGCCACCCAGCTCGGGTTCTGGGGCCTGTTGCTGCTGCCTCTCGCCGCCCGCCTGTGGCGGCATGACGGTGTCCGCGGTGCCGCGCGGTCACTGGCGGGGACCTTCGACCGACCCGCCCGGGCGCTGCTCACCGCCGCCGCCGTCTTCCCGCTGGCGCTGTTCGGCCTGCTGTCCCTGACCAGCGACGTGGAAGCCAACTGGTCCGCGCTGTACCTCGCGACTGCGGTGCCGGCGGCGGCCGTGCTGCTGCGCCCGCTGGCCCGCTGGGCACTGCTCGCGGCCGCCGGCAACCTGCTGTTGGTGAGTCTGTACGCCTTCCATGCCGCCACCGCCGCACTGCCGCTGCCGGATGCGGCGCAGCGCATTCTGCGCGAGAGCTACGGCTACCCGGCGCTCGCGGACTACGCGGAGACCCTGGATGCGCCGGTGTTCGCCGATCGCTACCCGTTCGCGGCCATGCTCAACTTTCATGCACCGGCGCTTTCGGTGACGCAATGGCCGAACATTGCACGACCGTCGGAATACAGCCGGGGGCACCTGGAACGACCACCTGCGCTCGCATCCCTCAAGCGGTCTGGGTTTTGGCTCGTGGCGTACAAGTTTGGACCACCCGAAATCCCAGGCTTCCAGGCCGTAGAGACGCGCAGTGTGTTTCAATGCCGCGGTCAACCCATGAAAGTCGTCCCGGGAGGCGCTCCTTGGAGCGCGGCGGGCTGTGAACACCCGATTCAGGGTTGGCGGCTCTACCACTACCTCGCTGCTGCTCCGCCTGCGGTCGACTGAGGGCCGCTTCAGGCGCTGGCCGCACGGGCCTTGAGCTCCGCTGCCCGCGCCGAGCCCAGAAAGCGCTCGATGCGCGAGCGGGCGTAGTAGATCACCGGCGTCAGGGCCACGGCGGCACCGAATTTGTAGATGTAATTCACCGTGCCGACGGCAAGGAATAACGACAGCGGCCACTGCTGCGGCCCGAGCACGAAGGCGATGTACAGCACCACGAAGCTGTCCACCAGCTGCGAGACCAGGGTGGAGCCAGTCGCCCGCAGCCAGATGAAGCGCTCGCCGGTGAGCCGGCGCACGCGATGGAACACCGCCACGTCGATGAGCTGGCCGATGAGAAAGGCCACCACGGAGCCGGCGATGGTCCACATGCCCTGGCCGAAGATCACCGCGAAGGCCGCCTGCATGTCCGGCACGCCGCGCTCGGCGGCGATGCCCACCCACCAGTCCGCCGGCGCGAGCCCGATGGCCAGGTAGGCGAAAAAGAAGGCGTAGACGATCAGCCCGACGGTCAGGTAGGAGATGAAGCGCACGCCGCGCCGGCCGAAGTATTCGTTGATGATGTCGGTCATCACGAACACCACGGGCCAGAGCAGCACGCCCGCCGTGAAGCTGAGCGAGCCCTGCTCGCCGAACAGGCTCCAGTTCAGCGGCTCCTGCCCGAAGGTCTCCTCCAGCGCGAAGATCTTGATGCCGATGAACTCGGCAATCAGCGCATTGCAGACGAAGAAGCCGCCGAGGACGACGTAGAGGGCGGTGGCGCGGTCATTGGGCATGGCCGGCAGATGAGAGCCGTTTCCGGTTTCGGTTTCAGTTTCGGTGTCGGTTTCGGGTTCGGGTTCGGTTTCGGCTGGGACGGCCGATCATCGGCATCCCTTCAAGTGCCCGACACCGACGCGGAAGACTCCGGCGCCGGCAGGAAGCCCTCGTCGAGGATGGCTGCGTCGGCATAGGGACACAGGCGCGGAAACCTGTCCATCGGCAGCCCGGTTTCTGCCGCCGCCAGCTCGCGTGCATCGGCATAGGCGTCCTCCAGCGCCGTCGGCCACAGCCGCTGCATGCCCGGATACTTGCGCAACAGGATCTTCAGCTCGGTGCGCTGATGCACGATGGTGTTGCGCCAACTGCGGCCGTCGAATTCGCGCCAGTGATCGGCGAGCTGTGCGTACTGAAACTGCCACTTCAGGAGGTGGGCCAGCAGCACACGCAGGCGGCTCTCGAGCGTCCGCTGCTCACTCTTGCCCATGTCGGTCAGCTCCTCCAGCAGATGCTCCACATCCAGCTGATCGAATTGCCCGGCCTTGAGCAGCTCCGCGTTCGCCTCGGCCCAAGCGCTGTAATCCTGCTCGTAGAGCCGGCTCAGATCGCGCATGTTCCACCTCGTTGACCTTACGAATACCGCCCGCCGCGTCAGCATACGCTCAGGGCTTCGGCAGCGTCACCCCGCGCTGATTCTGATACTTGCCGCCGCGGTCCCGGTAGGAGGTCTCGCAGGGCTCGTCCGACTCCAGGAACAGGATCTGCGCCACACCCTCATGGGCGTAGATCTTCGCCGGCAGGGGCGTCGTGTTGGAGAACTCCAGCGTCACATGCCCCTCCCACTCCGGCTCCAGCGGCGTCACATTGACGATGATGCCGCAGCGGGCATAGGTGGACTTGCCGAGACAGATGGTCAGTACGTTGCGCGGGATGCGCAGGTACTCCACGGTGCGCGCCAGCGCGAAGGAGTTCGGCGGAATGATGCAGACGTCGGCCTTCAGGTCCACGAAGCTCGAAGAGTCGAACTGCTTGGGGTCCACCACCGCCGAGTTGATGTTGGTGAAGATCTTGAATTCGTCGGCACAGCGGATGTCGTAGCCGTAGCTCGACGTGCCATAGGAGATGACGTGGCCAACGCCCGCATGCTCGCGTACCTGGGCGGGCTCGAAGGGCTCGATGAGCCGGTGCTCCGCCGCCATACGGCGAATCCACCGGTCGGACTTGATGGCCATGGAGGGCTTACCTCGTCAGAAGGCCGCCGGGCGCGACAGGCCCCGTGCAATGCGGCTCGCACCCGCGGGCACCCACAGGGTGCTGTCCGCCGGCACCGGCCGCGCACCGCTGCGCACGGGTGACTGCCAGGCCAGGTTCCGACTCGTCAAGGCCGACCTGGGCACGCGGTATTGCAGCGCCAGCTCGTCAACGGTGGCCGGCCAGCGCAGCCGCACGGGCTGATCGGTGAGCGGCGCCGCGTAGCGTACGCCCTCCGGGAAGTAACGCTCGGCGTTGTTGGCCACGTGCCGTGCGGCCATGAACTGGGCGTAGAAGTTGCGCGAGGCGAAGCCGAAGTAGCGGCCGTCGTAGTCGCGGACGATGCGGGCCATGTCGGTGCCGTAGCGCTCCTTCGCGCGCAGCATGCCGCCGAGCCCGTGGTTGTAGGACGTGAGCGCGAGCGGCCAGTCACGGAGCTTGGAATAGGAATTCTTGAGGTATCGCGCTGCGGCATCGGCGGCCACCACCGGGTCCAGGCGCTCGTCGATGGAAGCATTCACGGTCATGTAATCGCGCCCGGTGGAGCGGATGAACTGCCACATGCCGGAGGCGCCCGCGCTGGAGCGCGCATTGGCCACGAACGACGATTCCACGTGCGGCAGGAGCGCCAGATCCTCCGGCAGCCCATGGCGGCGGAAGATCTGGCGGAAGGTGGGCAGCCAGCGACCGCTGCGCTCGAGACCCGCATGGTAGCGCTCGCGCACGCCGCGCTGGCTGCGGACCCGCTCGGCGGCACCGAACACGGCGCCCGGGCCGCCGGCGTCCTCGAGCTGCTGCTTGAGCGCCCGCTCCTCGGTGCTGAGCTGTGCGCGGGCGGCAGCGCGCCGCTCAAGGGCCCGCAGGCGATCGCTCCAGCGCTCGCGCAGGGCGCGCACGTAGTCGCGCTGCGCCGGGGTGTAGACGCCTTCGATCGGCCCGGGGAGCTGCGCCACCTGGTAGATCACCGCCATGTGGCGGTCATCGTGGATGACGACCTTATCTCTGCTCCACTCGGTGTAGACCTCCTTCCAGAAGGTGACGTTGTCCTCAAGCGCCGCTGGCAACGGAAAGGCCGCTGACGGGGCATAGGGCGGGTCATCCCGCAGCCCGCCTGTGCCTGCACAACCGGCTGCGGCAAGCGCGGCGAGCAACACCACCGCCAGCATGGCCGCCGAGGGCAGAGCACGCCGTGCAATTCTGTCGTCCGAGCGGCTGCCCCGCGCGTGCGCATCGTTCCAACCCATCATCGTCGACCCTTCGCCGGACCCCGTCATACAGTGTGTGCCGCCGGACACAGGCGTTCCGGCCGCGCAACTGTAATGGGCGCCGCCGGCAGGGTCAAAGCGCGGTGAGCAGGGTTGATGAAGACCGCGGCAGGTGGCGGTGCACGCAGCCCGGCGGGGGCAGCGACGCCGGCCGGTCAGCCGACGCGGTGGGCACGCTCAGGCCCGGACCAGCGAGACCAGCCCGGCGCCGGCTGCGATGGCGGCGCCGAGCAGCAGCACAACGAAGACGGCCGCCGGTTGATCGTTCTCAGACATTGCGCATGGCGTCCAAACGGACGTCGGTCTTGCAGCGGGCTGCGTCCGGGACGCAGGTCATGGCAGAGCCATGGAAGCCGGTCCGATCAGGGGACCGGCGTCCCGCGGCACCTTACCCGATTTCGGCGGCGGCCCGAGCGCAGCCCACGGTGTGCTTGCGTGCATGGAAGCAAGCGACATTCACTTTACGTGAATGCGGCATCTCACCGAAAGCGGCGTGTCGAGGCTGCTGTCTCAGTAAAGAAGGATCAGCCGGCGCCGGACTCATCGCCATCGGGCAATGGACCCGCATCGTACTTGCCTTGGGTGTCAGCTACGTGCAGGATCACGTCCCGCCCGCGCTCATCCGTCTTGCGGTAACGCTGGATGAGCTGCCATTCGTCCTCTGACAGCGGCGAGGTGTCGTCAAGGCACAGCAGGTATGCGGGCGTGATGCCGTCAAGTGCCTCGGAGAGCTCTTGTGCTTCTTCGATGCCCATGCGACGGATGCCCTGCTCGTAGTTGCTGATGCGCGACTTCGAGAGGGTTCGGGTCCGCGACGCGAGCTCCGATAGGCTGTATTTATGGGCCAGGCGCGCAGCCCTCAGGCGCTGGCCGATCTGTTTGTTCAGTGTCATTCCATTAGATTAACTAATGCGGATAGGGTATTGGTACACGTCAGGCACGGAACTTGCGTCATTGACCTGCCGGTCTGCACACTTATTGTGCCTCCAGCCAGTCGAAACCTGTCTTTGAGGGCCTGATGGCCAGTTTTGGCCCGTCACGGCCCGCCGCGCAGGCGTCGGCAAAATCCCGCGCCTGGCCTGTAGACCATTCCCCGCTCCGGTTCAAGTGCAAAGGCTTTCAGCACCGGGCCCGGTGCACACGGCAGCTGCCGGTGCCGCACCCTGCGCTCCGCCGGCCGCGCCGCCTGCGGCCGTCAGGGCCTCGAATCCCGCAGTGGCCAAGAAAGCACACCTCGGTTACGGGGGAGCTTGCGCCAAGGTCCACGCTCAGCCCATCAGGCCGTCCCCTAGATCACCCTCGCCCCGGCGCTGACGCCCCACCCGATCCCGCGGCTCGCCGGGATAGACCAGATCCATGACCTCCTGAAACCGCTTGGTCTGCGGCGACAGAAACTTGCCCCGGCGCAGCACGATGCCGTAGCTGCGCTTCGGGAAGTACTGCTCCAGCGGCACGCGGCCAAGCCGCTCTCGACCGGTGAGACACAGATCGGTGACGATGGAGACGCCGAGACCCAGCTCCACGTACTTCTTGATGACCTCCCAGCCGCCGGCCTCCAGGGTTACCTTGTAGTCCAGCTCCTGCTGGCGGAACATCAGGTCCACCATGCGCCAGGTGCTGAGGTGCCGCGGCGGCAGGATGAGCCCGTGCTCGGCGATCTCGGCGAGCGTCACGTCCTGTTTGTCGGCGAGTGGGTGGCCCGCCGGCGTAATGAGGGTCGGCGTGTAGGTGACCACCGGACGGTAGGTGATGTCGTCCGGCACCTCCAGCATCGAGCCCACCGCCATGTCCACCGCATCCGCCCGCAGCATCTCCAGGCCGTCGCGCCCGGTGACGTTGTGCAGCCGTAGGTCGATACCCGGATACTGGCCGACGAAACGACGCACGGACTCCGGGAGGATGTACAGGATGGTGGCCTCGCCGGCGGCGATGTCCAGGCTGCCTTGGTCCACCCGTCCGCAGTGCACGGCAAAGGTCTCGTGCAGCTTGTCCATGCCCTCCACCAAGGGCTGCGCCAGCTCATAGAGCAGCTCTCCCTCGGGCGTGAGCCGGATTTTGGGCCCACGACGCTCGAACAGCACGGTGTCCAGCTCCCGCTCCAGCGCCTGGATCTGCAACGACACCGTCGGCTGGCTCAGGAAGATCTTCTCCGCCGCCGCACTGACGCTGCCGGTGCGCGCCGCGTGGCAGAAGGCGCGTAATTGCTTCAGCCGGTTCTGCTTGTAGTGGATCTGCTGCGGGGTGGCCATGGGCGCGACCTCCGTCGATCATTATTGTGTCAGCACAGGACGCTCCTGACGCCGGCGAGCCGTGAGTGTAGTCCAACGTCGACTCGGGGCGGCAGCAGCCGGGGATCCAGCGCCGGGCTCCGGCAGATTGCATGCGCGGCTCGGCCGCGCCGGGGCGGGCTCAGTCCCGGTCAAGGTCCGCAAGAATGTTGCGGGCGACCCGGCGCTGGTCCGCGTCGCCCTCTTCCAGTACCAGATACAGCAGCGTGCGGGCGGAGGCCATGTCGCCATCGGCCCGACGCTCATTGGCGCTGCGGATCAGCTCCTCGATCCGGGCCTGTGCGGGGTTCGTCGCTGCAACCCCCGGGGAGGCGGGCTTGGGCGGCGCCGCCTCGGCGTCCGCGGCCTCCTCGGCCTCGATGGCATCGAGCTCAGCCTCCATCTCCGCGTCTGTCATCGGTCGATAGCGGCCGGGCTCATCCAGGTCTCCGCCGTCGATCTCGCGGCCCACCTCAGTGCCGCCGCCCGGCGCCACCGGCGTCGGGCGGCCGCTGCCGTAACCGGGGCCTGGGGCGCTGCCGCCGCCCTCGGGAGACGGGCTCGCTCCGCCCGCGGGGCGACGGTGCTCGAACCAGCGGGAGAAAAAGATGCCGGCCTCGAACAGGAGCCACATGGGGATGGCGAGCAGCGTCTGGCTGATGACGTCCGGCGGCGTCAGCAGCATGCCGGCGACGAACACGCCGACGATGACGTAGGGACGCTTTTGTGCAAGTGCCTTGGGCGTGGTGGCACCCACGGCCACCAGCAGGATGGTGGCGATGGGAATCTCGAAGGCGATGCCGAAGGCGAAGAAAAGCTTCAGCACGAACTCCAGGTAGAAGGCGATGTCCGGCATCTGCGCCACGCCATCGGGCGTCACCGCCGTGAAGAAACGGAACACCAGCGGGAAGACCACGAAGTACGCGAACGCCATGCCCAGGTAGAAGAGCACGATGCTGGAGGAGACCAGCGGCAGCGCGAGGCGCTTTTCGTGCGTATACAGCCCGGGCGCGACAAAGGCCCAGAACTGGTACAGCAGGTAGGGCATGGCCACGAACACCGCCACCACCAGGGCGAGCTTGAACGGCGTCAGGAAGGGCGATGCCACCTGGGTGGCGATCATCTGCGAGCCCTCGGGCAGCTGGGCGCGGATGGGCTCGGCGACGAAGGTGTAGATCTCGTTGGCGAACGGGAACAACAGCAGGAAGACCACCGCGATGGCGATCACCATACGCAACAGCCTGTCGCGCAGCTCCACCAGGTGCGACATGAACGGCTGCTCGCCGCCGAGACCGTCGTCGGTTTGGTCCTGGTGATGCTGGGGGGTCATGGGGCTGCCTCAGCGCCGCGCTGACGGCGCTTGAATGAACAGGGTGCTGCTGGTGAGGGCGCTGTCTGCGCGCCGGCGTGGCGGTTTGCGGCTGCCGGGATGCTCACGGGGGATGGCGATGTTGCCGGCGCGGCTCAGGGCGGGTCCCCGCTGTGTCCGGACGCATCCGCGCCCGCGCTGCGACCGCGCTGGTCGCTGTCGGCGCCGCTGCGCGCCCGCTGTCGCTTGTCGTCCCGAACGCTGCCGTCTTCTTCGATGATCTGCTCCAGCGGATTGGACGCCGCCTGCTTGCGCAGGATCTCCTTCAGCTCCTCGGCCTTGATCTCCCGGTCGATCTCATCCTTCACCGACATGAAGGCCCGACGCGCACGCCCCGCCCAGAGACCGGCGGTGCGTGCGAGCTTCGGCAGGCGCTCCGGACCCACCACCAGCAGGGCCACGATGCCGATCAGGATCAGCTCCAGGGCGCCGATATCGAACATGGCGGCGGGTCAGCTCCGAGCGCGGGGAAAAGCGGGGATCATATCGGGAAACGAATGCGGCCTGCGTCAGACCTTGGACTTGTCCGCGCCGGGCTGGGTGCCGGCGGTGTCACCGCCGGTGTCCGCACCCATGTCGGTCTCCGCCGTGCGCTCGGCCTTGGCGTCTTCGAGCTTCCTGGATTCCTCGTCGTCACCCTTGCCGGCGTCGCTCATGGCCGAGCGGAAGCCCTTGACGGCCCCGCCGAGATCCGAGCCGATGTTGCGCAGCCGCTTGGTGCCGAACAACAGCAGCACGATCACCAAGACGATCAACAGCTGCCAGATACTGATGCCACCCATGCCCATATTGACCTCCGAGCCCGCCTGCATCGGGCGAGCCTTGAACGTTTAGGAAAGCCGGCCCGCCCCGGCTCGGGGCGGCGACTGCTCCCGGGCGATATGCGGGCGACGCCGCCCCGGGGAAAGACGCCGGATCATACCGTATTCGCGGTGGATGATGGGGCTCGGCGCCGGTACCGGCGCCGGCGGCGGGGGCCATTGCATCAGCCGCCGCGGCGTGCCTTCTCCTCGAGTCCGGACAGGCCGAAGCGGCGGTCCAGCTCCGCGAGCACCTGCTCCGGGCGCAGGCCCTGCTGGCACAGCAGCACCAAGGTGTGAAACCACAGGTCGGCCACCTCGCAGACGAGCCGCTCCGGCACACCGTCCTTGGCGGCCATCACCGTCTCGGTGGCCTCCTCGCCCACCTTCTTCAGGATGGCGTCGAGCCCCTTGGCGTAGAGCTTCGCAACGTAGGACGACTCGGGGTCGGCCGCCTTACGCGCTTCCAGCACCTCGGCGAGGCGCATCAGGACATCGGACATGGAGATTCTCCAGGGGTGCAGGCAGGTCTGATGTGATCGCAGCAGCAGCGCGCTTAGGCTTCGGCCCGCGGGGGCGGTGTGGTGACAGCCGGGCGGGACAGCGTCAGAAGGTGTCGATGTGCACCCTGTAGACGCCGCCGATGACGACCAGCTCGTCCTCGCCCTTCAGCATGCCGGGAAGCAGCCCGTTGTAGAAGCAGATCTTGGGCAGCGGCACCTCGGCGGTGAGGATGTAGTCGCCGAACTCGTCGGCACGCTCGCGGTCGCTGGTGAAGCTGTTCAGGTTGTTGAGCAGCACCTGACAGCTGCCGTCCGCATCACGCGCCAGCACCTCGTGCTCGTCGATGCGGTTGCTGCCGCGGTAGAGCGTCAGGTGGGTCTCCTCCGGGTGCTGACGCGTCAGCTCGTACTGGCAATAGGTGTAGAGCAGGTCGAGCTGCGCCTCCAAGGCGTTGGTTGCGTACAGCCCGTGACTGCCCGCGGCAAGGTATTGGTAGTACGCCTCGCTGTCGCGCCCGTCCAGCGGACCCGCGTGGTGGCGCGCGAGGAGGCCGAAACGGCTCTCCACCCAGTGCTTCAGCACCGCGCCCTCGCGCCCGTCCGAGTCGAAGGACCAGCCGCGCACCATGCGCAGGTAGTTGGCATTGCGGCGCGACTTGCGCACCCGCCCGGGCGACAGGCCCGCCTCCTCGAGGTCGTCGAGGCAGAAGTGCACGGCCATGTAGTCCACGAACAGGGCCGCCCGCTCGCGGTGGGAGCCCACCGGTGCCAGGAGGCTGAACAGGTCCTGGTGGAAATTGCGCACACCGTCCAGCTCCAACGGCGCCGGGTGCAACTGGTAGGTGAGGCCGCCCAGGATCACGGCGGGCAGATTGCAGCGGTTGAGCGGCAGCCGGGCGTGGCGGGGGAGGGTTGTTGTCATTTATGTCGGTTATGCCTCAGGGGCGATTCGGTTCCGCTCGGGCGCGTTTAAGGCAGCCTGTGAAGTGAAGTACGGCGTACGGGGTACGGCGGTCGCCGGCCCAGCCTCCCAGCCGCAGATCGGGCGCCGCCGGCGAGATGCTGAGCCGACCGTTGGCCTGGCTGGCCACGGAGCACACTGCACTCCGACGCCGCAGCGTGCTGCGCGCCCGCGCCGCGCCGAACCCGCTGCGTACTTCGTACTTCCCACTTCGTACTTCGCACCTCCCAACCATGTTGCCACACCCACAAAGCTTAGGTCTTTGTCGGCTATCCGACCAAGCGACGAGACCCATGCCGCCCCCTCTAAAGCCCATACAATCAGCATCTTGCGATCACCCTGCCATCCTGGCACGGCGTCTGCTTTACCCCGGGCACAGCCAACTTCATCCACCGCCCCGCACGGGGCGACACAACCGGGAGACAGACCCATGGCACTGCGTCAATGCGCCATCTACGGTAAGGGCGGCATCGGTAAGTCCACGACCACCCAGAACCTCGTGTCCGGCCTCGCCGAGCTCGGCAAGAAGGTCATGATCGTCGGCTGCGACCCGAAGGCCGACTCCACGCGCCTGATCCTCCACGCCAAGGCGCAGGAGACCATTATGCACCTGGCCGCCGATGCCGGCTCGGTGGAAGACCTGGAGCTGGAAGACGTGCTGCGCGTCGGCTACGCCGGCATCAAGTGCGTCGAGTCCGGCGGCCCGGAGCCGGGTGTGGGCTGCGCGGGCCGCGGCGTCATCACCGCCATCAACTTCCTGGAAGAGGAAGGGGCCTACGACGAGGAGCTCGACTTCGTCTTCTACGACGTGCTGGGCGACGTGGTGTGCGGCGGCTTCGCCATGCCGATTCGCGAGAACAAGGCGCAGGAGATCTACATCGTCGTCTCCGGCGAGATGATGGCCATGTACGCGGCCAATAACATCTCCAAGGGCATCGTCAAGTACGCCAGCTCCGGCGGCGTGCGCCTGGCCGGCCTCATCTGCAACAGCCGCAACACCGCCCGCGAGGACGAGCTGATCATGGAGCTGGCCCGCCAGCTCGGCACCCAGATGATCCACTTCGTGCCCCGCGACAACGTCGTGCAGCGCGCCGAGATCCGTCGCATGACGGTCATCGAGTATGACCCGAAGGCCAAGCAGGCGGACGAGTACCGCACGCTGGCGCAGAAGATCATCGACAACACGAACTTCGTCATCCCGACGCCGATCTCCATGGATGCCCTCGAGGATCTGCTGATGGACTTCGGCCTCATGGACGAAGAGGACGAGAGCATTGTCGGCAAGACCGCCGACGAAGAGGCCGTCGCCTAACGGGCATCGCACCTGCACCGGCGGCCGTCGCCGACGGCGGGCCGGTCTCCGGGGCGCGGCCCCCACCCCTCTCCCCTTTTCCCTCTCCCGGAGGGGAGAGGGGCCCACTGGTTCTTCACCGAGCGACCGTCCGCGGATTGGCGGCGGCGCCGACACGAGGAAAGCCGACATGGCAGCAATGACCCGCGAAGAGACCCAGGCCCTCATCCAGGAGGTCCTCGAGGTCTATCCCGAGAAGGCGAAGAAAGACCGCGCCAAGCACCTGGCCGTGAACGACCAGAGCGTGGAGCAGTCAAAGAAGTGCATCACCTCCAACCGCAAGTCACAGCCCGGTGTCATGACCATCCGCGGCTGTGCCTACGCCGGCTCCAAGGGCGTGGTCTGGGGTCCCATCAAGGACATGATCCACATCTCCCACGGCCCTGTGGGCTGCGGCCAGTACTCCCGTGCCGGTCGGCGCAACTACTACGTCGGTTGGACCGGCGTCAACACCTTCGGCACGATGAACTTCACCTCCGACTTCCAGGAGAAGGACATCGTCTTCGGCGGCGACAAGAAGCTCGACAAGATTGTCGACGAGATCAACCAGCTCTTCCCGCTGGCCAAGGGCATGTCCGTCCAGTCCGAGTGCCCCATCGGCCTCATCGGTGACGACATCGAGTCGGTGTCGAAGAAGAAGACCAAGGAGCTTGCGAAGCCCGTGGTCCCGGTGCGCTGCGAGGGCTTCCGCGGTGTCTCCCAGTCGCTCGGCCATCACATCGCCAACGACTCCATCCGCGACCACGTGCTGCACAACCGCGACACCGACAGCAGCTTCGAGAGCACGCCCTATGATGTCGCCATCATCGGCGATTACAACATCGGCGGCGACGCCTGGTCCTCGCGCATCCTGCTGGAGGAAATGGGCCTGCGCGTGGTGGCCCAGTGGTCCGGCGACGGCACGCTCAGCGAAATGGAGCTGACCCCCAAGGTCAAGCTGAATCTCATCCACTGCTACCGGTCGATGAACTACATCAGCCGGCACATGGAAGAGAAGTACGGCATTCCGTGGATGGAGTACAACCTGTTCGGCCCCACCAAGATCGCCGAGAGCCTGCGCGCCATCGCTGAGCGCTTCGACGACAAGATCAAGGAAGGCGCCGAGCGCGTCATCGCCAAGTACCAGGCCGAGTACGACGCGGTCATTGCCAAGTACCGTCCGCGGCTCGAAGGCAAGAAGGTCATGCTCTACGTCGGAGGCCTGCGCCCGCGTCACATCATCGGCGCCTACGAAGACCTCGGCATGGAAGTGGTCGGCACGGGCTACGAGTTCGCGCACAACGACGACTACGACCGCACCATGAAGGAAATGGGCAACGCCACGCTGCTCTATGACGATGTCACCGGCTATGAGTTCGAGGAGTTCGTCAAGCGCGTGAAGCCTGACCTCATCGGCTCCGGCATCAAAGAGAAGTACATCTTCCAGAAGATGGGTGTGCCGTTCCGGCAGATGCACTCCTGGGA
>NZ_CAJXYK010000056.1 GCF_913063425.1 uncultured Thiohalocapsa sp.
AGCCGGGGGTCGAACGGCGACCTGATCCTGTATCCGGTTCGGCCTGGCCTTCAAGCTCGCCGATGAAGCAGGCCTTGTGCCTGGCGGCGCATCCGCGCCTCGCAGAAGGTCGCCGAGCTGTTCGCGGGAACCCGGATACCACCGTTGCGGTCGTCCTCCATCGACAAGGACGGCTGGATCTGCTTGGGACCTACGTCAAGTCCGTGCTGCTGCCGCCGGGCGTTTGCGCAGAGTGGCTTGCCGGTGATCCGACCGTGGAGCAGGCCCTGTCCAGTGCCGGTTTTCTTCGGGTCGTTGCAGTGACGGACCATGCCCTTCAGGAGCAGATGCGCTCCCTGGAGACCGCGGACCTGAACGACGCCAACGTCGCGAGCCGCTTCATCGAGGTCAAGAAGTCCCTGCGCGATGCCTTGTAGACGGAGATCGCCAACAGCGGCACGTCCCACGCCGAGAGTCTGGATGACGACACCGACGGCCTCGCGACGCGCTGCGTCCGCTGGCTGTTCTCGGCATCCCGGGCCGAGGTCAACCCCCGCGGCCCCACCGAGCCCGAGCTGGCGTAATACCTGCTCGCCCCGGGCGAAAGCATCCAGGGTATGCGCGACGCCCTGAAGCGCCTCTACGACACCTGCTGGTACATCCAGCAAACCAAGTCCGGGCGCTATCTGTTTCAGCGTCACAGAAACCTCAATGCGCAGATCAACAGCTAGGTCAACGTCTGCTCCAACGCGGACCGCGACGAGCGCATCGAGGGCAAGCTCAAGGAGATGTTCGCCCCAAAAGACAAGGCCTGCTGTCTCGACTACGCCTTCATGCCGTCGCCGACGGCAGGCCATCAGGTGCTCAAGGTCCAGGTGGTGCCGCCCGGGAGCAAGCTGCTCTAAAGCCTGGACGGCAGCAACCCGGCCGACAACGGCGCTGCCTACGCCGAACCCGGCATCGACGCCCCCGACCGCGACCGCCCTGCACGACTTCGGCCAGGTGGCCGAGCATGGCGACAGCTCCTTGCGAACCGGGCGGGGTTGGCCTAGTTTGGCCCGATCACCCCAATCCCCGAGAGCCCGCGTGCAGAACATGTCCTTCCACGACGCCAAGGGCCGGTTCGGCCAGCATTTGGACACCGCGCGGCGCGAGCCCGTCACCATTGAGTGCCATGGCCGCCCGGTGGCGGTCGTACTCTCCAAGGAGGAGTACGACGAGCTGAACGACATCAAGCTCCGCCAGCTCCGCGCCGAGATCGACGCGGGGCTGGCCGATTTAGAGCGCGGTGCCTACACCGATTACGCGCCTGAAGCCTTGCCCAAGCTCGCCGAGCGGATCAAGGCCGCCGGCCGCGAGCGACTCGGTAAGGAATGATCTACCGGCTTTCCGCCCGCGCGGAGGTGGACCTTGCCGAGATCTGGGTCTAGATCTGGCTCTATAGCGTCGCGCAATGGGGCATTGATCCGGCGGACCGCTACGTGGACGACCTGGTGGTCCGTTTCGCATGGCTCTGCAACAACCCTGCGCTCTGGAAACCCCGGACGGACCTCGCCGAAGGGCTCCAGAGCTGTCCGCAGCAGCGCCACGTCATCTACTTTCGCGCGGTTGGCGCTCCTGCCGACACGATCGAGATCGTGCGCGTGCTCCACGCGCGCATGACGCCGGCAGACCACCTTTGACCTCGATGGATAGGACGATGACCCCACCCGGTGACGACCAGCCGGCCGGCATGCGCTTGGAGCAATACCGGGCCACGCGCATCCCCTGATCGGCACGAACGCGGCGAGCACCGGCCTGAACCTGCAACGCCTGGGCAGCCTGATCAACCTGGACCTCCCGTGGAATCCGACCGTGCTGGAGCAACGCAAGGGGAGGGTGCAGCGTGGCACCCTGGCGAAGCGCATCCCCTTCTACAACATGCGTTACGACAAGGGGGCGGAGCAGCGCTTGTTTCAGGTCCTGAACGGCAATGTGGCTTATCGCATGTTGCTCGATGCCTGGTAGAGCGCGCTTCGTCTCTGCAGGCGTGCGCTGCCGCACCGCAAGGTCGATGGGCGTCGTCCCCGCGCCGTCATGCATGTTCGCAACGCTTTCCGCCGGCAAAATCGCTCGCCGTCGAACGGTGCAATCTTCGGTTCATCAACGAAAAAACGCCGCGGTCGTCTGTAAAGACGGCCGCGGCGTTTTCTTGTTGGTGGAGGCGGCGGGAATCGAACCCGCGTCCGCGAGCCCTCCGCCGTCGGTACTACATGCTTAGTCCGCTCTATTGTGTTTAACCTTCCACCGCCCGAGGGACAGGGCGATTGGTCGGCGATCCCGAATTTGGGGTTTTAGCGAATCAGGTCCGGGCCCCCGTCATCGCGATCCTGTGTAAGGTTACCCCACGAATCCGCCGCCCACAGGCAAGTGACGGTGTGAGGCCCGCTGGGATTAAGCAGCGAGGGCGTAGTTGTCGTCGTTGGCAACTATTGATTTGCGGATGGTTTTACGAGGTATCCCGCACCTCGGCATGCACCTCGGGTTTTGCGACCCACGTCGAAGCCAAGTCGCCCCCTGTTCGCAGGATCGGACAGTCTATCGCCCTGCGGGTTCCATGGCAATTGGGGGTGGATGGCTCGGGACGCAAGGTCCGGGTGGGTCGGCGGGAGCGTTCGCGGCGGTCCAGTCGGGTCGGGCTGCGGCGCAGCATGCTGCGGGGGTTGAGGATACTGTCCCCCCAAAAAGTTCCCCCCAAAAAAAGGTTGCGTGTACTGTCCCCCATAACGTTTTCCAAGATGCTGTTGGGGTTCAACGGACCAGACAATGAGGATACGGTCCCTGGGGCATCCCCGCGCCTTCGGCCTGGAGAGCGCGCGGGCAGGACTGGGGGCGCCGGCTTTCAGCCGGCGTCGCGCGCCGGGGGCTCGATGCCCCCGGCGCGCGAGCTGCGGCGCCGGAGCCGGGCGTTGGCCCATGCGGCCCTGGACGGGCGGTTGTGCATGCGGCCCCGTGCCGGTCCAGAGGCCGTCGACGCGGCATTGAGCCGCGTCGGCGGTGAGTCGGCTGAAGGGCCGGCGATTCCGCTCAGCCGCGCGGCGGCGAGGCAGCTGCGACTCTGCCGCGGATTACGCGTCGAAAGCTGGCAGCAGGCCACTGCTTCTCGGCGCGGGAATCTGTGGATGGCTCAGGTATGCCTCCCCTTTTTGGCCCGGGAAATCAGTGTACTGTCCCCGAACAACGGCCTGGGAAACCAGTGTACTGTCCCCGCAAAACAAGTGTACGGGCGTCAAAAAAGAGCTGCCGCGGAGCTGGGGCCGGTGCGGTGGATGTGGGCGTTGGACTGGATGGGGGGCTTCTGGTGGCCGCTTGCGGGCCCATGTAGCGATGACGGGTTGATTGCGATGGGTGATGCAGCGTGAGCAATGCACTGGGGCTCGACTTTGCCGGCAAGCGCTTTCTGGTGACCGGCGGCAGCAGCGGCATCGGCCGTGCCGCGGCTGAGCTGCTGTACGATGCCGGCGCCCGTGTGCTGGTGACCGGCACCTCCGCCGAGCGGCTGGCGGCGCTGGAGGCGGACTGCCCCGGTGTCACCTCGCGACGCAACGATGCGGGGGACCCGGCGGCGGCGGAGCAGCTGGCGGCGGCGGTGCGCGAGGGCCTCGGCGGCCTTGACGGTGCCTTTCTGAACGCGGGCACCGCGAGCTTCGAGCCGCTGCCGGCGCTCACCACCGAGGCCATCGACCGCCAGTTTGCCGTCAACGTGCGCGGGCCGATGCTCCAGGCCCGGGCGCTGGCGCCGCTGCTGGTGGACGGCGGCGCCCTGGTGCTCAACACCTCCGTCGCCCGCGACAGCGGCCTGCCGGGGGCGGCCGCCTATGCGGCGAGCAAAGGCGCGCTGCGCTCCCTGGTGCGGGTGCTGGCGGCGGAGCTCGCGCCCCGGGGTATCCGCGTGAACGCGGTGAGTCCGGGGCCGATTAAGACGGATTTCTACGCGCGCTCCGGCATGCCGGAGGCGGCCGCCGCCGCCATCGCCGAGTCCGTGCGCGCCCGTGTACCACTCGGGCGCTTCGGCACGCCGGCCGAGGCGGCCCAGGTGGCGCTGTTCCTGCTCTCCGGGCTCGCGTCCTTCGTCACCGGCTCCGAGTATGTGGTGGACGGCGGCCTGAGCGAGGTCTGAGCATGCGCGCAATCACACTTCGACGCCGCCGGTGGTGGGTCGCCATCGCGCTGTTGCCGCTGCTCGCCCTCGCCGCCGCGCCGCTCCCCGCCGAATCCCTGCTGTCGCTCGATGTACACCACGAGGACGGCCGCTACCGGCTGCGCGCGGACATGGAGATTGCCGCGCCTGCAGCGGCGGTGCGTGCCACGCTCACGGATTACGCCAATCTGACGGCGCTGAATCCGTCCATCCGGCAGAGCAGCGTGCGGGCGGCGCCGGCGCCCTATGACGCCCGGGTCACCACCCTGCTGCGGGCCTGCATCCGGGAGCTCTTCTGCCGGGAGCTGAAGCGCGTTGAGGACGTTCGGGAGGACCCGCAGCGGCTGCTGGCGGTCATCGTACCGGCGCAGAGCGATTTCCGCGCGGGCCGCACCGAATGGCGCCTGTCGCCACGGCCGGACGGCGTGCGGGTGTCCTACCGCGCCGAGCTGACGCCGGCCTTCACGGTGCCGCCGCTGGTGGGGACTGCGCTGGTGAAGCAGGGCCTGGAGCGGGAGCTGCGCCGGCTGCTGCGCAACCTGGAGCGACTGGCCCGGGCGCGCTCCTGAGGCGGTGCCGGCAGCCGGGCCGCCGGGCAACGCGTCTTGGTCGCCCGTCGGCACTGGCTTACACTCCGGTCTGCACGGGGCGGCACCGTGCGCCGACCGGAGCAGATCAGCCCATCATGGAGCCCACGCAACCGCAACCACCGCTGCCACGCCGCGTGCGCCTCGTGCAATGGCTGCGCTGGCTGCTCAAGGCCACCGTCTGGCATGGGCTGACGGCGCTGCTCGACCGCGCCGGCTTCACGCCGCAGACGGTGCAGGTGCTGTGCATCGACCCGCAGGCAGACAAGCTGCTGCTGCTGCGCACCCGTGAATACCGCTGCGGCCTCTCGCCGGTGCAGGGCCTGCGCCGCGGCACGCTCACCTTCGGCCTGGTGCCCGGACGGCTGGACGTGCGCGAGGACGCCCGCCGCGAGCTGGCGGAGGAGGCCATCCCCGAGCCGCCGCCGCTGGCGGACTTCCGCGTCGCCGAGCGCTATCGCGAGGGCCCGTATCAGCAGTTCGACTGCACCGTGCTGGTGGTCTTCTGCGAGCACCAGGCCGTGATCCTGGGCCCCGAGACCGCCGAGGGCCAGCCTTGCTGGCTGCCGGTGGGGGAGGCCGTCGAGCGCCTCGGCAACCGCACCCTGCGCGATCTGTTCGCGGACTGGCGGGACGACCCCGGCTGCGCCCCGGATGCCCCGGCGCAGGCGCAGCGCCGGCGCTTCATCCTGGGGCCGGCGCTGGAGGTGCAGGGGCCCGCTGCCCAGGGCAGCGTCAGCCGGCGCGGGGCCGTGCCGGCGGATGCGGAGCCGGCGCTGCCGCGGCTCTGGCCCATGTCCCTGTCCATGCTTGCCGCCGCCCGGCGGCTCGGCCGGCGCGATGCCGCGCAGGTCTACCAGGCCAATCCGAAGTTCGCCGCGGAGCTCTGGAATGGGATGTCCACGGCGGCGCGGGACTGTTACCGCCCGGACCCCAGACTGTGGCGCGATTGCCGGCTGCTGGACGCGGCACGGCCGGATGCCCTGCTCGCGGGTTGGCGGGAGGCGCGGGTGGAGCGCCTCGCCGCGCGCAACAACGACAGCGATGCCTGCTCCATCCCCGGTTGCGCCACGCCGGAGGCGGCGCTTGCGCTGCAGCGCCTCTCACGCTGCGAGATGTCGCTGGACCTGATCTACGACAGTGTCGAGGACCGCGTCGGCTGCTTCCTGACCCGCGGCGCCGTGTCCGGGGTGATTTCCGACGTGCTGTTGTATGCGCATCTGTCCGCGCGCTATGTGCCGATTCCCGTGTTCCATACCCATCCCATCTACCGCACGGCGCTCGGCTACAAGCAGCCCTCGGCGGCGGACTTCTGGGTCATGGGCGCGCTCTACTACCGCCTGGAGGGGGCGAGCGTCGGCGACTGCGCCTTCTTCCCGGACGGCACCTGGACCGAGTACGGCATCACGGGGCACGGCCGCTGCTGCTTCCGCCGCGCCGGGGACCCGCTGCTGCCCGCGGCGGGGGAGCCGGTGACGACCTTCATCGAGGTGGCCCTGCCCGAGCGCACGGCGCCCTCGGTGCCGGCGACGCCTTAACCCGGTCTGCGCAGCCGCCAGCAGCGGTGGATGTGGGGGTTGCGGCGGAAGTCGCGGGGGATGGTGGCGTCGCTGATGTCCTCGATCTGAAGCTCACCGTGCTGCGCCAGGGCATCGCTGTCGAGCCGAAAGCGGCGCCGGTTGGTGGAGAAGATGAGCTCGCCGTCGGGGGCGAGCAGGGCGACAGCGGCGCGGATCAGATGCACGTGGTCGCGCTGCACGTCGAAGGTCCCCTGCATGCGCTTGGAGCTTGAGAAGGTGGGCGGGTCCAGGAAGATGAGCCCGAAGCGCCCGCGGTAGGCGCGTGCGTTGGCGAGCCAGGTGAGGCAGTCCGCCTGGATCAGCTGGTGGTCGCGGCCGGTGAAGCCGTTCAGAGCCAGGTTGCGCCGAGCCCAGTCCATGTAGGTGCGCGACAGGTCCACGCCGGTGGTGGAGCGGGCGCCGCCGGCCGCCGCATGGACGCTCGCGCTCGCCGTGTAGCAGAACAGGTTCAGCACGTGTCGGTCGCGCGAGCGCTCGCGCACCAGCCGGCGCGTGTCGCGGTGGTCCAGGAACAGGCCGGTGTCCAGATAATCCGCGAAGTTCACCAGCAGCTTGAGCCCGTCCTCCGCCACCACGTGGAACTGACCCGTCTGCCCCTGCCGCTCGTACTGGGCCGCGCCGCGCTGGCGCTGACGGACCTTGAAGAAGAGGTCTTGCTCCGGCACCCCGAGCACGTCGGCGATGACGCCCATGGCCTCGCGCAGCCGGCGGCGCGCGGCCTTGGGGTCGACGTTTGCCGGCGGCGCGTATTCCTGCACGTGCACGAAGCGGCGGTCGGGCGTGTCGGGCTCGGCGGAGGCGTAGACATCGATGGCCAGCGCGTACTCCGGCAGGTCCGCATCGTACAGGCGCCAGCAGCCGATGCCCTCCGCCCGCAGCCACTTGGCGAGCGCCTTCTGGTTCTTGCGCAGCCGGTTGGCGAGCATCTCCGCCCCCGGGCCGCGCTCGGCGGCGGGCAGGGGGCGCGGACGGTCCGAGACATGCGCCTCGGCGCTCACGCGGAAATGCAGCAGCCGGCACTCGATGGGGCCGTTGTAGAGGGTGTGGAAGCGCGCCGCACGCAGGCCCATGCCCTTGCCCAGGTCCGGGTTGCCGGTGAGCACCGCGGCACGCCAGCCGTCGAAGCGCTCCCGCAGTACGGCCCCCAGGGTCGCGTACAGCGCCGGCAGCTCGGACTGGGCGCCGAGGCGCTCGCCATAGGGCGGGTTGGTGACCAGGAGCCCCGGGGGCTCGTCCGGCGCCGGCGCGCAGTCGCCCAGGGCGCGGCGCTCGAAGCGCAGATGCCCGCCGAGCCCGGCGCGCTCGGCGTTGGCCTGCGCCGCGCGCACCGCCTGCGGGTCCTGGTCCGAGCCGCGGATGTGGAGCCGGCGGCGGCCGAGCGCGGTCAGTCCCGCCACGCGGCGCGCGCGGGCCTCCGCCAGCAGGTCCGCCCAGGCCGCCGCGTCGTGGCCGGCCCAGCCGAGGCAGCCCCAGTGCACACCGAGCTCGCTGCGCAGCAGGCCGGGGGCGATGTCGGCGGCCATGAGCGCGGCCTCGATGGGCAGGGTGCCGGCACCGCACAGGGGGTCCAGCAGCCCACCGCCGGCGGCGGCGATGTCCGGCCAGCCGGCGCGCAGCAGCACGGCGGCGGCGAGGTGCTCCTTGAGCGGTGCGGCGACCTCCTGCACGCGCCAGCCGCGGCGGTGCAGGGGGGCACCGGCGAGGTCCAGGGACAGGCTGGCCCGGTCGCGGAACACCTGGCAGCGGATGCCGAGGTCGGGGCGGGCGGTGTCCACGTTGGGGCGCGCCAGGCCCAGGTCGCGGAACTGGTCCACGATGGCGTCCTTGACCCTGAGCGCCCCGAAGTGGCTGTTGTCGATGCCCGAGCGTACCGCGTCCAGGTGCACCGCCAGGGTGCGGCCCGGTGCCAGGTGGTCCGGCCAGTGGATCTCCCGCACCCGGGCGTAGAGGCTGTCGGCGTCCGGCGCGTCGAAGCCCGCCAGCGGCAGCAGCACCCGGCTCGCCACGCGCGACCACAACAGCACACGGTAGGCATCCGCGAGGCTGCCCGAGAAGCGCACGCCGGCGCGGGTCTCCTGGGCGGAGGCGATGCCGAGACCGCGCAGCTCCTCCGCCAGCAGGGTTTCGAGGTTGCGGGCGGCGGTGGCGAAGAACTGACTCAGCGCCGGCGCGGCGGCTGCCGTGGCGCTGCCCCCTGCGCCGGAGCTCACTGGTTGACCACCTTCACGGTGTTCGGCAGCTGGCTCAGGGTCACCTCGGCGAAGGTCTCAAGTGCCGCCCGCCGCGGGAAGGTGCGGCGGAACACCAGCGAAATGCGGCGCTTGGCGTCCGGCAGGTCGAGCCCGCGGGCGATGATGCCGCTGTCGGTCATCCAACTGCCGCGGATGGCCAGCGCCGGCACCAGGGTGCAGCCGAAGCCGGCGCCAACCAGCTGCAGCAGGGTCTCCAGGCTCGCCGCACGCAGGTCCGCCATCTCGCCGGTGCGCGGGCGGTCCGCGAGCTTGCACACCTCCATGACCTGGTGGCTCAGGCAGTGCCCTTCCGAGAGCAGCAGCAGGTCGATGGACTCCAGATCTGCCTGGGTGATGTCGTCCTTGTCGTAGAGCGGATGCTTGCGCGGATGGGCGAGCCAGAAGGGCTCGTCGAACAGCGGAATGCTGGTGAGATCGGGGTTGGGCGTCGGCGTGGCCAGCAGCGCCGCGTCCAGCTCATGCCGCTCCAGGCGGCGCAGCAGCGCGTCCGTGGTCTCCTCGAACAGCACCAGCTGCAATTGCGGACAGCGGCGCTTGAGCGGCACCAGCACCAGGGGCATCAGATAGGGGCTCAGGGTCGGGATGGCGCCCACGCGCAGCGGGCCCGCCAGCGGGTCCTGGTATGCGCGGGCCACCTGCTCGATGGCGTCCGCCTGCTCCACCAGGAGCCGCGCATGCTCCAGGATCTGCTCGCCGATGGGCGTGACCTCCACCGAGCGGTTGGTGCGCTCGAAGATCACCACCCCCAGCTGGTCCTCCAGCTTCTTGATCTGCCCGGAGAGCGTGGGCTGGCTCACGAAGCAGCGCTCCGCCGCCTTGCCGAAATGCCGGGTCTCCGCCACGGCGAGGATGTACTTGATGTCCCGTAGGTTCATTGACTGGCGCTGCCGCTGTGTGTCCTCTGCGCTGAGACCACAGGGATGTTAAACCAATCCCTGCGCGGCGGGTTTTGTACGGCGCGCTCTGGGGCGACTGGCCTCAGCGGGCGAGCCGCGCCAGGCGGCGCTGGTAGCGGCGCATCACCAGCAGGTGCGCCGCGGCCTGACTCAGGATGTAGAGATACCAGGGCAGGGACGGCGCATAGTCGTGGATGGCGGTCATGGTGTAGCGCCCGTCGAGGAGGGTGTGGAACTCGAACCGCGGGCGCCCGGCGGCGCTCTGCCGTGCGAGCAGGCCGCCGACGATGGCATACACCTGGCGCTCGGGCGTGCTGGCGGCGGGCTGATGGCGCAGCGCGAGCAGCTTGATGGGCAGCAGGCGCAGGCGCACCTCGACGTTCCGGTCGGCATCCACCCGGCTGCGCACCAGGGGCCAGCAGCATTCACCGAGCCAGCGGAAGTAGTTGCCGGCGACCCAGGCCGCATCCTGCCCCGGCGGCAGCAGCACGCGCTGGATGGACCGCACCAGGGACTGCTCGCGCATCAGGTGGCTGTCCTGCTCCCGGATGGTCTCCCGGGGGTTCGGCTTGAGGCGCCCGGTGGCGGGGTCCAGGCTCGCGCGCAGGGCTGCCGTGAAGCCCATGGCGTCGGGCTCGATGGCGCGCTGCAACGGATTGTCCTGCATCACCGTGTCCTGCGGCAGGCTCTCCACCACGGCCCCCACCAGCTGCGGCGGCGCCCGGCTCACCAGCCGCGCGGTGGCCGCGGCCAGGGCGTTGGGCAGGAAGGGCACGCGCAGGAACACGCGCCGGCGGCCGAGGACGCGGGCGGTCTCGCGCAGCATCTGCTCGTAGCTCAGCACCTCGGCGCCGCCGATGTCGAAGGGGCCGGTGAAGGACGCCGGCCGGCCGAGACAGTGCAGGATGGCCCGCACCAGGTCCTGCACGGCGATGGGGCGGGTGGTGGAGCGCGCCGAGGGCGGCAGGGCGAGCACCGGCAGCCGGCGCACCAGGTCCAGCAGCAGGTCCGGCGCGGTGCCGCCGGGCCCCACCACCAGGCTTGCCCGCAGCGCCGTCACCGGCGTGCCGTGGGCGGCGAGCACCAGCTCCACCTCACGCCGGCTCCACAGCAGTGGCGAGAAGCGAAAGCTCTGGGGCATGACGCCGCTCACGTAAAGGATCTGGCGCAGCCCGTTGGCGGCGGCGGCGCGGGCGAAGTTGTCCGCCAGCACCAGGTCCATGTCCCGTGGGCGCGCCTGGGTCAGCCGCGACGAGGGGGCGAGGGAATGCACCAGATAGACGGCGACGTCGATGCCCGCCAGCGCCGCCGTCAGGTCCGGTGCGGAGAACAGGTCGCAGTGGCGCCAGCGCAGTCCCGGCACCGCAGATGGCGCGGCGGCCCGGGCCGGCGAGCGCGTCAGCGCCAGCACTTCGTGCTGCTGCGCGAGCACCGGTGCCAGCGCGGCGCCGATGAAGCCGCTGGCGCCGGCGACGGCGACGCGCAGCGGGCGGTCGGTGCCGGCGGGCTGCCGTTGGCTCTCGGTGCTCAAGGTGCGCTGCGCGGCTTTGCGGTCCGTGGTCCCGATGCCGACCGAGTGCCGACCGAGTGCCGACCGTTACGGCGGCCCCCGGCCTCAGCCCGTGGCCTTGAGCGGCGTGACCTCGCCGCCGGCTTCTGCCGGCGCCGCTTCGTCGCGCGGCTCCGGCGCCTTGCCCCGGAGGATGCGCTCCACCTGCTTCGCGTTGCGCGCCAGGTAGATGGTGAGCTCTTCGAGGTCCGCGTCCGGCAGCTGCGGCAGCACGCCGTCATCGCGCAGCAACTGGCCGAGGCGGTCGGCGTTCTCCAGCACCTTGTCGTAGGCGTCGGCGGCCTTCTTGTCGGCGGTGCGCAATCTCTCGACTCCGTTGCGGTCTTTGACGATGTACTCGATCTCGATCATGGCGGGGTCCGTGCAGGGGCGGCGGATGGGGGCCGGATGCTGCCGCCGGCGCTGCCTGCCGGGGCGGGGGCAGTATAACGAGGCCGCGGAGGTGGGGGATTCTGGGATCGATCATGGGTTGAAATAGGTCATGATACTGTCAACCTTTCACCGGGGGAGGTGGCGAGCCGCCGTCCAGCCCACCGCACGCCGCACCGCACGCCCCACCGCATGCGGCTGCCGAAGCCTCCACCGCCGACCCCCATCGCCTCACCGTCACGGAGCTGTTGCCATGATCTCCGACACCATGCGCATGCGGATGAACCAGCAGATCAACCGCGAGCTGTACTCCGCCTATCTGTACCTGTCCCTGTCCGCCCACGCCGAGCGGGTGAACCTCAAGGGCACCGCGGCGTGGTTCATGGCCAAGCACGCCGAGGAGATGACACACGCCCTCAAGATGTACCGCTACCTGCTGGACCAGGACGCGCAGGTGGAGCTGGCGGCGGTGGACGCGCCGCCGGTGAGCCCGGACGGCGTTATGGCGATGTTCGAGGGGACCCTCACGCACGAGCGCGAGGTGACGGCGGCCATCAACGACCTGGTGGACCTCGCCCTGTCGGAGAAGGATCACGCGACGAACATCTTTCTGCAGTGGTTCGTGACGGAGCAGATCGAGGAAGAGGCCACGGTGAACGACATCATCGGCCGACTCCAGCTCTTCGGCGACAAGGGTCAGGGCCTGCTCATGATCGACAATGAGCTGGGCACCGCGGCCAAGACCATGGGGCAGGCGCAGGCGCCGGAGGCCGGGGCCTGAGGGCGGGGCATCCAAGGGGACTGTCACAGTGGGCGTCGGTGGGCCGCATGGGGTAACCGCCGGGCTTGGCCGTCCATTGCGTCGAGGAGCGCAGGTCTCTGTATGAGCAAGAAGAAAGACAAGTGCTGCGAGAAATACAAGAAGGACAAGCGCTGTAAGAGCTGTCCGAAGCGCAAGGGCCGCTGACGCCGCCCGGCGCCATCGGCCCGGGCGCGCGGCCCGACCTGCGCAGACAGCATTGCGGCAGAGTCAGATACAGGCGCCTTCGGGCGCCGCAGCGAGTCAACCGTCCATTCCTAACCGGGGGGAATCATGGTCAAGCCATCCACGTCCTTGCCGCGGCGCGCCGCGACCTTGCCGCTCCTGCTGCTGTGGGCCGCCGCCGTGGCGGTCTATGCCGGTACCGACGACGACTGGCCCGACTGGGCCAATGAGCCCGATCTCATGGAGCAGGTCGCAGCCGTCAGCGACGGCGAGCTGCGCTTCCTGAGCGCCGCCGACACCGACGGCGAGCATGCCCACCTGAACCGCATCCGCATCACCGAAGACAGCCTGGACGGCGGCTGGGTCGCCCTGGAGCAGTGCCATGAGAATCTGGACGCCGTACCGGCGGCGCAGATCCTGTTCCGGGCCGGCGGCATCCGGGACCTCTCCATCGAGTCCAGCCGCAACATCGGCCGCGCCTGGGTGGAGGGCCACAGCGTACAGCTGGAAGACGTCGGCCGTGATGCCGTGCTCTGCATCCGCGCCGAGAGTCAGGCCCTGCGCGACCTCGGCGACGGCCACTACCGCCTGCGCAACGGCCCCTACATGCGCCGGTTTCTGGACGGTTACTATCCCATGCGCGTGACGCTCGATATCCAATACCCCGCCGATGTCATCCAGGTGGTGGGTCAGTCGCCGGTGACCCAGCCCGGCTTCGACGTGAGCAACGGCGGCTCGGATCTCAGTGTGGACGCCACTTTCGAGGGCCGGCTGGTGACTTGTTTCGACTTCTGCCGGCGCGGCGGCGACTGCTCCGGGCCCGTGCCCGCCTGCGACGAGAGCTGAGCGCGCATGCCCGGGCCCGAGGTCATCGTCGCCGACATCACCACGCTGGATGTCGACGCCATCGTCAACGCCGCCAACACCTCGCTGCTCGGCGGGGGTGGCGTTGACGGCGCCATCCACCGGGCGGCGGGGCCGGAGCTGCTCGCGGCCTGCCGTGCGCTCGGCGGCTGTCCCACCGGCGAGGCCCGCATCACGCCGGGCTTTCAGCTGCCGGCGCGCTGGGTGATCCACGCCGTCGGCCCGGTGTGGCAGGGCGGCGGCGCCGACGAGCCCGCGCTGCTGCGCGCTGCCTACCGGCACAGCTTCGCGCTGGCCCGGGAGCACGGCGTCGTGAGCATCGCCTTCCCGGCCATCAGCACCGGCGTCTACGCCTACCCGAAAGATGCCGCCGCGGCCATTGCCGTGGACGAGATGCGCACACAGGCCGGCGCATTCGAGCGCATCATCGTCTGCTGTTTCAGCGAGTCCGACGCAGAGCCCTACCGCCGCCTGCTCGCCCCGTAACCCTGAATAATGAGAACAGGTTCAACGCGCCGGCACATCGGCGTCTGTATAGGGACGCGGGCTCGGCTATGCTTGGAGGCATAGAAGCGGTCGCAGTTGCCGGCATGTCTCATGCCGGTGGCGCGAAGCCGCCGGCAGCAACGATGACGTACAGCGGGGTGACGGATGTTCGCGCAACACCGGGCCCGGGGTTTTTCTTTGGTGGAGCTGATGATCACGGTGGCGATCATCGGCATTCTCGCCGCAATCGGCATCCCGGCCTACGAGAATTACATCCGCCGGGCGGCATCGATGGACGGCTACCTGCAGTTCGGTGCCCTCAAGGCCAGCATCACCGAGTACTACGTCGCCAACGGCGTACTGCCGGCAAGCTTCACGGACATGGGTCTGCCGCCGGCCACCGGTACCGCCCACGGCGGTGACGAAGGCTCGTATCAGTACGTTTTCGGCATCGAGAGCGATGTCTGGTCCAGTGTCGAGTACCAGCCCAAGCCGCCCAACGGCTATGTCTTCGTGCTGCGCTCCAGCGGTGAGCCCGACATCGGCCTGCACTTCCAGATCAAGGCCGAGCAGGGGGGTATCCGTGTGCGCTGTACCATCAACGAGATCGCCGAGCGCGGTCCCTACGTGCCGGCGCAGTGCCGCGACGGCAGTGTCGATGAGTGGAACTGGTAGTGACGTAGTCGGTGAGCGCTGACCGGCGCAAGCACTGCGGCCGGTTGCTGTGCCGGGTCAGTGTGGGGTCAGTGTAGGGTCAGCGTGGGGCGTCCTCGTCGGCGCGCCGGTCCAGCGCCGCCCAATCCCGCAGCACACGCAACCGCACGGCGCGGTTGGAATGCCCACCGCGCCGGCCCGGATGGCCGCCGAAACCGTGCACGCTGCTGTGCACGCCCACGATGCGTCCCGCGCGCAGCACAGGTCCGCCTGAATCGCCTGGGCACAGGGAGGGTGCACCGCTGCGCAGATGCCGGCCATAGGTGTAGAGGTTGACGCCGTCGGTGCGGATCACCCGGCTCGCGGCGAAGCGTCGGCTGCCGAGTCCCGCATCGCGGCCCGTGGCCTCCCGGGCTGGCTGCGCATCCGTGCAGCCGAAGCCCACCAGTGTGACCGGCTCATCCGGTGCGAGCGGGCCGAGGTCGGTTCCCAGGGTCGGAACGGCCGGCGTCGGCGTGTCGAGCACGATGACCGCGGCGTCCGGGAAGCGGGCCGTGAAGTGATGATCGCCGCCACGCTCGCGCAGGCGCTGCACGAGGCCCGGGTCATCGAGCTGCGCCCGGAGTGCCGCAATCCGCTCGCGCTTGAACGCCTGCAACCGCTCCAGTCCGGCCCGGAAGGCTGGGGCGATTTGGGTGCGCCGGACCCTGACCGGCCGGAGGTCGGCGCTGCCCTGCGGATGCAGTGCGTTGCTGATGTGCAGCCTGCCGCCGGCAGTAAAGGGCGGGTGCAGGGCGCTGGAGGCGGTGTCGAGGGTGCAATGGGCCGCCGTGAGCAGGCGCTGTGGGCCGATCTTGGTGGCGGTGCAGAAGCCTTCGCCTGTGAGCACCAGCACCACAGCGGCGAAGCGAGCGTCCGTGTCGGGCGCCCCGCCCATGATGGCCGCGGCCTCGCCGGTGCCCAGCAGCAGCAGCAGGAGGAGCAGGTGCGCCGGCTGTCGTGGGCGCCGCCTGCACCTTGCATGCAGCGGTGCAGCAGGGCGAGCCACCGTGGCACCGGGGCGGCTGCGGCCCATCATGCGCGCCGTGCCCTGGGCGGCCTTGAACATCACTCCGACCACCTGATCCGCTGACTGCGTCGTCAGGCCATCCTGGCCTGAGACAAGCAGGGCTGGAAGCCCTGACTACGCCCGGCGCGCCCGCTGATGGACGCAGTCGCGATCAAGGCCCTTGGGGCGGCAGCGCGGCACCCAAAGGCGGCGCCGCCCGCTCACCGCGGCCCCGCGCGTCCCGTCAGACCATCACACCCGGCGCGAAGCTGTAGCTGTCGATGATGTTGACGTAGTTGGCGCGCTCGAACTCCGCCGGGTTCGGCACGGCAAGGGCGCTGACCCGACCGCGCACGTCCTCCAGGGACTCGAAGCCCTGGTCTTCCATCCATTGCTCGATGCCCTTCAGGATCACGCCCGTCTGCCCGGCACCGTGCTTGAGCAGCGTGCTGCAGAGGTGCACCACGTCGGCACCGGCGAGCAGCAGCTTGATGGCGTCATCGGCGGTGTGGATGCCGCCGGTGGCACCGAGGGAGAGGTTGTCGATGCGCCCGTAGAGGATGGCGATCCAGCGCATGGCGAGCAGGGCCTCCGCCGACGTGGACGGATGCAGGCTCGGCTGCAGGCGCAGGCTGTCGATGTTGATGTCCGGCTGGTAGAAGCGGTTGAACAGTGCCACGCCGTCGGCGCCGGCGGCGGCCATGCGCTGCACCATGTTGCCGATGGAGCTGAAGGTCGGCGACAGCTTCATGTTGATGGGGATGGAGATGCTGTTCTTGAGGGTGCGCAGGATCTCCAGATAGCGCTCCTCCACCACGTTGCCGGTCTGGTCGATGTCGGCGGCGACGTAGTAGACGTTCAGCTCCAGCGCATCGGCGCCGGCCTCCTGGAGCTCCCGGCCGTGCTCCACCCAGCCGGACGGCGTGACGCCGTTCAGGCTCGCGATGACGGGGATGTCGAGCGCCTCCTTCAGGGCGCGCAGATTCTCCAGGTACGGCTCTGCGCCCGTGCTGAAGTCCTGCCAGTCCGGCAGGATGCTTTCGCCGATCTCGGCAAAGCCCGTGTCCTGATGGTTCAGGAAGCGGTTCATCGTCTCCGCATCCGCGGTGATGGCCTCCTCGAACAGGGAGTACATGATGATGGCCGACGCACCCGCGTCCTCCAATTGCTTGCTCTGATCGACGCTTTTCGACAGCGGCGACGCGGACGGGACGAGGGGGTTCTTGAGGTCGAGGCCGAGGTATTTGGTGGTCAGGTCCATGGGAGGCTCCGGGTTCGTGCGATGCGGGCGTTAATCGAAGGGCTTGCAGTGCGTACGAAGTACGAAGTCCGGAGTACGGGGGCGCCCACGTACTCCGTACGCCGTACTTCCCAGCGTCTAGTCCGCCTTCTCCACCGGCTTCTCGGCCTTCTGCCAGGCCAGATGCGCCAACTGCTCGTACAGCGAGTACTTGGTCTCCACGTGCTTCTGCGCGAGCTTCAGGAAGCGCTCGGCGTCGTCCGGATGGGTGCGGTTCAGCACGCTGAAGCGGGTCTCGCTGGCCAGATAATCCCGGTAGGGGATGCTCGGCGCCTTGCTGTCAATGTGCAGCGGGTTCTCGCCGGCGTCGATCTTGCGCGGATCGTAGCGGAACAGCGGCCAGTGGCCGGAGTTCACGGCCATGTCCTGCTGGCGCAGGTTGTTCGACATGTCCACGCCGTGGGCGATGCAGGGCGAGTAGCAGATGAGCACCGACGGCCCCGGATAGGACTCCGCCTCCAGGAAGGCGCGGATGGTCTGCACGTCCTTGGCGCCGAAGGCCACCTGGGCGACATAGACGTTTTCGTAGGCCATGGCCATCATGGCGAGGTCCTTCTTGAACGTGGGCTTGCCGCCGGCGGCGAACTTGGCCACGGCGCCCATGGGCGTCGCTTTGGACTTCTGGCCGCCGGTGTTGGAGTAGACCTCGGTGTCCAGCACCAGCAGGTTCACGTCGCGGCCGGTGGACAGCACGTGGTCGACGCCGCCGTAGCCGATGTCGTAGGCCCAGCCGTCGCCGCCGACGATCCATACACTGCGCTTCACCAGATGCTCACAGACGCTGGCCAGGTTGGCTGCTTCTGGCGTGTTGATGGACTTGAGCTTCTCCTTGAGCGCCGCGACCCGCTGGCGCTGCTCGTGGATGCCGGCCTCGCTGGACTGGTCGGCGTTGAGCAGGCCGTCGGCCAGGTCGGTGCCGATCTTGTCCGCGAGCAGAGTCACCAGCACCCGGGCCTGCTGATTGTGGGCGTCCACGGCGAGGCGCAGACCGAGGCCGAACTCCGCGGTGTCCTCGAACAGGGAGTTGTTCCAGGTGGGGCCGCGGCCATCGGGGTCGGTCGTATAGGGCGTGGTGGGCAGGTTGCCGCCATAGATGCTGGAGCAGCCGGTGGCGTTGCCCATCAGCATGCGGTCGCCGAACAGCTGTGTGGCGAGCTTCACGTAGGGCGTCTCGCCGCAGCCGACGCAGGCGCCGGAGAACTCGAACAGCGGCTGCAGCATCATCGCGTGCTTGATCTTGTGCGGATCGAGCCTGGTGCGGTCGTACTCGGGTAGACCTAAGAAGAAGTCCCAGTTCGGCTGCTCGACGTCATGCCGCTCCTCGGCGGGCAGCATGTTCAGCGCCTTGCGCTTGGGGTCCTTGCGGTCGCGGATGGGGCACACCTCCACGCAGAGCCCGCAGCCGGTGCAGTCGTCCGGGGCAATCTGATAGGTGATGCGGTAGTCCGCCGGGAAGTCCTTGCCCTTCACCTTGGCATGCTGGAAGTCAGCCGGTGCGCTGTCGGCGACGTCCGCCGGGAAGATCTTGGAGCGGATGGCCGCGTGCGGGCACACCAGCGGGCACTTGCCGCACTGGGTGCAGAGGTCCTCCTCCCACTTCGGCAGCTCCAGGGCGATGTTGCGCTTCTCGTACTGCGTGGTGCCGGTGGGCCAGGTGCCGTCGGGCGGCATCAGGCTTACGGGCAGCTCGTTGCCGCGGCCGGCGATGAGTGTGGCGGAGACGCGCTGCACGAAGTCCGGCGCGTGATCCGGCACCACCGGCGGGCGCTCGAAGGTACTGGTCACCTGGCCCGGCACCGGCACCTGGTGCAGGCCCGCGAGGGTCGCGTCGATGGCCGCGAAGTTGCGGTCGAGGAGCTTCTGGCCCTTCTTGCCGTAGGTCTTCTCCACCGCCTTCTTGATCTGCGCGATGGCCTCGTCCTTGGGCAGGATGCCGGAGATGGCGAAGAAGCAGGTCTGCATGATGGTGTTGATGCGCCTGCCCATGCCGGTCTTCTCGGCGATGTCATAGGCGTCGATGACGTAGACCTGGATGCCCTTGTCGATGATCTGCTGCTGCATGGATTTCGGCAGCTCGTCCCAGAGCTTGTCCTTCGGCGTCGAGGAGTTGACCAGGAAGGTCGCACCCTGCTTGGCCTTGTCCAGCATCTCGTAGCGGGAGAGGAAGGTCGGCTGGTGGCAGGCGACGAAGCTGGCCTCGTCGTTGCCGATGAGATAGGTGCTGTTGATGGGCTCGGGGCCGAAGCGCAGGTGCGACACCGTCACGGCGCCGGCCTTCTTGGAGTCGTACTCGAAGTAGCCCTGGCCGAAGTTCGGCGTCTCCTCACTGATGATCTTGATGCTGTTCTTGTTGGCGGAGACGGTGCCGTCGGAGCCCAAGCCGTAGAACACGCACTCGGTCACGCCTGCGGCGGCGTCCGGCTTGAAGCTCGGGTCCCACTCCAGGCTGGTGTGGCTCACGTCGTCGATGATGCCGATGGTGAACTTGTTCTTCGGCTTGTCCTTGGCCAGCTCGTCGAAGATGGCCTTCACCATGGCGGGCGTGAACTCCTTGGACGACAGACCGTAGCGACCGCCCACCACCCGCGGCATGCTGGCCATGTTGCCCTCGGCGACGGCCTCGGACAGGGCGGTGACCACGTCCAGATACAGGGGCTCGCCGTTGGCGCCCGGCTCCTTGCAGCGGTCCAGCACGGCGATCTTCCGGGTGGTGACGGGCAGGGCTTCGAGCAGGTGCGCGGCGCTGAAGGGCCGGAACAGGCGGATCTTGATCATGCCCACCTTCTCGCCGTGGTCGGCCAAGTGCTGGACGGCCTCTTCCGCGGCGCCGATGCCGGAGCCCATGAGCAGGATGACGCGCTCGGCGTCCGGGGCGCCGACATACTCGAAGAGCTTGTACTGCCGGCCGGTGAGCCCGGCGAGCTTGTCCATCTGCGCCTGAAGGATGTCGGGCAGGGCGGCATAGAAGGGGTTCACCGTCTCGCGACCCTGGAAGTAGACGTCCGGGTTCTGCGAGGTGCCGCGGATGATGGGGTGGTCCGGGTTCATGGCCCGCTCGCGGTGGGCCTGCACCAGCGACTCGTCGATCATCGCGCGGATGGTCTCCACCGGCAGCTTGTCGATCTTGTTGACCTCGTGCGAGGAGCGGAAGCCGTCGAAGAAGTGCAGGAAGGGCACCCGGCTCTCCAGCGTCGCCGCCTGGGCGATCAGCGAGAAGTCCATGATCTCCTGGATGTTGGCCGAGCAGAACATGGCATAACCGGTGGCGCGGCAGGCCATCACGTCGGAGTGGTCACCGAAGATGGACAGGCCCTGGGCCGCCAGGGAGCGCGCCGACACATGCAGCACCGTCGGCGTCAGCTCGCCGGCGACCTTGTACATGGTCGGGATCATCAGGAGCAGGCCCTGGGAGGCCGTGAAGGTCGTCGAGAGCGAGCCGCCCTGAAGCGCGCCGTGCAGGGAGGCGACGGCACCGGCCTCGCTCTGCATCTCGATGACGTCGGGCACCGTGCCCCAGAGGTTCTTGATGCCGAGGGACGACCACTCGTCCGACCACTCGCCCATGGGCGAGGCCGGGGTGATGGGGTAGATGGCGATGACCTCGTTGGTCATGTGGGCGACGTAGGCGGCGGCTTCGTTGCCGTCGAGGGTGACCATTTGCTGCTGCGACATGGATAGTTCCCGCGATTGAGGGTGACTGCAAAGGGGGCTGCGCCGGAGACAGGGACGGGGGTGCGGCCGGAGGTAACGCCGGGCGGCAGCCACGGAGGCCGACTGGCCGGGCCATGGCCTTCGACTATATCCAGAACGGCAGCATGGGCCACTGATCCAAGTCCAAGGCACAGCGATAATCCCCGCAGGGCATGATCCGCGTCAGCCAAGCTC
The DNA here is from genome assembly GCF_913063425.1 of uncultured Thiohalocapsa sp. Lineage (GTDB taxonomy): Bacteria > Pseudomonadota > Gammaproteobacteria > Chromatiales > Chromatiaceae > Thiohalocapsa. The sequence continues at coordinate 20,636 of NZ_CAJXYK010000056.1, forward strand.
GAAAAGGCGCGATGCAGAGCATTGACGCCGGTGGCGGCGATGCGGGGGCGGCGCTGTTGCAGCACGGCTCGGCCTGTGCTCTGGGCCACCCGTGGCGAGACCTCGCGCCCACCGGGACGCGGCTCGACGTCGGTGTCCAGAACCAGTCCGGCCCTTTTGCTTTTCGGGCCTGTGACGGGTAAGAAGCGCGACATGGTCGCCGTGCCCACAGACATGTCCGTTGCCCTGCGCGCCATGCGCGAGGACGACCTGCCCGCGGTGCTCGCCTGCGAGCGCGCGAGCTACGCTGCGCCCTGGTCGGAAGGCATCTTCCGCGACTGCCTGCGCGTGCGTTACTGCTGCCTGGTGGTGGAGACCCGGGACATTGTGGTGGGCCACGGCATCATGTCCGTGGCCGCGGGCGAGTGCCATCTGCTGAATCTGTGCATCCATCCGTTGTTCCAGCGCCTCGGCATCGGCCGGCGCATGCTGCGCCGGCTGCTGGCGCTGGCGCGTCGCCAGCAGGCGGATTCCGCCTTCCTGGAGGTCCGGACTTCGAACGCAGGCGCCATCGCGCTTTACCGCAGCGAAGGGTTCGACGCCATCGGTGTACGCAAGGGCTACTATCCGAGCACCGATGCGGAGCCGTCACGACGCGAGGATGCGCTCATGATGGCGCGCGCCCTATAGGGCAAAGGCGTAGGCCCAAGGCGAGCAGGACTTGGCCGGGCAGAGCCCGATTGATCTGCGTTGCGCCCGGTGGATGTCAGCGCCGCGGCGGCGGGGCGTCGGGCGGCGGCGGGTCGTCTTCGGCGGGGTGCTGGGTGCCGAGGCGCTGCTCCCACATGGCGATGCGCCGCTCCCAGTCGTCGTCCTTCGGGTCTTGATGCTGGGGGTCTTGATGCTGGGGGGCTTGATGCTGGGGGTGGGACGCCGCCTGCCTGCCCGCGCTGTCGCGCTTGTCGGCGCGCCGGCGCCGGAAGAGATGGAGTGCGAGCCCCGCGACACCAGCCAGTGCCAGCGCGGAGGTGGCGGGGGCGTACAGCATCACGGGGGCGAGCCAGCGGTGGCTGCCCACGGCGCGCTCGCCGGTGTCGGCCAGCGCCGGCGCGGCAGGCCGCAGCAGGAGCAGCGCAGCCAGCCCACCGATGGCGGCGGTCCGGCCGGCACTGCGCGCGTGCTGTGTGCGAAGGGCTTTGCGCATGGACTTGCTCGATACATCGTCGGGCCGGTGCGATGGCGGCTGCCGGCCTTACTCGCTCCGCGACTGCAACGTCGCCGGCGGCGGTCGCTCCACAGCAGACCGTGTTCGCCGACTTAAACCCAACGATAGATCACCCAAGGCTGCTGCGGTAGCGGGTGTGTTCTGCTCGTGACGAAGCCGCGCATCACGCCGCTGGAAGGCTGTTGCACGCCTAGGCGGCGTTGCGGTAGTGGCGTCTGCGCCAGCCCCGTGGGGCGCCGCGTGCCGCAGGCGTGGGCCCAGAGCCGGACGGCCATTGCCGGTGTTGGACGCCAGGCGCTCGGGTCTGTGGTGGGGCCTGCCCGCAGGCGGGCATGGCGTCCACGCGGCGGTGGCGCCTGGTGCGCCGCGGCTCGGCGCCGGCGCTCCGAAGCCGGGCTGACCCGCGTGGGCCGGGCTGCCGTTCGGCGTTGATGCTTGTCATTGACCTCGGCTCGGCGCATGATTCGGTTCCGGCTGCGGCTCGACGTCCCCTGGAGGAAGCGCCCATGTCCAACCTCGCCGGCAAGGCCTACGGGATGAACGTCATCACCCCGATGCGGCCATCCCGGACCTGGATCAATCGGCTGATCTTCATGGTCGCCCGGCTCAAGCCCGCGGTGCTGTCCGGGCTGCTCGGGCTGTCGCTGATCCACTTCGCGCGCTGGTTCATGATCAAGCGCGACCAGTGGCCGGACCTGGGGCAGGGGCCGGAGCAGCTGCAGTTCGACTACATGTTCTTCTGCAGCAACTTCAACGGCACCTGGGATCAGTACATCGACGCCTTCGCCGACGGCATCCCGAGCGGGCTGGATCTGTTCTGGTACTCCAGCATCAAGTATCCCAAGTCGATTCCGCTCACGCCCTTCAAGTCCTACATCGTCCACAACCAGCTGGACACCCAGTACTACTACAACGCCACCCCCGGCAGCGCCCAGCGGGACATCAAGGGTGCGCTGCGGGTCATGGCCGCGCTGCGCGAGCTCGCTGCGCAGCACCCGGACATGACGCCGGCCGAATTCGCGGCGGCCTACCGCAAGGCGCTGCGCACGGTGCAGACCAGCCTGGGTGCCCCGGGGCTCGCCCCGGTGGCGAGCAACGCCACCTTCGACGCCGAGCGCAACCTGAAGCCGCTGCTCGAGGCCCGCTGGGGCTGAGTCCGGCGACCCAGCCCAGTCCCTCGCCATCCAGGCCCATCCCGAGCCCGGCCCATCCGACTTCCCGCTCATCCACCGTCTGACGGAGCGCTGCGCGATGCCCAATTTCGACGGCGGTCATTACTTTCTGTCGGTGCTGATCCCCATCCGCACCGATGTCGAGCAGAACGCCGCAGGAGCCTGGCGCTCCCATGTGGACCTGCTGCGCGAGGAGCTGGCCCTGCTGCCGACGGCGCAGCAGAACCGCGTCTCGCGTGATGCCGAGCGGCAGAGCCCCTTCGCCCGCAATACGCTGAACCATCTCGCGCGCTTCGTCGTCATCGACGATGTGGTGTTCAACGGGCGCAGCGGGGGCAATGCGCTGTGGGAGCGGGTCCTGGGCCGCAACCCCCTGACGCCGCAGCCGGTGGACCGGCTCAAGTGCTCTTACCTCTTCTTCGGGGCGGACATCGATGCCGCGAGCGGCGACGATGCCGCCCTGCGCCGCTACACCGACGCGTTGTGGGAGACCATGCAGGACGAGCTCCGCGCCGTGCTGCGCCATTGCCTCGGCTTCGAGGCGCGTGTGCGCGACGCCGCGGGCTTCTTCCGCTACATCAAAGACTGTCAGGTCGAGACCACCATGCCCTTCAACGACTACTGGGCGAACGGTCTGCCGGTGGCGGCGGCGGACACCAGGCTGTGGCCGGTGCTGCTGGTGCCCGGGCTGACGGCGGCGGTGGCCGTGCTCGGCTTCCTGCTGCACCTGTTCGGCGCCGGTGACGGCGGCTGGATCTGGGTCAGCCTGGTGGCGCTCGCCCTCGCGGCTGCCATGGGCGCCGGCCTCTATCACTACCTGGTGGCCAAGGCGCAGGCGCCGCTGCCCAGGGCGCCGGATTCGGACCTGCCCTCGGTGCTCAAGGCGCTGTATCTCCAGCAGCACTTCACGGACTTCGCCATCGCCCAGCAGGGCGCGGACGACGGGGCCCTGTACGCGGCATTCAGGGATTTCGTGGACACCCATAAGCCCGGTGACGCCAGCGGCCCCACGCAGCCGCCGGGCGTCATCGCGGCGCGGTGAGGAGGCACCCCGTGAGCACGACCCATCTCGACCTCGCCGACATCCAGGGCAATGTGGTCCGCGCCTACGGGCGCTTCGGCTTCCCCTGCGCGCGCTATTACTTCCTGCGCGTAGACCCGGCGCAGGGCGCCGATGGCCGCGCCTTCGTGGACCGGGTGCGCCGGCGCATCACCACCGCCGTGCGCTGGCGCCAGGGGCCGAACGAGACCGCCCCGGGCGCCGTGGACGCCCCGGATGCGACCCTCAACATCGCCTTCACCTTCTACGGGCTCCTGGCACTCGGCCTGCCCACCAGCGTACTGGCGCGCATGCCGCCCGAATTCATCGAGGGCATGCCCGGGCGCACCTACATCCTGGGTGACGCGGGCGACAACGCCCCCGAGCACTGGGACCCCCTCTGGCGCACCAACGCGGAGAAGCGCGTCAGCGGCGGGCAGATGGCCGCCGACGGCGAGCTTGGCCACGTGCACATCTGGCTCGCCATCAACGCCCGCAGCATGGAGCACATGGAGACCGCCCACGAGGCGCTGATGGCGGACATCGCCGCCCACCCGGGCGTGAGCCTGCTGTCGGGCAACGGCGCGGAGGGCGCCGACTACCAGGCCGCTTCGGCCATCTTCGCGCCGGGGCCGGACGGCACGCTGGTGCCCACCGGCAAGGAGCACTTCGGCTTCACCGACGGCATCGGCGACCCGGTGTTCGACGGCCGCTATGAGCCCGATGTGGAGGCGCGCCGGGTCAAGGGCCGCGGCCGGCTCACCCCGGCGCCGGAGCAGCGCTGGGTGCCGCTCGCCGCGGGTGAGTTCCTGCTCGGCCATGCGGACGAGTCCCAGGAGCTGCCGCCCACGGCGCCGCCCTGGGAATTCACCCGCAACGGCACCTTCATGGTGTTCCGCAAGCTGCACCAGAACGTCAAAACCTTCCAGGACTACATGGCCGGGCAGGCGGGGCTGTTCGGCCGGCTGTGGGGGCTCGAGGGCGAGGCGGCGCTGGCCACGCTCAAGGCCAAATTCATCGGCCGCTGGAGCGACGGCATCCCACTCATCGCCGCGCCCACCTATGACGACTGGCGACGGTTGCAGCACGCGTGGCAGGACATCCCGGCCATTGCGCTCAAGCCGCGGGGCGAGCGCACCCCGGCGGAGCAGGCGCGCAAGGACGCCTACGACGCGCTGCTCGCGGACTTCACCTTCGGCGACGACAAAGACGGCATCAAGTGCCCTTATGGTGCACACCTGCGGCGCGTCAACACCCGCGACATGCTGGACCCGGAGTTGCACAGCGGCAATCCGGACGCGCGCACCGGCTCTTCGCTCAACAAGCGCCGGCGCATCCTGCGCCGCGGGCTGCCCTACGGGCATGTGGACCCGGACAATCCCACGGATGACGGCGAGCACGGCGTCATCTTCATCGCCCTGTGCGCCAGCCTGAGCCGGCAGTTCGAATTCCTTCAGCAGCAGTGGATCCAGTACGGGCTCGACTTCAACACCGGCAACGACACCTGCCCGCTGGTGGGCAACCATCGCCTCGACGACAGGCTCCCCGCCACCAAGCACGTCATCGCCGCGGACCCGGCCGGCAATGCACCGCCCTTCATCGCCGCCGACCTGCCGAGCTTCGTCACCACCCGTGGCGGCGACTATTTCTTCCTGCCCGGCATCAATGCGCTGCGCATGATCGCCCAGGGCAGTGTGGACCCCACCTGAGCGGGGCAGGGCAATGGCCTTCCTGATGACTCTGCTGCGGCTGCCGGTGCGCTGGCTCGGCACACTCGGCGGCGGCATCGCGGACCTCGTGGCCCTGATCAAGCTCCTGGCCGGCGCCTTCCCCGGCGACAAGGCGGGCCGGCAGCAGCGCGTGCTCGGCGTGCTCGCCACCACCGCCGGTCAGCGGGCGCTGTTCGGCGTGCTGCGGGTCTTTTGGGCCAATCTGGTGCTGGGCCGCAGGCTGGTGGCGGCCTACGACAACACCGGCACCGCCATCGTGACCCGCGATGCCGACGTGCGCGAGGTGCTCGCGCGGGATGCGGACTTCCTGGTGGTCTACGAGCCGCGCATGCGCCGGATCACGGATGGTGAGAACTTCTTTCTCGGCATGCAGGACTCGCCCGCCTATCAGCGCAACGTCTCCGTCATGCGGCTCGCGGCGCGCTGGGAGGATGTGAGCGCGATCATCCTGCCCACCGTGGAGGCGCATGCCGGCACCATCGTGGCGGACGCCGGGGGCAGGCTCGACGTCCCCGCACAGCTGACGCTGCCGGTGGTCGCCGACATGGTGGCGCGCTATTTCGGCACGCCGGTGGGGGGCCACGGGCAGCCGAGCCGGGACGACCTGATCGCCTGGACCAGCGTCATGTTCTGGTACCTGTTCATCGACCTGGGCGCGGACCCGAAGGTGGACCGCAAGGCCATGGTCGCCGCCGCCGCCGCCCGGCGCTGGCTGGACCAGTGCATCGCAGCCCGGAAGGCGTCGCCGACCGAGACCGACGACGTGCTGAACCGCTGCCTGGACCTCCAACGCGCGGGCATCCCCGGCTTCGATGACGTCGGCATCCGCAACAACCTCATCGGGCTCATCATCGGCGCCGTGCCGACGCTCTCCCGCGCCGCGGTGCAGGCGCTCGATCAGTTGCTGGACCGCCCGGAGCCCCTCGCCGCCGCCTGCGCCGCCGCGGGCGCCGACCATGCTTCCAAGCTCGCGGACATCGTCTTCGAAGCCCTGCGCTTCAACCCCGTGAACCCGTTCATCTACCGTCGCGCCCTGGTGGACACGACCATCGCCCAGGGCACGCTGCGCGCCCGACGCATTCCGAAGGACACGCTGGTGCTTGCCGCCAACCTGAGCGCCATGTTCGACCCCGCCCGGCTGGACGTCCCGGAGCGCTTCGACGCGGGCCGCCCCTGGGACGACTACATGCTCTGGGGCCATGGGCTGCACACCTGCTTCGGCCGCCACATCAACCGCGCCGTGGTACCGGCGCTGCTGAAGCCGCTCCTCGCCGCCGGCACGCCGCACCGTGCCCCGGGCGAGGCAGGGCAGATCGACACCGCCGGCACGCCCTTCCCGGCGCACCTGACCGTGGAGCTGGGGCGGGGCTGACAGCAGGGACGGACGCCGGTGCGGATCGGCTGCGGCTGCCGACCAAACACACACTCAGGCCGCACACCCGCAGGACCGAGCTCCCAAGTTCCGGGACAAATGCAGCGTGATCCTGGTACTGACTTGCGTTCCATTTCTGCTTTGTCATGCAAAGTCTCCTTGTGGGCGCAACCTGCATCGATAGGGACAGTATACTCAACTTCCGCACGGCCACACCCGCGCCGAACGATCTCCCCGATATCCAGGCTTCTACACGGCGGAGGCGAGGCTGGACCATCCTCCAATGTGTCCTATACTCGAAAACCAAGTCCCGCAGTGGGAGAAGACGGGATGCGGGATGGAGCGGTCCCGGAAGAATCCGCGCCCGCGGCGGTCCGCCAGTCGGCGTCCCGGTGCCGGGGTTTGGCTGCTGTGGCGGCGCGCCGAGCGCCGGTGCCGGTGCAGCGGCTCCGTGCCGCGACGCGCGAACGACAATCAGAACATCACCACATCGCCGCCGGCGGAGGAGATCACGTATGCAAGACGGCTTCATCCTGTCCATCGATCAGGGCACAACCGGGTCGACGGTGCTGGTCTTCGATCATGCGGGGCAGGTGCGCGCCCGGGCCTATTCGGAATTCACGCAGCATTACCCCCGGCCGGGCTGGGTGGAGCACGACCCCGAGGAGATCATCGTGGTGACCATGAAGGTCATCGCCGACGCCCTGCGCAAGGGCGACATCGATCCGGATCGGGTTCGGGCCATCGGCATCACCAACCAGCGCGAGACGGTGGTCGTCTGGGACCGGGCATCCGGCGAGCCCGTGGGTCGGGCCATCGTCTGGCAGGACCGCCGAACGGCCCGCTACTGCGATGAGCTGAAAGCGCGGGGGCTGGAGTCCATGATCCAGGCGCGCACCGGCCTTGTCATCGATCCCTATTTCTCCGGTACCAAGCTCAAGTGGATGCTGGACAATACGCCGGGGCTGCGGCAGCGTGCCGAGCGCGGCGAGGTCTGCTTCGGCACCATCGATTCCTGGCTGGTGTACCGGCTCACCGGCTGCCGCGTCCACATCACCGACTATTCCAACGCCTCGCGCACGCTGCTGTACAACATCCGCGACCTGCAATGGGACCCGGAGATGCTGGAATTGCTCGACATCCCGGCGGCAATGCTGCCGGCGGTGCGGCCGTCCTCCGAGGTCTACGGCGAGACCGATCCGCGACTGTTCTTCGGTACCCGCGGCATCCCGGTGGCCGGCATCGCCGGCGACCAGCAGGCGGCCCTGTTCGGCCAGGCCTGCCACAGTCCCGGCATGGCCAAGAACACCTATGGCACCGGCTCGTTTGTGCTGATGAATACCGGGACGGAGGCGGTGACCAGCAACGAGAAGCTGCTGACCACCATCGCCTGGGGGGTCGGTGACGAGCCGGTGGAATACGCGCTCGAGGGCGCGATCTTCGTCACCGGCTCGGCCGTGCAGTGGCTGCGCGACGGTCTTGGTCTGATCGGGCATGCCGCTGAGACCCGCGAGCTGGCCCGCGGTGTGCCCGAGAACGAGGGCGTCTACTTCGTGCCGGCCCTGGTGGGACTGGGAGCGCCGCATTGGGACCCTTATGCCCGCGGCCTGCTCATCGGCATCACCCGCGGCACCGGCAAGGGTCATATCGCCCGCGCCGTGCTGGAGAGCATGGCCTACCAGACCCGCGACGTGATCGAAGCGATGCAGCGGGATTCGGGTATCACGCTCAAGGAACTGCGCTGCGACGGCGGCGCGTCGGTCAACAGCGTGCTGATGCAGTTCCAGTCCGACATTCTGGGCGTCAACGTGGAGGTCCCGAGCATCGTCGAGACCACGGCGCTGGGCGCCGCCTATCTCGCTGGCCTCGCGGTGGGTTTCTGGGAGAGCAAGGCCGAGATCGCCGAGAAGTGGGCGCTGGACGTGCGTTATCACCCGCGCCTGGATGCCGCCACGCGCGAGCGGCTGTTCAACCGCTGGCACAAGGCCGTGGAGCTGGCCAAGGGCTGGGCGCTGGACGACGATTGAGCCGGCTGCGTTCGCCCGGCTCGTCGAGCCGCCCGACCTGGATCTGGACCCGGCAGGAGCAAATGCCCTATGACCTTGCGTGAAAGCAATATCGATAAGCTTGGCCAACGCACCTTCGATGTACTCGTTGTCGGCGGCGGCATCAATGGCGCCGTCTCCGCGGCGGCCCTGTCCGGCAAGGGGGCAAGCGTCGCGCTCATCGATCAGCGCGACTTCGCCGGTTTCACCAGCCAGCAGTCGTCCAACCTGGCCTGGGGCGGCATCAAGTACCTGGAGAGCGCCGACTACGGGCTGGTGCGCAAGCTCTGCCTGAGCCGCAACGAGCTGATCCGCAGCTATCCGACCCGGGTCAAGGAGATCCGCTTCTTTGCGACCATCGACCGGGGCTTCCGCTTCTCGCCGTTCTTTCTCTGGCTCGGCACCTGGGTCTATTGGCTCTTCGGCAACGGCTTCACAAAGCCGCCGCGCTTTCTGACCAAGGCCCGCATCCAGCGCGAAGAGCCCGTTGTCGGCACCGCCAAGGCCGCCGGCGGCTTCGAGTATTCCGACGCCTACCTGCACGACAACGACTCGCGCTTCGTCTTCCAGTTCGTGCGCTCGGCCATGAACCGTGGCTGCATTGCGGCCAATTACGTGGAATCCCTCGGCGCCCGCCGCGAGCGGGACCTCTGGATCACGCGGGTGCGCGACACCGAGACCGGGCGCACCTTCGAGGTCCGCTCGCGCGCGCTGATCAATGCCGCCGGCCCCTTCGTCGACGACCACAACCAGCTGACCCATGAGGAGACGGAGCACCAGCACCTGTTTTCCAAGGGCATTCATCTGATCGTGCCGCAGATCACGCCGCACCGGCGCATCCTGACCTTCTTCGCCGACGACGGCCGCCTGTTCTTCGTGATCCCGATGGGCGTGCGCACCTGCATCGGTACCACTGACACCCGTGTGGACAGCCCCTACACCGAGGTCACGGAGGAGGACCGCAGCTTCGTGCTCGACAATGTCAACGAGCGCCTGAACCTGGACAAGCCCCTCACCAAGGCCGACATCATCGCCGAGCGTTGCGGCGTGCGGCCGCTGGTGGTGCGCCGCCAGGCCAGCAGTGAGAGCGGGCGCGACTGGATGCAGCTCTCGCGCAAGCACGAGATCGACGTGGATCGCGCCAACCGGCACCTGTCCATCTACGGCGGCAAGCTCACGGACTGCGTCAACGTCGGCAACGAGGTGTCGCAGTACATCGCCGCCTTCGGCATCGACCTGCCCTATGCGGACTACCGCTGGTACGGCGAGCCGCACCGGTCCGTGTACGACGAGTACATGCACCAGGCAAAGCTCATGAGCCTCGACGGCTATACGTCCCCGGACTCCATCGAGCCGCTCTCCAGCCGGCTGTGGCGGCGCTACGACCAGCAGGCCTTCGAGCTGCTGGACCAGATCCGCGAGGACCCGAGCCAGGCCGAAGTGCTGATCAAGGGCACCGACTACCTGCGCTGCGAGATCCAGCTTGCCCGGCGCCGGGAGATGATCGTCAAGCTGGAGGACTTTCTGCGCCGCCGCTCCAAGATCGCGCTGGTGGTGCCGCGCGACACCATCGCCAACGCCGAGGGCCTGATGGACGCCTGCCGCATCCTGTTCGGCGACCAGGCCGAGGCACGCTACGAGGAGTACTTCGGCGCGCCGCTGAAGGTCACGCCGGCCCAGTCGCATCAGCCGGATCAGGCCGCGGCCTGATGACGGGGCGACGATGAACCCCTTTCTCGGCGAGATCATCGGTACAACCCTGCTGCTGCTGCTCGGCAACGGCGTCGTCGCCAACGTCGTCCTGAACGACACCAAGGGCCACGGGGCCGGCTGGATCGTCATCACCTGGGGCTGGGGCATGGCCGTCTTCGTCGCCGTGTTCACGGTCGCGGCCTTCAGCGGCGCGCACCTGAACCCGGCTGTATCCGTGGGCCTGGCCGTCGCCGGCAAGTTCGAATGGGCCAAGGTGCCGGCCTATGTGCTGGCGCAGATGACCGGCGCCATGATCGGCTCGGCACTGATCTGGCTCCTGTACCGGCCGCACTTCGCCCGCACCGAGGACCGGGACCTGAAGCTTGCCTGCTTCTGTACCGCCCCGGCTATTCGCGATCTGCCGTCGAGCCTGCTGTCCGAGGTGGTCGGTACCTTCGTACTTGTCTTTGCCGTGCTGTTCCTGGCCGTCTCCGTGTTCGGCCTGGGTGCGCTGGACGCGCTGCCGGTGGGCCTGCTGGTGCTGGCCATCGGGCTGAGCCTGGGCGGCACCACCGGCTATGCCATCAACCCCGCCCGCGACCTGGGCCCGCGGTTGGTCCATGCCCTGCTGCCGATGCCCGGCGGCAAGCGCGACAGCGACTGGGGCTACGCCTGGGTGCCCGTGGTGGGGCCGCTGATCGGCGCCGGGCTCGCCGGTGGCCTCTACCTGCTGCTGCAGGACCCGACCAGCGTGAACTTCCGCTGACGCGCCCACCGGAGCCAATCATGGGCACTGGTGAACAACGCGCCGATGGTCGTCCAGCGCGGCGGCGGTTCCTGAAGGCCAGCGCCGTCCTCGGGCTGGGCGCGCTGCTGCCCCCGGTGCGTGGCGCCGAGGTGGACCCGCTGCGCCTGGCCGCCGCGCGGCGCTGGGTGCTCGGCGAATTCACGCCGTCGACGCTGGACCCGGACGCACAGATGGCCGAGATGGCCTTCTTCGCCCGGGCCGCGGCGCCGTTCCGCGGCCAGCGTATCCACGTGGTCTCCGAGACCATCCCGACCCACGTCTACGAGCAGCGCTTTCTGGCCCGGGCCTTCCACGAGATCACGGGCATCCTGGTCCAGCACGACCTGGTGCACGAGGGGGAGCTGGTGGAGCGCATCCAGCAGCAGACCCGCACCGGCCGCAACCTCTACGACGCCTACGTCAACGACGCCGACTTCATCGGCACCCATGTCCGTAACGACGCCGTCGTGCCGCTCACCGACTGGATCAGCGGCGACGGCGCCGGGGTGACCCTGCCGACGCTGGACCTTTCCGACTTCATCGGTCTCACCTTCTGCACCGGCCCGGACGGCCGGCTCTACCAGCTGCCGGATCAGCAGTTCGCGAACCTGTACTGGTTCCGCTACGACTGGTTCCAGCGTGACGACCTCAAGCAGGCGTTTCAGTCGCGCTACGGCTACCCGCTGGGCGTGCCGGTCAACTGGAAGGCCTACGAGGACATCGCCGATTTTTTTACCAACCAGGTGCGGGAAATCGACGGCCGCCGCGTCTACGGCCACATGGACTACGGCAAGGTGGACCCGTCCCTGGGCTGGCGCTTCACCGACGCCTGGCTGGCCATGGCCGGCGTCGGCGACCCGGGCCTGCCCAACGGTAAGCCGGTGGACGAGTGGGGCATCCGGGTCGAGGATTGCCACGCCGTCGGCTCGTCGGTGGCCCGCGGCGGCGCCACCAACAGCCCCGCCGCCGTCTATGCGCTGCGCAAGTACCTCGAGTGGCTGGAGCGCTTCGCGCCCCCCGAGGCCCGCCGCATGACCTTCTCCGACGCCGGGCCGGTACCCGCCCGCGGCGACATTGCGCAGCAGGTGTTCTGGTACACCGCCTTTACACCGGAGATGATTCGACCCGGGTCCGAGGTCCAGCACGCCGATGGCAGCGCCAAGTGGCGCGTCGCCCCGTCACCCCACGGTGCCTACTGGGAGCCCGGCATGAAGCTCGGCTATCAGGACTGCGGCGCCTGGACCCTGCCCGCGAGCACGCCGGTGGCGCGCCGCAAGGCGGCCTGGCTCTATGCCCAGTTCTGCGTCTGCAAGACCGTGTCGCTGAAGAAGACCCTCGTCGGCCTGACCCCGATCCGCGCCAGCGACCTCGCCGCGCCGGCCATGACCGAGGCGGCCCCGAGGCTCGGCGGCCTGGTGGAGTTCTACCGCAGCCCCGCACGCACCGCCTGGACACCGACGGGCCTGAACGTGCCCGACTATCCGAAGCTGGCCCAGCTGTGGTGGACCCGCATCGGCCGCGCCGTCACCGGCAGGGGCAACCCGCAACAGGTCATGGACGCGCTGGCCGCCGCCCAGGACCAGACCCTGTCCCGCATCGCCGCCGCCGGCATCCTCGCCCGCTGCGAGCCGAGGCTCGCCGAGCCCGAGGACCCGCAGACCTGGCTCGACCGTCCCGGTGCGCCCAAGCCCAAGCTCGCAGACGAGGAAGGGCAGGGCCGAACGATGGATTATGACACGATGGTTCGCGGTTGGAGGGGGTAGAAAAGTTAATTAAATCCGGGAGCTGAGAGACAAGTCAATTCAGCCTGACCCCTTCTCTCACGCGCTTTTCCCGGCGTCCTCGTCTGTACATCTGGAATGTTTCCGTTCCACTCAACGACAGCCGCTCTCGCAGCAGCTTGCTCAATCCGAGCTACAAGTTCTTCGAATTGCTTCGATTCGGCGTGTGTTGTCATTTGTCTTGTAACGCCTAACGTCAACCTGAGCCCGCGCCAAACTGCGGCGACGCGCGAAGCGCCCGCCGCAGCTTGGCGGCGGGCTGGCGGGCTAGCCCGGATCGCTCACACCTCTGGCTCCCCGCCCGACACCCTCGCCGAAGTGTGATTCCGGGTGCATTTTCCCGC
>NZ_CAJXYK010000057.1 GCF_913063425.1 uncultured Thiohalocapsa sp.
GCCCAGCTCGCGCACCAGCGCCGGCAGGCTGTCGGCGCTGGTGCCCAGGTGCGCGTTGATGGCCGCCCAGGCGTCCTCGCCCGGCCCCGGCACCTGCTCCGGGCGGTCGCAGTATCTGAGCTTGTCGTCGTAGCCCAGGCGCTCGAACACCAGCTCTTGCAGGCGCTCGCGGTCCTCCGGTTTCAGCCCGGGGCGCAGCTTCGGCCGCGCCGGGTCGCTGTCGGGCTGGAACCATTGGGCGCGCTCCGCCGGCGTGAGCCGCGCATAGACGTCCTTCAGCGCGATGGCCTTGCGCTTGCGCCGCCAGAGCCCGTCGTCGTCCATGGTCAGCAGCTTCAGAAAGACCTCACGGTCTGCCCGCGGGTCGCGGCTCGCGGGCAGCAGCAGCCCGAGCACGGCGGCGCGCACCAGGATCAGCGGCTTTCGCCCCCACCACTTGCCGAGCCCGGTGAGGGTCTGGCTGGCGTTGCCCATACGCTCCTTGTAGCTCTCCTTGGACAACTTAGAGACCGGCAGCTGGGTCTCGATGAAGGTGAGGTCCGGGTCGGTCATGGTGTGCGGTTGTGTGCGTCTGGGTTTTCTTGCGGGGCGCGAGCGGGGGCGCCGGCGGGATCATCTTTCTGCTGTCGAGGCGGAGACATCGAGCTTCGCGGCCAGCTGCCGCCCGGTGAGCGCGAAGGGCTCGAGATAGACCTCGCGGATGAATTCACCGGGATGGGGTGGGTCGTGCATTGGGCGTTGATCATAAGTCCGACCAGAGGGCCGGCGCTCGCTCCCACGCTCCAGCGTGGGAGCAAGGGCGGACGCTCTGCGTCCCGGGTCCACTCCGCCGGGATGGTCGAAGTTATGATCAAGGCTGTGCATTGCCATCAGTGATCATCCTCTTCATCAGGAGTCGGTTGTCTCCGTCTTCGCGGATGCGGCGCCCTCGCGTGTCACCCTCATGAGGAAGCGCAGCGCCTCGTTCACGGCAGCGGATTCAGGAAACATCGCTGCCACGCCCGGGTTCAGAAGGACTCCATGATCTGGGAAGGCCTTGCGGCCGGGCCCGAACTTGCGTACGCGCAGTCGCCGGAGATCGTATTCCGGCTGGAGATCGTCTTCCTGTTGGGCTGGCGTGTCAGTCTTCTTCATAGGCTTGGCGTTCGTGTTTCGTTGCCGGTCGGGCACTGATGATGCGGGTCTGTTCATCTCTTTCGGAATTGGCGACCACCAGGACCCGGTTTCGGTTCGAGCAACCGACCCGAGTAGACCGATGCTCGTCATGGCGTGTTCCGGATCGAAGGAGTCGATGTAGAGCGGGTCCTTGCAAACCGTCGCCGCCTCTTCGAACGCAACCGCCTGCTTTGCGAAATTCCGCCTCGCTTTGCCTGGGTCCCACTCGAAAGTCATGGATTTAGGGCGCAGACGCGGCCCGCTGCGTCGGCGCATCCGCATAGTCGGCGGCATCCTCCCGGGCCTTCAGCTCGAACACGGCCGGCGGCGGGGCATGGTCCACATCGCCCACGGGGTTTTCGGTGAGCGCGAAGCGCACGGCCTTGCGCCAGCCGCGGTTGCGCCCGTGCACGGCGTGGCCAGTGGCGGCGCAGGTCATGGTGTAGAGCCACCAGCGCTCCTCCGGCACCAGGCCCTGCCAGTTCCTGATGGCGATGGGGATGAGCGCCGGATCGGCGTCCTCGATGGCCCAGGCGAGCAGCACCAGCTCTTTGCCGTAGAGGCGGGCGACGGGGTTGGCGCCGGTCTTCCAGCTGGCGGTGCGCAGCCCAGCCTTTTTGAGACCGGTGTTGAAGGCGATGCGAAGGGCGTCGGCGATGGCGTCCCACTTGGCCCGCGGCAGCACGCAGCGGAGCTTGCCGTCCAGCTCGCCGATGGCAAAGGTGGGCGCCGCGGCGGGGCGCTCCGGGTCCCAGCTCAGGTGCTCGGAGATGACCACATCGCGCTGCTTGCCCTTCGGCAGGGTCACCAGAAAGTGGTGCTGTGACTCCTGCGGGCGAAAGCCGAAGCCTAAGGTGTCTGGGGTCTTGCTGGGCATGGCGGGCTCCGTGGTGGCGGCATGTCTGCGATGGGCACGCCTGGCCTTGTTCCATGCTACACGCCACCGGGTGTCGCGGAGGAGGGGCACAGGTCGGCAGGCCGTGCCCGTTATCAACGTGGATACTGGGCAGGCGGCGCGGTGCCCATCCTACGGCTCCACCTCGTCGCGCTGCAGGTCCACGCCGATCTCCCGAACGTAATCCAGCAATTGCTGGCCGGTGGGGAACCAGAGCGCGGCGGCCTCGATGTTGACCTCGCCCTCGGCGAGCAGGGAGCGCAGATGCTCGACGGTGCCGAGGAGCTGCTCGCTGTCCAGCGGCAGGTCCAGCATGCGCAGGTCCACCCATTTCCCGTCGAGCACCGCGACCTGTTGCGCGATGGCCTTGCCGCCGTGCTTCTTCAGCCGGTTGATGAAGCCGTAGGCCGATTGGGTGGTGTCGAACCGAAAAATCCCCTCTGGATGGCTGGTGGGCCGCCAGATGGCGGGCTTGTCGAGCTCGATGGGCTTTTCGACGGGGTCCTGACCCCAGTTGATCGTCAACTGATGCTGCGCCGACGCAATGCCGGACTTTTCGGCCACCGCCAGCACCAGGCTGACCTGCTTGTTCACCGCGAAGGGTGCCTGATAGCTGCCGCCGGCGGTCTTCGGGTCCGACCCGTCCGTGGTGTAGCGAATGTCCGCGCTGGGCGGCGCCGCACGCAGCTCCACCTTGCGCTCGGCGCCGTCGGTGAAGACCCGGCTCTTGAGCGTGACGCGATTGCACCAGGTGACGGGGTCGCCGGTCTCGTGCTCGCCCTTGGCGTCCACGGCGATGAAGGAGACCCGCATCTCGGTGGTCGGCAGGTCCCGGCCCTGGAGCCTTGCGGACGCCTCGGTGGCGTCGGCGCCGACCTCGTAGTGGATGCGGTCGCCGTTGATGGGCGTGAGCCGCAGCTTCACCTCGCCGGTGTCGTCGTCGCGCTCCAGCTCCTGCACCTTCACCTGGGTCGCCGGCTTGGGAAAGGGCCCCTTCTCCACATAGCTGCCGTCCTCGCGCCAGGCGTCCTGGTGGACGTACTCCTGCTTGGCCTTGTCGAGGGCGTCCGCGCGGTGCCACTGCCAGGCGGGATTGGTGGCGGCGCGGCGCTTGATCTCCGCCCAGGGCATGGTCTTCTGCGTGAAGAGCCGGGCCTCGATCTTCTTCCGGAAGGTGTCGCCCGCGATGTCCTCGGTGTACTTCATCTTGGCCTTCAGGGCCGACACCACCTGCTCCTCGCCGTCGTAGCGGTTGGCCTTGAACTCCATGGCGAAGTCCGTGGGCATCAGCTTCTGCGCGGTCGGGTAGTAGAGGGTGATGAAGGTCTCGCGCAGCGCACTGCCGAACTGGGTCAGGATGCGGTCCAGCAGGTCCCGGGCCTGCACCAGCTGCGGATCGCTGTCGGCGGTGCCCTCGGCGAGCAGCTCGTCGATGATGTGGCGAATGGCCTTCAGCTCGCGCGCGGACTCGAACAGGGCATCCACGCTGCGCTGACCGGTGAGGAAGCAGATGCGATTCTTGAAGTCGATGTTCTGATACAGCGTCAACAGGTCCGGGTGCAGGCCCTGCGGATGCGGATGGAAGATCACCAGGACGGTCTTGTCCTGCGTGACCTCGATCTCGTCCACGGCGGGCAGGGCCTGCACCTTTTGGTAGCAGTGGCCCTCGTCCGGCGCGAACAGCTCCCTGAGTCGCTCACGCAGCTCCTTGCGGACCTGATCGTGGACGTAGGCCGCCGCGGTGGTGCGCAGTCGCGCCACGAGGTTCTGCACGTTCTTGACGAAGAGCCGCCCGTCTCGGCCGGTGTGCAGATACCAGGCGCTGGTCACCAGCCGGCTGATGACCTGCTCGTTGAGCTTGGCGAGATCGCGCCCCGGCTGGCACAGGGCGGCCACCGTCTCCGGCACGGTCAGACCCTTGGTGGCGCCGGCCACGGTGGACAGGGACGAGACCAGCAGCAGGCGCATCACGTCCTGGGCATCCTGCCCGCCCAGATTGCCGTCCAGCACCTCCGCCACGGCCTGGCCGTTGGAGGCGATGTCGTGGGAGATGGCGTTCTCCAGCGTCGGGTTGATCTGGTTGATCTCGGTGAGGGTGTCGCGGTCGTTGAGATCCAGGTCCTGGGCGCCGATGAGGTGGCGCTGTTGATGCTCGCCGGTGTTCCAGAGCCGCGCGGCAACGATGCGCATGAGCCGGATGAGTCCCCGGGTCTGCTGAAAGCCCGGGTTCTCCTTGAAGCGGGCGTAGAGGTCGCGGATGGCCGGGTGGAAGGGGTAGGACTCGGCGATGCGGGCGGCGAACTGCTCCGGGGAGGCGTTGGTGACGTCCATCTGCCGCGCCTGCTTGATGGACTTGGCGTAGCCCGCGGCCACCTCGGCGACGGCCTCCGGCGGCGCCAGCTCGCTGAACAGGCGCCGGCGCAGAATGTGATAGAACTCGTCCGTGTTCATGCGCACCGGCTCCAGGCTCATGGCGGCGCGGCCGGTCTCCTTGTCCAGGTCACTCAGGGCCTGATTGAGCTGTTGGCTGCCCTCGGCGTAGGTGGCCGTCAGATCCGTGATGATGACGCAGACATTGGCAAGCTCCTCCTTGCCGACGGCGACCAGGAGGTTCGAGAGCGCAGTGGCCGTGACCACGGAGAGGTCGGAGTTGCCGACGGCCTTCGACTTGGCCTGCTGGAAGTAGGGCGGCAGCTCGTCCAGCATAATGAGCAGCGGCTCGCCCTTGAGCAGCTCCACCCAGGCGGTTTGCCCCGGCGCGGACAGCGGCGAGTAGTAGGCGGCGAACTGCTCCTGCTTGCCGAGCTGCTCGGCGATGGCGCCCCAGATCCCGAAGGGTGTATCGCTCTCGCGGCCGCTGAAGGCCACCACGCGCACCGGGCCGATGTCGCCGGGTGTATAGAAGTCCCCCATGACCTCCTCGCGCAGGTCCGGTTGCTCGGCAAGCTGACCGGCCGCCAGCAGATTGTGGGTCTTGCCGCCGCCCATGGACTGGCCGAGCTTGAACACGCCCTGGGCGCTTTTCCCCTCCAGGCGCCGGAAGACCTCCGTGAGCAGGATGCGCATGCCCTCTGTAATGTAATTTTCGGCGAAGAATGCCTGCGAATCGATGCGCCCTGCTGCCAGATCGGTCAGATCCAGCACCGTGTCTCGGCGCGCCTTGTCAAAGATGCTGTCGCGAGGCTTGCAGGCTTGGGCGAGTGTCTGCACCAGGGGCGGCTCCCGTGTCCGCTTGTGTCGGGTGCACACAGTTTTGCATAGGTGATCCCCTGATTCATCCCTCAGTTGACTGCCGCCACGCGGATTCAGGTCTGCCGCTGTGGCGGCACATGGCCGTTCGCTTCACGCCAGGCTGCCGCTGCGCCGCCGCCAGGCCCCCGGCGACACGCCGATGACGCGCTTGAAGGCGCGGCTGAAGGCGGCCTCGGATTGGTAGCCCAGGCGCTCCGCCAAGTCCATGAGCGTCACGTCCTGGTCCTGAAGCCAGGCGCAGGCGAGGTGCATGCGCCACTGCACCAGGTAGCGTTGCGGTGGCTCGCCCACCAGCGCGGTGAAGCGGGCGGCGAAGGCGGAGCGGGACATGGCGGCGGCGTCGGCCAGCTCGGCGACGGTCCAGTCCCGCCCCGGCCGGCGCTGCATCAGCAGCAGGGCGCGGCCGATCTGCTTGTCCTTGAGGGCGCCGAGCCAGCCGGTGCGGGCGGCGGGGTCGGTTTCGATCCAGCCGCGGATGGCCTGGATCACCAGGATGTCCGCAAGCCGGGTCACCAGCGTCTCGCCGCCGGGGCGCTGCTCGCCGGCCTCGGCCGCCATGAGCGCCAGCGTGCTCTGCATCCATTGCGACTGCGGTGTGTCCGCCGTCTCGGCGGTGATGCGGCGCGGCAGCATCCGCACCAGCTGCCGTGCCGCCGGATGGTCGAAGCGCACGGCGCCGCAGATCATGGTCGTCGGCGCCCCGCCGCCGCCGTGGCGCAGGATCTCGTAGCGCTCGCTCACCTGCTCCCGCGGCAGGTCGAACAGGGCCGCCGCGGCGGCCTGCGGCGCGCTGGCGAGGGTGTGGCCCTCGCCGTGCGGCACCAGTGCGAGCACGCCGGGGGCCAGCCGCTGCGGCTCGGCGGCGTCGTCGCCGAGCCAGCAGGCGCCGGCGGTGACCACGTGGAACATCAGGCAGTCCGGCATCGGCGGCAGCGCCAGACCCCAGGGCGCGGTGAATTCCGAGCGGGTGTAGAAGACGCCGCTCATGCGCAGGAAGTGCAGGGCCTCGCCGAGCGGGTCGGCGGAGGGCCAGTCGGCGGGTGCCGGGGCAGCTGCGGTGCTGGGTGAAGACCTGAGCATGGCGGGCTTGAACTGTGGCGCAGGCAGACGCGCAGGGTGACGCGCGCTGGACGCTCGATCAAGAAGTGCGGCGCCTGGCGCATTCAGGCGCCAGGGATGCGTCGCTATCGTGGCAGCCACCTGAGCCACTCACGCGACGACGCAGGAGACCGACATGAC
The DNA here is from genome assembly GCF_913063425.1 of uncultured Thiohalocapsa sp. Classification (GTDB taxonomy): domain Bacteria; phylum Pseudomonadota; class Gammaproteobacteria; order Chromatiales; family Chromatiaceae; genus Thiohalocapsa. The sequence continues at coordinate 6,542 of NZ_CAJXYK010000057.1, forward strand.
TGATGCCCTCCAGATGCCCCGGACGAGCCGCCATGAGAACACGCAGGAGCAGCGCCCCGTGCTGGTGCTCGGCGGCACCGGCAAGACCGGCCGCCGGGTGGCGGCAGGGCTTGCGGCGCAGGGCGTGCCCACCCGCATCGGCTCGCGCGGCGCCGAGCCGCCCTTCGACTGGGACGACGCCGGCACCTGGGCGCCGGTGCTGGCCGGCGTGCGCGCCGCTTACATCGTCTTCCATCCGGACCTTGCGGTGCCTGAGGCGCCGGCGAAGATCCGGGCCTTCTGCGAGCAGGCGGTCGCCGCGGGCGTCGGGCGGCTGGTGCTGCTCTCCGGCCGCGGCGAGGCGGCGGCGCAGGACTGCGAGGGCATCGTGCAGCGCGCGGGCGTCGACTGGACCATCCTGCGCGCCAGCTGGTTCGCGCAGAACTTCAGCGAGGCCTTCCTGCGCGGGCTGGTGCTCGCCGGCACCGTCGCGCTGCCGGCGGGTGACGTGCCCGAGCCCTTCGTGGACGTGGACGACATCGCCGAGGTGGCCGTCGCCGCACTGACCGAGCCCGACCATGCGAACCGGCTCTGCGAGCTGACCGGGCCGCGGCTCATGACCTTTGCCGATGCCGTGGGCGAGATCGCCGCGGCCACGGGCCGGGAGGTCCGCTATCGGCCCATCTCCGCCCAGGACTTCACCGCCGGGCTGCGGGCGCAGGCCGTGCCCGCGCCCATGATCGCGCTGCTGGAGTATCTGTTCCGGGAGGTGCTGGACGGCCGTAACGCCTACCTGTGCGACGGCGTGCGACAGGCGCTCGGGCGCGAGCCGCGGGACTTCCGCGACTATGCGCAGGCGGCTTCGGCGGCGGGTGCCTGGATGGTGCGATGAGCGGGTGCAGCGCCGCGGAGAATCTGAGGCCGGGCGGCACCTGGTGTCGGCGGACTGAAGTCCGCCCGGCCCCAGGGTGCCGACTGAAGTCGGCCTTCCCGGCGGCGGCCCTGCGGCTTCCGCAGGGCTTGGGCTAGGCATACCCCATCTGCCCCGGCAGCCACAGCACAATGCCCGGGAAGGCGATGAGCACGGCGATGGTGACGACATCGGCAACGAAGAAGGGCGTGGCGCCGCGGAAGACGTCCTGCACCGAGCATTCCGGACGCACGCCTGCCACCACGAAACAGTTAAGCCCGATGGGCGGCGTGATGAGACAGAGCTCGGCCATCTTCACCACGATGATGCCGAACCAGATGGCGCAACCGACGCCGGAGACGCCGAAGGCCGAGTCCGCGGCGCTGACGGCCTCGCCGCCGTTCAGCGCGATCACCGCCGGGAACACCACCGGCAGCGTCAGCAGCAGCATGCCGATGGCGTCCATGAACATGCCGAGCACGGCATAGGCGCAGAGGATCAGCACCAGCGTCAGCATGGGGCTCTGCTCCAGCCCCACCAGCCAGTCCGCGAAGGCGCCCGGCAGGTCGGCGAAGCCCAGGAAGCGCACGTAGATCAGCACGCCCCAGATGATGGTGAAGATCATCACCGTGAGCTTGGCGGTTTCCATGAGCGACTGCTTGAGCTGCGGCAATCGCGCGCCGCGGTAGAGCGCCAGCAGCAGGATCACGAAGGCGCCGAGCGCACCCGCCTCTGTGGGCGTGCCGACGCCGCCGTAGATGCAGACGACGATGATGGCAATGACGACGAAGACGGGCGCCGCCCCCGGCAGCGTCGCCAGGCGCTCACGCCAGCTGAAGCCCGTCACCGGCGGCCCGAAGCCGCGGCGGGTCTTGGCGAGCCCGATCACCAGCGCACCGTAGATGAGCGCGGACACGGCCCCGGGCAGGAAGCCCGCCATCAGCAGCGCGCCTACATCCTGCTCGACGATGATGGCGTAAATGACCAGGATGGCCGACGGCGGGATGAGCGAGGCCAGCGTCCCGCCGGCGGCCACCACACCCGCCGCGAAGCGCTTGTCGTAGCCGAGCGCGAGCATCTCCGGCACGGCGATGCGGGCGAACACCGCCGAGGTGGCCACGGAGGCCCCGGACACCGCCGCGAAGCCCGCCGTGGAGAACACGGTGGCCACGCCCATGCCGCCCGGCAGCCAGGCGAGCCAGCGCTTGGCGGCCTCGAACAGGGCGCGGGTGAGCCCGGCGTGATAGGCCAGGAAGCCGATGAGGATAAAGGTCGGGATCAGCGACAGCGCCAGCGTCGAGACCTTGGAGTGCGGGATGGTGCCGGCCATCTTCATGGCCACCACCACGCCGCGCTCAAACCCGAGCCGGGCGGAGAAGATCCAGATGAGCCCCACCAGCCCGGCCAGCGCCGCGGCAAAGGCGACCCGCACGCCCAGTACCACCAGCACCAGCATGACGCCGGTGACCCAGAGGCCGATCTCGATGGGCGGCAGGCCGAGCAGGGTGTCGACGAGGGTCATGGGCGCGACAGGGTATCCGTATCGGCCCGGCCCTCCGGCGTCGCGCCCAGCACCGCCTGTGCCTCCTGGGCGGCGGCCTCTGCGGCGGTCTCCGCCAGCGGCACCGCGACCGGCGCCGGGTCGTTCCGGCGCAGGGCACGGGCATAGCCCCAGAGCTGCAGCGTAAGCCGCAGCGCCAGCACGCTGAGCGCGAAGGGCACCACCAGCTTGGCGGGCCAGGTGGGCAGGTTGATGTCGAGCGACGAATCGCCGAGGTCGTAGGCGCGCCAGAAGTGCAGGTAGGAGCCGTAGATGAGCGCCAGGGTCACCAGCAGCATCAGCGCCACGGACGCAAGCTCTGCGAGCCACAACAGCCGCCCCCGCAGCCGGCCGATGACGAGGTCCATGCGGATGTGCCCGCCGAGTCGCTGGGTGTAGGCGATGCCGAGCAGCGCGATGAAGGCCATGGCCTGCTCCACCCAGTCCACATAGCCCGTCACCGGCAGATCGAACAGCCAGCGGCCCAGCACATTGGCGGTGGCGAGCAGCACCAGCAGGAAGATCGCAATGCCGCCGGCCAGGTTCAGCCCCGCCTCCAGGCGGAACAGCCGGCGGTCGGCGCGGCTGAGGCGGCTCTGGTCGGCGCGGACGCTGGCTTGGGCGGTCACTCGGCGAACAGCCCGGCGGTGAAATCGAACAGCGTCCGGGCGTCGAAGTCGCCGCTGTGGGCGCTGATCCATTCCTGGCGTACGGACTCGGCCAAGTCATTGAGCCGGGCGATCTGATCGGGGCTGAAGGTGACCTCGGTGAGGCCCTGCTCGGCCACCGCGTCCTGGAACGCGGCGGTGGTGTTCTGCGTGTAGTTGTCGACGTAGAAGGCCAGCGCCTCGTCCACCGAGCCCAGCAGGGCCTCGCGGTGCGCGGGGTCGAGTGCATTCAGCGCGTCCGTGTTGACCACCACGGGGCAATTGGCCGTGCCCAGATTCAGGTTGGTGGTCACCCACTGACCGACCTTGACCGTATTGGTGGCGAGATGCGCATGCGGTGCAAAGGCGGCGGCGTCGATGACGCCCGAGTCCATGGCCTGGCGCACCTCGGCGAAGGGCACGCTGGTGCCCACCGCGCCGAGCTTGCCGAGCACGCCGGTGACGCCGCCCGGGCCCCGCACCCGCAGGCCCGAAAAGGCCTCAAGGTCAGTCGGCGCCTCGCCCTTGCCCACCAGGTTGTACTGCGGCATGGGCGTCGGCATCAGCAGGGTCGCGTTCCAGCGCGCGAGGTCTTTGACGACGATGGGGTGCGTATGCACCGCCTGCTGGATCTCCGCGGTGCGCGCCAGCGACACAGCGCGGGCGAAGGGCAGCTCCGTCACCGTGATGGTCGGGTTCTTGTCGCGATGGTAGAAGCTGCAGAACTGCGCCATCTCGAAGGCGCCAATGGCGATGCCGTCCAGGTTCTCCCGCGCCTTGGAGAGGCCGCCGTAGGAAATATTGAGCCGGAAGTCGCCGTCGGTCCTGGCCGCCACCAGCTCCGCGAGCTTCTCGACGTTCTCCGTGAAGGCCCGGCGCTTGCCCCAGAGCGAGACGTTCCACTCGGTGGCGGCGGCAACCCCGCTCGCCGTCAGTACGCCGGCCATCAGGGCAGCGGTGAGGACGGCATAAGCCGGCGCGGAGCGGTGTGGCATCGGATCATCCTCCAAATCGTCGTGCACCGGTCGCGAGCCGGTGACGTGTCGGCGCCTTGCTCGGGGCGACGCCCCAAGTACCTTGCGAGAGCCGATCTTGGCATGCCGCCCTGTTCTGGGCCAGACTTGCGGTGGTACCGTTCGCTGAACGCTCTGCCGCCGCGCCTCGACGCGCCACAGGACCATGCACGCCCGCTCCCGACCCACGCGCTATGACCAGCTGCTGACCCGCCCATGAGCCGCTCGCTGGTTGTCATTGCCGCCCTGTTCGGCCTCATCGCCGTCCTGTTCGGGGCCTTCGGCGCCCATGGCCTGGAGGGTCGGGTGAGTGCGCAACGGCTCGCCGTCTGGGAGACGGGTGCACACTACCTCGGCTGGCATGCCACGACGCTGCTGGCGGTGGCCCTGCTGCGCGCCCATCGCCCCGGCCTGTTGCTGAACGTCGCCGCCTGGACCCTGGCGGCGGGTGCCGGCGTGTTCAGCGGCAGTCTGTTCCTGTTGGTGCTGACGGACACCCCGGCCTGGGGCGCCGTGACGCCCATCGGCGGGCTTGCGCTGGCGGTGGGCTGGGGTGCGCTGGCGCTGGCCGCGGTGCTGGGCCGGGACACCGACACCGGACCGCGCTCTCCCGCCGGCGAGTGACGGACACGGCCGGCGAGCCCCGTACCCGCTTACGCTGCGCTGCTCCGGCACACCTTTCCGCGTCATCGGCCTCGCCGGCATCACCCCATGCGCACCGACCGCATCTTCACGCCCCAGCCGCTCGCCGCCGGCGCGCAGATTGCGCTGGAGGCCGGCGCCCGGCGGCATGTCACGCAGGTGCTGCGCCTCGCCGCCGGCGACCCATTGGTGCTCTTCAACGGCGACGGCCGGGACTATGCCGCGCGGCTGCTGGACACCGGGGAGACGGCACTCGTCGAGGTGCTGGATGCCGGGCCCGAGGAGCCGGCGCCGCCGCTGGCGCTGACGCTGGCGCTCGGCATCTCCCGCGGCGAGCGCATGGACTACGCCCTGCAGAAGGCCGTGGAGCTGGGCGCCGCGGCCCTGGTGCCGCTGTTCACCCAGCGCAGTCTGGTCAAGCTCAAGGACGACCGGCTGGAGAAGCGCCTGCGGCATTGGCACGGCGTGGTGGTGGCCGCCTGCGAGCAGAGCGGGCGGCGCCGGCTGCCGGCGCTGGCGGCACCTTCGAGGCTCGGTGCCTGGCTCGCAGCGCTGCCGCCGACGCAGCCGGGGATGCAGCCGGGGACGCATCAGGGCGTACTGCTTCACCACGCCGCCGAGCGCGCGCTGCCGGAGCTGCCGGCGCCGGTGTCGGCAGGCGACGGAACGGGCGCGTTGACGCTGCTGGTGGGCCCGGAAGGCGGCCTCGCCGCGGACGAGCGCGCGGCGGCCGAGGCCCGCGGCTTCGTGCCGGTGCGCCTCGGCCCGCGGGTGATGCGCACCGAGACCGCACCCCTCGCCGCCCTCGCGGCCATCCAGGCGCTGTGGGGCGACTTCCGCGGCTGAGCCCGCACACGAGCCATCAGCCGGATGGGTCGGCGGGCTGATCGAGCACCCGCGCCAACGGCGCCAGCGCCGCGCCGATGGCGTCCAGGTCCGGCACGGCGAAGCGCTGGTCCGACAGGCGCAGGGTCACGCAGGCATACCCGGGGGCTGGGGGCGGCTCCGGCGCCGGCTCGCCGTCGCGCAGCACCACCAGTGCGGGCACGTCATGCGCGGCGAAGGCGATGGCCTCAAGACCGCAGGCCGGGTCCAGGGTCGGGCAGATCACCGCCCGCAGCCGGGCCGCGCCGGCGGGCGCCGGCGCGGTGCCCGTGTCCCCTGTGGCCGCGGAGAGCCGCAGCAGCGGCAGCTGCCGCTCGCGCCAGGGCAGGACCCCCAGCAGGGCGGCGGCCAGAGCGGGCGCCAGGACCGGCGCATGCCCCAGCGGCGGCACGAGCGGCCGCGGCGCGCCGCAGCGCAGCACCTCCAGCACGGCGGCGGCGGGCACCAGCCAGCGCCAGGGCGCGGGCGCAACCTGCCCCGCCTCCGGTCCCAACGCGTGCCCGACATCAGACCAGGTGAGCGCGCGGATGGGCGCCGGGAGGCGCACCGCAGCGGGCAGCGCCTCAGCCATCGCCGGTGAAGAGCAGGGCCTCGATCTGCGCCAGCAGCTCGTCCTCGGCGAACGGCTTGGCGACGAAGCGGTCCACGCCCGCCGCCAGCGCCTCGGCACGCTCGGCCTCGCCCACCATGGACGTGATCATCACCACCGGCAGGCGGCGCAGATCATCGCTGCCGCGCACCCAGCGGGTCAGCTCCAGGCCGTTCATGCGCGGCATGTCCAAATCCACCAGCAGCAGGTCCGGCTGATGGCGGCGCAGCATCACCTGGGCCTCGACGCCGTCGCGGGCAGTGACCACGTCCATGTTCTCGCGCCCGAGCAGGCGCTGCGCCAGGCGGCGGACCGTCTCCGAGTCGTCCACCACCAGCACCGTCGGCCGTTGGTCACCCAAGGCACTCGCGCCGCTCGGCTGGCGCAGGGTGCGCAACAGCGCGGGCAGGTCCGCGAGCAGGGCCACCCGACCATCCGGCAGCACGGTGCCGCCGGAGAGCCAGCGCAGCGCCGCCAGCGGCGGCCCGATGGGCTTGACCATCACACGCTGGCTGTCCAGCAGCGCATCCACCTGGAATGCGGCCCGCTCACCGCCGGCGGCCACCAGCAGCACCGGCAGCCAACGCTGCTGCGGCAGGTTGGGCACGGCGGTGGCGCTGAGCGCCCGCGCCAGCGGCTCCACCGGGAAGCGCTCGCCGCGGTAATCGACAACGGCGTCGCCGCGCGCCAGGCGCTCGCGCTCCACCCGGGCCACGGCCAGGGCCGTGCCGTGGGGCACCGCCAGCAGGGTATCCGCGGCGCTCACCAGCAGCGCCTCGACAATGGACAGCGTCAGCGGCAGGCGCACCCGAAAGCGCACGCCGCGCCCGGGCTTGGAGGCGAGCGACAGCTCGCCGTTCAGCGACGCCACCTGGGTACTCACCACGTCCAGGCCCACGCCGCGACCGGCGTCCTGCGTGACCTCCGGCGCCGTGGAGAAGCCCGGGCGCAGCGTGAGGGCCAGGATGTCCGCCTCCGGCAGGTCCGCGTCGGCGGCCACCAGGCCCAGGGCGACGGCACGCTCGCGCACCTGCAACGGGTCCATGCCGGCGCCGTCGTCGGCGATGTCGAAGACCACATCGTTGCCTTCGCGGCTCACCGCGATGCTGACCTCGCCCACTGACGGCTTGCCCGCCGCGGACCGCGCCGCCGGTGCCTCGATGCCATGCACCACGGCGTTGCGCAGCAGGTGCTCCAGCGGCGGCACGAAGCGCTCCAGTACGTTGCGGTCCAGCATGACATCAGCGCCGCGCAGCTGCAGCTGCACGCGCTTGTCCAGCGCCTCCGCGGTGAGGCGCACCAGCCGTGCCAGGCGCGACTCCACACGGCCGAAGGGGAGCATGCGCGCGGCGAGCAGATCGTCCTGCAAGGCCTCGGCAATGCGCATCTGCTGACGCAGCAGGTCTGCGTTGTCACGCTGCAGCTCGCCCACGGCCATGGTGACGCTGCGCGACTCGCCGAGCAGCACCGCGGCCTCGCGGATGCTGCGCACGCGCTCGCGGGCCGCATCGCTCCCCTCCGGCACCGCTGCCTCCCCCAGCTCGGCCAGGGCGTCGACGCGGCGGGCGACGCGCTTGAGGCCGTCCTCCAGCTGCGCCAGCCGGAAGCCGAGCCGCGCATTCTGCTGCACCAGCCGCGCGCGGTACTCGCCCACCTCGCCGGAGCGGTTGATGATGCCGTCCAGCCACTCCGTCCCCACGCGCAGCTGGGTGGCGCTGTCCTCGCGCCCCGGAGCCGGCGGCGCCGGCGCGGGGGTATCCGTGCTCGAAGGCCCCTGACTGCCCGTGGCGGCGGGCGCGCCGGCGTCGGCTTCGGACGCAGGCCCCGCCGCGCTGATGTCCGCGAGCAGCTTGTCCGGCAGCACCACCGGCTCGCCGCGGCGGGCGGCGTCGATCTGCGCGGACAGGGTATCCAGGGTGCGCTGCAACAGGTCCGGCAGGTGCAAAGTGGCCGCGGCGGGCAGGGCCTCGGCGCCTGCGAGCAGGGACTCCAGCGCGTGACTGAGGTCCCCCACCGGGGCGAGCCCTGCCATGCGCGCGCTGCCCTTGAGCGTATGCAGGCGCCGGCGTGCCAGCGCCAGGCCGTCGGCGCTCGGCCCGGCGGCACGCCAGTCGCCGAGCTGGGCGTCCAGCGCGTCGATGAGCTCCCGGGCCTCCTGCGCGAAGACGCCGAGCAGATCGTCGCCGTCCAGCAACGCCTCCAGTGCGTCGTCGTCGCCACCGCCACCGCCACCGCCACCGCCACCGCCATCGGCCTCGTCGCCGGGCGCCGCGCCGGCCTCGGGAGCCGCTGCCTCGGGCTCGCCGGGGGCGTCGTCGGGCTCTGGAGCTTCGGGCGCGCCGCCGGCCTGGGCGTCACCGCTGCGCTGGCCCTCGACGCCGGGCAGGGGCAGCGGGATGACCTTGCCGCCACCGCTGCCGGCGGCGAGCAGGGCCTTGGCGCTGCGGATGAGGTTGGCGGTGGGGGCCTTGCGACGCTGGGACTCGGCGTCGATGATCTCCGGCAGCAGCGCGACCACATCGGCCAGAAAGTCCGCGGCGGCCACGTCCGCGGGCAGGTCGCCGTCCAGCAGCCGCTCCAGCACCGCGGCGGTGTTGCGGGACAGATCCGCCAGGTGACGGGCGCCCACCAGGGCGCCGCTGTTCTTCAGCGTCTGGAAGGAGCGGCGCAGAATGGACAGGGCCACGTCGTCGTGGCGGTCCTTGGACCAGCGCTCGTGCTGCACCCTGATGCTTTCGAGCTCGTCCTGGGCCTCGTCCAGGAAGAGATTCAGGAACTCCAGGTTGACCGATTGCGACGCCTCGGACCAGGGCAGGGAGTCCGTGGCCTCGGAATCGCCGTCCGCCTCCTCGTCCGGGCGCAGCAGCCCGGAGAGGCGCTCGATGGCATAGTCCGCCTCGGCGATCATGCGCACATCGGTGACGTCGCGCTCCAGGCGGTCCTCGAGGTGGATGTCCACCGCCGCCAGGGCGCGGCCGATGAGCTCCACGCCCGCCTCACCGGGCACCTGACCCGGGTCCAGGTAGCGGATGCGCAGCTGCGCGGCCAGTGCGTCCAGGAGTCGCGCGGGCTCGGCCTCGCCGACGCTGCGCAGTGATGCCGCGAGGCCCTGCAGCGTGCGGTAGGTGTCCGCAAGCTGCGCCGCCTGCCCGGGCTTCATGGGGCCGCTGCCGATGGTGCCCCGGGCGGCTCCCAGGGCGGTGCGTGCCTCACGCAGCGTCGCCGCCGCCAGGTCCCGCGCCCGCGGCGCAGCGCGCTGGGTGGCCGCGGCCTTCGGCGGTGCCGCCAGCTCCGCACAGGCGGCGAGCTCGCCGTCCACCTGACGCAGCGTGCGCAGCACGTCGCCGAGCCGGCCCTGGTCCGGCAGGCCGGCGCGGGCCTCGATCTCCAGCGCCTCCGCACAGCGGCGGATGCGCTGGGCGGCGGCCTCCTGGCTCAGCGCCGACAGGGATTCGGCAAGGCGCTGGAGCCGCCGCGGCATGGCGGCGACGGCGGGTGCGTCCGGGGCGCCGCCGGCAGCCCGCAGCAGCGGGGCGGCGATGTCGTCGAGCTCCCGGCGCAGGGCGTCCAGCATCGGTGCGGTGTCGTTCTCCGTGGAGACGCTGGCGCTCTCCGCTTCGCTCTCCTCGGTGAGGCGGCGTCCGTAGATGCGCTCCAGCTCCTGCACCGCCGGTGCATTGGCGGGCATGTGCGACATGCGTGCCAGCAGGTCGCCGATGAGTGCGGTGGCCAGGTCGGCCGGCCACTCCGGCACCGCCGCCGTGAGCGGTTTCAGCACCTTGTCGAGTCGCCCGATGAGCGCCTTGGTGGGGGCGTCGGCCTCCAGATGACCGTCCAGGAGCCCATCCACCACGGCCTCGGCGGCGAGGAACAGCTCATGCACCGGGCCCTGTTTGAAGTACCGGCGCATGTGGTTGAACAGCCGCGACAGGCCGAGCAGGCCTTCATGGGCGTTGTCGCCGTTGAACCAGCGCACCAAATAGCGGTGGAAGTGCGGGCGCACCTTGAGCGCGAGCCGCACCAGGGCCGCCAGGGAGTCCGGCGCCACCTGCTCGCTCTGCGCCAGCACGGAGGACGGGATCAGCAGCTCCGCGGCACTCATGGGCGGCACGCCGCGGGAATGGCGCAGGTCGTTGATGCTCGCCAGCAGCGCCAGCGGCTCCTGGTGCTCACCGGCATCGCCCCGGCGCAGGTGCTCGTCCAGCTGCACCACCGCGAGCGTTACGGACTCGCGCGCCTGCGTTGCATCGACTGCGGCCTCTTTGATGATCTGCTCGCAGGTGCGCTGCATCTCCTCCGCAAGCATGGCCGCCGCCGGCAGGGGCAGAGCCATCAGCACGGCACGCATCTCGAACAGCAGCGCCACCGCATCGGCGATGTCGCCGCCCTCGCGCAGCTGGCCGCCGACGCGCTCCAGATTGGCGAGGAGCTCGTCGCGCACCCACTTGAGGCCGCCCCTGGATCGTTGTTCCACCATGATTCCCCCGCGCTGACGCCGGCCGCACAGATCAGGTCTCACCCCACATGGACAACGGGATGAGCCCCCAGCAGCGAGAGTTTACGACCAACCAGCCCCTGCTCACACGGCCTCTTCGGCCTGCACTGGGATACGCGACCATACTCGGGACAGGCTTTTGCTGTCGGTGGCACCGGCGGATTACCATGTGCGCGTGCTCACAGCCAGCGCCATCCTCGACCTCGCCACCACGCGCAGCGCAGCGCCGGGGACCGCTGCTCACCGGGACAGGCATGGGCAAGTGGACGCTCGCGGCAACCGGTGGGCGACAGTCGCAGGTCGGACTGGGCAGCGGTCTTACGGCCCGTGCGGGGGCCGCTGTGGGCGGCGAGCGGGCCGGATGCCGGTCGCCGCCGCAATGTTGCTGGCGGGGACGCTGATGTCGCTGCCGACATGGGCCGCGGCAGCGCCGGATCCGGCGCGGACATCGCCGGCGCCCGTCACCCCCGACTCGGCCCCGCCGCCTGCCGAGAGTCCGGCGCGCCCGAGTATCCTCTGGATCACGGCGGAGGATCTGAGCCCCGAGCTGGGCGGCTGGGGCGACCCCCTGGCGCAGACCCCCAACCTGGACCGCCTGGCCGCAGAGGGCGTGCGGTATTCGCACGCCTACGCCAATTATCCGGTGTGCGCGCCGGCCCGCAGCACGCTCATCTTCGGCGTCTACGCGAGCACCCTGGGCACCGAGCACATGCGCAGCTTCCGACCGGTGCCGCCCTGGTTCCGGCTGTTGCCGGAGTATCTGCGCATGGCGGGCTACTACACCAGCAACAACGCCAAGACGGACTACAACTTCCGCGGCAACTGGACGGCCGCCTGGGACGCCTCCGGGCCCGATGCGCACTACCGTAACCGCCCGCCGGGCAAGCCGTTCTTCTCCGTCTTCAACCTGGAGATCACGCACGAGAGCCAGCTTAAGCCCAGGCACATCGCCGAGCGGGTGGAACAGGGCCTGCTGCCGGCGGCACCGCGTATCGACCCGACGGACGTCGTGCTGCCGCCCTATCATCCCGACCGCGCTGCCATCCGCACCGACTGGGCGCGCCAGTATGACCTGGTGACGGCGCTGGACACACAGGCGGGCGCGCTGTTGTCGGAGCTCGAGGACTCAGGCCTGGCCGCGCAGACCATCGTCTTCTTCTTCGCCGACCACGGCGGCAGCCTGGCGCGCAGCAAGCGCTTCGTCTACGACACCGGGACCCGGGTGCCGCTCATCGTGCGGGTGCCGGAGCGCTTCGCTGCGCTCGCGCCGGACGGCACCGCCGGCACGAGCGCGCGGCTGGTCTCTTTCGTGGATTTCGCCCCGACGCTCCTGGCGCTCGCCGGGCTGCCGGCGCCGCCGCAGATGCAGGGCCGGGCCTTTCTTGGTGAGCGGGTGGGCCAGGCGGCGCCGGAGGTGCTGCTGGCGCGCGGGCGCATGGACGAGCGCGACGACCTGGTGCGCGCCGTCACCGACGGTGACTGGCGCTACGTGCGTCACTTCCACCCGCAGCGCCCGGACGGGCGCCACCTGGCCTTTCCGTTCCGCATGCAGCGCAACTGGCAGGCCTGGCGGAATGCCTGCGCCGACGGCGACTGCGACCGGACGCAGCAGGCCTTTTGGCGGCCACGGCCGGCGGAAGCGCTGTTCCATACCGCGGCGGACCCCTGGGAGGTGCAGAACCTCGCCGATGACCCAGCGCATGCCGAGCGCCGGGCACGCATGGCGCGGCGGCTCGAAGACCGGCTCATCGCCATCCGCGACCTGGGCTTCGTGCCGGAGAGCATGCTGTCGGCCCTCACCCGCGGGCGGACGCCGTACGCCTACGGCCGCAGCACGGACTATCCCATCCACCGGATCGTGCCCCTGGCGCTGGCGGCGACGGCGCAGGCGGAACCGGCCGGGGACCGCCGTGAGCGGCTCACCGCCGCCCTGTCCGACCCGCACCCGGTGCTGCGCTGGTGGGCGCTCCAGGGGGCAGCGCTGCATCCGGCGCTGGCCCGCGGCGAGGTCGCGAGGCTGCGCGCGCTGGCGACGGACGACCCGCACAGCGCGATTCGCGCCGCCGCGGCGGCGGCGCTCGCCGGCATCGGTGAGACGACACAGGCACAAGCCGTGCTGCTGGATCTCCTGGACACGGACGACGACATTGCGCGGCTGGAGATCATGAGCCGCGTCGAGGACCTGGGCTGGATCGGGCGCATGCCGCGCGCCCTGATCCGCCGCCTCGCGAAGGACCCGCAGGCGCCGCGCAGCGCCGCCGTCGCCGCACACTGGAAGACACAGCGCAGCTGGATGTTCCTGCCCTGGTGAGGCGGGCTGCGCGGAGGGGCGCTCAGAACGGCGATGGCGGCGGCGGTGCCCGGGTGCAGCCGCGGTCGGCGCAATGGGCGACCTTGAGGTCGCCGTTGGTCTCGTCGTAGTACACCACCACCGGCAGCCCGTCCGCGCCCACGGCGATGTCGATGTGCCAGCCGACGGAGCCCTGAGCATCCAGGGTCACCACACCGGCTGTGGTGCAGTCGGCATCCTCGCAGCGGGCCACCTTGATGTCGCTGTGGCTGTGGTCGTGGTAGGCGATCACCGGCAGCCCGTCCGCACCCAAGGCCACCGCCGGATTGGCGCCGACGGAGCCCGTGGTGTCGATGCGGCTCATGCCGGCGTCGCTGCAGGCGCGGTCCGTGCAGCGGGCGATCTTCAGGTCGTCGTTGAAGAAGTCCCAGTAGGCGATGAAGGGACGACCCGCGGCATCAAGCACCAGGTCCGTGCCCATGCCGACGCCGCCGAGATCCAGCGCCACCGCATCGGCGTCGGTGCAGCCGCGGTCTGCGCAGTGGGCGAATTTGAGGTCGCGGCGGCTGGCATCGAAGTAGCTCACGAGGATGCTGCCGTCTTCGGCCACGGCCACGGCGTTGTGCCAGCCGGCATCGCCGGCGGTGTCCACCGGCCGCAGCGCCGCGCTGGTGCACGCCGGCTCCCGGCACAGGGCCAGCATCAGGTCTTTGTGATTGCGGTCGTAGTAGCTGATCACCGGCAGGCCGTCGGCGGGGACCGCGATGTCGACGAACTTGCCGGCCTCGCCGGAGTCGTCCACGTCGGCGATGCTCGCCGTGAAACAGCCTGCATCGCGACAGCGGGCCAACTTCAGCACGCCCCGCTCGCTGTCGAAATAGGCGATCGCCGGCAGGCCATCGGCACCGATGGCGAGCGCGATGGACCAGCCCACGTCGCTGTCCGCGTCCACCACGGCGTGGCTCGCGCTGGCGCAGGCCGCATCCCTGCAATGGGCCACCTTCAGATCCCGGTTACCGTAGTCCAGGTAGGCCACCACCGGCAGCCCGTCGCCGCCGATGGCAATGGAGGGGGACCAGCCCACATCACCCACCGCGTCGAGAATGCCGAGCCGGTTGACGCCGCCCGCCGGCTCGGGCGGCGGTGCCGGCGCCGGCTGCTCCGCGGCCGCGCCGAGCTGCAGGCTGAAGGCGTCGAAGCGCGAGCGGTCGTCCCCCGCCACCACGCGCAGGATGTGGCTGCCCGGCCCGGTGCCGGGCGGCAGCGGTCCCGCCTCGATGTAGGTCTGGGTGGCACGGCGCACCGTGAGCGGGCGGTTGTCCAGGGTCACGCTCGGCAGACGCAGGCCGAAGTTCTCGCCCTTGATGCGCAGCACCTTGGTCACCGGGTCCATGGCGGCATCGAGGATGATCAGCTGCGGATTGTCCAGCCAGTCGTAGTCCTGCGCCCGGGCGCCTGGGCCCTGGAGCGCCAGGCCGAGCCAGATCAGGCCCAGCACGAGCCATGGGCGCCACGCCGTCCGTGCATGGGACTGTCCGGGATTCAGGGGGATGGCCGGCAACCGGGACATCGCACAGGGGCAGCAGGGGGTGGCGTGAAGGGAACCGGTGCGGGCGTTGGTCGCTGCTCCGGGGCGACGCCGCCGGACCACCGGCAAACCGCGCCGTGCCCGCTGCACGCCCTGTGCGCACCGATAACGCGCGGATGGTAGCACCGCCTTTCCGCGCATCTCCGGAAGCGGCGCACGTTGCCCGCCATTGGGGCAGCCTCCCGCTGGGCGCGACGCAGTGCCTGGCGCCGCGGGCGCGAGCCGCCCGCCCTGGCCATCTCAGCGCTGCGGGCTCAGCGCTGCGGGTCGTTGGTCATGACAAAGCGCAATGCGTGCTCGGGCGCCGGGCCACAACAGGGCGAGCACAACCTGCTCCAGCGCAGGGAAAAGCCCGAATCCCTGGAATACCACCATTGACTTTCTGGACAAACGGTAGCCGATACCCCAATATTACCAGGCGATATACGCAGATCTTCGCCGGCGACCCCGGCGAATCCAACCGCCCACACCTGCACCCGGAGCCTTGCCATGACCGATGCCCGCCTGCTGCGCCGCCACCGCGCCTACTTCGAGGGTTGGGCACAGGCGTTCGGGCAACACGACCTGCTGCGGGACCCGACCCAGGGCCTGCGCTGGCTGCTGGGCGATGCGCAGCTCGGGCTGATGCTGGATCGCTCTGTGCGCGCCCGTCTGCGCGGCGGGAGCGACGACGGCTTGGGGGGGCTGCTCGCGGATGCGCCAGGCGCACCTGCCGCCGAGCCTGCGGGCCTGTGGCCACCACGCCGACCGGTGCTGACGCCCGCGCTGCCCGCCCTCGCCGATGTCGGCACCGAGACCCTGCGGCTCGGGCGGCTCACGCTGCGCCACTGCCCTGCCCGCGTCGTCCAGACGGTCCGGGCCATGTTGGCCGCGCAGCCCGAGCTGCACCTCTACGAGACCTATCACCTCCGCTACCCCAGCGGCACGCGCATCCTGACGCTGTCCGACCGGGCGCCGCTGCGGCTCATCTATCGCGAGCTGTCGCCGGCGCTGATCCGCTCGGCCCCCCAGGCCACGCCCACCGCCGCCCCGCCGCGCGAGCTGGCCTGCGCCTAAGCCGGCGCCTAAGCCCGCGCAACTCCCGCGCGACTGCCGGCACAGCGCGAAGCCGCCCCCTGGGTACGCCGACTTCAGTCGGCCTCCCGGCAAAGGCGGACATCAAGCCGCGGAAGACCGCTGATCGCCCGGCCTCAGGCCCTCCGCAGCGAGCCATGCAGCCGTTACCAGCGCCCGCCCGGAGGCCCCCAGGCGACAACGCATGCCGATGCTGCCCGATCAGCGGGCGCCTGGCCTGCGCGTACCCGCGCGCCCCGTGCTAATGTTGCGGCTTTCGAGCCGCCCCCGACAGACCGATGCCCCACCGGCACCCGCTCGTCCTCGTCGACGCCTCCGGCTATCTCTTCCGCGCCTACCACGCGCTGCCCAAGCTGACCAACTCCCGCGGCGAGGCCACGGGCGCGCTGGTGGGCGTGCTGAACATGCTGCGCAAGCTCATCGACGAGGCGCAGCCCGAGTACATCGGCGTCGTCTTCGATGCGTCCGGGCCCACCTTTCGCGACCGCATGTTCGAGGACTACAAGGCCAACCGCCCGCCCATGCCGGAGGACCTGCGCGAGCAGCTCGGGCCGCTCAAGGAGATCATCCGCGCCATGGGCCTGCCGCTGCTGGAGGTGGCGGACGTGGAGGCCGACGACGTCATCGGCACGCTCGCCCGGCGCGCGGCGGCCGACGGGCTGCCGACGCTCATCTCCACCGGCGACAAGGACATGGCGCAGCTGGTGGATGACCACATCACCCTGGTCAACACCATGTCCGATACGGTGCTGGACCCGGCGGGCGTCAAGAAGAAGTTCGGCGTGGCACCGGAGCACATCGTGGACTATCTGGCGCTCATGGGCGACAGCATCGACAACATCCCGGGCGTGCCCAAGTGCGGGCCCAAGACGGCGGCCAAGTGGATTCAGGAGTACGGCAGCCTCGACGGCGTCATGGCGAACGCCGAAAAGGTCAAGGGCAAGATCGGCGAGAGCCTGCGCGCGACCCTGGAGCAGCTGCCGCTGTCGCGCGAGCTCACCACCATCAAGACGGACGTGGACCTGGACTTCGCGCCCACGGACCTGACGCCCGAGCCGCCGGACACCGAGACCCTGCGCGACTGGTACGAGCGCATCGAGTCCAAGCGGCTGCTCGCGACGCTGAGCGACACGGGCGCCGACGGCGAGGCCGCCGCGACCACGCCACAGCCCGAGTACGCCCTGGTGCTGGACCAGGCCGCGCTGGACGCCTGGCTCGCCAAACTGGAGGCCGCCGACCTCTTCGCCTTCGACACCGAGACCACGGACCTCGACTACATGCGCGCCCGGGTGGTGGGCGTGTCCTTCGCCGTGGACACCGACGGCGCCGTGGAGGCCGCCTATGTGCCGCTGGCGCACAGCTACCCGGGCGCACCGGACCAGCTGGACCGCGAGCAGGTGCTGGGCAGGCTGAAACCAATCCTGGAGGACCCGGCGCGCGCCAAGGTGGGGCAGAACCTGAAATACGACATCAGCGTCTGCGCCAACCACGGCATCGCCGTCGCAGGCTGCGCCCACGACACCATGCTGGAGAGCTACGTGCTGGACAGCACCGCCACCCGGCACGACATGGACTCGCTCGCCAAGAAGTATCTGGACCGGGACACCGTCCACTTCGAGGATATTGCAGGCAAGGGCGCCAAGCAGCTCACCTTCGACCAGATCCCGCTGGAGCAGGCCGGCCACTACGCCGCCGAGGATGCCGACATCACCCTCGCGCTGCACCGGGAGCTGTGGCCGAAGATCGAGGCCATCCCCAGCATCGCGTCGGTCTATCAGGAGATCGAGCTGCCGCTGGTGCCGGTGCTCTCAGCGATGGAGCGCACCGGCGTGCGCATCGACGCCGACGAGCTCCGTGCCCAGAGCGCAGACCTCGCCGAGCGTGCGGCGGCGCTGGAGGAGCGCGCCTATGCCGAGGCCGGGCGTAAGTTCAATCTGGGCTCGCCGAAACAGATCGGCGCCATCTTCTTCGACGAGCTGAAGCTGCCTGTCATCGCCAAGACGCCCAAGGGCGCCCCGTCCACGTCGGAAGCCGTGCTGGAGCAGCTCGCCGCCGACGGTTACGAGCTGCCGCGGCTCATTGTCGAGCACCGCGGACTCACCAAGCTGCGCTCCACCTACACCGACAAGCTGCCGGCGCTCATCAACCCGGACACGGGCCGGGTGCACACCAGCTACCACCAGGCGGTCGCCGCCACCGGCCGGCTGTCGTCATCCGACCCGAATCTTCAGAACATCCCCATCCGCAGCGAGGACGGCCGGCGCATCCGCCGCGCCTTCGTGCCGGAGCCGGGGTACAAGATGCTGGCGGCAGACTACAGCCAGATCGAGCTGCGGATCATGGCGCACCTGTCCGGCGACGAGCGCCTGCTCGCCGCCTTCGCGGCCGGGCAGGACATCCACCGCGCCACCGCCGCCGAGATCCACGGCCTGCCGCCGGAGGCGGTCAGCGACGAGCAGCGCCGCAGCGCCAAGGCCATCAACTTCGGGCTCATCTACGGCATGTCCGCCTTCGGCCTCGCCCGCCAGCTCGGCACCGAGCGCAGCGTCGCCCAGGAGTACGTGGACCTGTACTTTGCCCGCTACCCCGGCGTGCGCGAGTTCATGGACCGCATCCGCGCCCAGGCCCGCGCCGACCGCTACGTCGAGACCCTGTTCGGCCGCCGGCTCTATCTCACCAACATCAACCACAGCAACAACCAGCTGCGCAGCGCCGCGGAGCGCACCGCCATCAACGCCCCCATGCAGGGCACCGCCGCCGACATCATCAAGCGCGCCATGATCCGCATGGACGCCTGGCTCCAGCGCGAGCAACCGCCCGTGCGCATGATCATGCAGGTGCACGACGAGCTGGTGTTCGAAGTCGCCGCAGACGCCGTGGACACCGCAGCCCGACAGATCAAAGACATCATGCAGGGCGCCGCCGAGCTTGCGGTGCCGCTTATCGCCGATGCGGGCGTGGGCAAGAATTGGGATGAGGCGCATTGAGCGGGGCGTCGGGCCGGGCGCCGGGCCGGACACTGGGCTTCACCATCGTCCCGGCGAGCCGCTTCGCCATGCGCCTCCAGCCCGGCGCACGCCCCGGCTGCGCTTGCGGGCCGCTCACGGCAAGCTTGGCTGGATGATGGCGTAGACTCTCCGGGTGTTCCAGGCAACGCCCGAGGTATCCATGTCCGCCCGCAAGAAGCTCCCCATCGGCATCCAGACCTTCCGCGAGATCCGCGAGGGTGGCTACTACTACGTCGACAAGACGGACTTCGCGCTGCGGCTGATCGACGCGGGCAAGTACTACTTTCTGTCCCGCCCAAGGCGCTTCGGCAAGTCGCTGTTTCTGGATACGCTGGCGGAGCTGTTTGCGGGCAGCGAGGCGCTGTTCGCGGGCCTGGCGGCCGAGCAGCACTGGGATTGGTCACGGCGGTTCCCCGTGGTGCGGCTCAGCTTCGGTGCCGGCGTGGTGCAGAGCGCCGCGGCGCTGGAAGTGCGTATCCGCGAGCTGCTGCGGATCAACGCCGAGGCGCTCGGGCTGGCGCTGCGGCAGGACGCGGACATCAGCGGGCAGTTCGCAGGGCTGATCCGCGAGGCGCATGCCAAGTGCGCCGAGCCGGTCGTCGTGTTGGTGGACGAGTACGACAAGCCGATCCTGGACAATCTCACCCGCCCGGAGGCCGCCCGGGAGATCCGCGACGGGCTGCGCAATCTCTACTCCGTCATCAAGGACAGCGACGCCCACATCCGCTTTGCGTTCCTGATGGGCGTATCGAAGTTCAGCAAGGTCAGCCTGTTCTCGGGGCTGAACAACCTCATCGACATCACCGTCTCGCGCGACTTCTCGGCTATCTGCGGCTATACCGAGGCGGACGTCGACGCGGTCTTCGCGCCGGAGCTGGAGGGACTGGACCGCGCACAGATCCGCGATTGGTACAACGGCTACAACTGGACCGGTGAGGCCGTCTACAACCCCTTCGACCTGTTGTTGTTGTTCCGCGAGCGCGACTTCCGCCCCTGGTGGTTCGAGACGGCGACGCCGACCTTCCTGGTGGACCTGCTGGTCGAACGCGAGGTGTTCTTGCCGAAGCTTGGGCAAACCATTGCGAGCGATGCGCTGCTGTCGGCCTTCGACGTGGACCATATCGCCACCGAGGCGTTGCTGTTCCAAGCCGGGTATCTCACCATCGCTGCCACGCGCCGGCTCGGCGCGATGATTCAGTATCGGCTGCGCTACCCGAACCTGGAGGTCTTCGCCGCCCTCAACGGCGCCCTGCTCGAACCGCTGCGCGGGCACCACTGCTCCACCGGAGAACAGACGGCACGCTTGTACGACCTGCTGCTGGACAACGACTTCGCCGGGCTTGCGGAGCTGTTCACCGCGTTCTTCGCCAGCATCCCCAACGACTGGTACCGCAACAACCCCATCGCGAGCTACGAGGGCTATTACGCGAGCGTCTTCTACGCCTACTTCGCATCGCTCGGTCTGGACCTGACGCCGGAAGAATCGAGCAACGCCGGGCGTCTGGATCTGGCGCTGCGCTTCAACGGGCAGGTGTACCTGTTCGAATTCAAGGTGGTGGAGCTGGCGCCGGAGGGGCGCGCCCTGGCGCAGATCAAAGACAAGGGCTATGCCGAGCGCTACCGCGGCGACGGTCGGCCGATTCACCTCATCGGCGTCGAATTCAGCCGCGAGCGGCGCAGCGTGGTGGGGTTCGAGGTGGAGTCGATGGGTTGAGACCGCGCATGCCGATACGCTGCGGCGCGCGCCCGCAAGCTCACAATGCTGGCTGTGGACTGGGGCCGCGCCGCCCGCCCGGACATCCATGCGGGCATCTGCGGCGAGCACGGTGGTCACCCCGCCTCCATCGGCGACTGTGACGAGGCCGGCCTCGACTACGTCAGCTGCTGCCCGCCCGGTCGGGCCGCCGACGCGCAAGGCCGGCCAACGCCCGGCGATCCCGGTCCGTGCCGGCACGGCGCGAGGCCGTCGGTGGCGTCCAACGCGCAGGCCATCGGCGCGCAGGCGTCGGCGCACAACCGCTCAAATATCCTCCACCTCGGTGGAATCGCCGTAGGTCTCGATGCCCAGGCGGTCGGCGACCTTCTGCGCGCGGGCATCGATCATCGGCGAGATCACGAGCAGCCGATCGGCCTGGCGCTGGTGGCGGCGCTCATAGAAGCGCGCCTTGCGCTCGAAGCTGTACATCCCCGCCTTGTCGATGGAAGACTTGAGCTCGCAGATGAGCAGTTGGCCGTTCGTGATGATGACGTCCAGCTCCACCTGGTCGGGGCGTCCGAACACCTCACCCGCGTCATCATAGTCCGTGACATTGACCACCTCCACGCCGAAGCTCTTCTCCAGTATAGCGGCCAAGGCGTCGCGAAAGGCCTTCTCGGACTGCAGACCCCAGCGCGAGCCGAGCGCCCCGACGCCGCGGTCGTAGCGCTGCGACTGTGCCATGAACTCTTCGTGAATGCGCCTGAGCTCGGCCTGGTTGTCGTCCCACTTCTTGGCCTGCTCCTCACGCATCTGTTTGAGCTCGGCCTGGTTGTCGTCCCACTTCTTGGCCTGCTCCTCGCGCATGCGTTTGAGCTCGGCCTGGTTGTCCGCCCAGGCTCTGTCTTGGCGCTCCCGATCGCGTCGCAGCTCACCCAACAGCTCGTGGAACCGATCACCGGTCTCGCGGCGGTCGGCATAGGCATCCCGCGTCAGGTCTAAAATGAAAGCCCGAAACGACGGATCATCCCGCAGCCAGTTCGGCAGCTCGCGCTTAACGGTCTCTTTCAGGGATTCGATGGTCATCGCTCATCTCGCTCGGGCGCTCGTCTTCGCTGCTGCGAGTCTATCAGAGGGCGCGATCCGGCAGGCGCTGAGCCCGCACGCGACAGGAACGCCGCTCCGCCGGTGCGGTGCTCTTTCTCCGTGACGAACCGCGCCGGCTCAAGCCGTGTCCCAAGGATCCATCGCATCGACTCCGGCTGCTCGAAAAGGTGCCGTATCCCGCGAGGCGACCGCGAAGCCGCGGGCGTGTGCGATGGCGGCGATCAGGCCGTCGGCAAGGCCGATGGGCGAGCCCGCAGCGGTGGTGCTGCGGGCGATCTCGGCGTAAGCCCGTGCGGCGCGGTCGTCGAAACCGAGCGCGACGCCGCCCGAACTGAGGCCGAGGTTTGGCGCCCTACCAGCGGAACCCACCGCCGAACCATTGCAGCGGGCGACCGACCCGCCTGCGTCAGTGATTCCCTGCCCGCCCCATGCCCCTGGCGTTAGACTCCCGATACGCCCGACCCGCCCCGAGGCCCCCATGTCCGCCCGCAAGAAGCTCCCCATCGGCATCCAGACCTTCCGCAAGATCCGCGAGGGCGGGTTCTACTACGTCGACAAGACGGGCTTTGCGCTGCGGCTCATCGACGAGGGCACGCACTACTTCCTGTCGCGCCCGCGGCGCTTCGGCAAGTCGCTGTTTCTGGATACGCTGGCGGAGCTGTTTGCGGGCAGCGAGGCGCTGTTTGCAGGGCTGGAGGCGCACGCGCGCTGGGATTGGTCGCGGCGGTTCCCGGTGATTCGGCTCAGCTTTGGTGCCGGCATGGTGCAGAGCGCCGCGGCGCTGGAGGTGCGTATCCGCGAGCTGCTGCGGATCAACGCCGAGGCGCTCGGGCTGGCGCTGCGGCAGGACGCGGACATCAGCGGGCAGTTCGCAGGGCTGATCCGCGAGGCGCATGCCAAGTGCGCCGAGCCGGTCGTCGTGTTGGTGGACGAGTACGACAAGCCGATCCTGGACAATCTCACCCGCCCGGAGGCCGCCCGGGAGATCCGCGACGGGCTGCGCAATCTCTACTCCGTCATCAAGGACAGCGACGCCCACATCCGCTTTGCGTTCCTGATGGGCGTATCGAAGTTCAGCAAGGTCAGCCTGTTCTCGGGGCTGAACAACCTCAAGGACATCACCATCGATGCGCGCTACTCGGCCATCTGCGGCTACACCGAGGCGGACCTGGACCAAGTCTTCGCGCCGGAGCTGGCGGGGCTGGACCGCGCGCAGATCCGCGACTGGTACAACGGCTACAGCTGGACCGGCGAGGCGGTCTACAACCCCTTCGATGTACTGCTGCTGTTCGATGCCCGCCAGTTCCGGCCCTGGTGGTTCGAGACAGCGACGCCGACCTTCCTGGTGGACCTGCTGCTGGAGCGGCAGGTCTACCTGCCGCAGCTCGGGCATCTGCAGAGCGATGCCGCCCTGCTCTCCAGCTTCGATGTCGGGCATATTGCCGTCGAGGCGCTGCTGTTTCAGGCCGGCTATCTGACCATCGCGCGCGAGGAGCAGCGCTTCGGCGAGTATTGGTATCAGCTGCGCTACCCGAACCGGGAGGTGTACCAGAGCCTCAACAACAGCCTGCTCAAGGCCTGGACACCCGGCGGGGCAACCACATTGGGCAATAAGCAGCGCTTAGGCGAGCTGCTGCTCAAGAACGACTTCGCCGGGATGGAGGCGCTGTTCACCGCCTTTTTCGCAGGCATCCCAAATGATTGGTACCGCAACAACCCCATCGCCCGCTACGAAGGCTACTACGCCAGCGTCTTCTATGCCTACTTCGCCTCCCTCGGCCTGGACCTGACGCCGGAAGAATCGAGCAACGCCGGGCGTCTGGACCTGGCGCTGCGCTTCAACGGGCAGGTGTATCTGTTCGAATTCAAGGTGGTGGAGCTGGCGCCAGAGGGACGCGCCTTGCAGCAGCTCAAGGATGCGGGGTCTGCGGACAAGTACCGGGCAGCGGGCGTGCCACTGCATTTGATCGGCGTCGAATTCAGCCGCGAGCGCCGGGCACTGGTGGAATTCGAAGTGGAGCACATCGCACCGGCGGCGCAGTGAGATGCCGCCGGCGCCGGCACGCCGTCCAGGCGAAGGGAGGCCTGATTGACCTCCTCCGTGTGCCAGGCGCAGCCTGCCTAGTCCCGCAGTCCAGGCTCGCCAGCTCGAACAGCACCGCCACCCAGCACGACACGGACTCGCTGGCGAAGAATACCTGGACTGGGAACCGGCACACTTCGAGGACATTGCGGGGAAAAGGGGGCGTACAAGGGCGCCAAGCAGCTCAACTTCGACCAGATCCCGCTGGAGCAGGCCGGCCACTACGCCGCCGAGGACGCCGACATCGC
>NZ_CAJXYK010000058.1 GCF_913063425.1 uncultured Thiohalocapsa sp.
ACGTAGCTCAGTTGGTAGAGCACCTGGTTGTGGCCTAGGTGGTCGTGGGTTCGAGCCCCATCGTTCGCCCCAAACAAAACCGGCGCCCACCAGCGCCGACCCAAACAAGGGCCGTTAGCTCAGCTGGTAGAGCAGTGGACTCTTAATCCATTGGTCCTAGGTTCGAATCCTAGACGGCCCACCAGTTAGATCAAGGGGTTACGGGGAACCGTAGCCCCTTTTTCTTTTGCCCGCCGGACACTCACCGGACAGCGGAGGTCCCTTCAGGCCCAGTTAGGCCTGACGGACTCCCCAGGCTCCGCAGGCTCGTCAAGAGCCGCCAAGGCGTCGCGCAGGTCGTCGATGTCTTCTACGGACATGGCTTGCTTACGCAGGGGCGGGCTAGCCTGTGCTGCCGCGGCGGCGGGCGGCGAAGAAGTCGCGCAATAGGGCGCCGCACTCCGCCGCCAGCACGCCGCCCTCGCAGGCGGTGCGATGGTTGAAGCGCGCGTCCGAGGGGAGCAGGTCGAAGACGCTGCCGCAGGCGCCGCCTTTGGGGTCCGCGGCGCCGTAGACGACCCGGGCGATGCGTGCATGCACGATGGCGCCTGCGCACATGGGGCAGGGCTCCAGGGTGACGTAGAGCTCGGCGCCGGTGAGGCGGTAGTTGCCGATCCGGGCGGCCGCTGCGCGCAGGGCCTGGATTTCTGCGTGCGCCGTGGGGTCGTGGGCGGCGATGGGTCGGTTCCAGCCCTCGCCCAGCAGCTCGCCATCGCGCACCACGACGGCGCCCACCGGCACCTCGCCTTCCGCCGCGGCCTGCGCCGCGAGGGCCAGCGCGTGCTGCATCCAGGCCCGGTCCTGCTCGGCGGCGGCCGTCATGCACGCGCCAGCGGTCTGATCATCGGCGCGTCGTTGCGGCGTTGCGCGAAACCAATCACCAGTGAAAGGCCCATCAGCGCGGGACATCGGCATCGGATGGCCAAGCGCGCCCCTCACTCCCACTCGATGGTGCCGGGGGGTTTGCCGGTGATGTCGTAGACGACGCGCGAGACGCCGTCCACCTCGTTGACGATGCGCCGGCTCACGTGGTCCAGGAAATCGTAGGGGAGGTGGGCCCAGCGGGCGGTCATGAAGTCCACGGTCTCCACGGCCCTGAGTGCGATGACGTGGGCGTACTGGCGGTTGTCGCCGACGACGCCCACAGAGCGCACCGGCAGGAAGACCGCGAAGGCCTGGGAGACCTGGTCATACAGGTCCGCGGCGCGCAGCTCCTCGATGAAGATGTGATCGGCCCGGCGCAGGGTGTCGGCATAGTCCTTCTGCACCGCGCCCAGGATGCGCACACCGAGGCCGGGCCCCGGAAAGGGGTGGCGCTGGACCATCTCCGCCGGCAGGCCGAGCTCCAGCCCGAGCTTGCGCACCTCGTCCTTGAACAGCTCGCGCAGGGGCTCCACCAGCCCGAGACGCATCTGCTCCGGCAGGCCGCCGACGTTGTGATGGGACTTGATGACCTTGGCCTTACCGGTCTTGGCGCCTGCGGACTCGATGACATCCGGATAGATGGTGCCCTGGGCCAGCCATTTGACGCCCTGAAGCTTGGCGGCTTCGGCGTCGAACACCTCGATGAAGGTGTTGCCGATGAGCTTGCGCTTCTGTTCCGGGTCTTCGACGCCGGCGAGGCGCTCGAGGAACTGGCCTTCCGCGTCCACACGGATGACCCGCACCCCCATGTGGCGGGCGAAGGTGGCCATGACCTGATCGCCCTCGCCGAGGCGCAGCAGCCCGTTGTCCACGAAGACGCAGGTGAGCTGCTCGCCGATGGCCCGGTGCAGCAGCGCGGCCACGACGGAGGAGTCGACACCGCCCGAAAGCCCAAGCAGCACATGATCGCGCCCCACCTGCTCGCGCACGGCGGCGATGGCGTCGTCGATGATGTTGGACGGCGTCCAGAGATTGCCGCAGCCGCAGATCTCGTGGCAGAAGCGGGCGATGATGCGCCGGCCCTGGTGGGTGTGGGTGACCTCGGGGTGGAACTGCACGCCGTAGAAGCCGCGGGACTCGTCGGCGATGCCGGCCAGCGGCGCATTGGCGGACTCCGCGATGACGCTGAAGCCGGGCGGCAGGGATTCCACCCGGTCGGCGTGGCTCATCCAGACATCCAGCAGGCCGTAGCCCTCGGGCGTGGTGTGGTCCTCGATGTCGCGGAGCAGGCGGGAGTGGCCGCGGGCGCGCACCTGGGCATAGCCGTATTCCCGCTCCAGTGCAGCGGCGACGCTGCCGCCGAGCTGCGCGGCCATGGTCTGAAGCCCATAGCAGATGCCGAGCACCGGTACGCCCAGGTCGAACACCAGCGGGTCGGCCCGCGGCGTCTCGGCGACATGTACGGATTGGTGTCCGCCGGAGAGGATGATGCCGCTGGGGGCGAAGGCGCGGATGGCATCCGCGTGCATGTCCCAGGGGTGCAGCTCGCAGTAGACGCCGGCCTCGCGCACCCGCCGGGCGATGAGCTGGGTGTACTGGGAGCCGAAGTCCAGGATCAGGATGCGGTCGGCATGAATATCTGTCGGGGCCATGAGGGGAGGCACTTGAATGGGTGACCGCAGCTACCGGTCGGCAAAGCTTTTTTGAGGGCTGAGGGCTGAGGGCTGGGGGCTGGGGGCTGAGGGCTGGGGGCTGCCCCGTGCGCCCGGGCGATCGACCTCCGCCCTCCGCCCTTCTTCACTCAATTATCGATCCGATAGTTCGGCGCTTCCTTGGTGATCTGCACGTCGTGCACGTGGGACTCCCGCATGCCGGCGGCGCTCACACGCACGAACTGCGGCTTGGTGCGCATCTCCTCGATGGTGCGGCAGCCGGTGTAGCCCATGCTGGAGGCGAGCCCGCCGATGAGCTGGGTGATGACGTTGAGCACGCTGCCCTTGTACGGTACCCGGCCCTCGATGCCCTCGGGCACCAGCTTGCCGGGCTCGGTCTGCTCCTGGAAGTAGCGGTCGCTGGAGCCTTCCTTGCTCCCCATGGCGCCCAGCGAGCCCATGCCGCGATAGGACTTGTAGGAGCGCCCCTGGTAGATCTCCACCTCGCCCGGGGCCTCGTCGGTGCCTGCGAACAGGCTCCCGATCATGACGCTGTTGGCGCCGGCGGCGATGACCTTGGCCACGTCGCCGGAGTAGCGCAGGCCGCCGTCGGCGATGAGGGGCACGTCGGTGCCGGCCAGGGCCTCGTGCACATTGGCCACCGCGGTGATCTGCGGCACGCCGACGCCGGCGACGATGCGGGTGGTGCAGATGGAGCCGGGGCCGATGCCGACCTTGACGGCGTCGGCGCCGGCCTCGGCAAGCGCCCGGGCGGCGTCACCGGTGGCGATGTTGCCGCCGATGACCTGCACGTCCGGGAAGTGCTCCTTGATCCAGCGGATGCGGTCCAGCACGCCCTGGGAGTGGCCGTGCGCCGTGTCCACCACCAGCACGTCCACGCCCGCCTCCACCAGTGCGGTGGCACGCTCTTCGGTGCCACTGCCGACAGAGACGGCGGCACCCACGCGCAGGCGCTCGCGGTCATCGCGGGAGGCTTTGGGAAAATCGGCCGCCTTCTGGATGTCTTTGACGGTGATGAGCCCGCGCAGCTCGAAGGCGTCGTTCACAACCAGCACCTTCTCGATGCGGTGCTTGTGCAGCAGGCCCAGGATCTCCTCGCGGGTGGCGTCTTCTTTCACGGTCACCAGCCGCTCCCGCGGCGTCATGATGGCCGACACCGGGGCGTCCATGCGGGTCTCGAAGCGCAGATCCCGGCCGGTGACGATGCCGGCAAGGTGGCCGCCCTCGGTGACCGGCACGCCGGAAATGTTGTGGGCGCGGGTGATGGCCAGCACCTCGCCGATGCTCATCTGCGAGTCCACGGTTATGGGGTCGCGGATGATGCCGCTCTCGTAGCGCTTGACCGTCTGGATCTCGCGGGCCTGGCGCTCGATGGACATGTTCTTGTGCACGATGCCGATGCCACCCTCCAGCGCCAGCGCAATGGCGAGTCTGGCCTCGGTGACCGTGTCCATGGCCGCGGACAGCAGCGGGATCTTGAGCGCGATGCCGCGGGTCAGTTGTGTGGCCAGATCCACCTCGCTCGGCACCACCTGCGAGTGGGCGGGCACGAGCAGGACATCGTCGAACGTGAGGGCTTCACCGAGCAGGCGCATGGCAGGTCTCCGGCGGGGGTCGGGTGCCGATGAGTTAACCTCTTATGATAGAAATTCAACGCAACGCGGTAAACTGAAACCCGCGGCGGCGCCTCCAAGCCGGGCGCCCCCATGCCGGGCGCCCCCCATGCCCGGCGCTCGGGTGCCGGGCGCCCGGCCGAAGCGCCGCCGGTGAGGCGCCGCATCTCCACTCAGCCCGGTACATCCGGGCGCTGCAACCGACCGCCATGCGCATGTCCTCCGCTGCCCACGCCGAGCAGATCGTCGATTTCCAACGCGATATCTGGACCGTCTCGCGCCTCAACGCCGAGGCGCGCGCCATTCTGGAGGGCTCACTGCCCATGCTGTGGGTGCAGGGGGAGATCTCGAACCTGGCCGAGCCGCCCTCCGGGCACTGCTATTTCACGCTCAAGGACGCCGGCGCGCAGGTGCGCTGCGCGCTGTTCCGCCAGCGCCGCCGGTACCTGCAGTTCCGGCCCGCCAACGGCCAGCAGGTGCTGCTGCGGGCGCGCCTCACGCTGTACGAGGCCCGTGGCGAGTTTCAGCTCCGCGTGGAGCACATGGAGCCCGCCGGCGAGGGCGCCCTGCGCGCGGAGCTGGAGCGGCGCAAGCGCCGGCTCGCGGCGCTGGGGCTGTTCGACGAGGCCAAGAAGCGCCCATTGCCGACGCTGCCGGCGCAGATCGGCCTCATCACCTCCCCCAACGGCGCCGCGGTGCATGACCTGCTCACGGTGCTGGCACGGCGTCTGCCGCTGGTGCCGGTGCTCATCTATCCGGTGCCGGTGCAGGGGGAGGGCGCCGCGGCCGCCATCTGTGCGGCGCTGGCGCTGGCGAATCGCCGCGGTGAGTGCGATATTCTGATTCTGGCGCGCGGCGGCGGCTCGCTGGAGGACCTGATGGCCTTCAACGACGAGGCGCTGGCCCATGCCGTGCGGGCCTCCCAGATCCCGGTGCTGACGGGCATCGGCCACGAGATCGACCTCAGCCTTGCGGATCTGGCGGCCGACCGGCGCGCCCCGACGCCGTCCGCTGCGGCAGAGATCGCGGTGCCGGCCGCCGCGGATCTCTCGCAGCGTCTCCTGTCCTGGGGCCGGCGCCTGCGCGTGCGGCACGAGGCCCGGCGCAGCGCCGCGGCGCAGCGCCTCGCGGCCCTGGCGCGGCGGCTGCGGCTGCGGCATCCACTGACGCGGCTGGAGCAGCACGCGCAGACGCTGGACCGCCTGCGCCACCGCCTGGAGCTTGCCATGCAGCGCAGCCTCGAGCGGCGCCGCGCAATGCTGCAACGCCGGCACGCGGCCCTGCGTGCCGGAGCGCCACAGCGGCGTTTACGCGAGCGTCGGCTGCGCCTGAGCGCGCTGTCCGCGCGGCTGGCGGCCGTCGTGGACGGCGGGCTGATGCGCCGACGCCAACGCCTGGCCAACCTGGGCGGTCGGCTGGATGCGCTGAGCCCGCTGGCGGTGCTTCAGCGCGGTTACGCCATCGTCACCCGGGAGTCCGATGCCGCCGTGGTGCGCTCGGCGGGCGAGGTGTCCAACGGCGATGCCATCGGTGTGCGCCTGCGCCGGGGTGCGTTGCGTGCGACGGTAATCGAGGCATCCGCCGGCGACGCCGACGCGCCGGGGGCCGGAGACAGCTGACGACTGGGCTGTTGCGCCAACTGGGACGCAGGGCGCGGTATTGCGCGCAGGGCCCGTGCCAGCATGCGTCGCCAAAAGCAGGCGACTTCTCGGGGTGGTCTGCTCGGGGTAGTATTCCAAGTCGCTTTGTCGGTGTTGCGCAGCCGCTCCGGCCGCCCGGGCTTGCAAAGCCGCGGCCGGACACCTGCAGCCGCAGCACTCGGGCTTTGTCACCTGTGGCAGCCCGCGCCGCTGTGTGCCGCGGGCATGCTGCTGCGAACGCCGAGCGCCGATGATCCTGCATGACCGGTGTGGGCGGGTGCCGCGCCCGCCCGCACCGGCATGCGGCATCCTGCCCATGCAGGGCGGGGCACCGGGCTGCCCGGTGACGATACGAACGCAAGCGAGGGCCGCGTGCAGAAGCTCCTAGTGGTAGACGAACAACCCGTGATGCGGGCGGGGATCGAGCATGCGGTGCAGACCGCAGGCCTGATCGTCGAGGTGGATGGCGTCGGCTCGGCACCTGAGGCCATTACCAGGCTGCGCACCGGTACCTGGGACGCGGCGATGATCGACATCGGGCTGTCGGATGCCGGCGGTATCAGCTTCCTGAGCCGTCTGGTCAAGACCCATCCGGATCTGCCGGTGCTCGTCTTCACCGCCATGCCGGAATCGCCCTACGGCCTGCGCGCACTGCGCACCGGCGCGGCGGGCTTCCTGCACAAGAGCGCATCGGCACAGACACTGGCCGAGGCCCTGAGCCGGGTGCTGGCCGGGCGTCGCTACGTGAGCCCGCTCCTCGCCGAGCAGCTGGCCGACCGCATGGTGAACGACTCGGACCGGGTCCCGCACGAGCTGCTCACCGACCGCGAGTTCGAGATCTTCCGCCTCATCGCCCTCGGCAACAGCGTCGCCGACATCGGCGAGACCCTCAGCATCAGCCCCAAGACGGTTCACGTCCATCGCTCCAACATCCTGCGCAAGACGGGCCTTGCGGACAATCGGGCGCTCACCTCCTATGCCTTCGAGCATAGTCTGATTCCCGGCCGGCGCTCGGACGACCGCGGCGGTAGTCTGTAGCGCCGGCGCCCACCCCTCGCAATCCCGGCGTCCGGCCCGGGCCACGCCGAGGCCGTGCGCAAGCCGCTCTCAGGTCGCGCACCGGATGCCGCAAGCCGGCCGTTCCATCGCCTCATCTCCCTGATTCCGCGTGCAAATCCTGAAGCCTGGCCGGCCCCCTAGGATGCTTTCCTAGAGGCTCTTTCGTGTCCCACTTATCGGGGATTACGCCAGCCTTCCGTAGGCGCTCGCGCCATCGTCCGCCAGTATAAGCAGCAACAGATCGACGCCGGCAGTGAGTGCTGCCGGCCCGCGAACACAGCGAAAGACGAGCCTGGAGCGAGCCGAGATGACCAAGCTGACGAACACCCTGAGCCGCCTCTTGACCGCCGGCGCCGCGATGGCGATGTCCGTGGGCTTGACTGCGCCTGCGCACGCGATGACGGCGGCGGACCTCGAAGCGCTGGCTGGGGACATCGCATGGGTCGAATCGCGCACGCAGAGCATCGGCTTCGCCGCCACTGCCTCGGCCATGCCCGAGTCGCTGTATTCCGGGATGCTTTCCCTGGAGCTGGATCTTCAGTTTCCTGCGGTCACCAACGCGAGCGCCGACAGCACGGACTACAACACCTACATCATGGCGACAGAAGCCATGACCGCCCGCGAGACAATGATTCTGCGGGCCTGCACCATCGCCGAGGAAGCCGCACCGCCGGCAAGCCTGCGCCGCGTGGGTTTCGCGAACGTCGCGGACCGTATCAATGCCGTCAAGAACGCCTTGCAGCTGCAAGCGCCCGAGTACCGCCCGTCTCGCCGTGAGCTCGGCTTCGACTCGATTGCGCAGGCTGCCGCAGCCGCCGAGGACATCATGAATATCCTGGGCGACTATCAGCCGATGGACCCCGATGTCGATGCGTCGCCCTGGTACTATCACAGCCTGCTGATGGTGACCTGGCAGAACGCCGTGGACGCCTGTGATTTCTATTCCCAGAACGCCGACTAGGGCCACGCGAGCGAGCTGCTGCGCCGGCACTGCCGGCGCCGCGGACAGCACCGATTGAAGAACAAGCGCCCTCGCGGGCGTTTTTTTGTACCGGTACGACTGACGTCGCCGCACACCAGCGCTGGCCATCGGTGGCAGTTGCGGTGCTGTCGGAGCCTCGGCGCTGTCCCCGTCGTGGCCGGGCGCCCAGCGACCGCAGAACCGACGGCCCGACGGGGCCGAGCCTGCCGCTCCACCGTCTTCGTCCTTGAGCTTGCGTACCGGGCGCACTGCCTGGCTCCTGGTCGGGCCGCGGCAGACTGCCTAAGCAGCTGCTGTATCGGCGAGGAGCGAGGCGGTCTGGACAGCGAGTGTCGCCGCCATGCCTGCCACCGCGGGCTCGGTGTTGCTGAGGGCAGTGGGCTTACGCAGCCAAGGCGGGCCGTGGTGGACCCGGGCTGTGGTGCCTGAAAAACAGCCGCACCCGCTGTCGTGGGCTTGTCATCCGACGGCAGCGGGTGCGTGGCGGTGTGTTGCGGCGGTTGGCGGTGTCCGCTGGTGGAGATCGTGGGGCCTGGAGATTTGGGGCTTAAACGGGCGCGCGCCTGCTGCGCTGATGTCGCAGACCCAGTAAGCCGGCCCCCAGCGCCAGCAAGGCGAGACTGGGGGGAACAGGCGCCTGCGCTGTGTAGAGGTCATCCACGCGAAACTGGAAGGCGCCGCGGGGGGCCAGCACGGAATCGAAGTAACTGGACACCACCGCCTCGTCGAACGCGATGCTGTCGATCAACCCCACGAAATAGCCATCGACGCCGCCGTCGGCGCTGCCGTTCGAGCCGCCATTGAACTTGTTCTCGGGCGGGACAGCTTCGCCGTTGGAGGCTGTCGTGCCATTCACCGTGACGCTGAAGTCTCCCGCAAAGATAGTGTCCTCAGGGTAAGGCGTCAGGAACCACAGACCGATCGCGAAGGTGCTCGGGAAACTGATCGTGAAGCCGTCGCCGTTGGTGAACTTCTCGGCGTTGGTGCCATTGGTCGTGCCGACGGCGTTCGGTGTGCTCCTGGTGTTGCCGCTGGGGAAGCTCTGACTGACGATCAGATCGTAGCCGAGATAGATGCTGAAGCTCGAGAATGTGATGCCATCGACCGTGGCGCCGTCGAGGTTGGTCCCCTCCCCGCGGCGGCGTCATCGAAGTCATGGACAACGGATGAGAGACCGGCGGCGGCGAGATCGGCCTGGAACGCGTCGAAGTCGGCGTAGGGCTGAGGCGCGGCATGCGCGCCACCGACGCCCAAGCTCGCGAGCGCCGCGGTCACGGCGAGTGTCAATCTGCTCGTGCGTCTGGTCATCGTTGGATGCCCTTGCTGTGGATGCATTGGGATCGGACCGGGTCTGGTCCTGACTCGTTATTCTGCTTCGGTGCTGCTTCCCAGTATTGTAGGGCATCTCCCGATCAGGTGTAAGTCGAGGATCGTCTGCGGGCTGGCTTGGCGGCAGTGACGGGTCAGGTCGTCCCCGCCGCTGACCTGCTGCTGCCGGGTGTCCGCGGTCGCCGGCGTGTATTCTTTAAACTACTGTAGAATAGAGCAAAATAGTAGAAGCGTGGGGCGCTGCAGGCGCGCTGCGGGGGCGCCGGCTCAGGGACCGCAGCGGCAGCATCTGCGAGTCGGTGGTGGGAGATTCCCTTACCACATACCGGGGCCAGTGCTTGGCGTGAAGCTCGGGGGCTGGCGGCGGCGGTGCCCGCGCCAGGCAGGTTGCGTGGCGCTTGGCCACGGTGACGACGGGTGCGCAGGAGGCTTCCCGGGGTGGTGCGGCTGTGCAGCCAAAAAAGAAACGCCGCCCCGGCAACCCGGGGCGGCGAAAGGAGGAGTGGATGGTTCCGGGGACTACCTTAGCCCCGCCTGCGACCTGGGGCCTTGATAATCCGCAATCGCCGTGAGGGATAATGCCTGCCACTGCCATCGGCCCTTGGCCAGGCGCTTCGATGCAGGCGTTTGAGCGCGGCTGCGTGCGGCGGCACAATGCGCTGGGCCGGGTGTTTCCGGCGCCGCCGCCGGGTGGTGTCTGCCGCCTGCGGGTTGACCGGATTCCACATCGAGACGGGGGGACGCGTGAGCGCACAGGGCACTTGGGACGACTACGCTTGCGAGGGCTTCTACGACGAGCTGATGCAGGGCCCGGGCGCGCCCCGGAGCGGTTGCGAGGCGCTCGCGGCGGACCTGGACGCCCTCGGGCCGGGCGAGCTCGCCGCCCGCCAGCAGGCGGCGGAGGCGTCCATCAAGGAGATGGGCATCACCTTCACGGTGTACTCGGAGGAGGGCGGCATGATCGACCGCACCTGGCCCTTCGACGTCATCCCACGGGTGATCCCGGAGCCCGAATGGCGCCGCGTGGAGGCGGGCCTCAAGCAGCGCGTGCAGGCGCTGAACCTGTTCATCGACGACCTGTACCACGATCAGCGCATCGTCGCGGACAAGGTCTTCCCGAAGTCGGTGCTGGAGAAATCGGTCAACTTCCGACCCCAGTGTGTGGGCGTGGACCCGCCGCTCGGCATCTGGGCGCACATCTGCGGCTCGGACCTCGTGCGCGACCGCGACGGGACCATCTATGTGCTGGAGGACAACCTGCGGGTGCCCTCCGGCGTGTCCTACATGCTGGAGAACCGGCTGGTGACCAAGCGGGTGCTGCCGGAGCTCTTCGAGCACTACGCGCCGCTGCCGGTGGACGACTACCCGAGCCAGCTCTTCGACACCCTGGCGGCGCTCTCGCCGCGGCCGGCGGAGTATCCGGAAGTCGTGGTGCTCACGCCCGGCATCTACAACTCCGCCTATTTCGAGCACGCCTATCTGGCGCAGCAGATGGGCGCGGAGCTGGTGGAGGGGCGGGACCTCTTCGTGGCCGACGACGACTGCTGCTGGATGCGCACCGTGGACGGCCCCGCGCGGGTCGACGTCATCTACCGGCGCATCGATGATCTGTTCCTGGACCCGGAGGCCTTCCACCCCGACTCGATCCTGGGCGTGCCGGGTCTGCTGCGGGCCTGGAAGGCGGGCAACGTGGCGCTGGCGAACGCCCCCGGCGCCGGTGTGGCCGACGACAAGGTGGTCTACGCCTTCGTGCCCGAGATCATCAAGTACTATCTGGACCAGGAGCCGATCATCCCGAACGTGCCCACCTACCGCTGCATGGAGCCGGAGGCGCTCGATTATGTCGTCGAGCACATCGCGGAGCTGGTGGTGAAGCCCGCCAACGAATCCGGCGGCTACGGCATGATCGTCGGGCCGGCCGCGACCCAGGCGGAGCGCAGCAAATTCGTGCAGCTGGTGAAAAAGGACCCGCGCAATTACATCGCCCAGCCGACGCTCGGCATCTCCACGGTGCCGACCATCGTCAAGCGGGCGCTGGAGCCGCGGCACGTGGATCTGCGCCCGTTCATTCTGTCCGCTGACCGCCAGAGCGTGACCATGGGGGGGCTCACCCGCGTGGCCCTGCGCAAGGGCTCGCTGGTGGTCAACTCGTCTCAAGGCGGCGGCAGCAAGGACACCTGGATCATCCCCGAGGGGGCCGGTGAGCAGTCGCAGGTCGAGGCGCAGGCGCAGGCGCAAACCCAGTCGCAAGCCCAAGGGTAAGGTCCCGCACCGGCCCCAGATCAGCAGGAAACCCGCCCATGCTCTCCCGTGTCGCCGAGAATCTCTACTGGCTCGCCCGCTATGTCGAGCGCGCCGAGGACACCGCCCGCATCGTCACCGTCAACGCCAACCTGCTGCTGGATCTGCCCAAGGGCGTGGCGCCGGGCTGGCGGCCCCTGGTGGACATCACCGGTGCCAATGCGCTGTTCGAGGAGCACTACAAGGACTACGGCGAGCGCCAGGTGGTGCGCTTTTTGCTGGGCGACGAGCGCCACGCCGGGTCCATCGTCACCGCACTCGCCGCGGCGCGGGAGAACTGCCGCACCATCCGCGACATCGTGCCCCGGGAGTTCTGGGAGCAGATCAACGGCCTGCACCTGTTCGCCGCCGGCGAGCTGCAAAAGG
This sequence comes from uncultured Thiohalocapsa sp., assembly GCF_913063425.1. Lineage (GTDB taxonomy): Bacteria > Pseudomonadota > Gammaproteobacteria > Chromatiales > Chromatiaceae > Thiohalocapsa. The sequence continues at coordinate 11,867 of NZ_CAJXYK010000058.1, forward strand.
GCCTGGCCAAGACCGGGCGGCACGCCTACTTGCGCGAGCTGGTGCTGCGCTGCCAGACGCTGGCGGGCCTGCTGGACGGCACCATGCTGCATGACCAGGGCTTCGAATTCCTGCGCCTGGGGCGCTACCTGGAGCGGGCGGACATGACCACGCGCATCGCCGACGTGCAGTCCGCGAATCTGCTGCCGGCGGCGGACGAGGGGCGTCCCTACGACAACATTCAATGGGTGAGCGTGCTCAAGTCCATGACCGCCTACCAGATGTATCGGCGCAGCGAGCAGATCCGCGTGCAGCGCGGGCCGGTGCTGCGGTTCATTTTCAAGCATCCGAGCTTCCCGCGCTCGGTGCGGTGGTGCATCGAGCACGCCCGCATCGGCCTGGAGCGCCTGCCACGCAATGAGGCATCCCTGCGCGAGGTGGGGCGCACTGCGCGCCTGCTGGATGGAACCGACCTGCCGGCCCTGAGCCAGGCGGAGCTGCATCAGTTCGTCGATGACGTGCAGCTCGGCATCGCCGCGCTGCACGGCGAGATCGCGGCCACCTGGTTCCCGCCGCCGCTGGCCATGGACGCCGCCGCCTGATCCGCGCCGGGCGCGTGCCGACCCGCACGGGCGGCGCGCCAGGCAGCGCTGTCGGCAGCCGCGTTCCCTGGCGCGGCTCTGCACTTGCTGTAATTTCACTTTCCGTTTTCTGTTGTTCGTGTATCATTGTGGGTTTTCCTGCGCCGCGCGCGGTTGGCCTGTGCGCGACGCAGCAGGCACACCCACCGGCATGGCGCCAACGGGCTGCGGCAAAGGCGTTCTCCGCCGCCCGGTCGCTGAGTGCAGGTCGAACAGGCTGATCAAACGGAAACCAAAGAGATGGTCAAGATTCGTCTTTCCCGCGGCGGCGCCAAGAAGCGGCCGTTCTACCAGATCGTCGTGGCCGACATTCGCCGCGCGCGCGACGGCCGCAGCATCGAGCGTCTCGGGTTCTTCGACCCCTGCGCCAAGGGCGGCGCGGAGCGCCTGCGCCTGGACCGCGCCCGCGTGGAGCATTGGCTCAGCCGCGGCGCCCAGCCCACCGAGCGGGTCGCAGCCCTGATCAAAGAGGCCGCCAAGCAGGCCGAGGCATCGCCGCTGGAGGCCTGAGGCTGAAGGCGTGAGGCTGTGAACGATTGAGTCGGCGCGATGGCGCGCCGCTGAGTACCGGCTCCGACGGCCCGCGACGCCCTGGTGGCGCAGCATCCAGCGACCACGCCGAACGGGCGCCGACGCATCCAGCTCGGCCGCATCGGTGCCCCACACGGCGTGCGCGGCTGGGTGCGGGTGTTCTCCGACACCGAGCCACCGGAGAACATCTTCGCTTACCAGCCCTGGCTGGTGGGTGACACCGAAATGCGCGTCGTCGAAGGCCATCGCCACGGCAAGGTCCTGATTGCGAGGCTGGCCGGCTGCGACGACCGCGACGCCGCGGCGGCCCTGACCGGACTTGCCGTTGCCGTGCGGCGCAGCCAGCTGCCGCCGCCGCAACCGGACGAGCTTTACTGGGTGGACCTGGAGGGGCTCCGGGTGGAAACCACAGCGGGTGCCGATTTGGGGCAGGTGAGTCATCTGCTCCCCACGGGCGCCAACGACGTCATGGTGGTGGCGGGCGAGCGGGAACGGCTGCTGCCCTTCGTCTGGGACGAGGTGGTCAAAGACATCGATTTCGAGCGCGGCCGGATCCTGGTGGACTGGGACCCCGCTTTCTGAGCCGGTCCGGATCAGGTGGCGCTGAAGCGCTGCGGGAGCGCACGCGACATGCGTTTCGATGTCATCACCCTGTTCCCGGAACAGTTTCGGATTCTGAGCGCGGAGGGCGTCGTCGCCCGGGCGCTGCGCCGGGGCGTTGCAGAGCTGGTCACCTGGAATCCGCGGGACTTCGCCGCGGATGCACAGCGCACGGTGGATGACCGGCCCTACGGCGGCGGCCCCGGCATGGTCATGAAGGTGGAGCCCCTGCGGGCGGCCATCGATGCGGCGCAGGCAGCGGCCACCGCGGCGGGCTGCGCAAGCCGGGTGGCGTATCTGAGTCCGCAGGGGCGGCGGCTGACCCAAGTGGACATGCGCCGCATCGCCGCCGAGCCGGGCTGGGTGCTGCTGGCGGGCCGGTACGAGGGTGTCGACGAGCGCCTCATCGAGGCGCGCGTGGATGAGGAATGGTCCATCGGCGACTATGTGCTGAGCGGCGGCGAGCTGGCGGCCATGGTCGTGATGGACGCGGTGATCCGGCTGTTGCCGGGGGCGCTCGGGCACGCGGACTCCGCGGCACAGGACTCCCACGGCGACGGCCTGCTGGACTGCCCGCACTACACGCGCCCGGAGGTCATCGACGGGCAGGGTGTACCGGCGGTGCTGCTGAGCGGCGATCACGCCGCCATCGAGCGCTGGCGCCGACAACAGGCCCTCGGGCGGACCTGGGCGCGGCGGCCGGACCTGCTGCGGGCACGGGGCTTGAGCGCCGAGGAGCGGGCATTGCTGGACGAATTCATGCGGGGCCGCGTCGGCCCCGACGCAGAACAGGCTGCAGAACAGGCTGCGGAACAGGAGCCATAGCGAGCATGAGCAACATTATCGAAGAGATCGAAAAAGAGCAGATGGGCAAGTCCGTGCCGGACTTTGCGCCCGGCGACACCCTGGTGGTGCAGGTCAAGGTCACGGAGGGCAACCGCGAGCGGCTTCAGGCCTTCGAGGGCGTCTGCATCGCCAAGCGCAACCGCGGCCTCAACTCCGCGTTCACGGTGCGCAAGATCTCCCATGGCGAGGGTGTGGAGCGCGTCTTCCAGACCTACAGCCCGGCGGTGGCGGAGATCAAGGTCAAGCGCCGCGGAGACGTACGCCGCGCCAAGCTCTACTACCTGCGCGGGCGCACCGGCAAGGCGGCGCGCATCAAGGAGAAGGTCGGGCCCAGCGCGAACGGCTGATGGCGCCCCAGGTGTTGGTGCAGATGCAGCGGTGGCGTGCCGCCCAGCCCGTCGTCCAGCGCGTCGCCCAGCCCGCCGCCGTCGCCCTCGGCCTGCGCCTGCGGCCCTGATTCCACCGCTTTGGTGATGGCGCCGCCCCAGCCTAATCAGGCCTCACCGGCCAGCTTCTACTGGCACGACTACGAGACCTGGGGCAGCACCCCGGCGCTTGACCGGCCGTGCCAGTTCGCCGGGCTGCGCACGGATGGCGACCTGAACGAGGTGGGCGAGCCGCTCGTGCTCTTCGCCCGGCCCGCGGACGACCTGCTGCCGCAGCCGGACGCCTGCCTCGTCACCGGCATCACGCCCCAGCGTGCCGTCCGCGACGGGCTGCCCGAGGCGGACTTCGCCCGCGCCATCCAGCGCGAGCTCGCCGCGCCGGGCACCTGCGGCGTCGGCTACAACAGCCTGCGCTTCGACGACGAGGTCACCCGCTACCTCTTCTACCGCAACCTGCTGCCCCCCTACGCCCACACCCACCGCAACGGCAACTCCCGCTGGGACCTCATCGACGCATTGCGCCTGGCGCATGCGCTGCGCCCGGACGGCATCCAATGGCCGGAGCGCGAGCCCGGCGTGACCTCCTTCAAGCTGGAAGATCTCACCGCCGCCAACGATATCCCCCACGCCGGTGCCCATGACGCGCTGGCGGACGTGCGGGCCACCATCGCCATGGCGCGCCTGCTGAAGGCGGCTCAGCCGCGGCTCTTCGGCTATGCGCTCGGCCTGCGCGTGCGCCGCACCGTCGAAGACCTCATCGCCCGCGGCGAGCCGCTGCTGCACGTCTCCCAACGCTACCCGGCGGCCGCGGGCTGCATCGCGCCCGTGGCCGTGGTGGCCACCGCCGACGACAATCCCAAGCAGCGCTGGTGCTTCGACCTGCGCGCCGACCCGCGCGTGCTGCTCGACCTGTCCGCAGCAGAGATCCACGCCCGGGTCTTCACCGCCGGCGATGACCTGCCGGAGGGTGTCGAGCGCATTCCCCTGAAGGGTCTCAAGACCAACGCGGTGCCCATGCTGGCACCCATCAAGACCCTGGGCGCGGACGCCGCCGAGCGCTGGCAGATCGATCTCGACCGGGTCCGTAGGCATGCCGCGGTGGTCCAGGGGCATGCCGCCGAGATCGCGGCCAAGGTCCGCGAGGTCCATCGGCGCGAGCCGGACACCGCGCCCCGGGACCCGGAGCGCATGCTCTACGGCGGCGGGTTCTTCGCCGACGGTGACATGCGCCTCATGGAGCGGCTGCACGCGCTGTCCCCGCAGGCCCTCGCCGCGGAGCACCCCCGCTTTCAGGACCCACGCCTGCCGACGCTGCTGTTTCGCATGCGCGCGCGCAGCTGGCCCGAAACCCTCACCGACGCCGAGCGCGAGGACTGGGACGCCTGGCGCTTCGAGCGCCTCACCGACCCCGAGCAGGGCGCCTCCGTCACCATCGATGCGTTCGACGCACGCATCGCAGAGCTGCGTCCCACGCTGGCCGATGATCCCGCCCGTGTTCGCGTGTTGGACGAGCTAAGCGCCTGGGGCGAGCAGATCATGGATGCCGCGCCCTGAGCAGATCGCGCCCCGATCAAGCGTCGGCCGGCAGTGCCCGCATCGCCTGCGGCCTGCGTGCGGATCGATCATGGCGCCGCCCGCAGGTCGGCTGCCCGTGCACGGGGCGGGCAAATTCGGCTGCACGGAATGGGGGTTTCGGTGTAGGGTCGGGCTCCGGCCAGCTTTCCGGAGCATCTATCCATGAATGCCGAGACAGACTTTCCCTATCTGCGCAGCTCGCCGCTGACGGCGGGCCTCACCGACAACCAGGTCCGCGCCCTCGCGGGCATCGCCTATTGCCGTCGGCTCGAGGACGGCGAGGTGCTGATCGACGAGGGTAAGGTCGACAACAGCCTGCACATCCTCGCGGAGGGCGGCATTGCCGTGACGCGGGACATGGGCAAGGGCGAGTACACCACCATCCATGCGCTTCGCACCGGCGATCTTGCCGGCGAGATGGGCTTCATCAGCGGGCGCCCGCACACGGCGACCCTGCGCTCGCTCGGACGCTCGCAGATCTGCAGCGTCGAGCGCGATGCCTTCAAGGGGCTGGTGGAGCAGGACCCCTGGCTGGTCTACCGGGTCATGCAGAACATCGTGCAGGTGAGCCAGGACATCCTGCGGCGCATGAACGCGCAATATGTGGAGCTGACCAAGTACGTCTATCGCACCCACGCGCTGTTTTGACACGAGCCGGTGCGCGCTGCCGGCGTCGCCGCCGGCAGTGCTGGTGTGCGCGTCAGCGCGTGCGTCGCGGCCGAGCGCCCAGGTGGTGGACGAGGAGACCGGCGGCGAGCAGCAGCAGCGTGGGTGGTGCCGGTGCCGCTGTGGCGGAGAAGTTGTCAAAGGCGAGATTGCTGCCGGGCGGGTCCGTGTCCCAGTCTTCTAGGTAGCCGGCGGTGGCCGCGGCCGGCGCCAGCACCAGCGCGGCGACGGCGAGCATCTGTGTTGTCTGCATCCTTCGGGGTCCTCATCGGGTATCTGGCGGTGTCCTTCGGGTACGCTGATGCGCAGCGGCAACGGCCTGCTGCGCATCCCCGGAGCACACCCCTCGCGCAGTAGGTGTTAACCCTTATACGAGCAGGGATGTTACCCGATGTTTGCACGACGCGCACGAGTGCCGATGATGCAGTCGATGCAGATCAAGGGATCAGGGCGAGAGTCCGCTCACTCGGCGGGCTGCTCGGCGTCTGCATTGCCGGCCTCTGCTTCGGCTGTGGGCTCAGGCTCGGGCGCCTTCTGCTTCGGCGGCTCGATGAGCCCTTCGGCAAGCAGGATGGCGGCCTTGTCGTCGCCGTTGACCCATCGCTTGGTCTTCATGTCCTTCACCGCGTGGCGCCCGGAGCGCTTCTTGTAGATGCGGTGGGTATCGGTTTTCTTGACGTGCTCCATGTTCGTGCTGCTTCTTCTCACTCAGAGGTTGGGTTGACGGGGGTTGGTTTGATGGCGGGCTGGACGGCCGGGCCGGCGCGCGTCAGCGCTGCTCGTCGTCTTCGAGGCGGTCCCAGCGGCGGTCCTCGCCGTCTTCCAGATAGCCGGGCGGCTCGTCGACGCGCTCCACGTCCACCTCGAACTTCGCCAGCAGTGCGGCGATGGCGCCGACGGCGGCGATGACGGGCGCGAGCAATGTCAGCGCGCCGCCGACGGCGACGCCGGCGGTGAGCGGGATCTCGATGAGTGCCTCGCCGCTCGGACGGCGGATGACGAGCCGCCGGACATTGCCGTCGGCGATGAGCTTCTTGACGAAGTCAACCAGCTCGCCGCCGGCGACGGTGAAGCGCTCGGTGATGGTGCGTTTGCCTTTGCTCATGGCGTTCGGCCCCGGTAGCCTGCCCGGATCGCTGCGGAAAGCGGGCCACTATAACCGAGACCCGGACGCCTCGGCGACCATCCTGCTCAGCGCTGGCCTGCTCAGCGCTGGTCGCGGCAGAAGTCGGCCAGGCGGTCCGCGGCGGGCGCCACGGCTTCCCCCGACGGCAGCGGTGCCGCCGGATTGCGGATCCACTCGGCGATGTCGTGGCGCACCCGGGCGCCCTGCAGATCCCGCGGCAGCATGTGCCAGCCATGCCTGTAGAGCGCCACGCGCAGGCCGTCCGGGTCCGCGGGCAGCCGCTCGAGCATGCGGCAGAAGGCGGTGCGGGGGATGATCCGGTCGCGCTCGCCGTAGAGCAGCAGCACCGGTCCCTCCAGCTGGGCAATACCGGCGAGGGCGCGGTCCATCAGGTTTGTCACGCCCCAGAGGGCATCCACCCGCGCGCCCTTCAGGACCAGTGGGTCCGCGCCCATGTCGCGCAGCATGTCAATGTTGTCCGATGGGTGGATGGGCACCCCCTCCCCGGTGAGGACCTTGCCGGGCGCCAGGCGCACCGCCGTGTCCAGCACCAGGCGCTGATGCCAGGGCATGCTGTCGCGGTCCCAGACCGCGGGTGCGATGAGCACGAGCGCATCTGCGTCGAGCGGTCCGTCGGCCAAGGCCGCGAGCACCACGGCCGCCCCCATGCTCTCGCCGACCACCACCAGCCTTGCCCCTGGGTGGCGGGCGCGCAGCGCCGCGATGAGCGCGCGCAGATCGGCCGTCAGGCGCTCGCTGCCATGCCAGCGCCCGGCGAGTAGCCCGGCGCCGAAGCCGCGCTGATCCACCGCATGGACCACCATGCCCTCGGCCGCCAGCCGCCGGGCAAGGGCCGCGAAGGCGTTGGCGTAGTCGTTGAAGCCGTGCAGCGCGAGGACAATGGTGTCAGACGCCGGGGCTCGCGCAGCCCCTGCTTGCTCGCGCGCGCGTCCCGACGCCCGGCGCGCCGGCTGGTCCGTGGTCCTGCCCCAGGTGCGCAGCGGCAGGCGGAAGCCGTCCGGCATGCGCACGTGGTCGGCGGCGAGCGCCGGCTCCAGCAGCGGCGCTGGGGTCGGCACCAGGCGGGGCCCGGTGCAGCCCGGCAGACCAACCAGCGTCAGGGCGGTGATCCCGGCCGCCAGCGTGCTGCGCGCGGGTGGTCCGAAGTGTGGGAGTCGAGACTTCGTCACGGCCGTTCGGGGCGCCAGTCGAGGAACTCGGCCAGCGCCTGCTGGTAGTGGGGCTGGGCCTCCAGGAAGCCTTCGTTGTGCCCACCCACCAGGTCCACGAAGCGCTTCGGCTCCCTGGCGGCGGCATAGAGGGCGCGGCCGTGCGCATAGGGCACCACGCCGTCGTCCGGGCTGTGCAGCACCAGCACCGGTGCGCGTACCTGCGGCAGGTGCTCGGCGGACGGGAAGCGGTAGCGCAAAGGCACCAGGCGGGTGAGGAGCGGATAGTGCAGCTTGGCCATGGCGGTCAGGTCCGTGAAGCTGGACTCCACGATGAGCGCCCCCGGCTGTACCCGCGCCGCCAGCGCCGTGGCCACGGCGCCGCCGAGTGAGCGCCCGAAGATGACGATGTCCGCCGGCGCGATGCCGCGGGTCTCCGTGAGCCAGCGCCAGGCGGCGTCCGCATCCCGGTAGAGCCCGATCTCGCTGGGCTTGCCCTCGCTCTGCCCGTAGCCGCGGTAGTCGATGATGAGCACGTCGAGCCCGAGTGCGGCGAAGATCTCCAGCGAGGCGCCCCGATGGGACACATTGCCGGCGTTGCCGTGCAGGAAGAGCAGGGTGTGCAGGCGCGCGCGCCGCCGCTCGGCGAAGGGGGGCTGTGCGGGCAGGAGCCAGCCGTGCAGGCGCACGCCGTCGTCGGTGGTGAGCTGAACATCCGAGTAGGTCATGCCCCAGTGCGAGGGGTCCCCGACCATCTCCGGGAAGGGTCGGAACAGCAGCTTCGGCTGCAGCAGCCACACCAGGAGCCCCAGCACCAGCAGGGCGGCTGCCAGCTGGGCGCCGATGGACAGCAGGCTCAGGAGCATGCGCATGGATGAGACGGGACCGGCGGGCGGCGACGGTCAGCCCCGGCGACGGCGCCGACGCGGCGCAGACGGCTCCAGCGCCGGACCGGGCGCACCGTCCAGGTAGCACCAGCCGGGCCCCAGCCGACGGAAGCGGCTCACCTCGTGCAGCCGACCGGCGCGGCCGTGGCGCTTGAAGCGGGCGACGAACTCCACCACGCCCTCGCTGTCGGCGGCGCCGCCGCCCTCGGTGCGCAGGACGCGGAGGTCGAGCCAGCGGATGTCCCCATCCAGCGGCGTCTGCGTGTTGTCCATCGCAGCAGCCCCGCCCGGGCAGCAGCTGCGCGTCAGATGGCCTGCATCGCCCAGCACGTGCGCCGTGAAGCGCGAGCGCATCAGCGCCTCCGCGGTGGGCGCTGGGGCGCCTTCGATAATGGGTCCGCAGCAGGCGCCGAAGGTGCGGTGGGCGCCGCAGGGGCAGGGCGTGTGGGCCTCGGGTGACATGGTGGTCGGCATTTGCTTGCCCGCGCGCAGGTGCGTCAGTCGGGGAGCGGCAGAGGCCCCTCCTGCATCGCGGCGATCTGCTCGCGCAGTGCGAGCACCTGATCCTGCCAGAAGCGCGGCTCATCGAACCAGGGGAAGGCGGCGGGGAAGGCCGGGTCCTCCCAGCGTCGGGCGATCCAGGCGGCGTAATGGATTTGACGCAGGGTGCGCAGGGCCTCCAGCAGGTGCAGCTCACGCGGGTCGAAGTCGCGCCACTCCCGATAGCCCGCGAGCACGGCACCGAGCTGGAGGCTCATCTCCTCGCGCTCGCCCGCGAGCAGCATCCACAGGTCCTGCACGGCGGGCCCCATGCGCGCGTCGTCCAGGTCCACGAAGTGCGCACCGGCGTCGGTCCAGAGGATGTTGCCGCGGTGACAATCGCCGTGCAGGCGCAGCGAGGCGACCTCGCCCGCCCGCGCGAAGCAGGCCCGCACCTCGCCCAGGGCCTGGTCCAGCACCGAGCGATAGGCGGGCTCGAGCTCCGCCGGCACCCAGCCCGCGTCCAGCAGATAGGCCCCGGCCTCCTCGCCGAAGCCCCGGATGGTCAGCGCCGGGCGGTGCAGGAAGGGGGCGGCGGCGCCGACGTTGTGCAGGCGCCCGAGCAGCCGCCCCAAACGGCGCAGGACGTCTGGGTCGTCCAGCTCCGGTGCGCGACCGCCGCGCCGGGGCGACAGGGAGAAGCGCAGGTCCTCATGCCGAAACAGGCTTTGCCCGTCTTGCCGCAACGGCGGCACCACCGGGATCTCGGTGTCCGCCAGGGCCTGCGCGAAGGCATGCTCCTCCAGGATCTGCGCATCCGCCCAGCGCCCGGCCCGGTAGAACTTGGCGATGAGCGGCGGGGCATCCTCGAGCCCCACCTGGTAGACGCGGTTCTCGTAGCTGTTCAGCGCAAGCAGGCGCCCGTCCACGGCGAAGCCCAGGGACTCCACGGCGTCCAGCACGCGGTCCGGCGTCAGGTCCGCATAGGGCTTGGGGTTTGGCTCGGTGGCGGTCATGGCGGGGCCGGCGTCGCTGTCTGGATTATTCGCGCAGCTTGCGGCCGAGCGCGAGCAGCAGCAGCTCACCGTCACCCAGCTCCGCGCGCGCGTCGATGAGCTCGCGCAGCTCGGCCGGACGGTCGGTGATGATGGCGTCCACACCGTAGTCCAGCATGCGCGCCATGTCCGCCTCGGTGTTGACGGTCCAGACGTGGGTCTCGAGCCCCGCCCGGCGGTTGGCCCGGACCACTGTAGGCGTGACATGCGCCTGGTTCATGCTGAGCAGGTCCACGTCGAGCCGCCTGGCATTGCCGAGCGCGGCGGTGACGATCTGTCCGATGCGGATCTCCGGGGCCAGCGCGCGCACCCGGACGAGGCCGTCCTGGTTGAGGGAGGTGATGATGCAGCGCTCCCCGCACCCGGCATCCCGCACCGCCGCCACCACGCGCTCGGCGAGCTGCTGGTCGTGGCCGTTGTACTTGAGCTCGATGTTGAGCGCCAGGTGACGGCCCGCGACCTTGAGCGCCTCGGACAGCGTCGTGATGCGCTCGCCGGTGTACTCGGGGCCGAACCGCCGTCCGATGTCCACCCGCTGCAGGTCGGCGAGGTTGGTCTCCCAGACCTTGGCGGGAGAGCCTGCCATGCGCATCAGATCCTTGTCGTGCAGCAGCACCAGGGCGCCGTCGGCGGTCTCCTGGACGTCGATCTCGGCCACATCGGCACCGTCGGCGATGGCCTGATACAGCGCCGCCAGGGTGTTCTCCGGTGCCTCTACGGAGCTGCCGCGGTGTGCCGTCACCAGGGTTTCACGCCCGAGCCTCAGGTCCGATAGGGTGTGGGCCGCAAGGCTGCCGGCGGCGAGCACCAGCGCCAGCAGGGCGCCGACGATGACCCAGCGCGGCACGCGCGCTGAGCGCGCGGCGCGGTTCCAGCGGTCCGCAGGCAGACCGTCCACGTTCATGATGCCCAGATACAGGTGCATGATGGACGCCGCGAGCACCGCAAGCACGCCGAAGGACAGCAGCGTCGCGAGCGCAGCCAGCAGCACCACCGCCACCGCCGTCGCAGACACCAATGCCCGCGGGCCGTCCAGCAGGCGCAGCAGCGCCCCCAGGCCGGCATCCGCGAGCCAGAGCACTGCGGCGGACAGCGCGAGCGCCAGCAGCAGGTTGAGCACCACGAGCCGAAACGCCCGCCAGCGCCGGCCCCGCAGCAGCTCGGCACTGCGCCGCAGCGCGGCGCGGGCGCAGATGCGCTCGTACAGACACAGCGGAATCGAGATGCCCCAGGCCACCATGAACCGGATCACGACCACCGCCGCCACGGTGACCAGCACCGCGCCGATGACGAGCGCGGCCATGAATTCGGGCGGGCGCTGGTCGAGATACCAGTTGATGTCGTGGGCGCCGAGCAGGGTGGTGTAGACCACGGCCGCCACGGCCACCAACGGCAGGAGCCACAGCAGCAGGATGCCCACCTGCCACAGCGCCAGGTGCAGCAGCCGGGGCAGGGCGCCGAGGGCCGTCGCCAGGGCATCGCGCCAGTCGGGGGCCTTGGCGCGGCTGACACTGGCGGCGACGTGCATGAGCCCCGCCTGCTCCGCGTAGAAGCTCGCCAGGCTGAGCGCGACCGCGAGCAGAAGGAAAGCGACGCCGGGTAAGGACAGGAGGAAGCCCGCGATGGCCTCGTTGGTGACGCTGACCGCACCGCTCGCGGCAATCAGGCGCTGCAGCACCCAGGCGCCGGCGGGCGCCAGCAGCACCAGGCCGACGGCCTTGAACATCAGGTCGTAGACCAGGCCTGCGCGCACAGCCTTGCCGAACAGCGCGTGCGCATAGACGTCGTACCAGGTGTCGAGGATGGTATTCATGGCTCGGCACGCGAGACCGCGGCATCGGTGGTCTCAGGCGCATCCGGCACCAAGTCCGGCAGCTCGGTGCGCTCCATCTCCACATCGGCGCGGCCGGCCATGGCGCGCACCACCGGGCCCAGGGTGAGCCCCTGCACCAGGATCGAGAACACCACCACGCAATAGGTCACCGTCACCAGCAGGTCGCGGGTCTCCCCTGCCGGCAGCGACAGCGCCAGGGCGACGGAGATGCCGCCGCGCAGGCCGCCCCAGGTGAGGATGGTCACGACCCCCGGCGAGAAGCTGCGGAAGCGGCGCATAACGGCGATGGGCAGCCCGGCGCTCGCGGCGCGGGCCAGGAGCACCAGCGGGATGGTCAGAATGCCCGCCAGCAGATACTGCGCGCTCAGGGTGAGCACCAGCAGCTCCAGCCCGATGAGCACGAACAGCACCGCGTTCAGCACCTCGTCCACCAGCTCCCAGAAATTGTCCAGATGCTCCTGGGTCAGCGCCGACATGGCCCCGTTGCGGCCGTGGTTCCCGATGAGCAGACCCGCCACCACCACGGTGATGGGCGCGGAGATATGCAGGTGCTCGGCCGCGGCGTAGCTGCCGCTCGCCAATGCCAGCGTTACCAGCACCTCCACCTGATAATTGTCCACCCGGCGCAGCATCAGGAAGGCCATCGCGCCGGCGACGAGGCCGAACAGGAGGCCGCCGAGCGCCTCCTTGCCGAACAGCTCCAGCACACCGGCCGGCGTGACGTGCTCGCCGCCGAAGGCGATTTCCGTGAGCACCATAAAGGTGACCACGGCGACGCCGTCGTTGAACAGGGATTCGCCGGTGATCTTGACCTCCAGGCGCTTCGGCGCGCCGGCGCTCTTGAGGATGCCGAGCACGGCGATGGGGTCTGTCGGTGCGATGAGCGCGCCGAACAGCAGGCAGTAGATGTAGGGCACATCCAGCCCCAGCAGCCAGAACAGCACGAAGACGGACGTGCCCACCAGGAAGGTGGCGCCGAGCACGCCCAGCGTCGCCAGCGTGGCGATGACCCATTTTTGCTGCGCGAGATCGAACAGGTTCACATGCAGTGCGCCGGCGAAGAGCAGGAAGCTCAGCATGCCGTGCAGCACGGTGGCGTTGAAATCGATGCTGTTCAGCATGGCCTGGGCGTCCGCCTCCAGCTGGTTGCTGCCGGGCAGGGGCAGCAGCAGCGCGAGGGACACCAGCAGCGCGATGAGCATCAGGCCGATGGCCGTCGGCATCTTCAGGAAGCGGTGGTTGATCCAGCTGAACACGGCGGAGAGCGTGATCAGGATGGCGATGATGTCGAAGAGGCCCATGGCGGTGACTGCTCCGGCTGGCTGGCGGGCGCCTTGCTGCGGGCTGATGCGCGCGCCCCCGGGTCGGGCGCGCCGCGCTGCTGGCGCCGCCCTGGCTCGCGGGCGAGCGCCGGCGGCGGCCGGCGACCATTATGCCGGCATCGGGACCTGATGAGGACGCCGTGGTATCCGGGCGCCGGGCCGCCGCGGACTCCGGGCGACGCCGGTGTGGGGCAGAAGCGCAGGACGCTCAGAGCGTCTCCGCGGGCGGGCCGTCGTGCGCCGCTGCGGCGAGTGCGACCCGAATGGTCAGGTCGTCCAGCAGCTGGTCGATGTGGGCGCGTACCGCCGGCAGCGCTGCCAGCGGCGCCGCATAGGGCGAGCGCCCGCAGTGCCAGCCCTGCCGGTCGATGCTGCCGATGACCACGCGGGACGGCAAGGGGTAGGGGTGCTGGCCCAGCCCGCGCTGGCTCGCCAGGAGCAGGCGCACACGCACGCGCTCCGTGGCGGCGTGCGCGCGGCGGTCCCGGTCGAAGCCGCAGTAGCGCACCAGATAGCGGCGCGGGCGGTCGGGGTCCGGCGTGAGCTCCAGGAAGCTGGATCCGCCGAGACCCAGGCGGCGGGGCTTCAACGGCACGGGCATGGCGCGGCTCCGTTGACTTGACCTCCTGACCTTAGGTGAGCCGCCGGCGGGATGCAACGCCGCGCTTGCGACCGCCGCCGATCAACGGCAGAGCAGGGCACACGGACAGGGTCGCCCTGTCGTCCGTGTCGTGGCCCGTGCGTGGTTGCGATCCGCCGGAGATGTCGCCATTGCTCAGCAGCCCGCCGGCCAGCGCCGGCCGGCTGCCTTCTGACCCTGTTGTCTCCAAACGAACGGCCGATCGAGGACCACAGCCATGTCCGATGTACGCATTATCGAAGTGGACGAAGCCCTCTACGCGCAGACCGACATGCGCCCCGGCACCCGTATGGTGCAGGTGGCCGTGCCGACGGACCGCCCCGTCACCGTGCACGCGGTGGTCAATGCCAAAATGCTCCAGCAGTGCCGCATCTGGGACGCCGCCGGCCACATGCATTTCGAATGGGAAGGGCGCGGCGAGCAGCGCACCATCGGCGCCGGCGCTCGCACCTTCGAGCACACCCCGCTCAACGTCGCCTGCGCGGCGCTCCAGACCGACCACTGGGTGGTGAGCGATCTCAACGTCTGCGCCGAGAGTGAGGAGGGTGAGCGCCGGGTGGTCATCAACTGCGAGGACGGCGGCGACTTCCCCGGCAGTTGGGACGATCTCATCGTGCGCTTCAGCTGGACCGAGGACTGATCGCACAGCAAGCCGGCGTCCGCGGTGCAGGCCCGCACCCTTGACAGTGGCTTCCTCAGAGACTATTAGTTTCCAGTACAGAAACTTACAATCCGGTCTGGGGAAGTTACTTCAATGTTGGCCTCTAACTATACAGCAATCGCCGTGCGGGCTGCGCTCGCCCTGGCGCTGGCCGGCGTGCTCAGCGGCTGCGGCAGCACAGCATCCCGAACTGTCAGCGCGGACGGCGAGCTGATCGACCTCGCCGGGCTCGACGAGCAGCGCGCAAACGTGGTCATGGCCGCCCTGTCGCAGGTGGGCACGCCCTACGTCTACGGCGGCTCTGACCCCGCTGAAGGCCTGGACTGCAGCGGCCTGACCCAGTTCGCCCATGCCGCCGCCGGGGTCAGTATCCCCCGGGTCTCCACCGCGCAGCGCGCGGCGGCACGCCCCATCCGGCGCAGTCCCGCGCCCGGCGACCTCGTGTTCTTCAAGACCGGTCCGTCCCAATACCACGTCGGCGTCATGGTTGATGGGGAGCGCTTCGTGCACGCATCCACCTCCAAGCGGCGGGTGCGGTTGTCCAGTTTGTCCAAGGACTACTGGCGCCAGCGCTACCTCGGTGCCGGCACCTATCTCTGACGGCATGGTGGGGCGCACTGCGCGCAGAGCGCCCGCGCTCTCAGCGGATCGCCGACAGGCAGCGCACGCGGCGTCCTGCGCCCCGTGCAACCCGCGCCGCCGCGCGCTGTCCTAAGGCGCAGGCCGCCGGCGATGCCTGCTCGGATTCGCCTTTTGCGGGCGGATGTTGCACAATGGCCGGCGGTTTGGGGCAAGCCCCCCCAGGTCGGCGTGGGCTGTGCAGGCTGTCGTCTTGCCAACCCGGTCCGCCACTGTTTCCATCCACGTCAGAAGGAGACGTCAGAATGTCCGATAAGCCACTGAACAAGAGCCGTCGTGACGCCGTGAAGACCATCGTCGGCGGCCTGGCTGCCGTCCCGGTCATGAACCTGGTCGCCACCGCCGCTGCCTACGCTCAGGAGCTGCCGGCCGTCGATCCGGCGACGGATCCCACCGCGCAGGCGCTCAAGTACGTCGCCGACGCCACCACCGCCGATCGCGCCGCCGCTGCCCGTCCGGGCATGGATCCGTCCGAGCAGGTCTGCAACAACTGCCAGTTCCACCAGGTTCTCGATGGAGAGGGCTGGGTCGCCTGCACCCTGTTCCCCGGCAAGAAGGTCGCAGCCGGCGGCTGGTGCACCTCCTGGACCAAGCAGGGCTGATCGCGGAGTCCCTTGCCGGGCGTTGTACCCGGCTTGCGATCGCGCCGGCCCGCTCAGGGCTGGCGCATGTCCAGCGAATCGGTCTCATCGGCCTTCGGCGCCGGCATCCATCCCGCAGCTTCACGTTGACTGACCACCCCCGGTCGCTGCGGCGCGTCCGTAGACCTCCGTCCAGACCTCCCGCCTCGATCAGGTCTCTCCTGAGCATCGGCGCAATCGCCGTCGCCGGCCCGAAGCCGCCACCAGTCCGTTCAGCAGTCTCGGCCGCAGTTGCCGGGCATTCCCTGTCGATTTTCGGGCACCGACAACAGCCTGCCGGCCGCCCGGTGGCTGCGCCGGAAGCCGCTTCCCCCCTCCCTGGTTACACCATCAATGCCCGTTGGCGCGCGGCCATTGCAGCCCGGATTGACGCGGCGCAGCATGAAATGCGCGCGGGCGGTTTAGTCCACGCGATGTCGGCCGTATCATCAATTGCTGATCGAGCTGCCGGCAGCGGATGCCGGAGACTTAACAGGTAGCGTCAGCCCGCTGCTGGCCGGCCCGCGTCATGTCGGGCACTACCCCCCGGAGTTCCGTCACCATGGGCCAAGCCGTTCCCGTTCGTCTCTCTCCCGTGCTGATCCGTGCTGCCGTCTGGAGCCTGATCGGCATGATCTATGCGCCGCTGTATCTGGTTCTGAGCGAGCTGCTCACACCCACGCTCGGCGCCCTCGCCGGCGTGGCTGCCGCCGCCTCCGCCGGCGGCATCGGCGCCGCCTTCTACGGTGCGCGCCAGCTCGCCCTCAGCGCCAGTGTGATCGGTACCGGCTGCGCCGTCGTGGCCATAGCTGTCGTTGGGCCCGATGTCTCGCCCTGGATACTGAGCCTCGCTGCGGCCCTGCTCAGCATCGGCGTCGGTTTTCTCGTGCGCTTCCCCCACCGCTGCACCGCCGATGTGGGTGTGAAGGTTCTGGGCGGCCTCGGCACCGGGGCCCTGTCGGCGGCGCTGCTGCTGCTGGCTGATCAGGCTTTGGGGTTGCGCTTGCCGGTGCCCGCAATGCTGGCCTTCCTGGTGTCCGTGACGGGCGTGCTGTACGTCAGCGTGCTGGTGGTCCGGCCGGTGCGTGTGGGTGGGCGCGGGCGCTTCTGCGACCTGAGCGAGGGCCTGGTGATCTCCGTCATCGCGGTGGTCACCGCCAACGGTCTCGCCGGCTTCGCCGGCATCTTCGCCATGGGTGATCCCGGCGCCCTCACCGGCGCTTTGCTGCGCGTCAGCGAGCCGCTGCCGGCCGCGCTGCTCGCTGCCATGTTCGCGGGTGCCGTCGCCGGTGGGATGCTGGAGCTGTTCGAGTTCGACTGGGTGGATCGGGTGTGAAGGACGGTCGCTGGGCGCTTGCGCAGCACGCTGCGGGGTGCAATCTAGGCAGCAGTCCCGGATTTCTTCGCATCGCCCCCGCATGAAGCGCTCCAAGAGCAGTCAGCGTTGGCTGGACCGCCAGGCCAGCGATCCCTATGTACGCCGCTCCAAGGCCGAGGGTTACCGCTCCCGCGCCGCCTACAAGCTGCTGGAGATCGACCGTAAGGACCGGCTGTTGCGCCCGGGCCTGTGCGTCGTGGATCTGGGTGCCGCACCCGGGGGCTGGGCGCAGGTGGCCGCGCAGGCGGTGGGTCGCCGCGGCCGGGTGCTGGCGTTGGACCTGCTGGAGATCGCGCCCATCGATGGGGCGGATATCATCACCGGCGACTTCCACGACGACGCCGTGCTGGCCCAGGCGCTGGACTGGCTGGGCGCCGACCGTGCGGGGCGGGGGGCGGACCTTGTGCTTTCCGACATGGCCCCAAACGTGTCCGGCATGAGGGCGGTGGATCAACCCCGATCCATGCTGCTGGTGGAGCTGGCGATGGATTTCGCCGAGCGGGTGCTGAAACCCGGCGGTGACTTGGTCGTCAAAGCCTTCCAGGGTACCGGCTTCGACGAGGCGCTGCGGGCGCTGCGCGGTCGCTTCGACAAGGTGGTCTGCCGCAAGCCCGAAGCCTCCCGCAGCCAGAGCCGCGAGACCTATTTTGTGGCAAAAGGGTTTCGGGTCGGGTAGGGTTCAACGACACAGCAACACAGCCCACAGCAACCATGCCGCCGCCGGTGCACAACGCCGGGCGCCGGCGACTGAAGAGGCACGCGCCGTGAGTGACATGGCAAAAAATCTGATTCTCTGGGTGGTCATCGCCATCGTGCTGATGTCCGTATTCAACAACTT
>NZ_CAJXYK010000059.1 GCF_913063425.1 uncultured Thiohalocapsa sp.
CTCGCGAGCTTTCTGGATCAGCCCACGGCGTACGATGCCGTTCGCGCCTACCGTACGGCCCTCAGTGGCGGGTGAAAAGACCATGGAAACAGCTCCCAAGCCGGCCGCGCAACTGACCGCCATCAGTCTGTATACGGGGGCGGGCGGTCTTGACCTCGGCTTCGAAGCCGCTGGCTTTGACACCCGCGTCGCCGTCGAGATGGACGACGATTGCATCGCCACGCTGCAGGCAAACCGCGACTGGCCAGTTATGCATCGGTCGATCCACGACGTAACCTCGGCCGAGCTTCTGCGCCAGGCTCGGCTTGAGCCTTTCGAGGCCGACGTACTGATCGGCGGCCCTCCCTGTCAGCCTTTCTCGAAGTGCGGCTACTGGGCCAGCGGCGATGCCAGGCGTTTGGAAGACCCCCGCGCCTCCACGGTCGAGGCATTCCTGCGCGTCCTGCGGGACACGCGGCCTCGCGCTTACCTCATGGAGAACGTCGCCGGCCTCGCTTTCCGCGGCAAGGATGAAGGTATTCACTTGATCCGCGACATCGTAGCGGCGATCAATCGTGAGCAGGGCACCGCCTACGAAGTCGAGCTGCTGGTCCTCAACGCTGCCGACTTTGGCGTGCCTCAGACGCGCGAGCGCGCCTTTCTGGTCGGTGCACGGGACGGTTCGAGATTCGGCTCCCTTATCCCAACGCATCGGCCGGCCGACGACGACGTGAAGGAGCGCCAATTGGCCCTTCCGCTTGACACGCCGTTGTATCGAACCGCTTGGGATGCCATCGGTGACTTGGCAGACGACGATGACCCCCAGCTCGCCCCCCGCGGCAAGTGGGCAGACCTGCTGCCGTCGATCCCGGAGGGCTCCAACTACCTCTACCACACCGACCGAGGCGCGGGTGTACCGCTCTTCGGCTGGAGGCGGAGATTCTGGAATTTCCTGCTGAAGCTGGCCAAGGATCAACCCTCTTGGACGCTGACCGCGCAGCCAGGCCCGGCGACCGGACCATTCCATTGGCGAAATCGGCGCTTGTCTGCACGTGAGCTGTGCCGATTGCAGACCGTACCGGACGACTACGAGGTGCTGGGCTCGACCAATACGGTTCAGAAGCAGTTGGGCAACGCGGTGCCCTCAGCACTGGCAGAGGTGATCGCTCGCCACATGCGCCGTCGCCTTTTCGGCGAGCCCGACCACAGCGAGCCCAAAGTGACGTTGATCCCCTCGCGCCGAGGCAAGCCGCCGCCGCCGGAGCCCCCGCAGCCGGTTCCCCAGAAGTATCGCCACCTGATCGGCAAGCATTCCCCCCATCCTGGTACGGGAAAGGGCAGTCGGGCATCGCTGCGCTCGGCGACATCCTAGCCGCATTCAAGCCACATGACCTACCGGCGCTTCTCCGTCAGCCGAAGCCAAAAAGCGCCCTTACTGGCGTTTATCCTGTCCGCTTTGGAGGGTTCCGGCTGCCGCACGCTGCACTGCTCCGACCCAGCCGAGGCACCCTTTCGCATCAGCTTCGAGACAGCGGACGGCGAGCGCATGGGTATCGTCGCCTATGCCTTCTTCGCCAACAGCCGGCAAACGCGGAACAGACCGGGCGACGAACATCGCTTTCAGGTGAAATACGGCCCGAAGACCGGAGAGCAGCATGAGCTTTGGCAAGACCCCTACGGCCTCTACACGACACTGTTCTGCGGCATCAATCCGGAGACCGGCTACTTCGTCGCCGCCGACCCCGTGCTGCACAGCCCCACCCGGTTCTTTATCTCCATCGAGTTCAAGGACCAGCATGTCAAAGCCATTCTCGAGCGCGGCTGGCACGCCTGGGAGAGGCAGAGGCGGACAAAAGACGGACTGGATGAGCCTGTAGAGGTGATGCTCGGCGGCATGCCGGAGAATTTTCTGCGTTACGTCCGGTTCGAGCGGGCTGCGAAGGGTCTAGACGCCGGTCACCGCGCCCTGCTGGCCGATAAAATGACGGAGCTTGACCACCTGCGGACGCCGGAAGCTGACGCGCGCGCGCAAACACCGATCGAAGTCGCGAGAATCCACCAGCTCACGAGCGAATTCCAGCTCGCAGAGAACGAGATCCTCGACCTGATCGAGAGTGCCCCACGCCTGAAGATGGCCGTGCGCGGCTGGGTGGCAGAGGCACACCTGGTCCGACAATTAGCCGGGCTTCCCGCCATCACCGAATGCATGCCGATCGAAGAAGACGGCAGACCCGATGTACGTGTATCTCTCCGGGGGAGCCGCCCCATCTTCATCGAATGCAAGAACGTCCTGCGCCGCCCCTATGCCGACGGTACCTATCGGCTCGACTTTCAGCGGACCCGTGCCGCCAAGGGCGATCCCTGCTCCCGTTACTATACCGCCGAAGAGTTCGATGTTGTCGCCGCATGCCTGCATCCCCGGACCGAGCAATGGGATTTCTGTTTCGCACTCAGTCGCGAGATGGACAGCCATGACCGCTGCCCCGGCAGGCTGAGCAACCGCGCCAAGGTGGATGCACGCTGGGCGGCGGACGTGGTTGCGGTGCTTGAGCGAGCGCTCGCCTGAGAGAGGTGCCTCAATGGAGGATCAGCCGACAGCGCCACGGTTCAATCAGCTCCAACCCGCGTCGCGGGTGGCATCACGCACGAAGCGCCGAAACAAGGCACAGGGCAGCAAGGCCGAGCTCGCCCTGCGTCAGCAGCTCTGGTCTCTGGGTCTGCGCTATCGGCTGCACGCCAAAGACTTGCCAGGCAAGCCGGACATTGTATTTCGGCGCCAGCGGCTAGCCGTGTTCGTGGACGGCGATTTCTGGCACGGCCGTGATTGGGAAGCGCGCCGCCGGAAGCTTGCCAAAGGGCACAACGCCGAATACTGGCTCGACAAAATCGCCTACAACAGAGTGCGCGATCACCGCAACACGGAACAGCTCGAAGGCGCAGGATGGCGCGTGATCCGATTCTGGGAGACCGACGTAAAGCGAGCACCACGGAATGCGGCTGCCATCGTGCAAGCCGCGCTCTCGTAGCGATGATCCAGCACGCGCTCGAGCAGCCGTTCCAAAGCCCGCCTCGAAGAGGACCCTGACTATTGATAAGCTTTCAAGTCCGTTTTTTGAGAATGAATGCTCCTTTAACCAGGTTCAGTAATCAAGATCAGGCGACCGCAGACGCCGGCAAATGGCGCGGACGCTTGCGAGCCAGCACCTTGCCTCCACTGCCGTCTTTTCGCCGTCTATTAATTGTGGGTACAGGCTTTACTGGAGTGGCGCTGTGCTATAATTAAAGGCGGTTGAACAGCAAGCTCAGTCCACTGCAAACATGAACGATACAACCTCTCAAAACAGGCAGGAAAGAAGCTCGGCGCGAGTCGAGTATCTTGAAAGCAAGTACGCTGCGATCATGACAAAGTACGTCGAGTGGCGTCGAAGCAAGCTCGACAGCCACATGCACGCAGAGGATCTCATGTATCGCCAAGAGCTTGACCATTGCCGCCGTGAGATCGCCTCCGCAAAAGCGCCCGCGACTGACCTCTTGAGCAAGATGGCGCTGCTGGACAACTGGCTCCAAACCGCCAATGGAGGTTACGAGTTCGCGTTCGAAACTCCGCACGGCATCTATCAGCGCTGGCAGAGCGACGTAACCTATGTCTGGGTCGTGAAGACACCCGACGGTTCGCTGGAAGGACCTTTCGAAGAGGCGCAAGATGCGGCAGATTGGGCGGCGGAGCACTGGGACGCTGTATTCGCGGATTCAGAGCCGGAAAACAGCTGAATCTGTGCAGGGACCCGAAGGTGGGTGGTGGTGTACTTTCCCACCGCGCCTACCCTTCCCGAGAAAGCCCCGCGTCCATGATCTGCTGCAAGCTGTAGCCGCAGTGCTCGGGGAAGGGTGACTTGAGCCTGCGGGGCTCCTCCGGCGCGGCACGGATGGCGTCAAGCGCGCTTCAGTAATGCCGCGGGGAGCATCATCTATCCGCCGGCGCACCGTCAACCCGCACGCAGCGCACAATGCGTCCGCCGTCGAGCCGCCGCGGCTCGGGATAGGCATCGGCGCACTCGGGCAGTGCCTGCGGGCAGCGGGGATGGAAGTGGCAGCCCGCGGGCGGATGCGCCGGCGAGGGCATGTCGCCCGCGAGCCGGATGACCTCGCGGCGGCGCTCCGGGTCGGCCACGGGTACCGCCGACAGCAGGGCTTTGGTGTAGGGATGCCTGGGATCGCCCAGGATCTGGTCTGTGCTGCCCCGCTCGACGATGCGCCCGAGATACATCACCGCCACCTCGTGGGCGAGGTAGGACACGACAGAGATGTCGTGGGTAATGAAGAGATAGCTCAGGCCCAGGTCCTGCTGGAGCTGCTTAAGCAGGTTCAGGATCTGCGCCTGCACCGAGACATCGAGTGCGCTGGTGGGCTCGTCGCAGACGATGAGGGCGGGCTCCACGGCCAGTGCCCGGGCGATGCAGATGCGCTGCCGCTGTCCGCCGGAGAATTCGTGCGGATAGCGGCCCATGGCCTGCTCGCCGATGCCCACCTGCTCCAACAGCGCCGCGACACGCTTGCGTCGCTCGGCACGGCTCGGTGCGATGCCCAGCGCCTGGAGCCCCTCGCCCACGATGTCCTCCACCAGCATGCGCGGGTTCATGGACGCAAAGGGGTCCTGGAAAATGACCTGGAGGTCCTTGCGATAGGGCCGCAGGCGGCCGGGCTTGAGGCGGGCCAGGTCCACGCCGTCGTAGTGCACGGCGCCGGCGGTGGGCCGCTCCAGCTGCAGAATGCCCTTGCCCGCGGTGGTCTTGCCGCAGCCGGATTCCCCCACCAGCGCCAGGGTGCGGCCGGCATAGAGCGTCAGATCCACGCCATCGACGGCTTTGACGTGGCCCACGGTGCGCTTGAAAAGCCCGCGGCGGATGGGGAAGTGGACCTTGAGGCCGTCGGTGCTGAGCAGGGCATCGCCGGGACCGGCCGCCTGCGCATGAGCGGAGATCTCCTGGGCTGCGGCGGGCGCGAACTCGGGCGTGTCGCCGTCCCACAACAGACAGCGCACGCGCTGCCCGTCACCGGCCTGGAACCAGTCGGGCGGGCTGTCATGGCAGCGGTCCATGACCCGGAAGCAGCGGGGCGCGAAGCGACAACCGGTGAAGTCCTGATCCAGCGACGGCACCCGGCCCGGGATCACCGCCAGCGCCCCGGCGCGCTTGTCGGCATCCGGCAGGCTCTCCAGCAGCTTGCGGCTGTAGGGATGCGCCGGCCCCTCGAAGAAGCGCTCGACAGGCGCCTGCTCCACGATCTGGCCCGCGTACATCACCGCGAGCCGGTCCGCCGTCTCGGCGACCACGCCGAGGTCGTGCGTGATCAGCAGCACCGCCATGCCGCGCTCGCGCTGCACGTCTTTCAGCAGGCGCAGCACCTGTGCCTGGATGGTGACATCGAGCGCCGTGGTGGGCTCGTCGGCGATGATCAGCGCCGGATCGCCGGCGAGCGCCATGGCGATCATGATGCGCTGCTTCATGCCCCCCGAAAGCTGGTGCGGGAACTCTTCCGTGCGCCGCTCGGGGTCCGGGATGCCCACCGCACGCAGCAGCTCCACCACCCGGGTGCGGATACCGCTGCGTGGCATGCCCTCGTGCACCCGCACCGCCTCGGCGATCTGCGCGCCCACCGTGAGCACCGGGTTCAGGGAGGTCTGCGGCTCCTGGAAGATCATGCCCATGCGCCCGCCGCGGATGCGGCGCATGTCGCGCTCGGTGAGCCTGAGCAAATCCGTGTCGCCCAGGCGGACTGCGCCCGCCGTGATACGCCCGCCGAGCGGCAGCAGGCGCATCAGCGACAGCGCGGTCATGGACTTGCCGCAGCCGGACTCGCCCAGGAGTGCCAGGGTCTCGCCGGGCTGGATATGGAAGCCCACGTCATCGCAGACGCGCACCGGGCGCTCGCCGCCGCGGGCCGGCGGCAGCTCCGTCGTGAGTCCGGTGACTTCCAGCAGGGCGTCGGTCATGGCGGGTCTGTCAGCATCGGTCCGATTGCGGGTCCAGGGTCACGCGAAGGCGCAAAGCAGCAAGCCGGCCGCTCCAGAAGCTGGAGACAGACGACGAAACTCGCAGCGAGCGGCGCGTGGAGTATGCAAGCCCGAACAGTGCCGCAATGCCCGCGGTGAAGCCCAGCGCAGTCTCACTTGACGCGCACCAGCCTTGGGTCGAAGGCATCCCGCACCACGTCCGCGAACAGGTTCGCAGCCAGCACCAGCGTGAACATGAACACGAAGGCAGCGGCCAGCGACCACCAGACGATGGGGTCCCGCGCCAGCTCCAGCCGGGCGCTGTTGATCATGTTGCCCCAGCTGTTCATGGTCGGGTCCACGCCGATGTTGACATAGGAGAGCACCGCCTCCGCCAGCACCAGGCCGCTGAAGTCCAGCACCACGGTGATCATCACGATGTGCAGCACATTCGGCAGGATGTGGCGGGCGAGGATCGTCGAGTGCCGCACGCCCAGCGCGGAGGCGGCCTGCACATACTCCTGCTCGCGCAGCTTGAGCGACTCGCCGCGCAGCAGCCGGCACAAGCCGGTCCAGCTGGTGACGCCGAGGATGATGCACAGGAACAGCAATCTCAGATCCGCGCGCTCCACCAGGCTCTCGAACTGGTCGGCGTTGTTGGTCATGTAGACCTGGAGCATCAGGATGGCGGCGGCGATAAGCAGCACACCGGGGATGGAGTTCAGCGTGGTGTAGAGGTACTGGATGACATCATCCGTGAGCCCGCGAAAATAGCCGGCCATAATGCCGAGGATCACCGCCGCCGGCAGCATCACGAGCGTGGTGAGCGTGCCGATGACAAGCCCGGTGCGGATGCTCTTCAGGCTCTGGTAGAAGACGTCCTCGCCCACCTTGTCGGTGCCGAGGATGTGATAGCCGGCGGCCAGCTCGGCGGCGACGAAAACCAGCACCAGCATTGCAGCCGGGGTGATGAGGGCGACCCGCCAGGGCACCTCGGTGCGGCCCTCCCAGATGGAGCGGGCGCCGTCGTTGTAGGCCTCGCCGCGGGCATGGGCCACCAGCCAGACCAGACCAGCCGTCAGCGCCATCCACAAGAGCATGCCCTTGATGGCGCCCAGCACTGTGCGCACGGCGATGTCGACGCCCCGCCACGACGGGTCGCTCAGGTGTGCACCACCGTGCTCCAGCGGCGGATAGCCGCGGATCATGGTCCCATCCGGCTGCTCCATGGCCTCCTTGACGAAGAGATGCGTGGCGAAGGGCGCGGAGAAGGTCTTCTCCTGCCGCTCCCGCAGGCCGGTGAGGATCACGTCCAGCACCGACAATACCTGCGTCGAATAGCGGGCCTGCACCCTGGACTCAGCGCCGCCGCCACCCCCAGCGCCGTCGCGCGCGGCGGCCTCGGGCGGCGGGGCACCGGCGGACTCGCCGGTCGCCACCGGCTCGATGCGCGGGTGGAAGTGCATGGAATCCAGCAGCCCGATGAGCACGTAGAAGCTGATCACCACCAGCGCCGCGACGCCCACCCGCGAGCGCGCCACGCTGCGCCAGGGCGCGCGCAGGTGCTCATGCTGCGAGGCATAGACCCCGTAGCCGAGCGCGACGGCGATCAGCAGGAAGATCAGCGCATCCGTGGTCAGGATTACAGGCATCTGCGCTGCCCCTCGTCGTTCCGGGATGGGGGCTCACCCATCATGACAACCTCACCCGCGGGTCCACCATGGTGTATGAGATGTCGGTGAGGATCAGCCCGAGGATGTAGAGCACGGAGCCCAGGAACACCATGGCGCGCACGATGGCGAAGTCCTGGCGGTTGATGGCATCGATGGTGTAGCTGCCGAGCCCCGGGATGCCGAAAAAGGACTCGGTAATGAGCGCGCCCATGAAGAGCAGCGGCAGCACGGCGACGACGCCGGTCAGGATCGGAATCAGCGCGTTCTTCAGCACATGGCGGAAGAGCACCACGCGCTCGCGCAGGCCCTTGGCACGGGCGGTGCGCACGTAGTCGCGGTTGATCTCTTCCAGGAAGAAGGTCCGGTACAGCCGGGTGCCGGTGCCGATGCCCCCCACCACGCCGACGATGACCGGCAGAATCAGGAACTTCACCGCATCGAGCCCGGTGTCATAGCCCGAAATAGGCACCAGATGGAACAGCTTGCCGATGAGGAACTGGCCGCCGATGATGTAGAAGAGTCCGGAGATGGACATCATCGCCACCAGCAGCACCACACTGCCGAAATCGATATAGGTGGCGCGGAAGAACACGATCATCAGCGCATAGCTGATGTTGATGGCAAGCCCCACCAGCAGCACCGGCAGCGCAATGGCGAGGCTCGGCCACATGCGCTGGCTGATGTCGTAGCCGATGTCGCGGCCGCTGTCCGAAGTGCCGAAGTCGAAGAAGAAGAGCTTGGCGGACTTCTGGAAAAAGATCGTCTCCGTGAGCTTGGCCGCCCCACTGGCGTCCGCGTTGAACAACAGCGGGCGGTCGTAACCATGGTCCGCCTTCCAGGCCTGCACGGCATCCTCCGTGACACGCTTGTCGCCGAGCTGCATGCGGGCCATGTCGTCCGGGGAGTTGACGACAAAGAAAAGCACGAAAGTGATCAGATTCACGCCGATCAGGATCGGAATCGCATACAGCAGCCGGCGGATGATGTAGGCACTCACAGCGCCGCACTCCGCTCCCGCCGGCGGGCGATGACGATGGCCGGCACGGCACCCACCGCGAGCACCACGGCAATGGCGCCGATGGGCCAGACCACGGGCGGGTTCCAGGCGGCACGGCGCTCCTCGCGGATGGCGGGCTCCACGCGCAGATACTTGAGCGTGTTATTGGCCATGAGGTTCGGCTTCACGTTGCCGATCCATTGGTGGTGGAGGCTGAAGGATTCGGGATAAAAGCCGAAGGACCAGGGTGCATCCCGGCGCACGATCTCCGTCATGCGGTCGATGACGGCCTGGCGCTCCGGCCCATCCGGCATGTTCTTCATCTCCTCGAACAGAAGGTCCAGCTCCGGATTGCTGTAATTGGCCGCATTCTCGCCGCCGTCGATCTTGCGGTTCGGTCCATACAGCAGAAAGAAGAAATTCTCCGGGTCCGGGTAGTCCGCATTCCAGCCCCACATGAAGATCTGCCCGGTGCCCTCGCGCATCTTCTCCTGAAAGCGGTTGTAGTCGGTGGCCCGCACGATGAGCTCGATGCCGAGCTTGGCGAACTGCTTGCGCATCCAGTTGAGCCGCGCCTTGCCGTCCGGCCCCGCGTCCATGGCCTCGTAGTAGAGGCTGAGCGGTCGGCCCGTCTCGGGGTCGCGACCATCGCGGTAGCCCGCCTGGGCCATCAGCGCCCGGGCCTCGGCGATGGACTTGCGCTGCGCGCGGCCATTCTCCCAGTCGAACACGTAGGGGTTGATGCCGGCCTCGCCGTCACGGTGACCGAAGATGCCGGGCGGCAGCGGCCCCTGCCCCTGCACGCCGCGGCCGTTGGCGAAGATCGAGATGAACTCGTCGAAGTCCACGGCGATGCTGATGGCGCGGCGCAGCAGCCGGGCGCGCTCGGAGTCGCCGCCCACCACGTCGTCCGCCATGTTGAAGCCCATGTACCAGATGGACGTCTGCACGGCGGTACTGAGCCCGATGCCCTTGGCCTGCATATCTGCCGTGAGGCCGGCCTCACCCGCGGCGTCGAACCGCACGGCCTGGTCGAAGGCGTCGGAGCTGATGCCGGAGGTGTCGTAATAGCCCTGAAGGAACTTGTTCCAATAAGGAATGCTTTCTTTCTCCAGGCTGTAGACGGCCTGGTCCACAAAGGGCAGCGGCTTGCCCGCGTCGGCGAGCAGGCCCTCGGCGGCATCCCCCGGCATGCCTTCGGTGGGATAGGTCTCGCCGTGGAAATTCGGGTTGCGCGCGAGCACCATGCGCAGATTCGGATTGTTCTCGGCAAGCATGAAGGGCCCGGTGCCCACCGGGTACCAGTCCAGGGTGATGTTGTTGTCTTCCATGCCCCGCTGATTGGTGAGGGCCTCGGCCTCCCAGGGCATGGGGGCGAAGAAGGGCATGGCGAGCCAGTAGACGAACTGCGGATAGCGGCCGTCGATGCGCACCTTCCAGCTGTAGCGGTCCACGACCTCGGCACCGGGAAAGTCGAGGCCGCGCAGGTCGAAGAAGGGCCGCTCCCCGTCCACGGGCGCCGGCGCGGCATCCTCAAGCCGCTGCGAGAAGTCCCGGAAGCCCAGAATATGCTCGCCCATGAGGCCGGCGATGGGCGAATGCAGCCAGGGCGCGGCGAGGCGCTTGATCTGGTACACGTAGTCCTCGGCCGTCAGCTCGCGGGTGCCGGTCTGCGGCAGGTCGGCGAGCCTGTTCAGGCGCGCGATCTCGTGTGCCGGCAGGTCGTGGTAGAGGTATCGGCCGTCGGCATCCCGGGCGAAGGCCGGGTGGGGCTGATACTGAATGCCGGGCTTGATGCGAATCAGATACTCCGTCACCGCGATTTGGTCCGGATCTGCATCCGGCGGGAGCGGATTGCCGGCGGCGTCCAGGTGCGTGGGCTCCGGCACGGCCTCCGCCGTCAGCGGCATCAGGGTATAGGGCCGTTTCAGGAAGTGGTATTGCAGCGGCGGCTCGTAGATCTGCGCGATGAACGCGTACTCGTTGGAGCTGTAGGAGCGCACCGGGTCCAGGTGCTTCGGCCGCTCCGTGAAGGCGCCGTAGAGGATGTTCTCGCCGGCCTGACGCGCCGCGTAGGGGTTGTTCCAGGGCGGCTCGCCGCAGCCGGGCAGCATGCTCAGGGTGACCACAAGCGCCACCAGCGACATCAGCAGCCGCACCGGCTCACGGCGGCCTGCGGGGCAGCTGACCTGGGCAGCTTTCGCCGGCCGCGGCCTTTCTGTAATGTGACCGCGCCGCGGCCGCAGGATTGTGCGCACCGCCCACTTCACGACTTCAAGAGCCATTGACATCGGCAGACCACGGAGACCATCTGATGGGGTTTTTGACCGACAAGCGTTTTCTCATCACCGGCGTCGCGAGCAACCGCTCCATCGCCTGGGGCGTCGCGCAGGCCATGCGCCGCGAGGGCGCCGAGCTTGCCTTCACCTACCAGGGCGAAAAGCTCCAGAGCCGGGTGGAAGATCTGGCCAGCTCCATTGATTCCAACATCGCCCTGCCGCTCGACGTCAGCAGCGACGAGCAGATCGACGCCTGCTTCGAGGCCCTCGCCGGCCACTGGGACGGCCTCGACGGCATCGTCCACGCCATCGCCTTCGCGCCCAAGGAGGAGCTGGAGGGCAACTATGTCGATGCAATGACTCGCAAGGGCTTCGCGACGGCGCACGATATCAGCTCCTACAGCTTTGGTGCACTCGCAAAGGCCGGCCGCGGGCTCATGGCCGGGCGCAACGGCGCGCTGGTGACCATGAGCTACCTCGGCGCCGTGCGTGCGGTGCCCCACTACAACGTCATGGGCGTCGCCAAGGCGAGCCTCGAGGCCAATGTGCGCTACCTGGCCGCAGCCCTGGGTCCGGCGGGCATCCGCGTCAACGCCGTGTCGGCGGGCCCCATCCGCACCCTGGCCGCCGCCGGCATTGCCGACTTCCGGAGCATGCTGAAGCAGGTGGAGGAGCGCACGCCCCTGCGGCGCAATGTGACCATCGAGGAAGTGGGCAACGCCGCCGCCTTCCTGTGCTCGGACCTGGCGTCCGGCATCACCGGGGACGTGCTCTACGTCGACACCGGTTATCACATCCTCGGGCTCGGGTGACGCCGCGGCACCCCGCCGGCGGTCATCAGCAACGCCGGCGGCCGACCCCGCTGCGAGCGCCCCGTCAGGGCGTTTCGCCGGCGAGCTCGCGCAGCTCGATGTCGGCGCGGGCGACGAGGTCATCCAGCACCTGCTCGAAGCCGTGCTCGCCGCCGATGCTGGTCAGCAGGCGGCGCTCGGCCTCGCGGGCGGCAGGCGCCAGGTCTTCGGTGGTGCCGTCCTGAACGCCGCGCACGGCGACCACAAGCGCGTCACCATTCGCCTGCTGTCCCACGGCATAGCTGGCGGCATCCTCCGCCGGCCGCGGCGCCGAGAAGGCCAGCTCCAGCACCTTCGGCGGCACGTCGGCCTGATTGCGAGACACCAAGCCAGGCTCTTCCAGACCCGACTGCACTTCGGCGGCAGGGTCCGCCGCCGTGGCGTCGGTGCTGGCGTCGGCGGGCTCGCCAGGGGCCGTTTCCTCGCCCGCCTCGACAGCCGCCGCCAGCTCGGCAAAATCCGCACCGCCCCGCAGCCGCTCGGCCAATGACTCAGCCTCCGCAAGGGCCGCCGCCGCTGCCTGCTCCGCCGCCAGGGCTTCGACGATCTCATCCCGGACCTCGGCAAGGGGGCGCAGGGCGGCGGGCTCGTGCTCGTCCACCCGCAGCACGATGGCCTGCATGCGGTCCGGGTCCGGCTCGATGAGCTCGCTGTTGTTGCCGCGCACCAGCACGTCCTCGCTGAAGGCAGCGCCGGTGACCTTGGGCCTCGCGAGGATGCCCTCGCCGCCGCTGCGCTCGATCCAATCACTGGTCTGGATTTCGAGGTCCAGGGTCTCGGCGGCCGGAATCAGGCTGTCCGGGGACTCGTAGGTGAGGTTCGCCAACTGCTCGGCGATCTCGAAATAGGCGGCCTCGGCATCTCCCCGGCCCAGATCCCGCGCGAGCTGCTCACGTACGGC
The DNA here is from genome assembly GCF_913063425.1 of uncultured Thiohalocapsa sp. Classification (GTDB taxonomy): domain Bacteria; phylum Pseudomonadota; class Gammaproteobacteria; order Chromatiales; family Chromatiaceae; genus Thiohalocapsa. Next base: position 12,673 of record NZ_CAJXYK010000059.1, read on the forward strand.
CTCGAACGGCTCTGGCTCGCCGCCTGCGATCTCCGTCACCTCGATCAAGTGGTAGCCGAAGCGGCTGCGCACCGGCTCGCTGACGACCCCGGGCTGAAGCGCGAAGGCCGCCTGCTCGAAGGCCGGGTCCATGATGCCCCGGGCAACCATACCGAGATCGCCGCCCTGATCCGCACTGGCGGGGTCCTCCGAATGCTCGGCGGCCACGTCAGCGAAGTCCGCACCGGCTTCGAGCTCGGCCTTCAGCTCGGCGGCGCGCGCCTTGACGGCCTCCGCCTGGGCATCATCGGCATCCGTCGGCACCGTCAGCAGGATGTGCCGGATGCCGCGACGCTCGGGGGTGGTGAAGTCGTCGATGCGCTGCTCATAGGCAGCCCGCAGGTCCGCTTCGCTGACCTCCCCTGCGCCCAACGACTCCGCATCCAGCAGGATGTAGGTGAGCCTGACGCGCTCCGGGGTTTCGAACTGCTCAGGATTGGCCTCGTAGTAAGCGCGGATCGCCTCCTCGGACGGCGGTGCATCGGGCATGAACCCGGCGCTCGGCAGCGTCAGGTAGGCGATGTCACGCCGCTGGCGCAACAGCCGCGTGGCCGCCGCCAGTTGCGCATCCGTCGTGAACGCGGACGCGGTGACGGCACGGGAGAGCTGTGTCCCCAGCAGGCTTTGGCGCAGCTGCTCCTCATAGGCCGCCGGCGTCAATCCCTGGAGCCGCAGGACGCGCTCATAGGTGGCCTTGTCGAAGACGCCGTCGCTCTGGAACGCAGGCTCGGTGAGGATGGCGGCGCGAACGGCCTCGTCGGAGACGCGCAGGCCCATGTCGTAGGAGGCGTCGAGCAGCACGGCGTCGCGGATCATCCGCTCGCGCACCTGGCGACGCATCTCCGTGGTGTCGAAGAGGTCCGGGTCATAGGCGGCCCCCATGCGCTCGCGCAGCTGCATGCGGGTGCGCTGCACGTTCCGATCCAGCTGCCGCTCGGTGATCTTGTTACCGCCCACCTTGGCGACCACCGGCTCGCTGCCCACACCCAGATAGGACTGTATGCCCCAGAGCGCGAACGGGATGCTGATCAGGATGACGATGGCCCAGGCCACCCAGCCCTGAGCACGTTCTTTGATCGCCTGCAACATGCTTGAAACCTGCTGTCGATATTCGGAGTCGGCCGGCCCGGAGGTCAAGCGCGCTCGGCTCAGCCATGCCTGCTCACACCAGGGGCCGCCGACATCGCTGAGCGGCCTGGCTGCAAGCCCCGCTCAGCCTCGGCATCACACTGGAGCCGGGCCCGGTTGCCCATCCGGCATCCCCGCTGGACACAAAAAAGGCGCGCCCCTCCGATGCGGTGGGGCGCGCCCTGATCAATGCTGGCGGAGTGGACGGGACTCGAACCCGCGACCCCCGGCGTGACAGGCCGGTATTCTAACCAACTGAACTACCACTCCTTAGAAACCACAATATACACCGGGAAACCTTGTCCCGGAAAGCTTTCGTGCCACGCGGGCTGAAAAGCTGTTTCGCCGCTGCCTGTGACGCCTGCTGCCCTGCACGCCATCGCCGGTGTGGGCGCCGGCGCTGTATTCGCGGCGCGACGTGGTCACCGCAGCGTCTCGCGTCGGGCAGGTGCTAGACCACGCAGGATATCCGACGCCCTGTGGCGGAGACACCCTCCGCGCGACCTCGACGAACTGTTACCAACTGCCGGCGGAGACCATGCGGCGACGCGTGAAATCAGCCCAGTCAGCAGGTCGCCACTCAGCCGAGAAACCCGCGAACGTCAGCCCCACCTTTTTGCGTCTGCGGTGGGTGGCGAAGAGCAGTGCGTCTTCTGGTGGGTGCTGCAGGGCTCGAACCTGCGACCCTCGCCTTGTAAGGGCGATGCTCTAGCCGACTGAGCTAAGCACCCCGCTGAAGCACCCGACCAAGCCCGTTATTGTATGGCATCCTTCAGCGCTTTACCAGCTTTGAAGGAAGGTGTCTTGGAAGCGGCGATCTCGATGCTAGCGCCGGTCTGCGGGTTGCGGCCGGTCCGCGCGGCACGCTCTTTGACCATGAAGGTCCCGAAACCGATGATAGAGACGCTGTCGCCGCCCTTCAGGGCCACGGCGATGGAGTCCGTCAGTGCATCGAGCGCCCGGCCGGCGGCGGCCTTCGAGATGTCTGCCCCCTCCGCCATGGCGTCGATAAGATCCGATTTGTTCATTCTCCCCCCGATGTCTCGAATGACCGTAGAAACCGCGCGTACAGTTGAAGCGTGACAGCGGCGGCGACACGTGCGGACGCCGCAGCCTGCGCCGAATGTTGTCGAGTGCACGCAAAGCTGTCAAGCAGAGCCACCTTGCCGACCGGAACCGATTGTCGCCGGGTTTTGCGGAACACGGCGTGCACCGGACAGCCCGGCACTGAGCCCGGCACTGAGCCAGGCGCGAGCAAGGCGCCCTGACCTCGACCCGAAGCTCAGCACACCGTGGCGCCCCCCCCGGGCGGCGGGAGCACTCAGCGTGCTCCCCCGCCGACAGGAAGGTCAGTGGTGGGTGCGGGCGCCGCTCGGCTTGTCCTCCGGCTTGGCCGGCGGCGCCTCCTCCGCCTCTGCCTCCGCCGAGGCGTCTGCATCGGCCGGCGGCCGGGGCAGCTCGGTCAGGGCGACATCCAGCACCTCGTCGATCCAGCGCACGCCGCGAATGTCGAGACTCTGCTTGATGTTCTTCGGAATCTCGGTGAGATCACGCTCGTTCTCGTGCGGAATGAGCACCGTCTCGATGCCGCCTCGGTGGGCGGCCAGGAGCTTCTCCTTGAGGCCGCCGATGGGCAGCACCTCGCCCCGCAGCGTGATCTCGCCGGTCATCGCAACGCTGGAGCGCACCGGCACCTGGGTGAGGGCGGAGACCAGCGCCGTGCACATGGCCACGCCGGCACTCGGCCCGTCCTTGGGTGTCGCGCCCTCCGGCACGTGAATGTGCAGGTCGAACTTCTGGTGGAAGTCCGGATCGATCCCAAGCGCCGCCGCCCGGCTGCGCACCACGGTAAGCGCTGCCTGGATGGACTCCTGCATGACGTCGCCGAGCTGCCCGGTGTAAGTAAACTTGCCCTTGCCGGGCACCAGGGCCGACTCGATGCGCAGCAGCTCGCCGCCCACCTCGGTCCAGGCGAGCCCGGTGACCTGACCGATCTGGTCGTGCTCATCGGCGCGGCCGAAGCGGAAGCGCCGCACACCGAGGTACTTGTCGAGTGACTTCGGCGTCACGACCACCGACGCGTCCGACTTCTTCTTGAGTAGCACTTCCTTGACAACCTTGCGGCAGATCTTGGAGCACTCGCGCTCCAGATTTCGGACGCCCGCCTCCCGCGTGTAGTACCGAATCACGTCACGCAGCGCGGCCTCCCGAATGGTGAGCTCGCCCTTCTTGAGCCCGTTGTTCTTCATCTGCTTCGGGATGAGATAACGCTGGGCGATGTTGACCTTCTCGTCCTCGGTGTAGCCGGCGAGCCGGATCACCTCCATGCGGTCGAGCAGCGCGGGCGGGATGTTCAGCGTGTTGGCGGTGCCGACGAACATCACCTCCGACAGGTCGAAGTCCACCTCCAGATAGTGGTCGTTGAAGGTGTGGTTCTGTTCGGGGTCGAGCACCTCCAGCAGCGCCGACGCGGGGTCGCCGCGGAAGTCCATGGCCATCTTGTCGATCTCGTCCAGCAGGAAGAAGGCGTTGCGAGAGCCCGCCTTGGCCAGGTTCTGGATGATCTTGCCGGGCAGCGCGCCGATGTAGGTGCGCCGGTGACCGCGGATCTCGGCCTCGTCCCGAACGCCGCCCAAGGACATGCGCACGAACTTGCGGTTGGTGGCGCGGGCGATGGACTGCCCAAGCGAGGTCTTGCCGACGCCGGGCGGACCCACGAGGCAGAGGATCGGGCCCTTCAGCTTCTTGACGCGCTGCTGGACGGCCAGGTACTCAAGGATGCGCTCCTTGACCTTCTCCAGGCCGTAGTGATCGGCGTCCAGCACCTTCTGCGCGACACGGATGTCATTGCGGATGCGGGTGCGCTTCTTCCAGGGCACCGACACCAGCGTGTCGATGTAGTTGCGCACCACCGTCGCCTCTGCAGACATGGGCGACATGAGCTTCAGCTTGTTGAGCTCCCCGGTAGCCTTGTCCTTGACCTCCTTCGGCATGCCGGCTTCCTCGATGCGCTTGCCAAGGTCTTCGAGCTCGTTCGGCGCGTCCTCAAGCTCCCCCAGCTCCTTCTGGATGGCCTTCATCTGCTCGTTCAGATAGTACTCGCGCTGGTTCTTCTCCATCTGGCGCTTGACGCGCCCGCGGATGCGCTTTTCCATCTGGAGGATGTCGTTCTCGGCCTCCATGAGGCCCATGAGGTGCTCCAGGCGCTGCTGCACGTCCACCATCTCCAGCACGTGCTGCTTCTCTTCGAGCTTCAGCGACATGTGCGCGGCCATGGTGTCGGCGAGGCGACCGGCCTCGTCGATGCTCGACAAGGAGGTCAGCACCTCCGGCGGCACCTTCTTGTTGAGCTTGACGTACTGATCGAACAGCGTCACGGCCGAGCGCATCAGCACCTCCTGCTCCCGCTCGTCGGCTTCGAGCTGATCCGCAAGGGGTGCGACGACGGCGGAGAAGGACCCTTCAGTGGACACGAACCGCTTGGCCTTCGCGCGCCGGTGCCCCTCCACGAGCACCTTCACCGTGCCGTCCGGCAGCTTCAGCAGCTGCAGCACGTTGGCCAGGGTCCCGATGGCATGCAGGTCACCCACCGCGGGATCGTCGACGTCCGCGTTCTTCTGGGCCATGAGGAGGATCTGCTTGTCGGCGCCCATGGCCGCATCCAGGGCCTTGATGGACTTATCCCGGCCCACGAACAGCGGAATCACCATGTGCGGATAGACCACGACATCGCGCAGCGGCAGGACCGGCACTTCCTGCTCGGTAAGGGTGGGATCGTTGTGCTCGTGAACGGTTTCGCCCATGGAATCTTTGCTCCGGTTAGCCGTGCTGACTGGTATGGCGCCGCATGGAAATTGCGGTCCGCCGCTACGGCAGTTGTAGAAATCTACGGTTCGCACCGAGGTTTGGGCGTTTCCGCGACGCTTCAATCGGCGCAGGTGAGGGGGCCGCCCGGGCCCGCCTTGAAAGGTTAAGCAAAATGCGCGCCGGGCTGTGCAGACGCGGCGGGTCGGTGGTCGCGACCACCACGGCCCGGATGCCGCCGGCCGCGGTCTGTTGCACCGACCGGCCAGTCTGAAGAGGGGGGATAGTTGCGGCGCTGGAACGTAGCGTTGCGGGCTTCAGCACAGCGACGGGCTGGTCGGCTAAAGCACACTGCCCAGCGCATCACCGGACAGCATTACCGGGCAGCATTACCGGGCAGCATCGATGGCCGGTATCGTCGAGGGGCATCAATCGGACGAAGCGGCCCGCTGCTGCTCTCCGCCGTCATAGATGACGAACGGTGTGTTCTCGCCGGCGATCACGGATGAGTCCACGACGACCTTGCTGACGCTTTCCAGCGAGGGCAGATCGTACATGATATCCAGCAGCACCTGCTCCATGATGGTGCGCAACCCCCGGGCACCCGTCTTGCGCTCCATGGCTTTGACGGCGATGGCCCGCAGGGCGTCCTCGCGCAGCTCCAGCTCGCAGCCCTCCATGGAGAACAGCCGCCCGTACTGCTTGTAGAGGGCGTGCTTGGGCTCGGTGAGGATGCGCACCAGGGCCTCTTCGTCCAGCTCGTCCAGGGTCGCCATCACCGGCAGGCGGCCGACGAACTCCGGGATCAGGCCGTAGCGGATCAGGTCCTCCGGCTCCACGCCGCAGAGCAGCTCCCCGATCTGCTTGCTGTCGTCCTTCGAGCGCACGTCGGCGGAGAAGCCGATACCGCCCTTGCGGGAGCGACGCTCGATGATCTTGTCGAGGCCGGCGAAGGCACCACCGACGATGAACAGGATGTTGGACGTGTCGACCTGCAGAAACTCCTGCTGCGGGTGCTTGCGCCCACCCTGCGGCGGCACGGAGGCGACGGTGCCTTCAATGAGCTTGAGCAGCGCCTGCTGCACGCCCTCGCCCGAGACATCACGGGTGATGGAGGGGTTGTCGGCCTTGCGCGAGATCTTGTCGATCTCGTCGATGTAGACGATGCCGGTCTGCGCCTTCTCGACGTCGTAGTCGCACTTCTGCAGGAGCTTCTGGATGATGTTCTCGACATCCTCGCCGACGTAACCCGCTTCCGTGAGCGTCGTCGCGTCCGCGATGGTGAAGGGCACGTTCAGCAGCCGTGCGAGGGTCTCCGCGAGCAGCGTCTTGCCGGAGCCGGTGGGCCCGATCAGCAGGATGTTGCTCTTGGAGATTTCGATGTCTTCCTTGGCGTCCGCCGCCTCAAGCCGCTTGTAATGGTTATACACGGCGACGGAGAGGACCTTCTTGGCCTGCTCCTGGCCGATGACGAACTGGTCCAGGCTGTCCTTGATCTCCCGCGGCTTGGGCAGGCGGCTGGTGGCCTCGCCCACGCCCTCCTGCATTTCCTCGCGGATGATGTCGTTACAGAGCTCGACGCATTCGTCGCAGATGAACACCGATGGGCCGGCGATCAGCTTGCGTACCTCGTGCTGGCTCTTGCCGCAGAATGAACAGTAGAGGAGCTTCCCTTCGTCGTTCTTTCCGTGGGTGTTTCCGCTCATGTGTGGCGATGTCTCCGCGGGACGGTCCGGCTGACGGGAGGCGTCACGAACGGCTCCCTGGAATGCGTTTTATCATAACGGCTCGCGACGATATCGCAAGCCGACGGGCGGCGCGGCCATGCCCCGGGGCGCGGTCGCCGCCGCCGCGGCTGCGGCGCACCCCGGCAGGTGGGTCAGGTTGCCGGCGGCCCGCTGCGCTCGTCCAGCACCCGGTCGATGAGGCCGTACTCCACGGCCGCGTCGCCGCCCATGAAGCGGTCGCGCTCCGTATCCTCCGCGATCTTCTCCAGCGGCTGCCCGGTGTGACGCGCCAGGATGTGGTTCAGCTGGTCGCGGATGTGCAGAATCTCGCGGGCGTGGATGTCGATGTCCGTCGCCTGCCCCTGGAAGCCGCCCAGGGGCTGGTGGATCATCATGCGCGAGTGCGGCAGGCAGAAGCGCTTCCCGTGCGCACCGCCGGCGAGCAGCAGCGCGCCCATGCTCGCCGCCTGACCGATGCACATGGTGCTGACGTCGGGGCGGATGAAGCGCATGGTGTCGTAGATGGCAAGACCCGCCGTCACCGCGCCGCCCGGCGAATTGATGTAGAAATGGATGTCCTTGTCGGGGTTTTCGGACTCCAGGAAGAGCAGCTGGGCGACCACGAGATTCGCCACGTGGTCCTCCACGGGACCCACCAGAAAGACGACGCGCTCCTTGAGGAGCCGCGAGAAAATGTCGAACGAGCGCTCGCCGCGGGCGGTCTGCTCGATGACCATCGGTATCAGGCCCAGGGCCTGGGGCGACGGTGGGCTCGGGTCGTGGGTGTGGGTCATGGGTGTGCAACCTCGATCAGGACATCTGTGGCCGGGCTGTGCGCCGGGATGGCCGCCGCGCCGGTCTTTCCTCGGGGCAGGTGGGGATTGGCGGGGGCCGACGCAACGAAATCGTCACGCGCGCCGGCCCCGTTGCCGAGGGCCTCAGCCGGCGCCCTCGCTGCGGTCGGTCAGGGCGTCGAAGCTGCTGGGCTCCTCGACCACGTCCGCGCTCTCGAGCATACGCTCCACCACCAGCTCCTCCATCGCCAGCGCCTCCACCGAGGACAGTCTCTGGGCGTCGGCGTAGTAGTAGTTGATGACGTCCTCCGGGCGCTCGTAGGTGGCCGCAAGCTCCTCCACCAGCGCACGGACACGCTCGGGCTTCGGCTGCAGCTCCCAGCGTTTCACCACCTCGGCGATCACCAGACCGAGCTTGACCCGGCGCTCGGCGGACTCGGCGAAGAGCTCGTCCGGCAGCTCCATGGCGCCGCCGCCGGCGGCCTGCTGGGTCTGCCCCTTGAGGGCGCGGATTTCTTCGCTCACCAGCACCGCCGGCAGGTCCACCGGGTTTGCCTCCAGCAGGGCGTCCATGACCTGCGTCTTGATCTTGGCGTCGGTGCGCTGGCGCAGCTCGCGCTCCATGTTGGCGCGCACGTCGGCGCGGAAGCGCTCCGCGTCGCCGTCATCGATGCCGAAGGCCGCCATGAAGTCCGCGTCGACATCGGGCAGCTTCGGCTCGGCCACGGCCTCCACGTTGACCTTGAACTGGGCGGCGCGGCCGGCAAGCTCCCTGTTGGGATACTCTTCCGGGAAGGTCACGTCGATGACGCGCTCCTCGCCGGCGGCCGCGCCCTCGAGCTGCGCTTCGAAGCCTGGGATGAAGCTGCCGCTGCCGAGGACCAGCTGCCGGTGCTCGGCGCTGCCGCCAGGGAAGGGCTCGCCGTCGATGCTGCCCTCGAACGAGAGGGTCACCCGGTCACCGTCCTGGGCGGCGCGCTCCACGTCCTCGAAGGTGCGGCGCTGCTCGCGCAGGCGCTCGATCATGGCATCGACATCGGCCTCGGTAACCTCCGCCACGGGGCGCGTGATGCGCATTCCGGACAGGTCGTTGACGCTGATCTCCGGCAGCACCTCGAATTCGGCGGTGTAGGCATAGCGCCGGCCCGGGATGTCGATGTCCGGCTGGATCTGCGGCTGCCCCGCCGGGCGCAGCTCCTGCTCGGCGACGGCCTGCGAGAAGGAGGTCTGCACCATCTCCCCCAGCACTTCACCGCGCACGCTCTCGCCGAAGCGCTGGCGCAGCACGCGCATGGGCACCTTGCCGGGCCGGAAACCGGGGAGTCGAGCTTGCCGGGCCACATCCCGCAGCTTCTGATCGACCTGCTGCTCCACGTCGTCTGCGGGCAGCTCCACGGTCATGCGGCGGGCGAGCCCTTCACCGGCTTCCACGGTCACTTGCATCTGTCAGCGCTCCTGATCACTCTCTGCGGCATCGCCGAAAAACACGGCAGTATAAGCCGCAAGCGGCCTTTCCTCCAAGCCGCGGCGCAGCCCATGCGGTCAGTCGCCGGCGCCGGCGCACGGCAGTCTTGCACCGCTGGCGCACGGGCGGCAGCATCCGCGGTACCAGCCGGGGCAGCCGGCAACACCGAAGCCACCGGACAGCACCCATGGCCCGCCCCACCCGCGCCCATGTCGACCTCGCCGCCATCCGCCACAACTACCGCCACGCCAGGGCCCAGGCACCCGGGAGCCGGGCGCTTGCGGTGGTGAAGGCGGACGCCTACGGCCACGGCGCCATCGCCGTGGCGCGGGCGCTGGCACCGGTGGCCGACGCCTTCGCGGTGGCCTGCATCGAAGAGGCGCTGGAGCTGCGCGAGGCCGGCATCACCAACCCAATCGTCCTGCTGGAGGGCGTCTTCGAGCCGACGGAGCTGGACATCGCGCAGCGCGCACGACTCACGCCGGTGGCCCACAACCGGGACCAAGTGGACTGGCTGTGCCGGATGCGCCCCGCTGAGCCCGTAGCAGTGTGGCTCAAAATGGACACCGGCATGCACCGCCTGGGTCTCGACCCCGCGGCGTTCGCGGCTGCCCACGCGCAGCTCACCGCCTGCCCGCACGTCGGCGAGATCGTGCTCATGACCCACCTCGCCTGTGCAGACGAGCCCGGGCACCCCGCCAACCGCGCGCAGCTCGATTGCTTCGCCACCCATGCCGGCGGCCTGCCCGGCCGGCGCAGCATCGCCAACTCCGCAGCCCTGCTCGGCTGCCGCGAGGCGCACGCCGAGTGGCTGCGCCCCGGCATCATGCTCTACGGCGCGACGCCCTTCGGCGAGGCCCACCCCTCCGCCGCCGCGCTGCGCCCCACCATGTGCCTTGAGTCGGCGCTCATCAGCGTGCGGGCGCTCGCCCCGGGCGAGGCCATCGGCTACGGCGGGCGCTTCGTCTGCACTGAGCCGACCCGCGTGGGCGTCGTCGCCGCCGGCTATGCGGATGGCTATCCGCGCCATGCCTGCGACGGCACACCGGCCGCGGTGAACGGCAGACCGACACGCATCATCGGCCGTGTGTCCATGGACATGCTCACGGTTGATCTGACGGCCCAGCCGGACGCCCGCCCCGGCGACCCGGTGCAACTCTGGGGGGACCTGGTGCCCGCCAACGCCGTTGCAGCGGCGAGCGACACCATTGCCTACCAGCTCTTCACGGGCCTCTCGCGGCGGGTGCCCATCACTTACACCGACGACGCCTGACCGTCACGGCTGCCGCCGGCCGCGGTGCCCGTCAGCACCGCCCTCATCACGGTGCAGCCGCCGTCTGGTCCGCGTGAGGCCAAGCCAGGCGGCGCCCACCACCAGCGGCAGCGCCAGGGCCATGCCGATGCTCGGGTCCAGCAGCACACCCGCCTCGGCGGCCCCCTTCAGCAGATAGCCCACCAGGCCCAGACCGTAGTAGCTGATGGCCACCACCGACAGGCCCTCGACGGTTTCCTGGAGCCGCACCTGCAGCCGCGCGCGCCGGTCCATGGAGTCCAACAGGCTGCGATTCTGCTCCTGGAGGCGCACCTCCACCCGGGCGCGCAGCAGGGCCGTCATGCGCGCGGCGCGCTCCGCCAGCGCCTGCTGCCGGCGTCCGGTGGCAAGGCAGGTGCTGACCGCCGGCGCCAACCGCGCTTCCAGGAACTCCGTGAACGTGGGCAGGCCGCGGATGCGCTGCTCGCGCAGCTGGGCCAGCCGCTGGCGCACCACGTCGTAGTAAGCGGCCGTCGCATCGAAGCGCGAGGCGGTGCGGGCGGCGACGGACTCGATCTCCGCCGCCACGTCCGTGAGCTCCGCGAGCAGCGCCCGCTCCGAGGGCGGATCGGCCGTCGCCCCCCGCACGCCGTTGGCGCGGCCCATGCGCACCGCCACGTCCGCCAGGCGCCGCTCGGCATCGCCCAGGCTCACGGCGGCCGAGCGCGCGGCGGGCAGGCCGAGCAGGGTCATGGCCCGATAGGCGTTCACGTCCAGTACACGCTTCACCAGCCGCCCCGCCTGGGCTTCGGTGAGGCCGCGATCGCGCAGCAGAATCCGACCGAAGCCGTCGGCGTGGATGCGCAGATCCGACCACGCGAGCCCAGCGCCGCCGGCCACTTCGGCGCCGATCACGGGGTTGCCGGAAAATACCGTCATCAGGTCGGCCGCCGTGCGCTCGGGCAGCTCGGGCGACTCCAGCACCAGCCGCACCGCGGTGACCACCTGCCCCGGCAGCTGCCCGAGCCAGTCCTGCGGCAGCCCCGCCAACGGATCACCCGCGAAGGGGTGCTCGGCGGCACGGTCCGGCGCCAGCGTGCGGGTGAAGCTGTAGGTCACGAACTCCGTATGCCGTTCCCAGCGCAGGCGCAGGTCACCGAGGTCGACGAAGAAGTACTGGCCGACTTCCTCCGCCGCCGGCGGCCTGTGCCCAAACCGCGCCAGGAGCGAAAGCAGGTGGTCGACGTTTACGCCGGTGCCGCGCTCCCCGCACTGATAGGCCAGGTGCGTCACCGCCACCGGCGCCCGCACCGGCTCGAAGGTGCGCACATGCAGCTCCTGCGTCACGGCGTGGCGCAAGGGATGATCCGGGAAGGCGAGGGCCATAGGGGGGATCTGCGCGGGTTGGAGTGATCTTCGGGAGGGGAATGGCCTGGCGGATGGGCGGCGTCAGCGCCGCCTTGAACTGATGGACGCGACTTGCGCCCGGCGTCCATGCCGGCGCGGGCCGACAGTGCTGACACTGATGGCCGACGCTCGTGCTCCGGCGCGGCAAAGCCTACCGTGGAGCGGCGCAGGTCGCCACGACAGGCAGGGTCCCCTGGCCCGCACGAGCCCGCACGAAGGAGAAATTGTTGTGGCTCGCCCACCGCGCGCGGCGGGCGCGGTTGGGTCAGAACGCGGTCAAGATCGCCGCCACCAGGGTCGTGGCCACCAGCAGCGGGCAGGCGAAGGCGCGAGCAACGGCGTTGTCGGCCGCACAGGCCAAGGTCGCCACCTCGATTCGGACTTGGGGAAGCTGCTTCTGACGGCGCATCACTCGGACTCCCTACACGGCCGCATGGCACAGGCGCCAAGGCGCGGCCAAGCGGCATGACTGGACGGCCGCCGCCCGCGCTTGCAGGCGGCGACCCCGGGCCGGTGCGTGATCACGGCCGACTGCCCGCAGCGATCAACCCCACCGCAGGAGCCGACGCCTTGGCAGCGGGCCGACCGCGCCCACCGACACCGGCTCTTACCCGAATCATAGTTCATACAAACCCCAAGAGCATGACCGTATCCTGAAATCTGCGGGGTCGGTCTCTCAAGCCGTCCACCCCTGCGCCACCGCGCACACCACGCGCCGGTCCTCGGCCCGAGCGCGCCCACGCCGATGCAGCCCGGCCCACATCGGGTCACGCTGTCTCCGCTCCGACGTACCAGGCCCGATGGCCGGATTGAACTGCGGCATCACCAAAGCCAAGCACCTGCGCCTCACCGCCCACCAGCAACAGGTCATCAAGCAGGTCGCGCAGGACGCCTTCCGCGCCGGTGCACGGTTGCATCTGTTCGGCTCCCGCATCGACGACACCCAGCGCCGCGGCGACATCGACCTGCTCATAACCACCTCGCTCGCCGACCCCGAGCGCATCGTACGCGCGGAGATCGACTTCCAGGTGCAGGTGCAGCGCGCCCTCGGCGAGCAGCGCATCGACGTGCTGGTGGACGACCCGAGCCAGCGGGTGCGCCCGCCCATCTTCGACGTCGCCGCCCGCACCGGGGTGCCGCTGTGAGCGACGCCACTGCGGCCCAGCGCCTGGCGCATGTGCAGTGCGAATGCCGCCGACATGCCCACTACATGCGCTGTGCCTTGACGGCCCTGGCACCGCACCTGCCCCTCACCGGCGCACGGCTCCGCGCGCTGGATGCCGAAGCGGTCCAGGACCTGGACCCATTCGTCCTGCGCTTCGGCAAGCTGGAGGCAGCGGTGCGCACGGCAACGATCGCATCAGTACCTGTCGGCGCGGCGCCGGGCCATCGCCTGCCGGCACTGACGCCCGGTGATCCCCCTCAATGCGTCTTCGCGCTGCGGTACTGGTCCGCCCGATCCGCGGTGACGAAGCGGATGATCGCGCGCGTGTCCTCGGAGCAGTTCTTGAAGACGATGCGCTGGAGCACGTCCGGCCCCTGCTCCAGGATCAGGCGGCCGATCAGCTCGTCGACGAAGGATTGCGTCACGGCGGCGCCGGCGAAATCGATCACCACCTCGGCACCCTGGGCCAGGAAGCCTTCGATGCGCTCCCGCTCCGGCACGGCGGCGTGGCGCATGCCGAAGAAGCGTCTTTCGGCCGCGTGCTGGAGTGGGACCAGCTGGCGTTCTGGAGAAGGGGTCATGCCGATAGTTTTTGTCGATTCGCGACCAAAAAGCAAGATGCGCTACTCGAACCGGAGCTCCGGCGGCACCGTCTCGCTTAGCGGCAGCAGTTCCGCAATCCGGACTCCGCGCAAGGCTACACGCCGCATCTCGACAGCGGTCGCGACGCCTTGCCACGCTGCGTTGTTCCGCAGCAACCCGCCCTCTCGCCGGCGCTGATACGCGACATGATGTCCACCTGCGAGTAGGGCGCGAAGTGCGTGGACCGGATCAGCACGACGCCGCTGGGTTGTCCGAGGATCAGGCCCTTCACCATACCCTGGTCCTTCTTCTCTTGCGCGTAGACCTTGGCCATGACGCCAGCGTCGGCGTCTTCCAGGGCCAGCACGATCTGGGTGCCGGCGTTGGCGAAGATCGAGGTGTGGAAGTCCCGCGTCTCCTGCGAAGACAGAATTAGGCCGAGCCCGTACTTGCGGGCTTCCTTGGCCAGGTCCGTGATCTTGGGGTCGTTGCAGAGCTTATGGGCCTCGTCGACGCACACCATCAGCCGCAGGGACTTGGACATGCCCCGCATCATCATCGCGCCGTAGAGCTTTCCAGCAGAAAGCGACGAGAAGGGATGTTCACGTCTTGCAATCACGCATATTCGCGTTGTGAGGCTGGATGCTCACGAGAGAAGATCACAAGAATATGGTGCCCGGGGCGGGACTCGAACCCGCATGGCCGAAGTCGAGGGATTTTAAGTCTCTATTTATCAATAATTTACAGAACATCACAACACCTGACAGCAGCAACGACGCGGCTTCCCGTATTGTCTCGCGCTACCGTTCGTCGGGTGATGTTCCGTCCACTGTCCCATGAGTGTCCCGCCAGGGTCCGGCAGCCTGAGGGGATTATGGGGGCCTAACAGAACCGCGGCTTCGGCTCCTGGTGTGCGCACAGCGGCCGCTTGCGGGCCACACGACTAGGACGCAGGCGAGATTTCGTGCTGGTGTACTAGCGTAGGCGTCGGCGCGGCCCCGGTCACGACAATTCGGGCGTCGCAACAGCGTTCTCGAGCCTGGCATGTGCCCGCCGAGTCCCAGAACGGCTGGGCAACGCAAGGGCACGGGCGGGTACTGGCTCAGCCTCAGGCTGAGATCCAAAGCTGGAAATTCCCTGTCTTCCCGTGGGACTTGCGGCCAGCCCTCGCGTCGGTTAAGATTTCAACCACTCGGTTAACTTCTCAACCGGGAAGCGAACGCAGCGTTACTGCGGGAGGGCGCAACTGTGAAACTCACGCCGTTCGGGGAGTGCGCGAGGCTCATCCGGATGAAGAACGGATTGTCGCTGAAGGCGATGGCAGAAGGCATGGGCGTAAGCTCTGCCTACCTGAGCGCCGTGGAGTTCGGCGAGAAGCGGCTCCTGGAGAAGCATATCCAGTCCGCTCTGTCGTTCCTCTGCGGGAAGGTTCCAACAGCTCAGTTACACGAGCTTCAGGCTGCCGCAGAGAAGTCGAAGGACGTGGTCCAGATGGCTCATCTGGCGCCGGACGACAGGCAACTGGTCTCCGCCTTCGCCAGGCGGATCAGCGACGGCGAGTCCCCGCCTCCGGAGTTGCTGAAGTGGCTGACGGAGCGGGATGTCGAGGGCTGAGCGCATGACAACAGTGGTGAAAGACGGGAAGCCGACCAGCCCTTCCGGCTACAAGGTCGCTCCGCAGAGTTACAAGTCGTTGGAGGGGATAGCTCGCAGCTTACTTGGGCACCTGCCGCTGGAGCACGGCGAGCTTTACAGACTGGACTGCAAGGAACTGCTGGAAGGGACCTTGCTAGAGGCGGGGTACAGATTTCGCTGCCTGGAAGTACACGCGCTTGAAGACTGCGCAGCGTTCACGGTCCCGGCGCAGTCGCTTATCGTGATGCGTGAGGACATCTACGACCACCTTTGCGCGGACCAGGTGTACGGGCGAAGCACGGTCGTCCACGAAACGTCGCACTTAGTTCTTCGCCATGACGTGACCCTGCACAGAGGTGCGGCGTTACGCCAGCATCGCTTTTGTGAGGACTCCGAGTGGCAGGCGAAGGCTCTGACAGCCGCGATCATGATGCCTCTGGAGGCTTGTCAACGAGCAAGCGGTCCGCTGGAGTTGTCGCAGATGTGCGGAACCAGTGTGGAGGCAGCTACTTACCGCCTACACAACGTAGAGAAACATGGGCTACTAAGCCCAAACCGACGACCGGGCGCACAGCGTTACCATGCTGTTGCCTGATAAGGAAAAGCTCGGAAGTGTTGGCGCACTCCCGAGCTTCTTTGGTGAGGTGAACGAGGGGCTACCGAACCACTCAGATTCACGCTCTAGTGTCTTGTGCAGACACTTCAGTATAGGGCGATTTCGCGAATCTGGGCAAGCCAAATCCCTCCAACCCTACGTAGGGAGGGCCTATTATGGCTTATCCAAACGTGAAGAGCGTCTTTGTGAACGCGTACGTTCGCTTCCGCTTCGGGCGGTTCGAGCATGTGCGCCAACACTGGCGCTCGCATCCAGGTCAGCTGTCCCTCTTCTGAGGGCAGTGACGCAACCGGCTGCTAAACGGTAGCCAAACGGCGGCAGAGGGATCTGCCTCCTTGCGACCGCTGATGCGCCCTGGGCTCCTACGGAACGGGCCGTTCGGCCCTGTCAGCGCCGATGCAGACGTGCTGTCTTCTCCGTCCAGAGGTCTTTCCCTTCCAAACACGTGCCGAGACCGGCCTGCTCGGCCCTGCGCGCCCTGACCCACCTGATGCGTGCGGAGTCTCGCCCTCTTGCAGGGAGTCCTTGTTTGTTACCGCGTAAGGAGGAATCGTTCTAGGCCGTCCCAGCCTGCTGTATGCGCTCGAAGAACGACAGGATATCGACCTGCGAGTAAGGCACGAAGTGCGTTGAACGGATCAGCGCGACGCCGCTGGGTTGTTCGAGGATCAGGCCCTTCACCATGCTTTGGTCCTTCTTCTCCTGGGCGTAGACCTTGGCCATGATGCCGGCGTCGGCGTCCTCCAGCGCGAGCACGATCTGGGTGCCGGCGTTGGCGAAGATCGACGGGTGGAAGTCCCGCGTCTCCTGCGACGACAGGATCAGCCCGAGCCCGTACTTGCGGGCTTCCTTGGCCAGGTCCGTGATCTTGGGGTCGTTGCAGAGCTTGTGGGCCTCATCGAC
>NZ_CAJXYK010000060.1 GCF_913063425.1 uncultured Thiohalocapsa sp.
CGATGGCCTTCTCGGGGTTCTGGTCGGTGCACTCGCCTTGCATGTACATGAAGGCGAGGCCGTGCTGGGCGAGGCCCATGCCCTGCTCGGCGGCGGCCTTCATGTACTTGTAGGCGAGCAGCGGATTCGGGACCATGCCGAGGCCGTTCTGCGCCATGATGGCCATGCGGTACATGGCGTCGGCGTTGCCCTGCTCGGCGAGCGGCGACAGCAGGCCGGTGGCGCGGGAGAATTGCTTGGCCTCAAAGGCGGCGATGCCGCTGGTGAGGTCCATGTCCTGGTTGCTGATGTCTTCGGTCATGCGTGGGTGTCCTCGTCGTATGCCGTGGGTCGTATGCCGTGGGCCGTGTACTATGGATGGTGCAGATGCCCGCATCGGGCCGCCCCGGGAACTGCGGGCGGGGCGGGGCGATTGCCACCTCGGGAGCGGGCCACCTCGGGAGCGGGGGATGTCGCCCTGGCCTCAGCCCTGCATGGGCAGGCCCACGAACGCCCGCCAGCGACTCAGCAGCGCCTCATCGGCGGCGGCGAGGGCCAGGTGCTTGCCGAGCGCAAGGCCGTCTGTGGGCGTGTCGGCATCCGGGCGGTACAGGGCGCAGGCGCAGCCGGCTTCCTGGGCGATGAGCCGCCCGGCGGCGTGGTCCCAGAGCTTCTGCCCGCCGTGCAGATAGAGCTGGAAGCGCCCGGCGGCGAGCCAGCACCACTCCAGCGCCACCGCCCCCAGGTTGCGCTGGGAGCGGAAGCCGCCCTTGCGGAAGAGCGGTGCCACGCGCTCGGGCGGGATGCGCTTGAAGTCCACCACGGCGACGCAGTCGCCGAGCGCCGGGCCCGGTGCATAGGGCACCAGCGGCGTGCCGTCCAGGTGGGCGCCCTGCCCGCGCGCGGCGGTGAAGCACTCGTCCCGCAGCGGGTCCAGCACCAGCGCGAGCTCGCTGCGGCCGTCGCGCAGCAGCGCCAGAGAGATGCAGAAGCCCGGGAAGCCGCAGGTGAAGTTGCTGGTGCCGTCGAGCGGGTCCAGGCACCACAGGGGGCCGCCCGCATCCAGCAGGCGTTGCTGGTGCTGCGCGTCCATCTCCTCGCCGAGCAGGGCAACCTCTGGCCAGTGCTCCGCCAGGGCCTCGGTGAGCCGGCGCTGTACGCCGAGATCCGCGTCCGTCACCAGGCTGCCGTCGGCCTTGGCGGTGCCGGCGGTGGTGCGAAAGCGGGGCAGGATCTCCGTCCTGCCCGCCTCGCGGAGCAGGGCGCTCAGGGTGTGGAGGTCGGCGGCGGTGGGGGTGCTTGGCATCGGTGCTCCTCGTCGTTGTGTCGGGTCTCCAGCACGTTCAGGCTGGCGCTGGACGCCGCGTGTTGGCCCGGGATAATGGCGGCAACGCCCCTGCGGCGCCAGCGCCGGTGGGCTCCAGGCCGTCGCTGAGCATCGGCAACCCTTCGAACATTTCTACGCATCCGGAACCGGTGAGCGCGCTGCATCATCCATCCCGACCGAGAGCGGTCTCGACATCGGTGGCGAGATCCGATCCGCTGCTTGCACGGCGCCTGACTCGGCGCGCCCGCCGACCGGCATGGGCACTGCTGCTCGTGCTTGCATGGCCCATGGACGCCATGGGGTCAGCGCCCGACGTTGCCGGGCAACGCCGGGACTTCGTCGCAGCGGAGCGGGCGCTGGCCGCCGGCGACACGGAGACCTTCACGCAGCTCGCCGCCGGGCTGCGCGACTATCCGCTCTGGCCCTACCTGCGCTTGGCTGAGCTGCGCCGCGAGCTGAGGCCGGCGCATCGCCCTGAGATCGAAGCCTTCATCGATGCCTATGCCGGCACGGCGCCGGGTGAGACGCTGCGCCGGCTGTGGCTGAACGCCCTGCATGCGCGTGGCGATCATGCCGGCTATGTCCGTAATTATGCCGACAACGGCTCCGAGACCCGCGAATGTCGCTGGCGCCGAAGCCTGCTGGCGCTGGGCCGCGGCGATGCGGCCGTGGCGGGCATTGCCGAGCTCTACCTCACCGGGGCGTCATTGCCGGAGGTCTGCGACCCGGTCTTCGCGCATTGGCACGCCGTCGGCGGCCTGACGCCGGCGCTGGTGTGGCAGCGGGTGGGTCTGGCCCTGGCCCGCGGCAATACGGGTGTGGCGCGCTGGCAGCGCCGCTATCTGCCGCCGCGGCATCAGCGCTGGCTGGATCAGCACCTGGCGCTGCACCGCAATCCCAAAGCCCTGAAGGAGGCCGAGCTGCCGGACGACCCCGAGCAGCGCGTTGCCACGCTGGTGGCCGGTGTCGAGCGGCTGGCCCGGGACGACCCGCGCCTGGCCGCCGCCGACTGGGCCGTGCTCAAGGCCCGGGAGCTGGTCCCGCTGCCGGCCCGGGACCGAGCGGTCACCGCCATCGGCGCCGGCCTCGCCCGGGCCGGGGAGCGCTCGGCCCTGGTCTACCTGCGCCGGCTGCGCCCGCTGCCGGAGAACCTGGCGCTCCAGCGCGAGCGCCTGCGGGCGGCGCTCAGGCTCAGGGCCTGGCCCGAGATCATCGACTGGGTGCAGGCCCTACCGCCGGAGGAGCGCACGCGGGGCGAATGGCAGTACTGGCTCGCCCGGGCTTTCGGGAGGCGCGGCGACTTGGTGGGGGCCGCCCATGCCCTGGCCACGGCCGCCGACGAGCGCGACCTCTGGGGCTTTCGCGCCGCGGACCTGCTCGGGCGCCCGCCCGCGCTGCGCGAGCGGCCGACGCCGGCGGACCCGGCGGAGATCGAGCGCCTGCTGGCCGGGGACACGGCGCGGCGCATCCGCGAGCTGAAGGCCCTTGGGCGGCGCACCGAGGTCACCCGCGAGTGGCGCGAGCTCACCCGCGACGCCGCCCCGGACGCCCTGCGCACCGCGGCGCTGCTGGGCGAGCGCCTCGGGCTGGTGACCGAGTCCATTTTCACCCTGGCACGCAGCGATTACTGGGACGACATCCGACTGCGCTTCCCGCTGCGCTACGAGGGGATGGTCGCCGGCCGCGCCGCCGACTACGACCTGCCGCCGGAGTGGGTCTACGCGGTGATTCGGCAGGAGAGCGCCTTCGACGCCGATGTCGCCTCCCATGCCGGTGCGGTCGGCCTCATGCAGCTGATGCCGGGCACCGCGGGCGACATGGCCCGGGAGCTGGGGCGCCCGGCGCCGGGGCGGCTCGACCTCATCGACCCGGCGCTCAACATCGCCCTCGGCACCCGCTACCTCGCGGCCATGCGCGAGCGCTTCGGCGGCAACCAGGTGCTGGCCACCGCCGCCTACAACGCCGGACCGGGCGCCGTCTCCCGCTGGCTGCCGGATACCACCACGCCGGCGGACCTGTGGATGCTGGAGATCCCTTACCGGGAGACCCGGGACTATGTGCGCCGGGTGCTCACCTACCGCGTCATCTACGCCCAGCGCCTGGGGCTCACGGACTTCCGGCTCGGTGCCCTGTTCGCGCCCGTCACCTCGCCGTCGGAGCCGGCCACGGCGGCGGCGGAGTGAACGCAGGGCGCGCGCAGACGGCGGTTGGCGGAGACTGCACGATGTCCGAAGCTGGACAGGGCGCAGGCCAAAGCCCACCGTTGCACCGGCCATCGGCACCCGCCGATGCCCCGCACCGGGCACTTCCTACTGATACCCCGCACCCCGTACCCCTTACCCCGTACTTCGCACCCCTCACTTAGTACCTCCCCTGCTACCTCCCCACAGCCGCAAACTCGCCGCGCAGCCCGCCCATCACCGACTCGTCGGCAATCACCTCGAAATAGTGCCGGTGCTCGGCATCGGGCGCGCCCAGATCCGCGCCGTCCCAGGTGCACACCCGGGCACAGCGCACAGCGAGCCGTCGGGTGCGCCCCGCGAGGTCGTTGTAGCGGCCGACGAAGTAGAGCCCGTGCTCGTCACCGGGCACCGAGAGCCGGGTCTGGCGCAGTGCCACCTCGCGCTGGAGCTGAAAGAACGCCTGCTGCTCCAGCAGGATGCCGTTCACGTTCCAGCTGAGCAGCTCCTCTCCGCCGGCGGCGGTGGCCGCGGCCCCCGTGGGCTGCACCAGCATGGCGCGGTGGCCGCTGCCGGCGGGGTGCACGCCGCCGTGGCGCAGTGCCGCGGCGCAGGCGGAGAGCCGGTCGGCGGTGTTGATGGCGGCGGAGATCATGATCCGGCGCCCATCGTCGTACAGAAAATGCGGCTCCCGCGGTGAATAGGCGATGCCGAGTCCGAGCTCCAGCTCCGGCAGCCCGTGGCGTCGGTTCAGCACGTTCTGCATGGCTACCACGCGCAGGATGCTGCGCGCGAGGCCGCAGGCCCGGGCCACCGGCCGGCCGCTGCCCGCGTCGGCGCCGGCCTCGTCCTCGTAGTCGTACAGGGCCAGGATCACCGCGTCGCCCTCGACGAAGAGCTTCTCGGCGCCGAGCTCCGGCAGCAGCCGGTTCACGGGATCGAACAGGTTCAGGCTGAAGTGCGAGGCCGGGTTGAGCCCCCGGCGCACCAGCTCGTCGGTGATCCGCGTGGAGCCGCGGATGTCGGCCTTCACCACGGCATGGGCGCGCATGCGGCGCACCTGCGGCAGGGTCTCGGAGCGGGTTACGAATTCCCACAGGCTGCCGTTGGCCCGGGACAGGGTCACCTCGTCGCTGCTCTCGGCCAGGCGCAGGCGGTCCATGGCCTGATAGGTCTTGTAGGCGAGCTTGAGGTCACGCCGCAGCACCAGGAAATCGCCGATGAAGCGATCCATATAGCCGGCGCGCTCCTCGCCGTCGAGCCGGCGCAGCGCCGTCTGGCAGCGCTCCAGCATGCGCAGCGCCTCGGCGCGCTCCACCTGCGCGTCGAGCGTCGCCAGGCGATCGCTGAGCCGGCGCCGCGACAGATGGCCGGCACAATAATCGGCCACCA
This sequence comes from uncultured Thiohalocapsa sp., assembly GCF_913063425.1. Lineage (GTDB taxonomy): Bacteria > Pseudomonadota > Gammaproteobacteria > Chromatiales > Chromatiaceae > Thiohalocapsa. The sequence continues at coordinate 4,879 of NZ_CAJXYK010000060.1, forward strand.
GGGCGAGCGGCAGCTCGGCACCGAGCTGCGCGCGCAGCGCCGGCATCCAGTAGCAGAGCACGATGCGGTCGATGAAGCCCGCGTGCACCAGGCGCCGGTGCAGTCCGGCGCGCAGCCCGCGGCGGAAGCCGAGCCAGCGCGTGGAGCTCCACTGCACAGGGGCCAGCAGCAGGGAGGAGTCGCCGCTGCCGGTCTCGGCGTCCGGTACCTGCATCAGGCGGCGGATGTTGGCCGGCTCGTCGAGCCAGCAGGTGCGGCCCTCCTGGTATTCCTCCGGCGCCATGAAGCCGCTCAGCAGCAGCTCGGTGGCGAGGAAGCCGCGCAGGATGCCCTGGTCGTTGCGCTCGCGCGGGTGCTCGGTGAGCTGCTGCGGTGCCAGGTCGCCCAGCACCTGGCGGCGGGCGTACTCGGGCAGGTAATCCGCCAGGGTGGCGAGCACCGCCTGGTTTGCGAGCCTGAGCCAGGAGCCGTCGCCACCGTCGCCCAAGGCCGCGATGAGGTAGTCCTGGGACAGCTCGGCCACATTGCCCGGGTCCGTCGCCAGCAGTACCGGGTTGAACAGCGCCTGGGTGGGCAGCGGCCAGGCGTCCGTGCTCACGGCGCTGCGCAGCTTGCCGAGCGGCCCCGACTCCAGCTTGCGCAGCTGGCGGAACAGGAGCTTCAGCACCCGGCGGTTGACGGCGGCGCCGTGGCGCTTCAGCAGCACCAGCTTCTCGTGCAGGGCCAGGCTGCGCCCGGTGCCCGCCGCCAGCGACTGCTGGCCCGCGCGCTGACATTCCTCCAGCTGGTTGCGGTGCTCGCGCATCACCAGCTCCAGCAGGCAGCGCAGCAGCGCCAGCTGCAGCAGCGCCAACAGCTCTGCCGACTGCGCCGAGGCATGCCGCTCCAGGGTCTGCTCGAAGAGGTTGGCGTAGTGGCGGCGGAAGCGCTCCAGGTCTTCGGCCCCCACCAGCTGCGCCGGCGTCTGGCCGACGGCCACCGCCATCTCCTCGGCGAAGAGCTTACGCACGGTGATGGCGGCGAGCTCGCGAAAGCGCGGGCTCAGGTGCACGTCCACATGGACGTTGTCGATGCCGGCGCCGAAGCCGTCGACGTCGAAAGTCCAGCTCGGCGGCTCCCGCATGGCCGCCAGGAAGGCCGACAGGCTGGGTCGCCAATTGCGCTCCAGGCTGCCGTTCTCAGGCATTCGCATGACTCCGCCCCGACGCCGGGGCCAAGCTCGCCACCGGTGTCTCCTGTGGTGATGGCGCCGGTGCGTGCCGGCGCCGTCGTGGAAGGGTGGCGCAGCCTCCCGGGCGCTGCCGCCACCTCTGTTATGCTGGTGGGTCGCCGCCGGCCCAGGTGCGGCCCGTCTCAGCCGTCGAGCTCCGTAACCCAGCCAAGCCATGCATCGCCGCCCACCCAACTGCCGCCGCCCGCCGTTGCCTCTCGGCTGCACCGGCGCCCGCGCCCAGGCGCTGCCCTGCGCCGCTGCGCTGCTGCTGCTGGCCGGGCTCGTCCTGCTGGGGCCGGCGGCACCGCAGCGGGCCGTGGCGGCCGACGTGTCCGCCAGCGCCCGGGTGTTCGCCGAGGCCATGGCGCGCATGATGGATGCCATGGGCCTGCTCGGCGATGACGGCGCACCCGCCGTGCCGCCGCCGGCAGCGGGCGCCATGCCCGGCGTCGGCGCGCCCTTCGGCATGGGCGCTCTGCCCTGGTCGGGCATGGCCGACAGCGGCATGCCGGACATGGGCGCCTGGATGCAGCAGATGCCGGGCATGGTGCGGCTGCCGGACGTGCCCGGCTGGCGGCGCACCAGCCTGGACGGCATTTGGGAGGGCCGTGACGGCGGGCTTCTGATCGTGCAGGCGCATCGCTTCCGGCTCTACGCCCCCCACGGTGACTACATCGAGGGCCTGATCCAGCAGCGGGGCGATCGCGTTGCCATGTATGACCCGGAGCATGACCTTGCCCGCCCCTACGAGTTCGCGCAACACCAAGGCCGGCTGGTGCTGCGCGATCCGGCGGGCCAAGTCTACCTGTATCGGCGTCTCTGGCATGATGATATCGGCTACGGTGCTGGTGCCGACATGGGCGCTGGCCAGCGCTGACGGGGCTTAGGCCAGCAGCAGGCGCAGCCCCACCGCCACCAGCAGGACCGCGAAGACCTGCTTCAGCGTGGCCGTCGGCAGCCGATGGGCGAGCTGTGCGCCGATGCCGGCCATGGGCACCGCCGCCGCCGCGATGGCGAGCGCGACCGGCCAGAGCACGAAGCCCAGGCTGTGCGCCGGCAAGCCCGCACGCCCCCAGCCGCTCAGCGCGAAGCCGAGGCTGCCCACCAGCGCCAAGGGCACGCCGCAGGCGCTGGAGGTGGCCACCGCCTGGCGCAGCACCACGCCGTGGCGGGCCAGATAGGGCACCAGCATGATGCCGCCGCCGATGCCGAGCACCGCGGACAGGGCGCCGATGGCACCGCCCGCCGTCAGCAGGCGATGGCCGCCCGGCAGCGGGCGTCCAGCGCTCGGCGTGCCCGCCGCGAGCAGCATGCGCGCGCCGCTCACCAGCAGGAACATTGCAAAGAGCCGCTTCAGCCACAGCGCCGGCAGCCAGCCGGCAAGGCCTGCGCCGGCGCCGGCGCCGAGGATCAGCCCGGGTGCGAGGCGCAGCACCAGTGTCCAGCGCACCGCGCCGCGGCGATGGTGCGACAGCGCCGAGGCCGAGCCCGCTGCCACCACCGTCGCCAGCGACGTGGCGACGGCCTGGTGGGGTGTCCAGGCACTGCCGGCGTCGAAGGCCGGCAGCAGGACGATGAGCGCCGGCACGATGACGGCGCCGCCGCCGATGCCGAGCAGCCCGGCGAGGAGCCCGGCGACGGCACCGACGGCGGCGAAGGCGAGGGCGGCCGTGGGCTCCATCCGGGGGGCTCCCGTGGTGTGGCTGGCAGTGGCGGCGTGGCGACGGCTCGCTCGGCCGTGCTCTGCGGTCTTTGCCCGAGCGCGGCCGAGGGCGCCCCGCGCCCGGTGTTGCGGCATAATACCGCGCCGCGCGCCCCTGCCTGCGCGGGCCCTGCCGCCTTGCTGCGGCTTCTGTTGTGCTCCACGCCCGCCTGCGGACGCCCGCCGCCCGCTGCGGCACCCGACGCAGCAGCACGGGCTGGCGCTCCACACAACACCAAGCACCGGATCTGCAATCCATGAAGCGACAGCGAGCCTGCATCATCGGCGGCACCGGCTTCGTCGGCCGCCACCTGCTCACGCGTCTGCGCGACGCCGGCTATCACTGTGTCGTGCCCACGCGGCGCGCGTTCCGCCACCGCGACCTCAGGCTCTATCCCGACGTGGAGCTGCAGGAGGTGACGGCGGCGACGGATTATGCCGGGCTCTTTGCGGGCTGCTCGCTGGTGGTCAACCTCGCCGGCATCCTGAACGAGTCCGGCGGCCTGACCTTTCAGTCCGTGCACGTGGACCTGGTGCGGCGCATCGTCGCGGCGGCACAGGCGGTGGGCGTGCCGCGGCTGCTGCACATGAGCGCGCTGCATGCCGATGCCGAGCGCGGCGGCAGCGACTATCTGCGCTCCAAGGGGGAGGGGGAGGACATTGCCCATGGCGCGGGGCTCGCGGTGACGAGCTTCCGCCCCTCGGTGATCTTCGGCCGCGGCGACAGCTTCTTCAACCGCTTCCGCGGCCTGCTGGACCTGGCCCCGGGCATGGTGCCGCTGGCCTGTCCAAACGCGCAGTTCGCCCCCGTGTGGGTGGACGATGTGGCGCAGGCCATGGTGCGCAGCATCGGCGATGAGCGCACGATGGGGCAGCGCTACGACCTGTGCGGCCCCAAGGTACTGACACTGGAGGATCTCATGGCCTACACCGCGCGCACCCTCGGCAAGCGGGTCTGGATCATCGGGCTCGACGACAAGCGCTCGGAGCTCATGGCGAAGCTCCTCGGCAAGCTGCCGGGGGCGCCGATTACGCTGGACAACTACCGTTCCATGCAGACGCCCAGCGTGTGCGATGAGCACAATGGGCTGCTCCAGCTCGGCATCCATCCCACCGACATCGACACCATCGTGCCCACCTATCTGGCCGGGTGAGCATGCGCGGGATGTCGCTGTATTCAGTATACCGTCCCCGCTTTTTGGTATTCAGTATACCGTCCCCGTTTTGTCCCCGTTTGGGGGGCAGGTGTCAGGATGGATGGGGGGACTGGAGGCGCTCGCGGAGGTCGCGCAGCGCGAAGCCGCACCAGCCGGCGGGCGGGGGCCTGAGGCCGCGGGTGAGGGCCAGCGCCTGGAAGCGCTCCCCCATGGCGGCCGGCAGCACCAGCTGCTTGGCGCCGGCGGCGAGGTCGAGCAGGGCCTCGGCGTCGGCGGCGGCGGCGTGCAGGTGGCGGTCCAGCCCGCAGCCGATGAGAAAGTTGGCCTGGGTGGTGTAGCCGGCGAGCGTGAGGCCGGCGGCGGTACCCGCCTCGGCCACGGCGGTGAAGTCCACGTGTGCCGTGATGTCCTGCAGACCCAGGTGTGCATAGGGGTCGGCGTGCGCCCGGTGCCGGTGGTGGCAGAGCAGGGTGCCGTCGCGGCGCTCGGGCAGGTAGAGCTCGCGGCGCGGATAGCCGTAGTCGATGATGAGCACCATGCCCGCGTCGAGCCCGTCTGCGAGCAGCGCGAGCCAGGGGGCGAGGCGCAGGTTGATCTCCCCGCAGAGCCCGTCGGCCAGCAGCGCTTCCGGCAGCCGCAGCGCATCCACGGCCGCCGCGAGCCCGGGGGTCACCGGCGCGGCGGGCACCGCCGTGAAGGTGTCACCGTCGCACTGCACCAGCATCTCGCGCACGGCGCCCGGCACCTGCGCCGGGGTCGTGCCCGGCGGCAGGCAGAAGCGGTGCACCGGCAGGGCGTCCACCACCTCGTTGGCGATGATCAGGCCGCGCAGGGACGCAGGTGGCGTCTGTACCCAATGGACGCGCGCCGCGAGCTCGGGCAGGCGCTCGGCGAGCAGCCGGTGCTGCCGCGCGGCGAGGTCGGGGCTCGGCTCCAGAATCCCGTAGCGCTCGGGCAGTCTGTTCAGCGCCGCCAGCGCCGGCAACAGCTCGGCGGCGAGCGCCCCGCTGCCGGCGCCGAGCTCCAGGATGTCGCCGCCGCCCAGGGCGTCCAGCGCCTCGGCGCACTGCGTGGCAAGGCAGCGCCCGAACAGCGGCGAGAGCTCCGGGGCGGTGACAAAGTCCCCCGCCGGCCCCAACTTGGTCATGCCGGCGGCGTAGTAGCCGAGCCCCGGCGCGTACAGCGCGAGGTCCATGAAGCGGTCGAAGGGCAGGGCGCCGCCGGCGGCGGCGATCTCCCGGCGGATCAGCGCCGCAAGCCGGGCGCTGTGGGCTGCGGCATCGTCTGCGCCTGTGGGTCGGGTCATGCAGCGGCGGGCTCAGTGGTGCGGCGACGGTGAAGCGATCACCCAGGTCGGCGCAGTCTAACCCGGCGCTGCGGTGTACGCCTGCGGGCGCCGCGCCAGACCCCGTGCCCTGACCCATCTCCTGACCCCATCTCAGGCCGGCGCCGCGCCGCCAACGCACATCAGCAACGAGGGTTCCCATCGTGAGCGAGGTTGAGCCGCATCCCAACCCCGACCGGCCGCTGGCACCGCGGGTGGCACTGATCACCGGCGCGGCCCAGCGCATCGGTGCCGCCATTGCGCGCATGCTCCACGCTGCGGGCTATGACCTGGTGCTGCACTACCGCCACTCCGGGGATGCGGCGGCGGCGCTGAAGGCGGAGCTGGAGGCGGACCGCCCGGATTCTGTCCGATTGGTGCGCGCCGACCTGCTGGAGCCCGAGGCCCCCGCCAAGCTCGTGGACGCCGTGCGCGACTTCCACAACCGCCTGGATGCGCTGGTGAACAACGCCTCCAGCTTCTACCCCACGCCGCTGGCGGACGCCACCGAGGTGCAGTGGGCCGAGCTCATCGGCACCAATCTCAAGGCGCCCTTCTTCCTGGCGCAGGCGGCGGCGCCGATGCTCGCGGCGGCCGAGGGCAGTATCGTGAATCTGGTTGACATCCACGCCGAGCGCCCGCACACGGACCACCCCATCTATTCCATCGCCAAGGCCGGCAATGCGATGATGGTGCGCTCACTGGCGCGGGAGCTCGGGCCGCGGGTGCGCGTGAACGGCGTCTCGCCGGGCGCCATTCTGTGGCCGGACCAGGGGCTGTCGGCGTCCGCCAAGGAGACCATCCTGGCACGCACCGCCCTGGCGCGGGCCGGTACGCCGGAGGACATCGCCCGTACCGTGCTGTTTCTGGCGCGTGACGCGCACTATGTCACGGGTCAGGTCATCGCCGTGGATGGCGGTCGCACCATCCAGCAATAGCGACGCCCCCAGCCGCCGCCCGCCATTCGCCCCGAGCCGCCGCCCCGCTCAGACCCGCCTGTCGGGCCCGAGCCCGCCGCATCCACCGACCACAGACCCGGGACCAGACCATGAGTGACGACGACAAGGCCCTGCTGCACCGCGGCGACGCGCGCAGCTCGCCCTACCCCGTGAGCCGGCTCGCGCCGGCCTTCCAGGCACCGGAGCTGGCGGAGGAGGTCGCCCGGGCCGAGTCCATGCTGAGCGCGCGCACCAGCGCCAAGCTCCGCGTCATCGCCGACCAGATCAAGGCGCTTCAGGCGGAGGCGCACAAGGTGCTGGACGAGGCCCGGGACGAGCAGGCCCTGACCCATGCCGAGTGCGCCTTCAAGCGCATCCCCGGCAAGGTCTACCACCTCTACCGCAAGGCCGGCGGCGACACCTACTTCTCCATGCTCTCGCCGGCGGACTGGCAGGGCCGCCCGCCGGATGCCTTTGCCGGGTCGTATCGCCTGGAGGCCGATTATTCCTGGACACCGGCGGAGCGGCTCGGGGACACCGACGACACGGGCCAAGTGGTCCAGCAGCTGCTGCGCATCGGCGGCCTGGCCGGCGACGACCAGCGCGACGACTGACGCCGCCGTGCGCAGGCGCCATGCCAACACCCTGGGGCGGTTGACGGCCGTCTGTCTGGCCCTCGTCGCCGGCGTGCTGCCCGGCCCGGCGGCCGGCGAGCGGCTCACCATCGCCTGCGGGCGCTTTGCCTCCGAGTACACCCTCTGTCGCGAGGCCGCCCAGCAATGGGCCGAGGCCACGGGGCACGAGGTGCGCCTGCTGGCCCCGCCGGAAGCGGCCGACGACCGCCTGGCGCTGTTCCAGGAGCTGCTGGGCGTGCGCGCCCGACAGCTCGACGTGCTGGAGATCGACATCGTCTGGCCCGGCATGCTGGGGGAGCACCTGCTGGATCTGGGCCCCGAGCTGGGCACCGCGGTGGAGGACTTCGAGCCCGCGCTCATCACCAACAACACCGTGCGCGGGCGGCTGGTGGCCCTGCCCTGGTTCCTGGATCTGGGCCTGCTCTTCTACCGGCGCGACCTGCTGGAGGCGGCAGATCTGGCGGTGCCGGAGACCTGGGCCGAGCTGGAAGACGCGGCCACCGTGCTCCAGGACGGCCGGCGTGCCCACGGCGACAACCGCTTCTGGGGCTACATCTGGCAGGGCTGGACCTACGAGGGACTCACCTGCAACGTCATGGAATGGCTCGGCAGCTGGGGCGGCGGGCAGATCATCAGTCGCACCGGGCGGGTCACCATCGACAACCCCCATGCCGCCTACGCACTCAAGCGCGCCGCCGACTGGCTCGGCATCATCTCGCCGGAAGCCGTGCTGGTGCAGACCGAGCCGGAGAGCCTGGCGCAGTTCCGCGCCGGGCATGCCGCCTTCATGCGCAACTGGCCCTACGCCTGGGCGGAGCTGAACGCCCCGCAGTCGCCGGTGCGCGGCAAGGTCGGCGTGGCCCTGCTGCCCCGCGGCGGCGGTGACCATCCGCATGGCGCGACCCTGGGCGGCTGGCAGCTCGCGGTGTCGCGCTACTCCGAGCATCCGGCGCTGGCCCTGGATCTGGTGCGCCACCTCACCAGCGCGGCCGTGCAGCGCGAGCGCGCGCTGACGGGCAGCTACATCCCCACCCGGCCGGCGCTGCTGCAAGACCCTGAGCTGCTGGACGCCGAGCCCTACCTTGCCCTGCTGACGCGTCCCGAGCTGGCCCTGGTGGCGCGCCCGTCGACCCCGGTGGGGGATGCCTATGCCACCGTCAGCAAGCTGGTGCAGCGCGCCGTGTTCCGCATCCTGGACGAGCAGGCGAAGGTTGAGACGACTCTGCCGGCGCTGTCGGCGGAGCTCGATCAGCTCGGGCGGGCGGGGGTGGCCCGGTGACGGTCGCCGCCCGCATGCTGGCCCTCGCGCTGCTGCTGGCCGCGGCACCCGGCCTGGCGGACCTGCGCATCGGCGTGTTCGGGCAGGACCCGCCCTTCAGCTTCGTGGACGAGAACGGGGCGCTGGCCGGCTTCGACATCGACATCGCCGAGGCCCTGTGTGCGCAGGCGCGCTTCGAATGCGAGCTGGTGCCGACGGACTGGGGCGGGTTGCTGCGCGGGCTTGAGGAGCGCGACCTGGATGCGGTGGTGGCCTCGGTGGCCATCACGGAGGCGCGCCGTGAGCGGGTCCTGTTCACCCGGCCGTACTACCGCAGCCAGTCGCGGTTCGTTGCGCCCGCCGGCGGCTTCGACGCGGTGACACCGGCGGCTTTGATGGGCAAGCGCATCGGCGTGTGGCGCGACACCACCATGGACGCGTATCTCAGTGCGAACTACGCCGGCCACGCGGTCATCGTCCGCTACAGCACCCAGCTCGGGGCCCTGCTGGATCTGGTGCTGGGGCGCGTGGACCTGGTGCTGGGCGATGCGCTGTCGCTGCAACGCAACTTCCTCGATACCCCCCATGCTGCGGACTTCGAGCTCGTGGGGCCGCCCATCGACGCCCCGGAATGGCTCGGCGACGGCATCGGCGTCGCGGTGGCGCGACATAACCGGGGGCTGCGGCAGCTGCTCGACCGCACCATCGCCGACATCCATGTCAACGGCGTCTTCGAGCGTATCCGCCGGCGCTGGCTCGACACCGAGGCGGACGTCGCCGGGCGCCCGCGCAGTGCAGGCGATTAGCGGCCTGACGATGGTCCCCGTCGCGCCCTGACTGGCGCCGGACCCGGCGCCGGGTCCGGTGCCGGGTCCGGCGCGGCTGCAGGCGCCCGGCCGGACCACGGCCAGGCACGCGCCCCGCGCCGGCGTTGTCCGCAGACAGGCTCAGAGCCCGGGCTTGGCTGCACCGAGGTTGGCCAGCAGGCCGCGGCTGTCGTCGTCAAGGTGCATGGTCACGTCGCGCTTGGCATGCGGCATCTGGATGCCGTGCTCGCGGAAGCTGCGGCCGATGGCGAGCAGGACTTCAGAGCGGATGCTGAGCGCCCCCGGGCCCTCGTTCATGCGGAAGCAGTACTGGACGCGGATGTCCACCGAGGACTCCGAGTATTCCCACAGAAACACGCCCGGCGCCGGGTCTGCGAGTACGTGTGGGTGGCGGCGCAGGATGCGCTCGATGAGGCGGATGGCCAGCTCCGGGTCGTCCTCGTAGCGGATGCGGATGTAGTGCACGTTGCGCAGCAGGTCGTCGCTGCGGGTCCAGTTGGTGAACTCGCCGCTGATCACCGAGCCGTTGGGGATGATGACCTCCTGCTTGTCCAGCGTGCGCATGGTGAGCGAGCGGATGCCGATGCGCGTGACGCTGCCCAGGTTGCTGCCGATGCTGACAAAGTCCCCCACCTTGAGGGGCCGCTCCGCCAGCAGCAGCACGCCGGAGACGAAGTTGTTGATGATGTTCTGGAGCCCGAAGCCGATGCCGACGCCGAGGCTCGCCGCGAACACCGTGAGCGTGGTGATGTCGAAGCCGATGATCCGCAGCGCCAGCAGCACGCCGGCGACGATGATCACGTACTGGGTGAAGGTGGCGAGCGCCTGGCGCAGGCCCGCGTCGCGCACCCGGCGGTAGGCCAGGTTGTAGCTCACCTGCTGGCTCCAGCCGCCGACGTAGAACACGCTGGCCACCAGCACCACGGCGAGCAGGATGTCCGTCACGGTGAAGGCGCTCTCGCCGAGCCGGAACAGCGGCGTGTTGAGGAGTCCGAGCAGCCAGCGCACCACCGGTGTGTCCGCGTGCCAGTCCCAGAGCCGCAGCAACAGCCAGCCGGCGCCGAGAACCGACACCAGCACGCCGAGCCGGTAGCCGGGCTCGACGAAGTGGGTGCGCCAGAAGTCGGCCAGCTCGTCGGTGACGGGCGTCGGCGGCAGTGCGGCGGCCGCATCCTCCTCGGCGCCCGCGGCGTCTTCGGCCTCGTCGCTGCCCTCGACCTGCTCGGCGCGGGCCGCAGCGTCGAGGCTCTGCGTGTCCGCCGTGTCCGCGGCTGGCTCGGCGCTCAGCTGCTCAGGCGCGAGGTGTGCGACGGCGCGGTCACGCAGATCCGCCAGGATGCCGATGACGACGGCGAGCGCCAGTCCCACCACAACCCCCCAGCCCAGGTAGGTGAGCAGCGCCCAGGCGAGGTTGATGTAGCCGAGGATGCCGATCAGACCCACGCCCACCAGGAAAATGGGCAGTAGCCGCGACAGCATGGCCAGGGCGGCGGGCACCCGGCGGCGGCGCCCGCCGGCCTGGGTGGCGAAGCCGCGGAACAGACCATGCAGGGCGAAGGCCGGCAGGGCCAGCGCCAGCACGCCGAGCATGGCGAGCCGATCCAGCAGGTCTGCGAGGATGGGCGCCACCGGCAACGCGCGGGTCAGGATGTAGAGGGCTGCGATGACGGTGGCGAGCAGCAGGCCCAGACGCAGCTTGCGGTGGAAGCGCCTGCGCGCAAGCCTGACGCTGCCCGCCGCCGCGGTGTCATCGGCCCCTTGCGTGCTGACCTGCGGTGCTGTCCCGGCTTCTGCTGCGGCGGCGTCCGCGCCACCCCCGTGCGCCTGCAGCATGCGCGTCTGCGCCGGGTCCGCCTGTGCAGGCTCCGGGGCGGGCTGCCGGGCGGACTCTGGGGTGGACTCTGGGGCGGGCTCTGGGGCGGGCTCTGGGGCGGGCTCTGGGGCGGCCGCCGGGATTGCCGCCGGCGTGCGATCAGTGGCGGTCGCCGGTGCCTGGTCTGCGTCTGCCCCGGTCTGCGTCGCGGCGTCTGCCGCTTCCGCGTGCACTGCCTGCTGGTGCGCCTGCGCACGCAGCAGCTCCCGGCTCAGGGACAGCACGAAGGCCAGCAGCGCCGGCAGCAGCAACAGCAGCAGAATCGGCACCAGGGACTTGGCGGAGATCTCGTAGACGAGCGCCACCAGCAGCCAGAGCAGGGCCGGCAGCAGCGCCGGCAGCACCCGGGAGAGCGGTCGCGCGAAGACGGCGAGGTGGCTGTCCGCCGCCTGTGCCCGGGACCAGCGGCGCAGCAGCCGCGCGCCCCACAGCACCGGCACGGTCAGCCCCAGCGCAACCGTGAGGAGCAGCGCGTTGCGGCGCGATCCCGCCGCGTCGCTGCCCGCGCGCAGCTCCTCGCGCACGGCGCTCAGCGACCGCGCCAGCAGCTGCGGCAGGTGCAGGGCGTTGTCCGCGAGGCGTTGCCAGTCCGCGGCGCTCCGCGGCAACGGACGGCGCTCGACGAGGGTGTAGGCATAGCGCTCGGCGATGATGCGCTCGTACACCTCGCGCTCCTGTGCGGCCTGCCCGCGCAGGGCCTCGATGTCGGCCCGCTGCAGCTCCATGGCCGTTCCCAGGTCGTCGAGGAGCGACAGATCCAGCGCCGCCTCGCCGCCCGGGCGCGCCAGGGCGGCACGCTTGGCATGCAGCACCTCGCGCTGTGCGTCCAGGGCGGCGGTGATCTGGACCAGGTTCGCGTCCACCGCGGCCACGCGGCGCTCGGCCCCGCGCAGCACGTGCAGGGGCATGAGCTCGTCGCGGCGCAGGGTGCGGAGATCGTCCAGGGCATTGCCCGCCAGGATCAGCTCCAGGTCGTTCTGGCGCAGGAAGCTGCGGGTGACGGCGTCGTCGAGGCGCAGGTCCAGCGCGGCGCGCCGTGCCTGCTGCGCCGGCTCGTCGCCTGCCGGCTCGGCGCTGCTGCGCATCAGGCGCGCGGCGCGGCGCAGGTGATCGGCGATGACCGACTCCAGCAGTGGCACCCGCGGGTCCTGCTCGAACAGGCCGGCGCGCTCCAGCTCGCTCAGGCGCAGGCGGCTCTGCAGCAGCCGCAGCCGGTCCCCGAGCAGCGCGGCGTAGCGCCGGTTGCCGCGCAGTGCCTCGCGATAGCTGGCAATGAGCCGCTCGGTGAGCCCGGCCTGCGTCGCCAGCAGATCGCGGGCGACCTCGTTGCGCAGGTCGCCGACGGTGGCCTCGCGCTGGTCGGTGGCCGCATCCGCGATGGCCTGGTCCAGTTGCGCGATCTGCTCGGTGAGGCGCTCCAGCGCCAGGGTGCGCTGCTCGATGCGACCCTGGATGACGGCGGCGCGCGACTGCACGGAATCCAGCGCGAGCCGCGCCTGCCGCAGCGCTTCGGCGGAGATGTCTTTGCCATAGAGCGTCAGCTCGTCCCGGGCCAGGCGCCGGGCGACCTTGGCCTGCTCTGCGGCGCGGCGGCTGCTGGTGGCGTCGATCTCGTCGATCAGGCCCGCGAGCTGGTCGTTCTCGCGCTGGATCTCGCGCAGGTCCGGGATTTTGGGCTCCGCGCCGCCGCCGGGCGCGACCACCACCAGCACCAGCGCGCTCGCCAGCACGGCCGCGCGCCGCCGCCATCCGCGCCGGCGCAGACGGGCAGGGGTGGCGTATGGCGTTGGCTCGGCGCGGGTCATGGGGCGGCACTGGGTGGCGGACGACCCGCGAGTGTACCCGAGCGCCGGCGCAGCGGTTGCGGCGGGCTCAGGCCGGCAGCGCAAGCGGCACGCGCCCGAGCGTGCCCGTGTCCTGCGCCATCTGCTCCCAGAGCGCGGCGTAGGTCTGGCCCGTCTCGGGGTGGCGCTCGGTGGGTGCCACGTCGGCGAGGGGCTTCAGCACGAAGGCGTACTTCAGGATCTCGTCCCGGGGCAGGGCGCAGCCGTCGATGGTGCCGGCGGCGTCGCCCCAGGTGAGCAGGTCCAGGTCGAGTGTGCGCGGGGCGAACTTCTTGGGGCCCCGGACGCGGCCGTGGGCGTCTTCGATGTCCCGCAGGGTCTGGTTGATGGCGGCCACCGATTGGTCGCTGTCCATACCGACCACGAGGTTGTAGAAGGCATCGCCCTCGAAGCCGACGGCCGCGGTCTCGTAGACGGGCGAGATCACCAGCCCCCCGAAGTGCCGGCGCAGGTCGGCCACGGCGCCGCGGATGGAGCGCTTGCGGTCGACATTGCTGCCGACGCTGATCCAGCAGCGGCGCGTCGCGGCGTCCCGCGGGCTGCCGGGGGTCATGCCGGGCGCTCGCCGCGCTCGATGATGACACCGACACCGGCGGCATCCGTGACGGCGCCGACCTTGTCCAGCCTGATGCGCACCCAGGGCACGCCGAACTCCTCGCGGATGATGGCGGCGCAGCGCTCGGCGAGGGTCTCCACCAGCTCGAATCTGGCCTCGCCCACGAACTGCTTCAGGCGCTTGGAGATGGACTTGTAGTCCAGGGCGTCCTCGATGCGGTCGGTGGCAGCGGCCTTGGCGTTGTCGCCGGCCATCTCGATGTCGAGCACCACGGGCTGCTTGATCTGCTTTTCCCAGTCGTAGATGCCGATGACGGTTTCGATGCGCAGTTGACGGAGGAAGACGATGTCCATGGGGAATGGCTGAGGGCTGAGGGCTGAGGGGCTCCCAGCCGGCTTGGGCGGCTGGGCCTGTGATCGTTGTCCTGGTCGCGCGGTAGGGTGGCGGCGTGTCGGGTCTTTGCAAGCTTGCGGGTGCTTGCGTGCGGCTCAGGCTTGACCGCGGGGGCGGCAGCCGGTCCAATGCCGCGCCATGGATATGACATTCGTCACCGCCGGCACCCTGGTGCTCGCTGCCTACCTGCTGGGGTCGGTCTCCAGTGCCATCATCGTCTGCCGGCTCATGGGGCTGCCGGACCCGCGCACCCTGGGCTCCAATAACCCGGGCGCCACCAATGTGCTGCGCATCGGCGGGGCCAAGGCCAAGCCGGCGGCGGCCGTTACGCTGGCCGGGGACATGCTGAAGGGTCTGGTGCCCATGCTCGCGGCCCACGCCCTCGGGGCGCAGCCGCTGGTGCTGGCGCTCGTGGGCATCGCCGCCTTCGTCGGGCACCTGTTCCCGGTGTTCTTCGGCTTCCGCGGCGGCAAGGGCGTGGCCACCGCACTCGGCGTGCAGTTCGGGCTCTACTGGCCCATCGGCGCCGTGACGGCGGCGGTGTGGCTCTTCGTGGCCAAGGTGCTGAAGATCTCCTCCCTCTCCGCGCTGGCGTCCATGGCGCTGGCGCCGCTGGTGGTCTGGTACTTCCGGCCGGAACCCGCGCTCATCGGCATGCAGTTGGTGGTGACGGGGCTGCTCTTTCTGCGCCACCGCAGCAACATCCGCAAGCTCCTGCGCGGGGACGAGGACCGCATCGGCGCGGCGGCGGACGCGGGCGGCTCGACGCCGGAGTCCTGAGCCGCAGCCGGCGCGTCGGCCGGCGATGGCGACGCGCCAGCCCAAAGGGCCAGTCCAATGCGCCGGCTCGGGCTTGCCAGCGCCGGCAAGCACAACGCATAATGCGGGATTACGCATGCGCCGGGCAGGCTGAGGCCGTCCCGGCGATCGCCCGTTCCACCGCGTGATCCAAGGATTCTTCATGCCCAGCGTCCGCATCAAAGAGAACGAGCCCTTCGAGGTGGCCCTGCGCCGCTTCAAGCGCTCCTGTGAGAAGGCCGGCGTCCTCGCCGAGGTCCGCCGCCGCGAGTTCTACGAGAAGCCCACGGCCGAGCGCAAGCGCAAGAAGGCCGCAGCCGTGAAACGCCATCATAAGAAGCTCTCGCGCGAGGCGCGGCGCTGGGAGCGGCCCTACTGAGGCCGTCCCTGCGAATGGAGCGGCGTTCGCGGGGACGCCGGGGCCGCGCTGCCGCAGCCTGCTCACTGCACACCGAGCTGCTGTGGTCTTGAGCACAGACCCGACCGCGGCCTGCCGGCTTCGGTGCCATTGCGCTGGGATGCAGACGGCTGAGTGTGGCCCTGTGACGCGCCATCCCTGGCCTGATTGGCTGATGGCCTGTCCGACCGGCTCCCGTCAGTCAGCGCCACCGGTACCAGCTCCCCTGGACGGGCCTCCAGAGTGTCTCCCAGACCAGGCCCCAGATTCAGGTCCCAGATCAGGCCCCAGACTAGATCCCAGATTCAGGCCCCAGATCAGGCCCCAGATTCAGGCCCCAGATTCAGGCCCCAGAGTATCCCCCCGACCAGCCCCCAGACACTGACCCGCCGTCATGCTGAAGCAGCATCTCACCGATGACATGAAGGCCGCCATGAAGGCCGGCGACAAGCCGCGCCTCGGCGTCATCCGGCTCATCAACGCCGCCGTCAAGCAGCGCGAGGTGGACGAGCGCATCGAGCTGGACGATACGCAAGTGCTGTCGGTGCTGGAGAAAATGGTCAAGCAGCGCCGGGATTCCATCGCCCAGTACGAAGCGGCCGGACGTGACGACCTCGCCAGCGGCGAGCGCTTCGAGCTCGGCATCAT
The DNA here is from genome assembly GCF_913063425.1 of uncultured Thiohalocapsa sp. Lineage (GTDB taxonomy): Bacteria > Pseudomonadota > Gammaproteobacteria > Chromatiales > Chromatiaceae > Thiohalocapsa. The sequence goes on from NZ_CAJXYK010000060.1 coordinate 20,442, forward strand.
CCAAGGCTACCTGCCCGAGGCCCTGTCCGAGACCGAGGTGGAGGGTCTCATCGACGAGGCCTTGGCGGCCACCGGCGCCGCGTCCATGCGCGACATGGGCAAGCTCATGGGCTGGCTCAAGCCGCAGCTCCAGGGTCGCGCCGACATGGGCGACGTGAGTCAGCGCGTCAAGGCGCGGCTCGGCGGCTGAGGCCGGCGCGGCGCTGCCGACCCCGACCACCCCGCGCGCGCCGGTGAGGGGCTCCCCGGCGGGCCGCTCCGCCGGCGCCGGTGGGCATTGATCAAGCATCCGCCCCGGACAGGGCCGCGACTGACCGCCACTGACCACCACGGGGCGGCCCAACTGACGCGGCCCACCTGAAGCAAGGTGCTGGTGGATGGTCGGCCACATCACGCCCGAATTCAGAGACCAGCTCCTCGCCCGCACCGACATCGTCGAGGTGGTGGGTGGGCGGGTGCCGCTGAAGAAAGCCGGCGCTGAATTCACCGCCTGCTGTCCTTTCCATAACGAAAAGACCCCGTCTTTCTTCGTTAGCCCTGCAAAGCAGTTCTATCACTGCTTCGGCTGCGGCGCCCACGGCAACGCCATCGATTTCCTCATCGAGCTGGATCGCCTGAGCTTCCCCGAGGCGGTGGAGGAGCTGGCCCAGCGCGCCGGCATGCCCCTGCCGGAGCGGGGCGGCGCGCCCCAGGGGCCGGACCCCAAGCCGCTGTACGCGCTCCTTGAGCAGGCGGCCGGCTTGTACCAGCGCGCGCTGCGCGAGCATCCGGGCCGGGAGGCCGTGGTGGCCTACCTTGGGCGCCGCGGTCTGAGCGGCCCCGTGATGGAGCGCTATGGGCTCGGCTTCGCGCCGCCCGGTTGGGACTTCCTGCTGGAGCGCCTGGGCAAAAGCGCCGAGCAGCGCGAGCGGCTGGTCACTGCGGGTCTGCTCTCGGAGCGTGACGGCCGCCGCTATGACCGCTTCCGCGACCGCCTCATGTTCCCCATCCGCGACCGGCGCGGGCGGGTGGTGGGCTTCGGTGGCCGGGTGCTCGGCGACGGCGAGCCTAAGTATCTGAACTCCCCGGAGACGCCGGTCTTCGTGAAGGGTCGCGAGCTGTACGGGCTCCACGAGGGGCAGCAGGTGCTGCGCAGCCCGCCGCGGCTGCTGTTGGTGGAGGGCTATATGGATGTGATCGCCCTTGCCCAGTTCGACATCCCCTATGCCGTGGCGGCGCTGGGCACCGCCGCCACGCCGGAGCACATCAAGCGCCTGCTGCGCAGCGCGCCGGAGCTGGTGTTCTGCTTCGACGGCGATGCCGCCGGGCGCGCCGCGGCCTGGAAGGCGCTGAAGACGGCGCTGCCCCTGGCCACCGGTCAGCAGCCCATGCGCTTTCTGTTTCTGCCGGAGGGGGAAGACCCGGACACCCTGGTGCGGCGCGAGGGCAAGGAGGCCTTCGAGGGCCGGCTCGCCGATGCCAAGCTGCTGTCCGCCTTCCTGTTCGAGCATGTCGGTGCCCGCCACGATACGACCACGCCGGAGGGCCGTGCCGGTCTCGCCGACGAGATCCGGGGCCTGCTCGCCACCATGCCCGCTGGCAGCTACCGCGAACAGCTCGCCGCCGAGCTCGCCCGGCGCACCGGCCAGCCGGTGCAGCGCGGCGGGGCGGCGCCCAGGCCGAGGCCGGCGCCGCGTGTGCTGCCGGGGGTGCCGACGCTGACCCCGTTACGCCGGGCCGTCGCGCTGCTGCTGGACGACCCCGGCCGCGCCGCACTGGTGCTGGAGCAGCCGGGCGACTGGCGCGAGCTGGACAATCCCGGCATCCGTCTCCTGGCGGAGATGGTGGATATCGCAAGCGCCTATCCCGGCATCACCACCGCCGGTCTCGCCGAGCGCTGGCGCGACACCGACCAGGAGCGCAGCGTACGCCGGCTCGCCGACGCCGGCCTGGTGGCGCTGATTCCGCAGGAGGGGCGCGGCGCCGAGCTGGTCGGCATCATCCAGCGCCTGAACCGCGACGTGGCGGCACAGCGCCGGGCCGCGGAGATCGAGCGCCGCTGGCGCGAGCGGCATGCGCCCTCTGACGGCGCGGGAGACTGAGCCGGAGGTCGCGGCTGTGCGGGTCGGGCGCCTGCCTGCGGGCCGCCGACGCCTCTCCGGAAGTTACGGATTCGCCACCCGGGACCTTGGGATACAAAAAAAAGCGCAGATCTGGTAAGTTGGAGAGTTTCTCCGCAGCATCTACACTTCTGGGCATCCGGTGCGCTCGCAGTCGTCTTGCGCGTTGGGCCTGCCGCTTCGGTGCGGTCCGCTGACCCAAGCCGCTGTGCCCCCTGGTCGGGGTGAGCCCTGAGTGCGTCGGCCGTTCGTCCGAACCACAGCGTCCGCCCGGTACAAACCGTCGAACAGGTATCCGTATGGATCAAGAGCAGCAGCAGGCCTCGCAACTCAAGCAGTTGATTGCCAAGGGCAAAGAGCAGGGGTTCCTCACCTACACCGAGGTCAACGACCACCTGCCGGACGGCATCATCGAGCCCGAGCAGATCGAAGACATCGTGCGCATGATCAACGACATGGGGATCATGGTTCACGAGACCGCCCCGGCGGAGATCGATGCGCTCAGCAATGACTCGGCCGTCGCCGACGACGAGGCCGCGGAGGCCGCGGCGGCCGCGTTGGCGTCCGTGGACAGCGAGTTCGGCCGCACCACGGACCCCGTGCGTATGTACATGCGCGAGATGGGCACCGTCGAGCTGCTCACCCGCGAGGGCGAGCTGCGCATCGCCAAGCGCATCGAGGACGGCCTGAACCAGGTGCTGGCCGCCCTTTCCACCTATCCGCGCGCTGTAGAGCTGCTGCTCAGCATGTTCGACCAGGTGGAGCGGGAAGAGCGGCGCCTGTCCGACGTCATCTCGGGCTTCACCGACGACGAGACCGCCGAGCCCGTCAACAAGGGCGCCAGCGCCGAGGCCGAGGCCGACAGCGGCGATGACGACGACGAGGACGACGACGCCGCGGAGACGGTGGACACCGGCCCGGACCCGGAAGAGGTGGCCCGCCGGGTGGCCTCCCTGCGTCGGCACTTCGACGAGTTCGTGGGCCTGCTGCGCGAGCACGGCCGCGACCATGACGCCTCCCGGGCGGCCATGGCCAAGGTCTCCGAAGACTTCATGCAGTTCAAGCTCGTCGCCAATGTGTTCAACGAGCTCGTCGAGGTGCTGCGCGGGAGCATCGAGCGGGTGCGCAGCCAGGAGCGCACCATCATGGGTCTGTGCGTGGACCACGCGCAGATGCCGCGCAAGGCCTTCATCGACACCTTCCCGGACAACGAGACCAACCCGGACTGGATCCGCGAGCAGATCGACGCGGCCCATCCGTGGTCCGAGCGCCTGGCCGAGGTGGAGAGCGACGTGCGCCGCGCCCAGCGCCGGCTTCAGGATCTGGAGCGCGAGAACGTGCTCACCATCGGCGAGATCAAGGAGATCAACCGCAAGATGTCCATCGGCGAGGCCAAGGCCCGCCGCGCCAAGAAGGAAATGGTGGAGGCCAACCTGCGCCTGGTGATCTCCATCGCCAAGAAGTACACCAATCGCGGCTTGCAGTTCCTGGACCTGATCCAGGAGGGCAACATCGGCCTGATGAAGGCGGTGGACAAGTTCGAATATCGTCGCGGCTACAAGTTCTCCACCTATGCCACCTGGTGGATTCGCCAGGCCATCACCCGCTCCATCGCGGACCAGGCACGCACCATCCGCATCCCGGTGCACATGATCGAGACCATCAACAAGCTGAACCGCATCTCCCGGCAGATGATCCAGGAGATGGGCCGGGAGGCCACGCCGGAGGAGCTCGCCGAGCGCATGGAAATGCCGGAGGAGAAGGTCCGGAAGGTGCTCAAGATCGCCAAGGAGCCCATCTCCATGGAGACGCCCATCGGCGACGACGAGGACAGCCACCTCGGCGACTTCATCGAGGACGCCGGCGTTATCTCGCCGCTCGACTCCGCCACCGCCGCGGGCCTGCGCGAGGCGACGCAGAACATGCTGGCGAGCCTCACCAGCCGCGAGGCCAAGGTGCTGCGCATGCGCTTCGGCATCGACATGAACACTGACCACACGCTGGAGGAGGTCGGCAAGCAGTTCGACGTGACCCGCGAGCGCATCCGCCAGATCGAGGCCAAGGCCCTGCGCAAGCTGCGCCACCCCACCCGCTCCGAGAAGCTGCGGGGCTTCCTCGACAGCGACTGACGCGGCTTTCGCCGCGTCAGACAGTGGCGGGCTGGCGCCCGCCGCGATCCCGCGCGCGGTCTTGGGCCTTGATCATAACTCCCGCCACCTTGGCCGCTGACTGCGAAGTCAGGCCATCCTGGCCTGACACACGCAGGGCTGGAAGCCCTGACCACGTTGGGCGCGCCAGCGCGTGGACGGAGGACCTAGGGTGGATCAGTGACGCGCATCCACCCCAGGCCAACGCGGCTGATGCGCTTCGCCCTGGCTTTGAGCAACGCCAGACTTACCGACACATGGCTGGATCGCCAATTGGCCCGGACCTCTCGCGGCCCCGGCCACAGCGAGCGCCGCCCGCTCGCACTCCCTCCGCCCATCAGGGCCGTTAGCTCAGCGGTTAGAGCAGGGGACTCATAATCCCTTGGTCCTAGGTTCGAATCCTAGACGGCCCACCATAGAAACAAGGACTTAGAAGGAATCCCCGCCTGGACTCGCCGCCCGCTGAGTCCAATTTGAGTCCACTACCCGGAATTCTGTGCTAATTTGTGGCTTGTGGTGCCTACCGGCGCCGCAACGAAACAGGCCCCGGAGCGGTTGCAGCCGCGCCGAGGCCCTGACCACCCACCGACCTGGTACAGAGGTCCGGCGCATGGCTACCGAGCATTGTAAGCCCGCGGTCGGACTCCGGGAGTTCAGACCATGGCGAGCATCACGAAACTGAAGGACCGCAAGGGCAAGCCCTGGCAGGTGCGCATCCGCCGCAAGGGCAAGACCGTCGTCCAGTACTTCAAGACCAAGCGGGAGGCGTCCGACTTCGCCGCGAAGGTGGAAGCGGACTTCGACAAGTGGAGCCGCCTGCTCGGTGGCGAGCTGAAGAAGCACAGCCTCGCAGACCTGATCGACCGCTACATCCGCCAGTGGTCCGGGAAGGACCACAACACCCCGAGCCGGCTCGCGTGGTGGCGAGAGCACTACGGCGAGCGCAGCCTTGCGGAGTTCAACGACGATACCGTTCGGGAGGCCATCGCTCGGCTCAAGACCGAGCCCGCCCCCCATGGCGGCAAGGTTGTCACCGAGGCCGACAAGCCCCGCAGCGGCCCGACCGTCAACCGCTACAAGGCCGCAATCTCGGCAGCCTACAAGACCGCCATCGACGGCGGTTGGTTCGGCGTGAAGGACAACCCCGTTGCCGGCATCCGAGCCGCCAAGGAGCACACCAGCGGCTTCGGCCAATCCCTGAGTGACAAGGACCGTCCGCGGCTGCTCCAAGCCTGCGATGCGTCAACCCTATGGCCCGCGCTTGGCGTGTTCGTTCGCTTGGCGCTGGCCACCGGCGCCCGTCGTGGCGAGCTGCTCAAGCTGACATGGGCAGACGTGGACCTGAAGCGCGGGAGCATCCTGCTGCGCGACACGAAGAACGGCGATGACAGGCGGGTTCCGCTGATCGGCGATGCGCTCAAGGCCCTCAAGGCCCATGCCAAGGTCCGGCGCATGGATGACGCGCGCGTGTTCCCCGGTCGGACCACCGAAACGCCGCCCCAGGTAGACAAGGCATGGCATGCGGCCCTGACCGCTGCCGAGATCGACAAGCTACGAATCCACGATCTGCGGCATTCCTGCGGCAGCTACCTTGCTCGCGCTGGCCTATCGGCATTCCAGATTGCCGCGATCTTGGGTCATCGCAGCGGCCCGCAGTTGACCGCGCGCTATGTGCACCTGCACGCGGAGGAATCCCGCGAGCTGATGGAAGGTGCGCTTGCCGGCGTGCTGGGGGATGGCTGATATGGCGCGCATCCTGAAGCACGACGATCAAGGATTCCTGATCGGCCAGCGCCTTGGAGGCAGTGATAGCACGAGCGCGTCGGGTGACGAGTGCCCAGCGCCGAAGGTGTATAGCGCGCCGCCGGCTACAGCGCACCCCGAAGAAGTCAAAGCGTACCTTTATGAGATCGTAGACCACCTGGGTTTGCCCGAGTTTTATGGGGAGCTTCCAATTCCGCACAGGCTATGGCTTGCGGAGCGAATCGACAGAATCCTGAAGGGCGAAGATCCGAAGAAGGCCCTAGGGCTCGCCCGAGGTCGGGGGGATCGCTCGCGTACGCGGGAAGACGTACGGGGACTGCTGAATAAGATTGCGCTCCATATGTTTTTGGATGGCATGTCCCGCATGGCCGCAGCCGACGCGGTGTCGGAAGATCGCGGCTACCAGAGCGACCACCTTAGAGACTTCGCAGCCAAGCATGACGCCGAACTGGCCCGGATTCTCGCCAAGCTGAAAAGGAGATTCGGCGAGTCACCTTGAGCCGTTCCGACGGCCGCGCCAGCGCGAAAAGATACGCGATCTAAACGATAACGCCCCACTACCGCCGGCCGTCATGCTCCGTCGCACCATCCATCGCGACGAGACCGAGCATGACCGACACGCACACCACCGCCGCCGCCGCCGACGCGACCGCGCCGGTCCAGATCACCGACATCTATCCGTTCCGCCGCTTCGTGCGCGAAGTGTGGGAGGCCCAGGGGCTCGGCACCGAGCATAGCCTGCGCTGGCTGGTGCGGCACCGCCACGCCAACGGGCTGCTCGCGTGCGGAGCAATCATCGAGAAGCGCACGCCCGGATCGGGCCGGCCGCTGCTGTACATCCACGGCCCGCGGTTCGCGGCCTGGCTGGCCACGACCGATGCGGAGGCCGCATGATCGACTGCACACATGAGAGCGCCCGAGCCGGGGGCAGCCGGCACGGGCGCGGGGGGGCGAAATGACGATGGACACGCGACGGGCGCCGCGCGTGGATATGGTACCGCATCCCGCACGCCGACCCGCCGCCGCTGGCCCGCCTACGCACGCCAGACGGCCCACCACGACCGATGCGACGCCCGCGTCATGGTCGGTCGGTACGGCTGGGATACCGCGCGCATGCTCGCCGCCGCCGGCATCGACCGACCGACCGCGGTCATGCCGGACGACGGCACCGACCCCGACGGCTACGACTGGACCAGCATCGCAGCCGGCCGTGACGTGTCCATCCTGTACGTCGGCGCTGATGCCGACCTAGCCCACCGTACCGCCGTCGCAGTGGTGCGCGCTGGCGCATCGCTGGCCGTCACGGTCGAGGTATCCGGCGACCCGTCGTGCCCGATGCGGAGCTACCGGCCGCGGGAGGTCCGACATGCCGCCTGATGCAGCCGCGCCGCGCGTGCATCCGCTGCCGCAGCGCCCGCCGACGGACATCGTGGATGTGCCCGCCGGCACCGCCGGCACCGCCGCCCGTGGCGCGTCGGAGCCGCTGACGCCCGAGCGCATCGCCGCCGCCGTCACCGCCGCCGAACGCCGCCTGAGCACGTCGCCGCCGAGTGTCGAGTACCCCATCGATGCCCTAGGCCCGCTGGCGCCCGTGGCTCGCGCCATCGCCGATGGTGGACAGGTACGCCCCGCGATGGCCGGTCAGTCGGTGTTGGGCGCCGCCGCGCTGCTGGTGCAGCACCTACACGACGTGCGGGCGCTGGACGGACGCCGGCCGCTGAGCCTGTACCTACTCACCATTGGTGAGTCCGGCGACGGCAAGACCGCCGCCGAGCGCCCGGCACTGGCGCCGATCCGTGACTGGCAGCGGGCGCAGACCGACGCCTATCGCGCCGCGCTCGCCGAGCATGAGTCCGCCCCGCCGAAGGAGCGCGGAGACCCGCCCCGCGCTCCATACAGGATCGCGAAAGATGCGACCGTCGAGGGTATCCGGCAGGGGTTCGCTGCCGGCATCCCGACCCAAGGCGTCTACACGTCCGAGGCTGCGTCGTTGCTGTGCGGTTACGGCATGTCGAGCGACCAGCGCATGAAGACAGCTAGCACGCTCAACGGGCTGTGGGACGATGGCGAGCTGTCCGTGTCCCGATCCATGACGGGGCGCATCCAGCTATACGACCGGCGGCTGTCGGTGCACTGGCTGATACAGCCGAGCGCGGCCCAAGACACCCTGCACGATGCGTCGCTGAGCAACCTAGGGTTCTGGCCGCGATACCTGGCCGCATGGCCCGACCCGCCCCGCCCGAAGGTCTATCGGGACTGGCGCCCGGAGTCCGACCCCGCCATCGGCACCTACTGGCGCCGCGCCGCCGAACTGCTCGCCGAGCCCATCGGCGACGACTGCGCCCGCCTGCCCGCCATTGAGTCAGCGCCCGAGGCCCGCGCCCGCGCCGG
>NZ_CAJXYK010000061.1 GCF_913063425.1 uncultured Thiohalocapsa sp.
CCCTTGGTTGATACTGCACGGATATTGTAACAATTTCAGAGCTTTGCCGGGCTTTCGAAGCTAAGTTGACGGCATTGGGCCTTCCGCGGCATCCGCGCCGGGCTCTTCGTCGGCTCGGGCAAGGGCAGGTACAAGCCGGGGAAAGCCGGCAAGGCGCCGGAGCCGGACGCGCCGACCATGGGGCCGGACCACATCATCACCGACAAGGACGTGCTGCGCGACGACCCGCCGGACATCCTGCTCACCAACTACAAGATGCTGGACTTCCTGCTGATCCGGCCGCGGGACCAGGGGCTGTGGCGCTGTAACGCCCCGCAGACGCTGCGCTTCCTGGTGGTGGACGAGCTGCACACCTTCGACGGCGCCCAGGGCACGGACCTGGCGATGCTGATCCGCCGGCTGCGCCATCGGCTCAAGGCTGATCCGGCGCGGCTCATCTGCATCGGCACCTCCGCGACCCTGGGCGACGCGAGCGACACCGGTCCGCTGCGGGAGTACGCGGGGCAGGTGTTCGCCACCGACTTCGCTACGGGCTCGGTGATCACCGAGCGCCGGCAGGGCTTCGACGCCTTCATCGGACCGAGAGCTGTCGTCGAGCACCTAATCCCGGACGACGCGACGGTGCTTCGGGCCATCGAGCACCGGACCTTCGACCGGCCCCAGGAGGCCGTCGCGCGGTTCCTGCCCGCGTTTTTCAGCGATCAGGCGACGCTTGCGGAGCTGACGGCCGGCCTGGATACCGGCCCCGGACGGATACGGCTCGGCGCGGCGCTGAAGAAGCACCTGCTGTTCCAGTCCCTGCTGCGCACGGCCACCCGGGCGCCGGTGACCGTGGATGAGATCGCGGACAAGCTGAAGCCTACCCTGAGCGCCCGGCTGCAGCAGGAGGCACACAGGCTGATCGCGGCGCTGCTGACCCTGGTGGCCTGGGCGCGCGCGCCCTACGCCGGCCAGACGGTGGACGCGCAGACGCCGGCGGAGGCGCTCAACTACCTGGTGACCCTGCGCGTGCAGCTCTGGCTCCAGGAGCTGCGCCGGGTACTGGCGACGGTGAGCCGCGACCCCGCGCAGATCGAGCTGGCCTCAGAGGCCGCGGTGCTGGCCCGGCGCGAGCGGCTGCGGCTGCCGGTGGTGCAGTGCCGCCACTGCCACGCCACCGGCTGGCTGACCCTGAAGCCGCCGCAGCAGAGTCGTGTGGTGAGCAGCCCGGACAAGATCTACCCAGCCTTCTTCGCGCGGCAGACGGACCCGTTCATCGCCCGGATCTATCCGCGGCGGGAGGCCGAGGGGCACATCGATGGACGCCCCATGTTGCCCATGCTGCGGCAGGTGCTCTGCGGTCAATGCGGGCATCTGGGCAGCGAGCATGTCGAACAGTGCCCGCACTGCCGGAGCCAGGACGTGCTGCCCGTGTACCTGGTCTCGGCAACCCGCTCGCTCCAGCTGCGCGGGGACGATAACGCGCAGCGCAGCCGACGGCAGGTCACCGTTCACGACGACACCTGCCCGGTCTGCGGGGCCACCGGCGGCCAGCTGATCGTCGGCGCCCAGACCACCAGCATCGCCGCCCACACCGTGGAGCGGCTCTGGTCGGCGCGGCTCAACGACCACAAGAAGCTGATCCTGTTCTCGGACTCGGTGCAGGACGCCGCCCACCGCGCCGGCTACATCGAGTCCAAGACCGAGACCCACCTGATGCGCGCCGGCATCGCCCGGGCGCTGGCACTGCTGCCGCCGGCGGACGGGGCAGCGCTGCCGTGGGACGAGGCCCTGGAGGCGCTGGGCCGCTGCTGGCTGGACCCGGCGAGCCCGCTCGCGCTGTCGCCGCGGGACTTCGTCGCCCGGTTCATCCCGCCCGGCATGGAATGGCTCAGGGACTGGCGGACGCTCCGGGACACCGGCGCGCTGCCGCCGGGCTCGCGCCTGCCGCAGATGCTGAGCCTACGCATGCAGTGGCGGGCGGTGGAGGAGTTTTCGCACCGCTCTGATCGGGGTCGGACTCTCACGAAGGTCGGCATCGCCGCGCTCTTCCCCGACCTCGCGGACCTTCAGGCGCTGTCGCACAGCCTGACGCCCGAGCTGCGCGAGGCCGGTGGCGGGCTGGAAGACCTGGGCGAGGAGCAGGTGCTGTTCTGGGCGCTCGGCACCCTGCTGGCGCTGATCCGGGCCGGCGCCATCTTTCACCTGGAGCTGGAGCGCTACGCCGAGACCGGGGACTTCAACGCCTTCCAGTTCGCGCCCCAGCGCAAGCATTGGCTGCCGCACCGCCCGCGCTCCGACGAGCCACGCTTCATCGCCTGCGATGCCGGCAGCCAACGCTTTCTGCACCTCGAGGAGCGTGACGGCAATCCGCTGCTGGGCTGGGCCCAGCTCGCCCTGGGGCTGCGGCTGCATTCGCCCGGCATCATCACCCTGGCCTACGAGGCGCTGCTGAAGGCCCTGGAGCAGGTGGGGCTCGGGCGCTTCGTGCTGCTGGAGCACAAGGGGCGGCGGGCGCAGGTGTTCGGCCTGGAGCCCGGCCGGTTGCAGCTCCACCGGAACCTGCGCCGGCTGGTGACGCCGTCCGGCGCGCAGGCGCTGTGGGTGCCCGCGGAGGCGGCAGATGCCCTGTCCGGGCTGCCGGCCTGGAACAGCCCGGCGGAGACCCTGCGCCCGGAGCCCGGGCAGTCCACCAGCTGGTGGCATGCACGGATGCAGCGGGGCGACATCCATCGGGTCATCGCCCACGAGCACACCGGCCTGCTGGAGCGCGACGAGCGCGTGGCGCTGCAGGACCGCTTCATGGCGCCGGAGGCCGCCTGCGAGCCCTGGTACGAGAACCTGCTCTCCGCGACCCCGACGCTGGAGATGGGCATCGACATCGGCGCGCTGTCCAGCGTCATGCTGGGCGGCGTGCCGCCGAGCCAGGCCAACTACATCCAGCGCGTCGGCCGCGCCGGGCGCCGGGACGGCAACGCGGCCGTCTTCGCCATCGCCGACGCCTCGCCGGACGGGCACGACCAGTACCACTTCGCGAATCCGCTGGAGATGCTGCACGGCGAGGTGGAGCCGCCGGCGGTCTATCTGAACGCGGCGGAGGTGCTGCGCCGGCAGATCTACGCCTTCTTCTTCGACCACTGGGTCGCCGAGGAGGGCCCGACCCTGCCGGACAAGCTGAGCGAGCCGCTGGATCAGGTGGCGAAGGGGGACGGCGACAGCACGCGCTTCCCGTTCGACTTCCTGGACTTCTTCAACCGCCACGAGCCCGCACTGTTCGACGCCTTCTGCCGGCTGCTCGGCGATGCGCTGGAAGACGAGACGCGGACCAAGCTCGAGGCCTTCATCACCGGCACGGAGCAGCAGAAGAGCCTGCGTGCCGGCTTCCTGGCCTTCTTCGAGGAGACCCACGCCGAGCGCGAGTCCTGGAAGGCGCGCCGCAAGGCCATCAACGCCGAGCTCGGCCGGCTGCGCAGGCGCCCGGAGGACGAGCAGACGCTCGCCGAGATCGACCTGCTGGAGAAGGAGCGCGCGGGACTCACCGAGCGCATCCGCCAGCTCAACAACGAATATCTGCTGGAGGCCCTGACCAACGCCGGGCTGCTGCCCAACTACGCCTTCCCGGAGGAGGGCGTCGCGCTCACCACCATCATCCACGGCAGCCGCAGGACCGGCGAGGAATACGCGGTACCGGTGCACCGCTACAGCCGCCCGGCGCACGCGGCGCTGGCGGAGTTCGCGCCCCGCAACACCTTCTTCGCGCACAAGAGCAAGGTGCAGATCGACCAGATCGACTTGGGCGTCGAGCCGCCCGTGGCGCACCGCTTCTGCCCCACCTGCCACTTCGTCACGCCGCTGACCGAGCCGGTGGGCCAGGCACAAGCCTGCCCGCACTGCGGCGACACCCACTGGGCGGACGGCAGCCAGGTGCGGCCCGTGCTGCGCCTGAAGCGTGCGGTGGCGAACATCCGCAAGGTGAACAAGACCCAGATCACCGAGACGGACGAGGCGCGCAACCCGCTCTACTACGACCGCCGGTTGTTGATGAACTTCGACAGCGGCGATGTCCGCATCGCCTGGTCGCTTACGTCCACCGACGCGATCTATGGCTTCGAGCTCATCGCCAGGGCGACCTTCCACGACTTCAACCTGGGGCAGCCGACGCCGGTGGCGGCGATGGACAACACGACGCTCATCGCCGGCGACGACAGCCCGAAGGCGGGGTTCTCGCTGTGCCGGGGCTGCGGCATGGTCCAGCCCGCGGCCGCCGGCAACCACGACGAGGAGCGGCCCCAGGTGCACACGCCCGATTGCCCGCATCGGCATGCCACGGGCGGCGAGCACCTGGTGGACCGGCTCTTCCTGTATCGCCGGTTCGAGTCCGAGTGCCTGCGCATCATGGTGCCCCGGGGCTTCGGCGCCGGGGAGCGGACCACCTACTCCTTCATGTCCGCGCTGCAACTGGGCCTGCGCAAGCGCTTCGGCGGCAAGGTGGACCACCTGCGCTTCGAGACCATGGCGGAGGCCGGCAGCGGGGACGGCGCCGGCAAGACCTACATCCTGATCTACGACTCGGTGCCCGGCGGCACCGGTTACCTGCACAACCTGTTGGCCGACCAGGCCGACGCCCTGACGGAGGTGCTGGCGGCGGCCCATGCGGTGATCCGCGACTGTGCCTGCCAGTTCGAGGAGGACGTGGACGGCTGTTATCAGTGTGTCTTCCACTACCGCCAGGGCCGCAACCGCAAGCATATCTCCCGCGCCACGGCGCTGGAGCTGCTGAAAGCGCTGGTGGACGGCGACTTCGAGCGCAGCCGGGTCAACAGCCTCTCCGAGCTCTACATCAACCCGGACTTCGGCTCGGAGCTGGAGCGGCGTTTCCTGCCGGCGCTGAAGGCGCTGGGCGGCGAGCTCGACGCGGATGGGTCCAGGTTTCCGCCGGTGCAGGTCACCCAGGACATCAAGGCGGGCAAGACGGCCTATCTGCTGACGGCAGGCCCGAACAAGTATTGGGTGGACACCCAGGTGCCCATCGAGGACGGCGTGTCGGGGCAGGAGCTGTGCCGGCCGGACTTTGTGATCTCGGCCACCAAGGCGGCGAGCCCGATGCGGCCCATCGCCGTGTTCGTGGACGGCTGGGAGTATCACAAACATTCCCTGGCGGACGATGCCCGCAAGCGCGCCACGCTGATGCTGCGCGGCGACCACCGGGTCTGGTCCGTGACCTTCGAGGACATCGAGGCGGCGACCAAGCAGTACATCGGCACCGACCTGGAGAGCCCGCTGGCCGTGCTGATGACCGAGTCCGGGCAGCAGATCCCGGCGGGGCAGCTGCCGCAGGTTCCGGCGCAGGATCTGACCTCCAACGCCATCGCGCTGCTGCTGCGCCTGCTGGCTCAGGCGAACGCCGCCGGCGCCGATCCCCTGGAACACCTGGAAGCGACCGGGCGGCACCTGCTGATGCGCAGCGTGCGACGACCCAACGCCGTCACCGAGGCGATCAAGGCCCGCGCCGCCGCGGTGCTGAGCGCGCTGCCGGACTGGGCCGTCGCGGCGGGCCAGACCGTGCACCTGCACGGACCGGACAAACAGGCGAATGGCTGCTGGGTGCAATGGGTCGGCAAGGCCGAGCCGAAGTTCCTCACCGGCAAGAGCGCGTCGGACCACCCGCTTGCCGGGGCCCTGGTGCTGAACGACCCGGCCATTGCCGCCGATGAGAAGCACGGCCGCGCCGAGTGGCGACAGTGGCTGCGCATCGCCAATCTGCTCCAGGCCACGCCCGGTGTTGCGCTGCTCACCCGGTCCATGCTCGATGCGGGCGAGACGCTGTCTGTGCCACAGCCACGCACGCAGGCCCCTGTTGCCGCCAGCGCCGATTGGCACCGGGTTCTCGACGACGCGGAGTTCCTGGAGCGGCTCGAGCAGGGCTTCGTGTACCTGAGCAATGCCGGCGTGCCGGCGCCGGATGCCATCGGCGCCGAGCTCGAGACCGACGACGACTACCGGGTTGCCGAGGCGCTGTGGGAACAGGCCCGGGTCGTCTTTCTGACGGCCGCCCAGATGGAATGCGCGGCGAGCTGGCAAGGCACGGGCTTCGCCGTCGTTGCGGAAACCGAGAACTGGTGGCTTGCGGTCGAGCACGCCCTTCAGGAAGGCTTCAAGAACAACTGAAACGCGTGCATTGGCGACCCGACACGGCGGACGAGTCAGAAGCAACTACGAAACACGCGAAAGACGCGAAAATGCCGCACCACGTTGCCATTCCTCCCCCTTTCGCGTGTTTCGCGCCTTTCGTCGTTTCACCCGCATCCGGTATCCGAATCAGACATGGCCCGGATCAGAAACAGTCGCAGCCATTCATGTTGGCCTTGGCGCCACGCCCAATGACCTCTTTTGAGTCAACAGGCCAGACACCATGAAACAAGACATCAAGGTCATCGTCAGCAACGACGTGATCAAGCGCATGACCACGCTGCCCGCCGCGGTGCAGACCAAGGGCCTGGAGTTCATGCTCAAGTTCCAGACCGACCCGACCAGCCCCGGCATCAACTACGAGACCATCCAGGGCGCCAGGGACAAGCATTTCCGCTCCGTGCGCATCGGACAGGAGTACCGCGGCATCATCTTCAAGGCACCCAGGGACAACGTGTTCGTCTGGCTGCACGTTGACAAGCACGATGACGCCTACGCCTGGGCGGTGAGGCGGAAGATGAGTATCAACCCCGTCAATGGCGCGCTCACCCTCACCAACGTCAATTTCGTCGAGGAGACCATTCAGCGCAAGGCAGCCGCGTCGCCGGCGGCGCCGGAGCCCGCCTTCGCCGAGCTTTCGGACCGGGACCTGATGGCGCTGGGCGTGCCGGAGGAGATGGTCCCGGCGGCCCGGACCATTCGGTCCGAGGGCGACTTGGACAGCATGCAGCCTGAGCTCCCGGTGGAGGCCTACGAGGGACTGTTCCTGGTGCTCGCCGGCGACCCGGTGTCGAGCATCCTGGCCGAGCGGGAAACCCGCGTGGACCGGGAGATCGACACGGAAGACTTCGCCAGCGCGGCGGACCGCGACGAGAGCCGGTCACGCTTCTACGTCGTGGAAGGCGAGAACGACCTTCAGGAGATCCTCGCCGCGCCGCTGGAGCAATGGCGCGTCTTCCTGCATCCGACCCAGCGGCGGCTGGCGACGCGCAACGTCAACGGGCCGAGCCGCATCCTGGGGGGTGCCGGCACCGGCAAGACCGTGCTCGCCATGCATCGCGCCAGGCACCTGGCCAGCGCGCTGCTGGGCACGGACAAGAAGCTCTTGTTCACCACCTTCACAACCAACCTGGCGCTGGACATCGAGGACGGGCTCAAGTCCGTCTGCTCGCCGGAGCAGATGCAGCACATCGACGTGATCAACCTGGACGCGCTGGTGTTCCGCCTGCTCAAGGCGCGCCGCTACGAGCATGAGATCGCCTTCGACTTCGAGGCGAAGTGCGCACCCGTCTGGGAAGACGCGATGGCGGACTTCGACCCGACGCTGGGGGTCTCCCGGGAATTCGTCCGCGAGGAGCTCGAGCAGGTGGTGCTGGCCCAGGGTCTCACCGCCCGCGACGCCTACCGCGAGGCGCCGCGCCGCGGCCGCGGCGTCCTGCTCTCGCGCAAGAAGCGCGACGCCCTCTGGGCGATCTTCGAGGAGTATCGGCTGCAACTGAGCGCCAGGGGCCTGAAGGAGCCCGACGACGCCTACCGCGACGCCTGCGCCCTCCTCGCCAAAGAGACCCCGCCCTACGCACACGCCGTCGTCGACGAGACCCAGGACTTCGGCCCACAGGCACTGAAGCTCATCCGCGCCCTGGTGCCGCCTGGCCCCAACGACCTGATGTTCGTCGGCGACGGCCACCAGCGCATCTACGCCAAGAACAAGGCCACCATGGGCAGCTGCGGCATCGACATCCGCGGTCGCGCCAGGAAGCTCTACCTCAACTACCGCACCACTGAAGAAATCCGCCGCGAGGCCATCGCACTGCTGGAAGACATGGAGATCGACGACCTCGACGGCGGCAGCGACGAGCTGACCCGCTACCGCTCACTGCTGCACGGCCCGAAGCCCGCCCGCATCGAGGGCGCCTCGATGGAGTCGATCCGCGACGGTCTCCGGGACTTCATCGCACAGTGCCTGACAGACAACCAGGACGCCAGAATCGGCGTCATGGCGAGCACCGGAAAGCTCCGTGACCAATTGGTCAAGCAGATCCAGGAAGCGGGTCACAAGGTCGCCACCGTCAAGCACCGCGAGCGCCTGAGCCGTAAGGACGCGCAGATCTTCGCCATGACCCTGCACCGCGCCAAGGGACTGGAATTCGACGCCGTGGCCATCGTGGTCGATCGCGCGCTGGACGAGAGCCTGCGCAAGCTGGTCTACGTGGGCATCACCCGGGCGAAGCGGGTGGCACGGCTCTACCAATAGGGCGGCGCAGGCCAGCGCCGGCTGCGTGCCGCACGCAGCGCCGCGGTCGCCGCAGGCCGCCGCGTGCGTCCACCCGGCGCCCAGCCGGATCAGGTACCATGCTCGGCCGTTCGGCACACATGTCCAACGCCGGTTTCCCACTCGGACATGCCCACGCATATCCTCGGCCTCTCCGCCTACTATCACGACAGTGCCGCCTGCCTGGTGCGCGATGGGGAGATCGTCGCCGCCGCGCAACAGGAGCGCTTTTCGCGCAAGAAGCACGACGCGCGCTTCCCGGCCGATGCCATCCTCACCTGCCTGGATCTCGGCGGCATCGGCGTCGGCGACCTGGACCATGTGGTCTTCTACGACAAGCCGCTGGTTAAGTTCGAGCGCCTGCTGGAGACCTATCTCGCCTATGCGCCGCGGGGACTGCCGTCGTTCCTGAAGGCCATGCCCATCTGGCTCGGCGAGAAGCTCTTCCTCAAGGACCTGCTGCGCCGGGAGCTGGCCGCACTGCCAGGCGCGCCGGCCAAGGAGGCGCTGGCGCCGCTCAAGTTCGCGAGCCATCATCAGTCCCACGCGGCGTCAGCTTTTTTTCCGAGCCCCTACGAGCGCGCCGCGGTGCTGTGCATGGACGGCGTGGGCGAGTGGGCGACCACGTCGGTCTGGCTGGGCGAGGGCAACCGGCTCACACCGCAGTGGGAGATCCAGTTCCCGCACTCGCTCGGGCTCCTGTACTCCGCGTTCACCTACTACACCGGCTTCAAGGTCAATTCCGGCGAGTACAAGCTGATGGGCCTCGCTCCCTACGGCGAGCCCAGGTACCGGGACCTGATCTTAGAGCACCTGCTGGCGCTCAAGGACGACGGCACCTTTCGCATGGACATGCGCTACTTCAACTACGCCAATGGCCTGACCATGACGAGCCGGGCCTTCGACAAGCTGTTCGGCGGCCCGCGGCGCAGTCCCGAGTCCCCAATCACGCAGCGGGAGATGGACCTGGCCGCCTCCATCCAGGCCGTCACCGAAGAGGTGGTGCTGCGGCTGGGGCGCACGGTGCACCGCGAGCTCAACGCGGACCATCTCTGCCTTGCGGGCGGCGTAGCGCTCAACTGCGTCGCCAACGGGCGGCTCCAGCGCGAGGGGCCGTTCAAGGGCATCTGGGTGCAGCCGGCGGCGGGCGACGCCGGCGGGGCGCTGGGCGCGGCGCTGTCGGTGTGGCACGAATACCTGGACCAGCCACGCCAGGGCGCCGGGGCGCAAAGCGACCGCATGCGCGGCGCCTACCTGGGCCAGTCCCACGACAACGCCGAGATCGAAGCCTTTCTCACCGAGCAGGGCGCCCCCTACCGTCGCCTGGACGATGACGCCCTGATGCCGGCGCTCGCCGAGCTGCTGGACAAGGGGCAGGTCATCGGCTGGCTCCAGGGGCCGATGGAATTCGGCCCGCGGGCGCTCGGCGGGCGCTCCATCCTCGGTGACCCGCGCAACACCGAGATGCAGTCGGTGATGAACCTCAAGATCAAGTACCGGGAATCCTTTCGGCCCTTCGCACCGGCGATCCTCGCCGAGCAGGTATCCGATTGGTTCGAGCACCAGGGCCCGAGCCCCTACATGCTCATGGTGGCCCCGGTGGCGGCACCCCACCGGCTGCATATGAGCGACGCGCAGCAGGCGCTGTTCGGCATCGACAAGCTCAAGGTGCCGCGCTCGACGGTGCCGGCCATCACCCACGTGGACTACTCCGCCAGGCTGCAGACCGTCCACCGGGACACGAACCCCAGATTCCATCGGCTCATCGAGGCCTTCGCCGAGCGCACCGGCTGCCCGATGGTCGTCAACACCTCCTTCAACGTGCGCGGCGAGCCCATCGTCGCCACGCCGGCGGATGCCTACCGCTGCTTCATGCGTACGGAGATGGACGCACTGGTGCTGGAGAACTGCCTGCTGCTCAAGTCCGAGCAGCCCGCGGTGCCGCGGGACGACGCCTGGCAGCAGACATTCGAGCTGGACTGACACCCATGACCATGCACGAGATTCCCGAGCTGGACGCCAGGGGCCTGCGCCACTTCGCCCTCACCACCGCGGCCATCGTCGCCGCCCTGTTCGGGGTGCTGCTGCCCGCGCTCGGTGGCTTCGGCTGGCCCCTGTGGCCCTGGATCATCGCCGCGGTTCTCGCGCTTTGGGGGCTGGTGAAGCCGGCCGGCCTGCGCCCCGTCTACCGCGGCTGGATGCGCTTCGGCCTGCTTGCGAGCCGCATCATGACGCCGTTGGTGCTGGGGGTCGTGTTCTTTGTGCTCTTCCTGCCCATGGGCCTTGTCATGCGCCTCGCCCGACACGACCCCATGCGCCGCAGGCTGGACCCGGGCGCCCGGAGCTTCCGCGTGCCGAGCCGGCCGCTGCCCCCCGACTCCCTGGAAAAACCCTACTGACCAGACGAGGCTGAAGCCGTGCTGGACTTGCTCAAGGATCTCTGGGGCTTCATGCGTGAGCGCAAGAAGTTCTGGCTCGCACCCATTCTGGTGGTGCTCCTTTTGCTGGGCGCGTTGATCGTGCTGGCGCAGGGCTCGGCGGTGGCCCCTTTCATCTACACCCTGTTCTGACACAGCGCCGATCAGCGCTGTCCGAACCGCGTGGTCGAAGGCTGTGCCCTCCTCTGCCGGCGCGCGCTCGCCGCTCCGGGGCGTGCTGAGAGTCTCGCTCGCCCGCGTCGTTGCGGCACTCAGGGCACCACCAGGGTCATACCAGGCGGCAGCTGGGTCGGGTCCGCCAGCACGTGGCGGTTGGCTTCGAACAGGTCGCTCCAGCGCTCGGCGGTGCCGTAGAAGAGCAGGCTGATCTGGCGCAGGCTGTCGCCCGGGCGCACGCGGTAGACGGTGCGGGCATTGTCCGCCCGGGCGAGCAGGAACTGGCTGTGGTGCAGGGCGTTCTCGGCGCTGCGCACCTCGCCCCAGAGCCTGGGGTTGTCGATGCCGCGGGCGTCCGCCACCAGGTCCGCCAGCCGGCGGGCGTCGGCCTCGGCCCGGTGCCGCGCCTGCGCGGCGGTGAGGCTGCCGCCCTCAGGCGCGGGCAGGCGCGCGCGCAGTGCCTCCAGGCGCTGGCTCAGCGCCTCCCGCGCGGCGGCCATGTCTTCGAGCGCGTCCAGGCGCGCAGTGCGCTCGGCGAGCTGACCTTCGAGCGCCTTGATGCGCGCCTCCGCGTCCAGCAGCCGCTCCTTGTGCTCGCGCGCCCGCAGCTCCGCGGCACTGAGCTGGGCGGTGTGCTCGCGGGCGATGCCCTGCCGGCGCTCGTCCTGCTGCGCCAGGGTCGTCTCAAGCTCCGCGACCCGGGCCTCTGCCTGCGCCTGGGCCTGCCGGGCCTGCGTGAGCTCCGCTTGCAGCTCGGCGATGCGCGCCTTTGCTGCGGGCTCGCGCTCTGCCGTTGCGGCGCGCCCGGCGCCTGCGCTGCCGGCATCGCCGTCAGCGCTGGACCCGTCCTGGGCTGCCACCGGCAGTGCCATGAGCAGCAGCCAGACGATCAACAGGGTCGCGCCGACGCCGATGACGGCGTGGGCGACGGGGTGGGCAGCCGCAGCCATGCGGGTCTGCCGCCGGCGGCTCCGTGCTGTCGAGCAGGCGGGGAGAGCCATCATGTGTGCATCCTCCGGTCGGTGGTGCGCCGCACGTCCGCGGGCGCCGCCGCGGGCGACGTCGTCAGCAGCCGGACGGCAGGCCGGCAAGGGCCATGGCGACTTCGCTGTCGTCGTAGACCAGATCCTCGAGCTTACCGGCGTTGTAGTCGATATAAGCCTGCATGTCGAAGTGGCCGTGACCGCAGAGGTTGAACAGGATGGCCTTGGACTCGCCGGACTCGCGGCACTTCTCGGCCTCGTGGATGGCGGCCTTCACGGCATGGTTCGCTTCCGGCGCCGGCAGGATGCCTTCCGCCTTGGCGAACTGGATACCCGCCGCGAAGCATTCCAGCTGGTTGTAGCTGCGCGGGGCGATGTGGCCGAGCTTGGCGAGGTGGCTGATCTGCGGCGCCATGCCGTGATAGCGCAGGCCCCCGGCGTGGAAGCCCGGCGGCACGAAGCCTGAGCCCAGGGTGTACATCTTCACCAGCGGCGTCAGATGGGCCGTGTCGCCGTAGTCGTAAGCGAAGGCGCCCTTGGTGAGCGTGGGGCAGGCGGACGGCTCCACGGCGATGAATTCGGTGTCCAGCCCGCGCTGCCACTTCTCGCGCAGGAACGGGAAGGCGAGGCCTGCGAAGTTGCTGCCGCCGCCGGTGCAGCCGATGACCAGGTCCGGATAGTCGTCCGCCATGGCGAGCTGCTCCAGCGACTCCAGCCCGGTGACGGTCTGGTGCAGCAGCACATGGTTCAGCACCGAGCCGAGCGCGTAGCGGGTGTCGTCGCGCTGCACGGCCATTTCCACCGCCTCACTGATGGCGATGCCGAGGCTGCCGGTGCTGTCCGGATGCTCGGCGAGGATGGCGCGGCCGGAGGCGGTCTGGTCGCTCGGGCTCGCGATGCACTGGGCACCCAGGGTCTCCATGTAGGCACGGCGGTAAGGCTTGCCGTCGAAGCTGACGCGGACCATGAAGACGATGATCTCCAGGTCGAAGAAGGTGCCGGCCAGCGCCAGCGACGAGCCCCATTGGCCGGCGCCGGTCTCGGTGGTGATGCGCTTCACGCCCTCGGCCTTGTTGTAGAAGGCCTGCGCGATGGCGGTGTTGGGCTTATGGCTGCCGGCGGGGCTGACGCCCTCGTACTTGTAGTAGATCCGCGCGGGGGTCTGCAGCGCCTGCTCCAGCCGGCGCGCCCGGAACAGCGGCGACGGACGCCATTGGCGGTAGACGTCACGCACTGGCCCGGGGATCTCCACCTCGCGCTCGGTGGACATTTCCTGCTCGATGACCGCGCGCGGAAAGATCGGCGCCAGGTCGTCCGGCGTCACCGGCTGCTTGGTGCCGGGATGCAGCACCGGCGCCATGGGCTCCGGCAGGTCCGCGTTGATGTTGTACCAATGGGTGGGCAGGTGCTCTTCGTCGAGCAGGAACTTGACGCTGTCGCTCATGGTTTGTGGTGACCTCCGCAGTGGCCGGCATCCGCCGCTCTCGCGGCCGATGCCGATCCGGCTAGTCTGCCACGTCCGCCCGCGCCTGACACAGACCTGAAGCAATGCTTGCGCGCCACGCCGTCCATCAGCGACGACCCGGAGCGTCGCGATTTCCCACACGCTTGTGCGAACTGACGCACACGCTTCGGCAACGCAGATCCTATACTTCAGCCAAGGCATGAAACAGCCGTTTGACACGCCGGGAGGCCGCCGTGACAAAAGCACCGCACAACGCCGTCGCTGCCGGGCTGGTGGTGGACTTGGAGCTGGACCTGGATGAGCTGCGCCAGCTGCCGCGCCGCGAGCTCGAAGCCCTGCGCGACATGCTGCCGGCGCAGGAGCCCCTGCCGGCGCCGGTGCGCCGGCTGCGCCGCCGGCTGGAGCACTGGCTCGACGCCAGCGGCGGTGTGACGCGCCTGCGGCTTTGAGCCGGAGCTGAAGAACCCGTGTCTCTTGTGCCGTAACCGCCTCAGTACAGCGCAGGTCCTGTGCGGCGGTCAGCGCACAGCCCTCTCAGTCTGCGCCAGCCGAGGCCGATCCACGCCCGCCACCAACGCCAGCCGGCCGCATCGACGCCGGCGCCAGCCCCGATTGTCCAGTGACGGGCATCCGCCACACCGAGCCGCAGCGCCCGGCCTGCGCCGGCGGGGTCAGCCGGTGGACCTGCCATGCCGCCCTGTGCGACAGTTTCCGGAAATACCTCCACCTGTCATCGGTCCCGCGCTCTGAACCCGTCTCCGGACCCTTCACCCCGCGCCGCACGCCTCAGCGCGCCGCCCCCCGCCGTCGGGCTTTGGCGCCTGCTGCGGCCCCTGCTGTTCCGGCTGGACGCCGAGCGCGCCCATCAGCTCGGGCTGCTCGTGGCGACCCTGTCGCCGCCCAGCCTGGTGGAGCGGATCGGGCAGGGCGGAGCGACCGCGGACGTGGCCCGCGCTCCGGCGTTGGCCACCCGGGTCATGGGGCTCGACTTCCCGAACCCGCTGGGGGTGGCCGCCGGCGTCGACAAGGACGCCCAGGCCGTCACCTTCTGGCAGGCACTCGGCTTCGGCTTCGTGGAAGTGGGCACGGTGACCGCGCTGCGCCAGCCCGGCAACCCGCGCCCGCGGGTCTTCCGGCTGCCCGGGGACGGCGCGCTCATCAACCGCATGGGCTTTCCCAATGCCGGTGCCGACGTGGTGGCCACGCGCATCGAGCGCCTGCGCCAGGAGGACGCGCTGCAGGTGCCGCTCGGCATCAATATCGGCAAATCCAGGGACGCGGGCGCAGCGGACGCGGCTGCCGACTATCGCCGCAGCTTCGAGCGGCTGGGCGAGCTCGCGGACTTCGTGGTGGTGAACGTCTCCAGTCCGAACACACCCGGTTTGCGTGATCTGCAGACGGTGGATCACCTCCGCGGCCTCGTCGATGCCATCCAGACCCCCAACCAAGCCCTGACCCGGCCGCGACCGCTGCTGGTGAAGCTGGCCCCGGACCTGGGCGACGCCGACGCCCTGGCCTGCGCACGCGCGGCACTGGAGGGCGGCTGCGCCGGGCTCGTCATCAGCAATACCACCGTGGACTTCAGCGCCGCGCGCATGGACACGACGGGCATGAGCGGCGGTCTGTCGGGGGCGCCCCTGCTCGCCCGCAGCAACGCCATGCTGCACGCGCTGCGGCAGGCGCTGGGCGACGACCCGGTGCTGATCGGCGTCGGCGGGGTGATGGACGCCGCGAGCGCCGCCGCCAAGCTCGCCGCGGGGGCGGACCTGATCCAGGTCTACACCGGGCTGGTCTATGGTGGCCCGGGGCTGCCGCGGGCGCTCCTGCGCGGGCTGCTGGCGCAGCGCGCGGCGGGCCGCTGAGAGGTTGTGCAGAAACCCACCGACCGACTGCGCACGCCCCGGCGAAAGGCCCACCAGCCGCGCCCTGCGGCTGTTTCAAGTGCCACCCCGGCCCCATTTAGTCATGGACGGGCCGGTTGACGACCAGCGCGCGGCCCGCTGGCTGAAATGCGTCACGCAGACGCGCACGACAACGAGAAGACAGTATGCAGACCGTAACCACCGACTATGCCGCCGCGCACCTGGAAGAGCTCATCGAGCGCGTGGTGCAGGGGGAGTCCATCACCCTGAGCATGCACGGGCGCCCGGTTGCCCGGCTGGTGCGCATCGAGCAGGACGCGGACCAGGAGGTGCCCGCCGCCGAGGTCGAAGAGGCCTTCTACGGCGACTGAAGCCCCCCCGACGCGGCCGGTGCGCCGGCCGCCGTGTCGGTGCGGACCCGACATGCGCCCTTGCCGTTGCGATTTTCGGCTGCCCTGTGGTCCGTTCGTCATCGGCACAGCGTATAAATCGCGCGGGAAGCCACCGCCCGCGGCCGGCTGCGCGGCGCATGGCACCGGCGAGCGCCGGCCCAGCCGCCCAGCCGCCCAGCCGCCCAGCCGCCCAGCCGCCCAGCCGCCCAGCCGCCCAGCCGCCCAGCCGCAATCGACCGCATTACGGACCCCACCAGGAGGACACTGAAGCATGTCTGACACCGCGAGCCCGATGCAGTACCTCGACAAGGCCATGAACACGCTCCACGACCTGGGCCTTGCGCCCACGGAGCAGTCCAGCGCCGATGATCCCATGATTGCCCTGCTGGACCGGATCTCGGGCTTCGACGCAAGCCGTGTCACCGCCATCGCCCGCACCCTGGCGCAGTCATCCACCTTCAACGAGGTGGTGCGCGAGCAGGTCCAGGCCATGCAGATCGGCAGCCGTTACGAGGAGATCACCGAGGCCTTCAACAGCATCCGTGACGATGCAAAGAAGATGGTCGACCAGCTGGAGGACGGCAAGCTCGACACCTTCGAGCGGCTGTCCAACGTCTGGATGAAGGTGACCCGCGGCGATATCGCCGCGCGTTTCGACAAGATCAAAGACACCTACCTGGACGTCACGTCCGACACCAACGACCAGGTGCAGCGCGAGCAGCGCATTCTGGACGCCTACCAGGACTTCCGCGGCGCCATGAAGCAGTCGGAGGTGCTGGCGCTGGAAGTGCTGAAAAAGGCCGAGGGCCAGCTCGATGCCGCCAAGGCCGAGGTGAACCGTGCCATGCAGGCGGTGGAGGGCTTCTCCGGCGACGATGCCGCCGAGCGCGCCCGCCTGGAGATGACCCGTGACGAGCGCGTGCGCGAGCTCCAGGACGTGGAGAAGCGCTACCAGATCGCCAAGGACCTGTCGGACAACATCACCGTCTCCTACAACACCTCGGAGGTGGTGATGGCACGCCTGCACCAGACCACCAATGCCAAGGAGCGCCTCTACCAGCAGGCGGTGAGCTTCTTCAGCACCAACGAGACGGTGCTCACCGCGCTGACGGCGTCCTTCACCGGCATGTTCGGCCTTGGCGAGTCCACGGCGACGGTGAATGCCATGAAGGACGGCGTGAGCCAGTCCCTGGAGGTGCTGGCCGACATCGGCGGCAAGGTGCAGGAGGCCGCCGTCAAGGCGGGCTACGGCCCCACCATTCGTGCCGATTCCGTGAAGAAGCTGGTGGACTCCGTGGTGAGCTACCAGACCCACTCCCGCGAGATCATCGAACAGATGCGCAAGGCCTCCACCCGCAACGCCGAGGAGATCCGCGACGCCGTGGAGGACGGCAAGCAGCGCATGGCCCGCCTCGCCGAGCAGGGCAAGGGGCTGGCCGCCGGCGCATGAGCACCGCCGCCGCCGAGTCCGCCGGGGCCGGGGATGCCGGCAAGCCGCCGCTGGACGACGTCATGCTCGCCATGGACGTTGTCGACACCCTGCGCCGCCGCGAGCGACTGGTGGAGCGCGAGCTCGACAGCGGTGCGCGCGAGCAGGCACTCAAGGAGCGCCTGCGCCGCATCTACGCAGCCCAGGGCATCGAGGTGAGCGACGCCGTGCTGGATGCAGGCGTGCGTGCGCTCGAGGAAGACCGCTTCGTCTACCAGCCACCGCCCAAGTCATTCGCCACGCGGCTCGCGCACCTGTACGTGAGCCGCGGCGACTGGGGCAAGTGGGTGCTGGGTGCGCTGGCAGGCGTGGCATTACTGCTGGTGGCCTGGCAGATGCTGGTGGTGGCGCCGCGGGCGGCCCTGCCCGAGCGTTTGGAAGCCATGCACGCGGCGGTGCTGGAAGCGGCAGAAGAGCCCGCCGCGGATGAGCGTGCCGACCGGCTGCTGGCCGCCGGCGAGCAGGCCCTGCGCGATGGCGACACCGCCGCCGCCCAAGATGCCCTGACGGCGCTCACCGACCTGCGCGGGCAGGTGGAAGCGGACTACAGCATCCGCGTGGTGAACCGCCCCGGGGAGCGCAGCGGCGTCTGGCGCGTGCCGGAGGCAAACCCAGACGGCCGCAACTACTATCTCATCGTCGAGGCCATCGGCCCCCGCGGCGAGGTCCTGCGCGTGCCCATCACCAGCGAGGAGACGGGCGACACCGAGCTGACGGACAGCTGGGGCCTGCGCGTGGACCGCTCCACCTTCGACTCGGTGGCCGCAGACAAGCGCGACGACGGCATCATCCAGGCGGACCTGGTGGGTCGCAAGCCCGCGGGCCGACTGACGCCGGACTATCGGCTGCGCACCACAGGCGCCGCCATCACGGACTGGTAGGGAGGCACACCGACCATGATGAGCGGTATGCAGGCCATGGCCCAGGTGGCCCAGATCTCGCGCACGCAGCAGGACACCCTTGCCGACCTGGATGCCCAGGCGGAGGCGCTCCAGCAGCAGATCCAGGAGCTGCTGCGCCGCCGCGGCGAGCAGCTGAAGGCCCTGGCACGGGTGCACGTGGACGTGCTGGACAGGGGCGAGCTCGCCGGCGAGCTGGACGCCGCCGAGCGACGCGCGGCGGACATCCTGGGGCAGCGCGACGCCGCAGCGGCCGCCGTGGTGCGCGAGCTTGAGCAGGCCAGCACCCACAAGGCCTCCCTGGAGGCGGAGCGCGAGCGCCTGCGTAGGGAGCTGGAGACCGCCGCCGAGTACCTGGACAACGCCGAGGCCGCCGTCCAGGCCAAGCTCGACGCGGATGCGGCCTATCGCGCCCAGCGCGAGCAGGCCACGGAAGCGGATCGCATCGCCCAGCATGCCGAGGCCAAGGCCACCGAGAGCGAGCAGGAGGCCCTGTCCAAGGGCGCCGCTTACCGCGAGGACCCGCTGTTCATGTACCTCTGGGAGCGCGGCTTCGGCACCGCGGCGTACCGCGGCGGCGGGCTCTTTCGCTGGCTGGACGGCAAGGTGGCGCGGCTCATCGGCTATGCCGACGCCCGGCTCAACTACCAGCGCCTGGCGGAGATCCCGACGCGGCTGCGCGAGCATGCCAGCGCCCGCCGGAGCGACGCGGACGCCGAGCTGACGGCGCTGCGGGCACTTGACGAGGCGGCGCGGGAAGCCGACGGCATCCCGCGCCTGGAGGCCGAGCGCGACGCCGCTCAGCAGGCAGTCGACGATGTGGAGGCGCGCATCGAGGCGGCGGACGCCGACATCACCGCCAAGACGCAGCATCGTGCCGCCTTCTCCAATGGCGACGATGAGTACACGCAGCGGGCGGTGGAGCAGCTGGCCGCGGCGCTGGAGCGCGAAGAGCTCGCGACCCTGGAGCGCGACGCCGCCCGCACCCCCTTCCCGGAAGACGACCGCATCGTCGCGACGCTGATGGAGCTGGAGCGCGAGCAGCGCAAGGCCCGGTTTCTGATGGAGAACCTCAAGCAGAGCCGCGCCCGGCAGCAGCAGAAGCTCGAAGACCTGGCCCGGCTGCGGCGCGACATGCAGCGCGAGCGCATGGACCGCCCCGGTGCCAGCTTCGGCGATGGTGCCCTGGTGGCCCTGATGCTGGCCAACTTCCTCAAAGGCGCGCTGGACCGCGAAGCCCTGATGCGGGTGCTGGAGGAGCAGTACCGCTATCGCCCGCCGCGCACCGATCCGACCTTCGGCTCCGGCGGCTTCGGCCGCGGCAGCCCCTGGGGCGGGGGTTGGGGTGGCAGTTCCCGATCGGGCGGCCTTGGGGGTGGCTCGGGGGGCAGCTTCGGCGGCGGCGGCTTCCGGACCGGCGGTGGCTTTGGTGGCGGTGGCGGCGGCTTCCGGACCGGCGGTGGCTTCTGAGGCGGGACACCCCTGCCGACAACGCAATAACCGTCCAGCTCGCCGCTACTCGTTCTCGCGGCATACCTCCACCGCGGGCGGTGCATCGGGGTCCGGCGTGAACCGTACCCGCACCTGCATGGGCGCGCAGCAGACGGCGCAGTCCTCCACGTAGGCCTGGTCGCCGCAGCTCAGGTCCACCGTAAGCTCGATGGGCTCACCGCACGACGGACACTGCTGCCGACTGCCCTGAAGAAGCTCCACATCGCCCCCTTTTGACTGCTGCTGTGCTTGGCCGGCGACAGGTGCGCGCCGCCGACTCCGGCTTGGCAACGGCGCCGCGCCCTCAGGACGGCCCGCCGCCGCGTGCGGCCGATGTCGGCTCCTGCCCGCGCCGCAGGTACACGTCCGCCAGCATGTAGGCGATCAACAGGGCCGGCACCAGCGCCAGCCAGCCCTCCACCAGCCGCGGGTCCACGGAGGCCCGCAGCAGCACACCCATGACGACGTGCAGCCCAAGGATGCGCAGCCCCAGCCGGTCAGCGAGGGACTGCGGCACCAGGGCCGCCACCACGCCATAAAGGCCGTACAGGGCCACACTGACGCCGAAGGGCAGCGCCAGCAGCCGGTGCGCGGACTCGAAGTGCGGCACGATGGACGATGCGAATGCGAAGGCGGCGCCGACGAGGACGACGCCCCAGGGCACGAGCCCCGGCGGAACGGCTGAGGAATTCACTTGGGTTGCTGCTCCGATAACCATGGTGCGCGGAAGTTATTGTTTCCGGTCGCGAGATTCAACGTCCACTGGACAGCTTGTGGCATGAGGGGGCAGCGGGAATCGGCCCCGGGTGGCGGAATTGCGGCCTTCTGCGGGGTCAGCGCCAAGGCTGCACATGGTATTCGCCAATTGTGCACTCACCTCGGTGAACTATGCTGTGGTTAAGAGCGAAGGGCGTGGCCTGCACGCGACGCATCGCCAAGGCCGCGGCACAGCATCAAAGGGTGCTGGGCCTGGGCCCCGGGCACGAACTGAGCGAGAACCTGGCGGCTTCAGCGCCCGCAGGGCGTTGAAAACAAAGCAGCTCCGCACCAGGAAATCGCATCAGCAAGGGCCTGATTGGCGATAGTTGAGGGTCCGTCTAACGGTTTTCCAGTAGTGCCCCCGGGGTGCTCCACGTGTCTCACTTGTGCAACACCGCACACCCGGCAGGCATCAACGATCAGGGGCCGTATCATGACGACATATCAAGACAAAGCCGTTTGGGAGCTCTGCCGTCAGGGCTTCCACAATGTCGCGGAGGAGGCCGAAGCGGCCTGGTCCAGGGGCAAGGGCTACGCCCCCAAAGAGCCACTGCCGCTGGCACGTGGCGTGATGGAGCTGATCCGCATCGCCAACTGGGAATGCGAGGCCAGGACGGCGGCCTGAGTCAGGGCCGCAGCCCGAAGAAGCCGATCCGGACTGGGTGCGTCGCACCCAGTCCTCACCGAGCAAAGCCGGCGTCTGCCGAGCTTGACTCCGCAACGCGTTGATCCGGCGGCCTCGACACGCCATCATGCGGGGATGTCCAATCGGCAAGCCCGCCCACTGGCGTGGCGCACGCGCATGCGCGCCGGCTACCTCTACATCACACCCTGCGGCGACACACCCGACGCCATCTGCCTGCGCGAGGCCGCCGTCGCCCCAGGCGCACCGGACAACGCCGGCATCGTCGCCTTCTTCTGGGACCTGGATGCGGCGATGATGCACTTCCATGCCGATCTGCGAACCCGCCTCCTGGACCTGAACCGACGTGCCTATCGCGCGGACATGGTGGAGGCGGCGGCGGCGCTGGACGCCATCGAGCTCCAGCACCACCGCACCTATCTCGCCCCCGCCCTGGCGGCAAGCCCGGCCCTGGCCGACGCCACCGAGCGCCTGCACCACAAGCACCAGCGCTGGCGGCGCCTGTTCGACTGGGTCGGCATCGGGGCGCTGATCCTGTTGTTTCTGATGAGTCTGCTGCCGCTCTGAGCAGGCGCCGCAAGTGCGCCGCTCCCGGCCGCGCCACCGGGGGGGGGTCAGCGCAACACCACCGCGTCGAGGCTGCCCAATGTCTGTTCTGATGGAATTCAGCATCTTCCCCACCGACCAGGGTGAGAGCGTCAGCGCCCAGGTCAGCGAGGTGATCCGCATGGTGCGGGAGTCGGGGGTCGAGTATCGGCTGACCCCCATGGGCACCGTCGTCGAGACCGACACGGTGGCAGAGGCAATGGCCCTGGTGGAGCGGGCGGCGGCGGTGCTGGACGGCCTGGGCTGCCGGCGGGTCTACTCGGCCATCAAGCTCGACATCCGCAGTGGCAAGGCGGGGCGGATGACGGGCAAGATCGAATCGGTGGAGGGGCGGATCGGCACCGTGCAGCGCTGAGCGGCCCAAGACACCGGCCGACCGCCCGCTGCCGACACGCGCCAGGGTCGCTGGCGCGAGACGCAAGACGCCCCATCCCGAGCAAGCCAGCCCTGATCACCATGCAGCTGAACGCGCCGCATCGCTACCGCACCGCCACCGAGATCGACGCCGTCGCGGAGCTGCTGGACCTGCGCGGCGCCCGGGTGCTGGAGCTCGGCTGTGGTGCGGCCCACACGACGCGCGCGCTCGTGGAGCGCCTGGGCGCCGCCGAGGTGGTCGCCACCGAGGTGGACCGGATCCAGCACGACAAGAACCTGGCCATCACGGACCTGCCCCAGGTGCGCTTCGTGCTCGGCGGCGCAGAGGCCATCGCAGCAACGGACGCGAGCTTCGACGCCGTGTGCATGTTCAAGTCCCTGCACCACGTGCCGGTGGACACGATGGACCGGGCCCTGGCGGAAATCCATCGGGTGCTCAAGGCCGGTGGCGCGGCGCTGTTCTCCGAGCCCGTCTATTGGGGCGCGTTCAACACGCTGATGTCGCTGATCCACGACGAGCAGAGCGTGCGCCAGGCGGCCTTCGAGGCACTCCGGCGCGCCGTGGACGCCGGGCGCTTCCGCAGCGAGGCCGAAGTCTTCATCGAGGTGCCGGGCACCTATCCGGACTGGGCCAGCTTCGCCGGTCGCTTCCTTGATGTTACCCATACCGAGCTGAATCTGGATGCGACACGCCGGGCGGAGATCCGCACCGCCTTCGAGGCGCATATGACACCCACCGGTGCGCACTTCGTGAAGCCGCACCGGCTGGATCTGCTGCGCAAGGTCTGAGTGGCCCTGTGGCTGCAGGCGGCGCCACGGCCAAAGCTCCTTACGCAACGTCGCGACAGTTGTGTCAGACGGGCACGTAGCCCGGGAGCCTCTGGAAGAGACACTACGAACCACGCAAAAAACGCGAAAACGCCAGAGCGGGCCGCAAAATCGGCTCTTGTCGCGTCTTTCGTGTGTTTCGTAGCTTCAAAACTCCAATGGCTTCAGGGTCACCCTGGGCGCCAACGCTGACATGATCAGCGAGACGCTCAGCTAGGCCGCTGCAGCCCCCTGCCTATCTTCACCCATCTGCGCCTGGATGTAATTCTGGATGCCCATAAGCTGGATGCGGCGCAGCTGCTGCTCCAGCCACCAGGCGTGATCCATCTCGGTGTCGTCGAGCAGCTGGATCAGGATGTCGCGGGTGTCGTAGTCCTGCACCGACTCACAGGTGGCAATGGCGTCCTTCAGCGCGGCGGCGACGCGGTACTCCACGTCGAGGTCCAGCTTCAGCATCCCCTCGACGTCGTTGCCGATGTTGACCTTATCCTGCTGGTTGTAGTCCGGCTCCGCCTCCAGGAACAGCATGCGCTCGATGAGCTTGTCGGCATGCTCCGCCTCTTCCTGTTGCTCATGCTCCAGGTGCTCGGCAAGCTTGAACAGCCCCCAGTCGCGGAACTTGCGGGCGTGGCCCATGTACTGGTCGCGGGCGGCGAGCTCGCAGTTGAGCAGGCTCTGAAGGTGCGCGAGGACTTCTGAACTGCCTTGCATGATCATGCCTCCATCATGGACTGGAGGTAGTTCTCCAGTCCGGCGTTGTCGATGAGCCACTGCTGGGACTCGATCCAGTCGATGTGCTCCTCGACCTCTTCGAGGATCTCGGTGAGCTCATCACGGCTCACGTAGTCCTTGTGCTCCTCACAGAGCTTGACGGCGTCCTGGAGATTGCCGCGCATGGTGGTGAGCATGGTGAGGTCGCCACCCAGCAGCTCCGGCACGTCCTCGCCGATCAGGAGCTTGCCCAGATCCTGGAGGTTCGGCAGGCCTTCCAGGAACAGGATGCGCTCGATCAGCTCGTCGGCCAGCTTCATGGCCTTGATCGAGCGCTGGTATTCGTAGTCGTCGAGTGCGTGCAGGCCCCAGTTCTTGGACATTCGCGCATGCAGAAAGAGCTGGTTGATGGCCGTCAGCTGATCTTTGAGACAGCCGTTCAGTGCTTGCAGGATCGGATTGTCGCCTTGCACAGCGCGGTTCTCCGGTGGGGTGGTCGTTGGCGGGAGGTTGGGGAGTTTCAGCCGGCAGCCACCGGACAGGTCCCGATGGCTGACACCCCCTTGGCACGGGACATGCTGCTGCAACGCAGCAAATCAAGGGCAACGCAGCAAATCAAGGGCAACGCAGCAAATCAAGGGCAACGCGGCTAAACAAGACTCTGGCAGACGGCGCCACCGGGCCTGGGGGACAGTGATCGATGCGCCTCGCTGCAAGCCACTGTTTCTCCGTCCGTTGATCGAGATCAGCAGAACGGTATTGCGAATCATTCTCTTTCCGCTTATGTTGTGAGTGTCGTCAACCAAACATCGGTCAAACCGCCATGTACGTTTGTGTCTGCAACAAGGTAACGGACGGCCAGATCCGCACCGCCTGTGACGAAGGGGCCTACTCTTTGGAATGCCTCCAGAGCAAGCTCAAGGTGGCCACCTGCTGCGGCCGCTGCGCCGAGTGCGCACAGCGCATGCTCAACGACGCCACCGTAGCCCGCTTCAACGAGCAGCCGCATCGGGCCGCGGCCTGACCGGATGCGCTGCCTATGCCTGCGGGTCTGAGCGCCGTCAGGTACTTGAGGGCCGGTCCTGGTTCCGCCGCAGACTGGGCATGCGCCGTTCGGACGCATCTCCCGCTTCTTCCTCGATGCACTCGTCAACATCGCCGCCGCACAGCGCGCCAGAGTGCAGGGGCACCCTGATGCCGCTCCATCGCTGCGGCCTCCAGCCGCTTCGTGCTCGACCTCCGGCGCGCCAGTGCCCCGCTCCGCTGTATCGCGCGGAGCGCTGAGGCGGCGCCGATGTGGAGAGGCCCACGACGGCAAGACCGCTGCGGCTGGGATCTGCCGGTGCGCCGTATCACGTGGCGAAGCTTAGAAACGAACGGCGCAGGATCTTTTTGGGCGACGCCGACCGCGAACGCGCGCGCCCCAGGCCTATCGCACGGGCACCCACCAGCATGCGGGCCATCGCCGAGCACTTCGGCGTCAGCCGCACGAAGGTCAGTCGGGCGCTCAAGCGCCGAGTGGGAGGCCGCGGCGCTTAATGAGGTTACAGGTGAGACCTAACCCTGGGGTTTCTTTGATGTTACATGTGAGACTTGACCCCGTGGTTTTTGACCCGTGGTTTCCCCGCCTGACCCTCTATCCCCTCTCTGCCGCGACTGTCAGGTTTTTGACAGTGGTCTCTCGGACAGGCGCTGAATACCGCAGGTCATGTCGTATCAATTGCGGCTCGCCGCCTGGGCTTCGATCGCGGCAAGCGCTGCGGTCACGCCGCGCAGCGAGAATTGCGCCTCGCCCGCATCGTGGCGCAGCGTAAGGCGCGCGCCTGCCTTCATACGCGCCACGAGATCCTTGGCCAGCTCCACATCGGCGATGTGGAACGCCGCGATCACGTTCGGCCTCCCCGGCTCTCCCGGCGCCCATTGTCCGGGCGACAGCGTCAGCGCCTCACCGTCGATGTCGAGCACGAGGGGACCGCGCACGCCGGCGAACAAGGCCTGGTGGTGGAACACCACATCGAAATGCCCCGCGTCCTTGCGCTCCAGCGCCAGCCGCGCAGGGCCGACGCGGGTTTCCCCCGGCTCAAGCAGGATCTGCACGGCACGGCAGGCGCCTTCCCCGCCCTCTTCGCAGACAGCCAGCCAGTCGCCGTGATAAGCGCGCAGCTCGCCATAGGGATGCAGGAACCAGTCCTTCGCGAGCGCCGGGGCGGCGGAGAGGGCCACCAAGACACCGGCCACGATCAGGCACAGCAGCCTGACAATTGATCTGGTAGACACAGAAACCTCCTCGAAACTCGGGGTCAGGCGTGGGGTCACTGGGGCGGGTCACGGGGGTGGGGTTACCATTGACCCTGGTAAAGAGCAGTTGAACCCCTTAAGCGGCGAATTTCGCAGGTCGATTCCGAGCGCCGCGTCCTCGCCCATCCGGGCGAAGGTTGCACGCACCGGATTCGTCGAGCCTGTCCCTGGCGTTACCGAGACCGATTAACGCGGAGGAGCTTGCCCGTCAAGTCGCCTTCGGCTGCTGTCGCGTGGTGGATGCGCTCGGCTTGGGCGCGGAAATCCGAATTGAAGTTGCAGACGATGATGCCCGCGTGTACGGGCGACTGCTGATGCTGCCGAAGAAGGGGTCAGGGGTCAAAGGGGTCAGGTGTCAGGTCTCACATGTAACGGCAGCCTTCTCGTCGCGCTTGACCGCGCGGCTCACCGTCATCCGGCTGACGCCGAGGTAACCGGC
>NZ_CAJXYK010000062.1 GCF_913063425.1 uncultured Thiohalocapsa sp.
GCTGCACACTCGCGTCTGCGTGAACCCGGACCTATTGTACCCGGCCTGCGGCCCGATAAGTCGGACAGCCTCCTAGATGAAGCTGAGCGGACGCCCGTTTCGCGGGTCAGGGGCGACCGCAACCGGCCAGTTCCGGTCACGAAGTCCGAATCAATGACCGGCCGGACTCCCGCCGCAAGCGGCCACTGCAACCAGATCTTGGTCACCCATCGATGAGAGACTCAGTCCGGCAACCAGAGCCGTCAGTTCTGACTCATGGCGCCGAGCAACTGCTTCGACAGCCGCCCCGCCTGGGACGATATCTCTGGCTCCACCGGGTTCCGATAAGGTCTCTGGCGATTGCTGTGCGCGGCCCTGGATGGAATTCCTCGGGACGTACCGCAGAATCGATCCCTGCGTTCGATCGAGCTCAACTGAGTCGAGATTTGGCGCTGGCCCGGTAGAACATTGGCGAGGGTGCAAAGCAGGTGCGCTCGATCCAACATGGCGACACCATGACGATCAATAGAACAGTCGAATACCCTCGACGCTCGGAAAGGCATGCGTGCGCAGCCAGACGGCGTGCCCCGCTGGATCATTCCGGGAGTGATCGAGGTGATCGCGAAGTTCCTGCTGGTCCGGCGCTAGAGCAAGGGCCTCGACAAGGTAACCCTGACCGACCTCCGCTTGTCCGGCTGCACAATGAAGCAGTGCTGCCCTGGTCAGATGCCGTTGAAGTAGGTCGGGATTGGCGGCGAGGCGTTGTCGATGCTTGCGCAGGATGCCGGCGCTGGCCCGGGCCTTGGCTGGCAAGTCGGTGGTGATCTGGTGGCCGTGGATCCGGTGCTCGGCGAGGACGTCCGGTACCGCGATGACGTCGAACTGTTCCGCGATGCGGATCCAAAGGTCAAGGTCCTGACCGCCTTCCAGCCGTTCGTCGAACCCACCGACCTGCTCGAAGCAGACCCGTCGCAGCAACGGCACCGTGGTCATGAAGCCGGTGGTGCGCAGAAAATAGGCCAGATCCATCGGACGGTCGGGTGGATGCCAGGTCTTGAACAGCCGGCCGCTCGGCTCGGCGATCACGTCGTAGCCACAGCAGACCATGCCGACCCGCGCCGGCGCGGCCGCCAGTTCGGCCGCCTGCACCGCGAGCTTCTCCGGCCGCCAGCGGTCGTCGTCGTCGAGGAAGGCAAGCAGGCCGCCCCGGGCCGCGGCGATGCCGAGGTTGCGGGCGCGACTGGCCCCGCTCCGCGCGCCGTTGCGGATGACCCGGAGATCCGGCGCCGCCAGCGCCTGCAACAGCGCCGGCGTGTCGTCGCTGGAGGCGTCGTCGACAACGATGATCTCGAGCGGCGCAAGGGTCTGCCGCCGCACGCTGGCGATAGCCTCGCGCAGCCGCGAGGCGCGGTTGCGGGTAGGGATGACGACGCTGATGGCCGCGGCGTCGGTGGTGCCGCGCTCAGCCATGGCCGAAGCGCTCCAGCACCCGGCGCCAGTCGGCGGGCAGCGCCGGCCCGAGCGCCACATTGCCGGCGATGACCCGGGCCAGGTCCGGGTTGTAGCCCGCCCAGGGGTCCGCCTTGCAGAACTTCATGTGCAGGAAGCAGGGCCCCGCGGCGATCAAGCGGAAGTCATCCCGGCGCGCCTTGTCCATGTACGGGCTCGCCAGGCGCTCGACCCAGCCGAGCCCGGATTCGTACGCGGCGCCGGCCCGCGGGAAGAGCCGCGGCTCCGGGTGATCGTAAGTGAGCCTCACCGCCCAGGCCGGCAGCCCGGGCGTGTCCAGTTGCGCGGCGAGCACCGCCTTGTCCTCGACCCGGGCGCGGATCAGGTGACGCCGGTCCGGGTGGACGTTGGCCCCCTGCATCACCAAGATCGGTCGGCCGCCGGCGCGCCACGCGGCCATCGCCTCGGCCAGGGCCGGCAGCGCGATCATGTCCCCGTCCCATTTCAGCACCCAGGGCGTGCGGCAGTGGCCAAGGCACCAGTTGTAATAGTTGGACAGGAGCCGCGGCGAGCCTGGGTCTGCCGCGGCGAGCGCCCGGTGCTCGGCGCCGACCCGGGTCACGGCGTGGGGGTAGCGATGGGTCTCGATCCTGTCCGGATGCTCGGCCAGCAGGCGCGCGATGATACGGGGCGTGGCATCGGTGCTCAGGTTGTCCACAAGCACCACGCGCTCGACGAGATCGACGACGGAGCGCACCGCGGCGTCTAGGAACTCGGCCTCGTTGCGGATGCGGATCATCGCCGTCACCGCCCGGGCGGCGGCGGACAAGGCGGTGGTCGGCAGCGGCTCGGTGGTGGACATTAACGCCAGCGGCTCCTGTCGCATCTGTCGCGCATGCAATGGTGCGCGGCCTTCTGCCGACGGGGCGCGGCGGCCCTGCGGCAAGCGGAAAACCTCTCATGTTTTGGTATGATCCGCCAACCCTGTGCTGGCGCATACCCTGATCACAACGGCGCCCGGAACGTGCGCCCGGAACCGAGTCCATACCGACGCATGTCCGCGCTTGATCCGACGATCCAGTCACCGAGCCTCCAGGCAGCGGGCCCGTCCCCCTCACTGCCGGCCGGGGCGCTGTCGCCGCCACCCGTCGCGGGGCTGCCGAGCCACTGCAACCGCGCCTTCGCGGACTGGGCCGCCATCGGCCGCGCGCCCGCCGAGACCGCCGTGATCGGCCTGCTCGGCGGCGAGGGCATCGGCCCGGAGCTGCTCGCCGTCTGCCGCGACATCCTGGAGCAGGTGGGCGAGCGCTGCGGCCGGCGCTTCAGCTTCGAGACCGGACCGGCCATCGGCAATCCGGCTTACCGCGCCACCGGGCACTGGGTCACGCCCGAGCTTGAGCAGTTCTGCCACGACATCCACGCCCGCCGCGGCGCGGTGCTCTGCGGCCCTGGCGGCGGGCGATTCGTGTACGAACTGCGCCGCGTGCTGGGCCTGTTCTGCAAGCTGGTGCCGCTGCGGCCCACCGCGGCCCTGCGCGACATCGGCCCGCTACGGCCCGAGGCCTTGGACGGCGTGGACATCCTGGTGGTGCGCGAGAACATGGGTGGCCTCTACCAGGGGCTCGGCGAGCACGCGGAGCAGGACGGCCGCCGCCGCGCCCGCCATTGCTTCGACTACGACGCGGCGCATGTGGCGGCCATACTGGAGGTGGCGGCCAGGCTCGCGGCGCTGCGCCGCGGCCGGCTCTGCGTGGTGCACAAACCGGGCGGCGTGCTGACCATCAGCGCCCTGTGGCGGGAGACGGCGGAGCAGGTCTGTGCCGGGCGCGCACTGGAGCTGCAGCTGCTGGAGGTGGACAACGCCTGCTATCAGATGATTGCCGATGCCCGGGCCTTCGACGTGGTGGTGGCCTCCAACATGTTCGGCGACGTGCTGGCGGACGGCGCCTCGGTTCTGCTCGGCTCCCGCGGCATGTCCTTCTCCGCCAACTTCTCCGCGGACGGCATCGGCGTTTACCAGACCGGCCACGGCGCCGCGCATGATCTGGCGGGGCAGGACCGCGCCAACCCCATCGGCCAGATTTACAGCCTGGTCTTCATGCTGCGCGAGCACTTCGACCTCGACCCCATCGCCGACGCCATCGACCGGGCGGTCGAGGACGTGCTCGCCGCCGGCTGGCGCACCGCCGACATCATGGCCCCCGGCTGCCGTCAGGTCGGTACTCGCGAGCTGGGGGCGCTGATCGGCGCCGCCGCCTGCGCCCGGCTCGGCGGTGGCTGAAGCCGCCTCGGGCCGCGTCGCCCTGCTGCTGGTGGACGTGCAGCAGGACTTCTTCGACCGTCCCCCGCTCTCGCCCCCCGCGGTCGATCTCATCGGCCGCCTGACCGCGCTCCTCGACGGCGCCCGCGCCCGCGGCTGGCCCGTGCTCCACGTGCGCACCCGCATCGCCACCGACGGCAGCGACCGCATGCCCCACTGGCAACGCCGCGGTATCCGCGCCTGCGTGGCAGGCAGCCGCGGCTATGCGCCGCCCGCCGCGCTGGCGGAGCGCCCCGGCGAGCCGGTGCTGCACAAGCGCTTCTTCAGCGCCTTCGGCTGTGCCGAGCTCGACGCGCGGCTGCGGGGGCTGCGGGTCCGTTCCCTTATCGTCGCCGGGCTCTACACCCACGGCTGCATCCGGGCCACCGTGCTCGACGCCTACGAGCGCGGCTTCGAGGTCATTGTCGCCGACGACGCGGTGGGCTCCACCGAGCCCGTCCATGCCGAGCTGAGCCGGGCCTGGCTGGCCGAACGGGCGGCCCGCTTCCAGCCGGTTGCGGAGCTGTTGGCGGCGGCAGCCGGCGCGGCGGGCACCGCGGCCGCGCCGATGCGGGCGTCTGAGACCATCGCGGCGAGCTGCGCGGCAGCCGCCGCGGCCGCGCGGGACTGGGCCGGTACCGCCGCGGCGCAGCGGGCCGCGCTCTTGGTGCGCTGGGCCGACGCCCTGGAGCGGGAGCGAGCGGACCTGGCCCGCCTGCTCGCCCGCGAGATCGCCAAGCCCATTGCCGAGGCCGAGGATGAGTTCCGCCGCGCCCTGGCCCACATCCGCGTCGCTGCGCGGCTCGCCCGCGACGGACTGGCCGAGACGACAGTCGACGGGGCGCGCATCCGTTATCGCCCGCTCGGCACCGTCGCGCTGATCACGCCCTGGAACAACCCGCTCGCCATCGCCGCCGGCAAGCTTGCCCCGGCGCTCGCCTGCGGCAACGGCTGCGTCTGGAAGCCGTCGCCGCTGGCCCCCGAGTGCTCGGCACGGCTGCTGCGCGCGCTCCAGGCGGCCGGGCTGCCGGCCGGGCTGGTGAGCCCGGTCGCCGGTGACGCCGACGCGGTGCGCGCCATCGTCGCCGACCCGCGCATCGACGCCGTCTCGGTGACCGGATCGAGTGCCACCGGCCAGGCCATCGCGGCGCTGTGCGCGGCGCGCCAGATCCCTTTGCAGGCGGAGCTCGGCGGCAACAACGCCGCCATCATCCTGGATGACTGGGCCTTCGACGCGGCCGATCTGGCCGTGCTCGCCCGCGGCGTCTTCGGCTTCGCCGGGCAGCGTTGCACGGCCCTGCGCCGGCTCATCGTCCAGCGCGGCGTCCTCGAGCGCTTCACCGCGGCCTTCACCGCCACCGTCCGCGCGCTGCCGGTGGGCGACCCGCTGGACCCGGCCACCCTGGTCGGCCCGCTGGTCGCGCCGGGGCACCGCGCTCGGGTCCAGGCCAGCCTGGACCAGGCGCTGGCCGATGGCGCCCGGGTGCTGGCCCAGGCCGCGCTGCCGGCGGCTGGCGAATCAGGTTCTTATGCCGGGCGCTGGCTGGCCCCGACCCTGCTCGGCAACGTCGCCCCCGACAGCGTCATCGCTCAGGAGGAGACCTTCGGCCCGCTGGCCCTGATCCTACCGGCCGCCGACCTCGACGAGGCGATTGCGCTGGCCAACGGCGTGCCGCAGGGGCTCCTGGCCGCCGTCTACGGCCATGACCGGGCGGCGCTGTCCCGCGTCGCCGAGCAAGCCCAAGCCGGCCTGCTCAAGCTCGGCCCCGGGGCGCTCGCCATCAGCGCCGAGGCCCCGTTCTGCGGCTGGAAGGCGTCCGCCATCGGCCCGCCGGAGCATGGCCGCTGGGACCGCGACTTCTATGCCCGCCCGCAGACCGTCTACTGATGAATCAAGACACCCAAGACCTGCTCACCCGCATCGGCCCGGGCACCGGCATGGGCGCGCTGCTGCGGCGCTACTGGCATCCCGTGGCCGGCAGCGCCGAGCTGGCACCAGGCGAGGCCCGCAAGGTGCGTCTCCTGGGTGAGGACCTGGCGCTCTTTCGCACCGCCTCCGGACGCCTCGGCCTGCTCGAGGAATCCTGTCCCCATCGGCGCGCCTCCCTGGCCTACCGGGGAGGTGGACGGCGAGACCATCCTCTGCCCCTACCACGGCTGGACCTTCGCCGCCGACGGCCGTAGTTACGTGCTGCCATGCCGGATGTTTCCCGGGGGCGGCTGGATGAATTGTTGACGGAAGCCACACCGATCAGCGCGAGCGCGTCTTGCGCATCGAAGGGTTCAAGTCGTACCTGGACCGGCCGGAGTCCTTGGAGGCACTCAAGCAGGCTGGTGAGCCCGAGCCGGCGGTGGCACTGACGCTGCTGGAGACACTCGGTATCGTGGAAACCGGATCACGTCGCGACAAGACACCGACGGTGCGGATCGTCGACTTATATGCCTTCGCCCCAAAGCTGCGCATCGACCGCCTTGGCCGGCGCTGAGGGGCCACGCCAGGTCGCCAACATCCCCATCAGTAATTCCCGACAGCGGACGCGGGTTGAGCCTTCTCGACCACGCCAAGGTCTCGCAGATAACCCCATACGCCCCGTCGCGGCCAGCCGAGCGACGAGATCGGGCGCGAAACAGCGGTGGTCGTCCACCAGCGCCACCACAGATCCGTCGGGAACCGTTCCGGCCGGCGCGCACCGCGCCCGCCACCACCGCATGGCATGCGGCCCGCAACTTCCCAGAGCCGATGACGCAACCGATGGCAGGGGATGTCGAAGACGCGGTCCCACAGCGTGTTCTAGCCGACAACGGCGGCCGCAGTCGGGCCTTCACCGCCGCCTCGTCGGATCAGTCCGCGCTTGCCCGCACCCAGATCCAGCGCGTTACGCGGAAGGAAGCACTCCCGATGCTGAGCGAAGCCCGATGCTGGCCGGCGATGGTGACTTGGTGCTAATGTGACACGCCACCTCGCCATTGGAGCTGGACCATGAGCCGCCTCACCATCTCCCTGAACGACGACCTGCACCGCGCCCTGAAGGAGACCGCGGCGCGGCAGAGGCGCTCCATCGCATCGATCATCGAGGAGAGTCTGCGTCTGCGGGGCATTCGGGATCAGGCGACTGCCCGGTCCCTGGTGGACCAGGCGCGCGCCCGCGCCGGTCTCGACGCCGATGCGGCCTTGTCGCTCGCGGTGGCAGAGACGCGTGCCGCGCGCGGACAATGAGCCCGCGGGTCTTCGTCGTCGATACGAACGTCCTCGCCGCGGGTCTGATCACCGGGGACGCTTGCAGCCCGGTGGCGCGGATCCTCGATGACATGCTGTCGGGTGCGATCGTCTACCTATTGTCCCCGGCCTTGCTCGATGAGTACCGAGCGGTCCTGCTCCGGCCGAAACTCAGCAGACTGCATGGTCTGACCGAGCCCGAGGTCGATGCCCTCCTCACCGACCTGGTCGCCAACGCGATCTGGCGGGATCCCGGACCGGCGAGTCCTGCGCCCGACCCGGGCGACACGCACCTCTGGCAACTCCTGGAAGGCCACGCCGGCAGCATCCTCATCACGGGCGATCGTCTGCTCATCGAACAGCCGCCGGGGCGGGCCTCGGTCATCTCCCCCCGAACCTACGTCGAGCGCATCTCCGGCGGGCGCCCGGCCGCCGAGTGAGATCATGAACCAGGACACCCAGGACCTGCTCACCCGCATCGGCCCGGGCACCGGCATGGGCGCGCTGCTGCGGCGCTACTGGCATCCCGTGGCCGGCAGCGCCGAGCTGGCACCAGGCGAGGCCCGCAAGGTGCGTCTCCTGGGTGAGGACCTGGCGCTCTTTCGCACCGCCTCCGGACGCCTCGGCCTGCTCGAGGAATCCTGTCCCCATCGGCGCGCCTCCCTGGCCTACGGGGAGGTGGACGGCGAGACCATCCTCTGCCCCTACCACGGCTGGACCTTCGCCGCCGACGGCCGTTGTCTGGCGATGCCCGCCGAATCGGAGCAGAAGCCCGCCCTGCTCGCGCGCTGTCGCGCCACCGCCTACCGGGCGGAGGAGCTCGGCGGCCTGATCTTCGCCTACCTCGGGCCGGAGCCGGTGCCGCTCCTGCCACGCTGGGACCTGCTGGTCTGGCCCGACGGCCTGCGCGACATCGGCCGCGCCCTGATCCCGTGCAACTGGCTCCAGATCATGGAGAACTCGGTGGACCCCACCCACGTGGAGTGGCTGCACGGGCGCCACCTGGCCTGGGTGCGCGGGCGCAAGGGACTGCCGGCCCCGACCCACTACCGCAGGCACCAGGTGCGCATCGGCTTCGATACCTTCCCCTACGGCATCATCAAGCGCCGGGTGCTCGAGGGCGGCAGCGAGGCGGATGACGACTGGCACATCGGCCACCCGCTGTTGTTCCCGCTAATGGTGCGCGTCGGCGCCGGCCAGCAGCATCGCCTCCAGATCCGCGTGCCGGTGGACGACACCCACACCCTGCACTTCTGGTACGCCTGCTACCGCCCCAAGCCGGGCCAGCCGCCGCCGGCGCAGCGGCGCATCCCCGTCTACGACATCCCCTGGCAGGACGAGCACGGCGACTTCATCACCGACTTCGTCGACGG
Source organism: uncultured Thiohalocapsa sp. (assembly GCF_913063425.1). Taxonomy (GTDB): domain Bacteria; phylum Pseudomonadota; class Gammaproteobacteria; order Chromatiales; family Chromatiaceae; genus Thiohalocapsa. The sequence goes on from NZ_CAJXYK010000062.1 coordinate 8,318, forward strand.
CGGCGACATCATGGCCTGGGTCACCCAGGGCCCCATCGCCGACCGCACCCGCGAGCAACTGGTGGCCTCGGACGCCGGGATCGCCCTGTACCGGCGCATGCTGCTCGATGAGATGCGGCGCAGCGAGGCCGGCGAGGACCCCCTCGGCGTGGTCCGTGACCCCGAGTCCAACCGCATCATCGAGCTGCCCCAGGAGCGCAACAAGCTCGGCGGCGGCAAGTCCTTCCTGCGCGAGGCGGTGGGCATGAGCCATGTGCGCTACAGCCCGATCCTCCATGAGATCACCGCCCTCCTCGAGGGTGCCTGATCCCGCGGCCAACCAAGGGGACACCCATGCCCGTCGCGCGGCACCCGCCAACGCACCCTTCATCCAAGAGACGGATGCGCCCCAATCCGACCCCGGCGGGGCGCAGGCGTCCTCTTTTGCCGAGTTCTACCGTCGCGACGTGGAGGCGCAGCTGCGCTCGGGTGCCGTGCACTCGACCCTGGGCCCACGGCTGCGGTCGGGCACCTTCTCCGAGGCGGGCCTCGACGTGCTGGCCAGACTCCAGGGGTTTGGGCTGACCGAGGGGATGGTCTGTATCGACTACGGCTGCGGCACCCTGAGGGTTGGCCAGCACCTGATCCGGCTGCTTGGCCCGGGGGCCTACTGGGGCCTGGACATCTCCGCCTATCTCCTCGCCGAGGGCAGGCGCCTGATCGGTGCGGGCCTGGGACGGGATCAATTCTCGAAGCGATACCCACCCAGGAAGTCGAAGCGGCTGGCGCGCTCGGCGACCCCCTCGATGAGGGCCGGGGTCCAGGGGGCATCGACGCGGGTGCGGCGCGGGCTCGGGTGGACGAAGTCGGCGCAGGCGTCCAGATAGGCCTCGTCCACGGCCAGGCCCAGCAGGTCGCAGAGGGCGCACAGCACGGCGCGCGGGTCGGCGATCAGCTCCTCATGGAAGGTGCGCATCAAACGGGTGCCGGCGGGGGCCGCCGCGATGCCGGCGACGGCGCCCGAGAGCATCTGGAAGTAGTGCTCGATGGTCTCGGGCAGGGTGCGCTCGGTATCCATGGTCTTGCGCGACCAGATGGAGCTGATGTTGTCCCAGGGGTTGCGCACGTGGTGGATCAGCACCAGCGGCAGGCCCAGCTCGGCGTGCAAGCGATGCAGCAGGTCCGGCTCCGCGGCCAAGAAGCGGCTGCTGGATCCGGCACGCTTGTCGCCGATGACGCGGATGGCTGACTGGTCGCCGAGCGAGAGGCCCGGGATGTCGTAGCTGTAGCCGCCGATATGGCGCGAGCGCTCGCCTAACCAGCGGTCGCGGTGCAGGATCAAGAGCAGCAGTTCCTCGCGGCCGACGCCGTGGCGCACGAAGTCCAGCACGTCGAGCCCATGGGCGATCACGGCGTTGGGATGGGCGTTGAGCAGCGTGCCAATGACGCTGTGGCCGCTGCGCGACTGGCCGACGAAGAGGCAGAAGCGCTCCAGGCCGCCGAGCCGGGCGCGGTCCTCATCGGTGGCGGCGACGCGGACCAGGCGGGCGTGCGCGCGGCGGTCGCGGGGGCCGGATGCGGTCATGGCCTGTGCTCCTCGGGGATTGCGGGTTGGGCGGATCGGACGGGCACCTCGGCGCCAAGCCGGGCGGACTCCAGGATGGCCAAGCAGACCTCTAGCGTGGTCCGGGCCCAGGAACCGTCCGGGAAGCCGGGGCGCCCCTCGCGCAATGCGTCGCGCAGTTCGATGAACCCCGCTGCCCGGCCCGCGGTGTCCGGCACCGACAGCGGCTCGGCTACGCCGTTGGCGTGCAGCGTGAGGCCCGTCGGTGCGGCCACCAGCACCCCCTGCTCGCCGCTGACCAGCGCCAGCTCGTTGGTGGGTGCCCGGCGCGGGCCGGCCGCAGCCGCGAGCCCGCCGGCATACTTCTCGGCGGCGCCCACCGGCCCGGTGCGTGTCGCCCGCACGCTGGCGGCAGCCCCCGGCGCCAGGAGCGGGCCAAGGCTCAGGTGGCCGTAGCCGTTGAAGGCGATGGTCGCCGCCGCGCCGCCGTCGAAGCCGATCAGGGCGGCGAAGTTGCCCTCCGTGTCGAGCCCCGGGGCGTGGCGGCCGGTGACGGCACGTACCGTTCGCGGCGCGCGACCGATGAGGACGCGCACCAGGTCCACGAGCTGCGGCGCCTGGCGCAGCACGACGCCACCGCCGGCCTCGGTGTCGAGCTCCGCCGGCAGCCGCGGGCGGCGCATCCAGTCGTTGCAGTTCCAGCAGTCCACCTGGAACACCCGCCCGAGCCGGCCGCTCGCGATCAGCGCCCGCATGGCGTGGACCGGCGCATCGAAGACCTTGGAGTGGCCCTGTACCAGCAGCAGTCCGGCGGCGCGGGCGGCGGCGATCATGCGGTCGCAGTCGTCCAGGCTGGTCGCCAGCGGCTTCTCGCAGAGCACATGCTTGCCTGCGGCCAGGGCCGTGAGGGTGTTGGCGCAGTGCAGCGGGCTCGGCGTGGCGACGTAGATCAGGTCGAGATCCGGAGCCCGGCACAGTGCCTCCACGCTGGCGTAGGCGGGGCGCCCGTAGGTTTGCTCGAAGGCATCTCGCGCCTCGGGCCGCAAATCGGCCGCGGCACCCAGGACCAGCCCGTCCAGCGCGTCGCCGGCCAGCAGTGGCAGCACCTTGCCGCCGGCGCCGCCTAGCCCGGCGATGCCGATGCGAAGGGTTGCCTCTGTCATCCGTCCTCCCTGCGCGAGCCGAAGTAGTCCCGCAGATAGGCGTGCAGCGCCGGCTTGTCGCTGGCCCAGCGCCAGCAGCCGTGCACGTCCAGCGCGATGTCGGCGGCAGGGTCGAAGTCATGCCGGGCGAGACCGCCATGGCGGGAGCCGAGCCCGCGGTTGGCGGCCTTGCCGTGCCAGAGGTGATGAATGTCGCCGTCGATGACGCCGACCCGGCCGCGGCAATCCGCATGGAAGGGCTCGGCCCAGCGCAGATAATGCTCGCGCTGGCGGGCGTTGAGCTGGTGCCAGTCGAAGACGTGGTCGAAGCAGCCCCAGGCGGCGCAGCTGATGGCGCGGTCGCCGCCGCCGATGATGCTGGCGTCGTACAAGCCATGGCGGTCCAGCAAGTCGCGCCGGGCGGCCCAGGCCATGCCGTTGGCATAGGTGCCGGGGCGCTGGTCCGGCGAGGGGTGCACCAGGCAGTCGCGCACCGGCAGGCCAGCGGCGACGCCAGCGGCGATGGCGGGGCGGCTGCGCTCGATGGACTCCGCCAGCGTCAGCCCGGGCTGCCAGTCCGGAACCAGGTAATGGACCTGGCGGAAGAGCTGCACGATCGGCTGCGTTTGCAAGGCATCCAGGGTCAACCGCGGCCAGTCGGCGCGCTCGAACAGGACATCGCAGTCCAGCCAGGCGACCGCCTCGCAGTCGGCGGGCAGTGCGCCCAGGGCGAGATTCAGCAGGCGCTCCTTCTGCCACAGCACGGCGCCCTCCGGGATCTGGATCAGGCGCTCGGCGTCCGCGGGGGTCAGGTCCAGCCGGCCCTCACGGCCCAGTTCCACCGCCAGCAGCGGCACGCCGAGGGCGGCGCGAAACTGTCGATAGGTCCACAGCCGCCGCTGCCAGCCGGCGGGGTTGAAGTAGCAGGTGATGACCCAGAGCCGCGCGGCATCCGCGCTACGCTCGGCGGTGTTCGCCGCATCGCCCGGGGTGCTGCTCATGGGCTCGCGCGCGTCGTGAGGAGCCGGCCCGGCCGCGGGTTGTCCGTGGATCGGCCACGCATCGCGTGCTCGAACAGGGCGTCCAGGCGCTCGGCGTCCTTGTCCGGATGCCAATGCGCCTCGACGAAGGCTCGCCCGCGGGCGCCCATGCGTCTGCGCTCCTCGGGGGACAGCGCGGCGACCGCAGCGATGGCGTCGGCGAGCGCCTGCGGGTCGTCGGGCGGCACGAGCACGCCGGCGCCCTCGGGGACGCTCTCGGGGATGCCGCCGATCTGGGTCGAGACCACCGGAAGCCGCATCGCCATGGCCTCGCCGAGCACCGTCGGCGTTGCATCCGAGTCGCCGTTGTCGGCGCGCACCGAGGCAAGCACGAAGCAATCGGCCGCGGCCAGCAGGGCCTGGACGCCGGCCGCGTCGGTCGCGCCCGGCAGCGAGACCTGACCGGCCATCCCCAGGGACTCGATCAAGGCGGTGAGGCGCGCCCGCTCCTCGCCGTCGCCGACGATGGTGGTCTGCACGGCAATACCGCGATCCGACAGGCGTTTCACGGCGCGGATCAGCACCTCAACGCCCTTCTTGGCAACCAGCCGGCTGACCGAGACCAGTTGCAGCGGGCAGTTGCCTTCACCCGTGCGGCCGATTGGCGGGTCGGCCAGCAGCGCGCGACGCAGGAACGGCCGGATGACCTGGATCTTCTTGAACGCGGCGGGGGCATACGTGGCCATCAGGCGCCGGTTGGACTCGCAGACGGTGACGGCGAAGCAGGCATCGCAGAGCTCCGGCCCGAGCAGCACGGTCTTCTTCGGCACGAAGATGTTGGCCGAATGCGCCGTGAAGCTGAAGCCGATGCCGGTCAGCCGATGCGTCATCCAGGCGACATCGGTCCCCATGAGCAGGTGGGCGTGCAGGTGCCCGAGGCCGTCGCGCTCGGCCTGACGGGCGACGAGTACCGCCCTGGTGAAGACCCGCCACAGGTATCGGCGCGGCCTCGACAGCACCCATACCAGGGTCCGGGCCAGCCGTAGCGGATGCGCCCTCAACAGCCACAGGAGCGCGGCAGGCCAGCGCCGGCTCGCCCCCTGGCTCAGGCGGCGGACCGGCCGACCCGCCGCGCCGGGGATGGCGAGCGCGAGGTCCTCGGGGCGGGTATTGAGCGCCAGCACCGTGATGCGATGGCCACGGCGCTCCAAAGCGAGGATCTCGTTCGTGACGAAGGTCCGCGAGCGCGTGGGGAAGCGCCGCAGCACATAGCCGATCTGCAATGGAAGCGGCCGGGGGGCGGCGTCGATTGCGATCATCGGGACGCTGCCAAGCTCAATACTGAAAGCGCACCCGCATCGCCGCCGGCGCCAGCCAGGTCAGCAGCGTGCCCAACCCGAGCAGCGCGTAATAGCTCAGCACCAGCGCCAGGGCGGCGGGCAGCTCCCACGCGCGCAGGCCGGCCGCGCGGCGGTTCCGCAGCAGCCGGCCGGCGGCGGCGCTGAGCTTCCGCCAGACCCGCACCGGCAGGCCGGTGGGGTCGTCATCCTGGCGGGCGCGAAAGTAGAGGTTGCGGCCGCGCCCGAGGGCATGGGTCAAGAAATGGCCGAGGCCGTTCGGGGTCGGGTGGGACACGCGCGCGCTTGGGCATCGGTACATCAGGATGCCCGCCGCCGCCAGCCCCCGGCGCATCTCCGGCAGTACGCCGCGGTTCGCCCCCGGCACATCGATGAAGGGATGGTCGCGATAGAAGTCGGCGCGACAGGCCAGATTGTTGGCCGCGCACTTCACGTCGCGCTCCAGACCGCCGCGGCGGGAGCCCGGCAGCGAGAACCAGATCGCCGAGAAGGTCCGGCCCATCAGCCCGTCGGGCTGGATGTAGGTGTCCCCGCAGACCATCGCGATGCCGGGCTGCACCGCGGCGCCGAGCAGGGCCTCGAGCCAGCCGGCGTCGGGGATCACATCGCTGTCGAGGAAGATCAGCAAATCGCCGCGGGAGGCCAGCGCGCCGCGGTGCTTGAGCTGGTAGTAGGCCAGCCCCTCGCCGTCGAGGATCCGCACCGAGAACCGGCCGGGGTCCCCGTCGAAGCGGCTGCCGATGAGCGCGTGCAGATGCGAGCGGGCCGCAGCGCAGTCCACCACCGGCAGCAGCTCGCAGCAGGGGTCGAACGGCACCCCGGCCACGGCGCCGGCACGGGCGATCGGCGGCCACTGCTCGGCCAACCGCTCGAGCATCGCCGCGGCACGGGCGTCGGCGGCGAAGGCCTGGTTCTTCCATTCGATGACGATGGACAGCCGCAGTGGCAGCGGCCCCGCAGATGGCCTGCTCATGGCCGCCAGGCCCCGCGCTGCCAATTGGCCAGGATGGGGTCGTGGACCTCGTTGCGGTCGTGGAAGGCGAAGTAATCCACGTGCTCGTAGCGTCTCTGCTCCTTTTTGAGTTGAGCCTTCATCAGAAACTCCTCGCGGGACTTGATCGGGTAGTGATTGATCCGCAGCAGCGCGGCCTTCACGCCCGGCCGGGCGATGTCGGTGCCGGTGTAGGGGTCGATGGGCAGGCGCTTGAGCAGCCATCCGAACCGCCCCCACAGCCGGCCGTACCAGCGCTTGAGCGGGCGCTTGAACGGGGACTTCGGCCGAAAGGCCACCGGCCGGCCGGTCTCGTCCACGGCCTGCCGAGCGTCGAGAAGGTCGAAATGGTGCACCGAACGGGCCTCTACAGCCCGCGCCGGATCGACAATGGACTTGACCTTGCGGTTGCGCACCCAGCGCGTCGGCGCACGGTGCGTGAAGCGCGCGGTGACCGGCCCGTCCCCGGCGAGTTCGTGGCCGCCGGAGCCATAGCACTGCCAATGCACCACGACTGCCGGATGGGGCGCGAAGTCGCGTAGCACATCCGGCAGTGAACGGCCGGTGGGCGAGAACAGGAACTCGTCCAGGTCGATGAAGGCGACCCAGCGAAAGCGCCCGCGGGTCCGTTCCAGGCCATCGGCATAGGCCTGTTTCTGGGCGCCCTGATGAAACGGCGTCGGCCAGGGGATCAGCGTGACCAGGCCCGCGTCGATATGCGGCGCCAGCACGGGCGCCGGCGCGTCGTCGCTCTGGTTGTCGTAGAGGAAGCAATGCGCGACGCCCATGGCGTGATGAAAGCGCACCCATTCGTCCAGATAGCGCGCCTCGTTGCGGAACAGGGCGCAAACGGCCAGACGACCCCGATCGGGACCGACGGCGGTCATATCCGCAGCCCCCGGCTCATCGGGCCTGGGGCCAGATGGGTGGCCAGGCTGCCGGCGGCGAATACGAGATAGTAGAGGCTCATGATGGCGAGCACCGCCGGCACCCCGGCCGGGGTGAGATCGACGCGGCGATGCTGCCGCAGCGCGCGGCCCATGCCAGCAGCATACCGCCGCCCGACCTCGGCCAGGGTGTCGCCAAGGCGCCGCCGGGCCAGGTCGCGGCCGGCGTCGTGGTTGGTCTTGAGATAGATGTCGCGGCCGTGCACCAAGGCGCGCTTGAGGAAATGCGCAAGACCCCGAGGGTGCGGATGCGTCACCTGGGCGTGCCGGCACTTGTGCATCGCGATGCCGCGGGCGGCCAAGCGCTCGCGCAGCTGCGGCATGGCGGTACGCGTCGTGCCCGGGACCTCGACGAAGGGATGCTCGCGATACAGCTCGGCGCGGATCGCCAGGTTGTTGGAATAGCACTTCTCCTGGTCCGTCAGCCCGGGCTCGGTGGCGCGCAGCGGGAAGAACCAGGCCAGCGCGAAGGCCTTGCCCAGCAGGCCCACCGGGTCGACGTAGGTGTTGCCGCAGACGATCGGCACCCCGGGGGCGAGGACCGCATCCAGCATCGCCGCGAGCCAGCCCGGCTCCGGCACCACGTCGCTGTCGAGGAAGATCAGGATGTCGCCGGAGGCCTGCTCGGCACCCAGATGCTTCATGTCGTAGTAGCTCAAGCCCGCACCTTCGATCAGCCGCGGTGCCAAGACACCCGCCGGGGCAGCGAAACGCCCGGCGAGCTGCCCCCCAGGTTGCGCTTGGCCGCCGCGCCGTCGTAGACGAACAGGATCTCCAGCGCGGGCGACAGCGCCGCCGCCGCAAGCTGCGGATGTCCGGCGGTGCCCGCCCCGGCCGACACCGGCCACTGCCGTGCCAGTGCCGCGAGCATGGCGTCGGCGCGCTCGTCAGCGGCGAGGTCCTGGTTTTTCCACTCGATGATCATCGAGACGCGAATTGGGCTCGTCCCCGGGGCCGGCGCGAGCGCCGCAGCCGTGCTATAGCGTTCGTTGTTCATCTTGTTGCGCGTCTTGGGTTCGCGCTCACAGCTTGCGCCCGTGCCAGACCCGCACCGGCAGGGTGCCGAGCCACCAGGCCCACCACTGCGCCGCCGGCACCGGCTGCACGCGGGACATGAGCCAGCGGTTGACCAGGCTCTGGCGCGGGCGGCGGGCGATGCGGCGGGCGGTCTCGGGCTCGGCGATGCGCAGCAGGTGCCGATGCTCGGCCAGCCGCGCGCGCAGGCGCAGGCAGTCGTCCCCGTCTGCCACCAGCGCCAGCGCGAAGGCGATGACGTTGAGCAGCGGGCGGCGCAGGGGCCGCACGTCCGGGCGTTGCAGCCAGCCCGCCCAGTCGGTGTCGGCGTCCAGTTGCGTCACCATCAGGTAGACATCCCACACCTTGCGCAGGCGCACGCTGCTGCGCTCCATGTCGTTCAGCAGGCTGAGGGCGGAGACGACGAGCAGGTCCAGGTCCGAGATCGCCTGCACCGGCGTGCCGCCGAGCTCCAGCGGCTGCGCGGCCGGGGCCAGATCGTCGTAGCCCAGGCGCATGCCGCGGCGGTTGCGGAACACCCAGTGGATGTCGAGCTTGCGCTTGGCGTCCAAGAGCTCGATGGCGTGCAGCACCCGCGTCAACCGCGCCGGGTCGAGGCCGGCGCCGGCGCGGGCACGCAGCCCCAGGGTTTCGCCCGCGGCCATCACGGCGCCCAGGTCGCGCGGGCGCACTATGACGTCCTGGTCCCACATCAGCCGCCGGTCCAGGCCGCCGGCGAAGCGCACCGAGACGACGAAGCCCTTGATCAGCAGGAAGGGCACGCCGGCCTCCTCCAGCCCGGCCTTCAGCGCCCGCAGCAGCTCCAGCAGCCGGCGGTTGCGCCGGGACTGGCGACGCCGGGCATGGGTCAGCCGCTCGCGTGCGGCGGGCAACAGCGCCTCGTCCAGGCCCGTGTCCGCGAGCAGCGCGCCGCAGTAGCCGGCCAGCTCCTGGTGCTCCAGCCAGTTGAGCCAGGCGTCCGGCCTGGTCTGGAGGCGTGCGAGCAGCGCCACGACCGCCGGGTCCGGCGACGCGGCGCCGGCGCCATCGATACGGCGCAGGTGCCGCAGCAGCGCGACGGCATCGCGCGTTGTCTCAACCATTGGCTTCGCCCTCCAGCAGACGCAGCAACGACTCGGCCGCGCCCGCGTCGGCGAAGGCGTCGTTGCCGAGCGCGCAATCATAGGCCGGCAGCGACGAGAGCGCCCGCGCGGCGGCGGCGGGTGCCGGCGCCGGGGCGCCCGGTTCCAGGGCCTGGAACAACGCCGAGCGGATGCCCGCTTCCGGCCTATCGCCCAACCCATCGCCCACACCCTTGTCTGGCCTGTCAGCCGGGCCAGCAGCGACCTCGGCGGTCGTCGCGCCGAGGCGGCAGGCGCCGATGCGCCGCAGGCTCTCGGCCCGGCCCAGCCGTTGTAGCCGCAATCCGCCGGGGGCGCCGGTGCGGCGCGGGAACAGCAGCAGGGCGGCGGAGGCGAAGGCCGCAGCGCCGCAGCTGCAGGCCGCGCAATACTGCGCCGCGGTGAGGCCGAGCCGGCCGTCGGGCCAGAGCCGGGCCGGCGGCGCGGTGGCATCGGCGCACTCCGCCAGCGTGGCGTGCAGCCGGAAGCGCGCCTGCTGGACCTGTTGCCAGAGCGCCGGAAACAGCGCCAAGGTGCCGCGGCGGATCGAGACCACGGTGGGCACGCCGTACGCGCGGGGGCCGGCGCCGGTCGCCTCGATCAGCACGCGGTCGTTGCCGAGGAGCGCGGCGCCCGCTCCGTCGCCTGGGCCTTCGCCCGCCTGGCGGCCGACGCTGAGCAGGTAGGTCAGCAGACTGGTCTTGCCGGCCTGCTTGGGGCCGGCGATGAGCACGGCGCGCCCGTGCAGCGCACAGGCCGCCGCGTGCAGCAGCAGGCCGCCCCGCTGCCGGGCGGCGTCCATGCCCAGCTCGCGCAGCGGGCGCATCAGCGCCGAGCGCACCCGCGCCCGGTCGCTGCCGGCGAGCACCAGCACCTGTCCGCCCGCGCCCGCGCCCGCGGCCTCCAGCCGATAGCAGACGCCGAGCTCCGCGTCATGGGCCAACAGTCCGGGGCCGTCGGCGTCGTGCAGCGGCAGCCGCGCCGGGCCGCTGTCGAGCAGGAATGCGACGGCCTCGCCGCCGCGCCGCCGCGCCGTGCAGCGGGCATAGTCGGGCGGGTCCACCGCGAGCCGCACGGTCCAGGCGGCGGCGACATCGTGCGCGGCGGCCGCTGTATAGGCCGGGGCGAGAAACTCACCCAGCCAGTCCAGCGCCGCCGCGTCCGCCGCCTCGGCGCTTAGGGACAGCGCGGCATAGTGGAAGGTCCGCGCCAACATCAGGGATCGACTCCGGCTGCGGGCGGCGTGGCGCCGGGTGCCGGCCCAGCGTCGGCGGACGCCGGCTGGTCTTGCGGGTCCGGCGCCACTTGCGCGGTGCTCAGGCGGTAGTGCTCGTGCAGCCGGTACAGCGTCGCGTAGTGGCCGCCGGCGGCGAGCAGCCCCGCGTGCGTCCCCTGCTCCACGAGCCGCCCGTGGTGCAGCACCAGGATGCGGTCGGCCATGCGGAGGGTGGAGAAGCGGTGGGAGATGAGGATGGTGGTGCGCCCGCGGGCGGCCTCGGCGATGGCGGCGAAGAGGTCGTGCTCGGCGCGGGCGTCGATGTTGGACGTGGGCTCGTCCAGGATCAACAGCCGCGCCGGGCGCGCCAGCGCGCGGGTGATGGCGAGGCGCTGCCATTGCCCTCCGGAGAGGTCGTGGGCGCCGAACTCGCGCCCGAGCGGGGTATCGAGCCCCGCCGGCAGGGCGTTGGCGATGTGCGCGACACCGGTGAGCTCCGCTAGGCGCTCGACGGCGGCGCGGTCATCGCGCAGGCGGCCCCAGTCGCCGTAGGCAATGTTCTCCGCCATGCTCGCCTCATAGCGCCCGTAGCCCTGGCCCATGAGGCTGACATCGCGGTGCAGCGCGCGCAGCGGCCAATCCGCCAACGGCCGGCCGTCGAGGCGGATCACGCCGGCATCCGGGTCGTAGAGGCGCACCAGGAGCTTTGCCAGCGTCGACTTGCCGCTGCCGTTCTCGCCGACGATGGCCACCGTCTCGCCGGCCGCGACCTCGAAGGAGATGTCGTGCAGCACCCTCCCCCCACCGCCCGGATACCCAAAGCCCACACCGGCGACCACGATCTCACTCCCGATCGGCGCCTCCCCATCCCCCTGGGTCTCGGAATCGGTATTGCTATCGATATCGAAATCGGCATCGAAATCAAAACCGCGATCGAGATCGCCACCCATCTCACCCCCCCGACGCCCCCCGCCAACCCGCACCGCCGCATCCCGATCCCGCACCAGCGGTCGCGCCCGCAGGAACTCGCGCAGCATGTCCATGAACAGCCCCTGCTCGTAGGCCGCCGCCGCCGCGCGGATGCCGCTGTCCAGCGCGGTGCGCAGGCGCACCACCGCGCCGCCGAAGATGGCCAAATCACCGACGGTCAGCGCCCCCGCGAGGACCTGGTGGGCGATGCGCGCGAATAGGCCGAAGAAGGCCAGCGTCGCCAGCAGCACGAACAGCCCGCTGCCGGCGAACTGGCGCAGCTGCAGCCGCCGGTCCTGGTCGCGCAGCGTGGCCGCGAAGCGCGCCGTGAGCAGGCCGCCGATGCCGAGCAGCTTGACCTCGCCGATGGTCTCCGGGGCCGTCAGCCGCTGCAGGAACCAGCGCGTCCAGCGGCGCTTGACGGTGCGCTGCTGCTCCACCTGGAAGCGGGTGCGGGCAAGCCGCCACTGAAACAGCAGGAAGGGCACCGCCAGCAGGGCCGCGACGGGCAGGATCAGCGGCTCCAGCCACACCAGCAGCAGCAGCAACGACAGGACCTGGAAACCGGACAAGGCCGCCTTCTGCGACTCCATCAGGAACTGGTGCAGCTTGCTGCCCGGGTCGCGCTGGATGTGCTCGATGATCTCGCGGTGGCCGGCGTGCTCGAAGTAGGGGAGATCGAGCGCGCTCGCGTGGCGCAGCACGCGGCTGTTGAGGCTGAGGCTCAGATCGCCGCGCAGCCGCTCGGCGAAGAACTGCTGCAGCAGCGTGGCGGCGGCGTCCAGCAGGGTCACGGCGAGGGCCGCCAGCAGCCAGGTCAGCAGCGGTGCGAAGTCGGCGTCGGGCCGCCCGGCGGCGGCCGTCGCGGCATTGATCAGACCGCGGATTGCGAGCGCGAACCCGGCCGGAACCAGGCCGCGCACCAGGGTGCAGACAATCACCCCGAGCAGCCCGGCACGGCTGGCCGGCCAGGCGACGCCGAGCGCCCAAAGACCGGCCGACAGGCGCTGCTCGGAGCCGTTTGGGCGTTGCGTCAAGGCTATGTGCGCTCCAGAGGTCAACCAGGGTCAGGCGCCATGCGGACAGCGCCGGGGATAAGATGTTGCACGCACGGTCACCTGACCGCGGACGCCCAACGCAGCGCGCAGGCCGAAAGCCGAAGGTTGGCCGACCGCGGCACGGGCTTGCGGCCCCATCAACGCACTGCGATGCTCCAACGCCATGCATCCTCCAACTACATCCAGCGTTCCCGGCCCGCCGCGGCCGGACCACTGGGCGCGGCTGCTCGGCCCGGAGCTCACGGTCCTGGTGGCGTCGCTCGGCAGCCCCGTGCGGGCGGTCGCGCCCATCGGCCGGCTGGTCTCGCCCGCGTCGGCACGGGCCGCCTTCAGGATAGCACTGAGGGACGGGCGGGAGCTTAAGGGCAGGCGGCTGGAGTCGGTCCAGCGCTGCGAGGCACTCACCCGCATCTGGCCCCTGCTCGGGGACCTGTCCTTCAGCCGCGGACTGGCTCACCGGGGCGCCGCGCTGCTCGAGCCCTGGATACCGGGCGAGCCATTGACCCCGGCGCAAACGACATCGGCACGGCTGGCGGAGGCCGGCGACATGCTGGGCCGCCTGCATTGCCTGGCGCTGCCAGCCAGGCTGGCAACGGGGCACACGCCGCTGCCGGAGCGTGCAATGCGTCAGCTGGAGCGGCACCTCGGCACCCTCGCGAGTCTGGGCCTACTCTCGCGCGCGCAGACCCGCGCGCTGCTGGAAAGGGCCGCGGAGCAGTGGCCGCAACGGCTCGAGCGCGGGCTGATTCACCACGACTTCTGCGCGGAGAACTTAATCGTCACCGGTCAGGACGCGTTGTGGGCGATCGACAACGAAGACATGCGCGTCGGCGCCTTGGATGCGGATTTGGCGCGATGCTTCCTGCGCTGGCAAATGTCGATCGGTGATCGCGAGGCGTTCCTCGATGGCTACCGTCGGCATCGATCCGACAAACCCTACCAGGCTCACGCGCGTTTCTGGTCGATATGGACCCTTGCGGGCGCAGCCGAGTTTAGAGCGAGTCGCCGACTGCCAGCCAACGAATTACTCGCTCAGCTGCGCCGACAGCCGGCCGGGCCAACTTCAGTGGCCTCGCGTCCATCTGCGCCGATGCGATGAGCCGGGCGGGACCGCACAGACCGATGGGCGCATGTTGAAAGCGTTGATGCTCGGCGCGGTGCTCCACTTCGCGTCCGCTAGCAATCGCGTTCCGGCCATTGTTGCTACGGGAAGCAATTTCCCTTATGGGTCGTCAGCCGACATTTGTGCGGTGAACGGCGGGCGTCCGCTCTGGGACGATCAGTGGACCTTCGCGGGCCAGGAGCCGGTCGGTCGTGACAATATCGCTGTGCGGGTCGCGTTGGCGCTACCCGATGCTATCGAAGATCTCGAGCTTGAAGCGAAACCCTTCGTACGGCGAGACCATGCGGCCAAGCGCCTCCCAGGAGACGAGCTTGCCGTCGATGATCAGCAGCGGCATGCGAGCGAAGGCATTCGGATCAATGCTGATCTCCCCGCGGATCAAATCGGCGTCGGAAACACAGGCGCGGCCTCGTCGGGGGGGCAGCAACAAAAAGCAGGGGCGTAGCGGAAGTCCGAGGCTGTGGTCATGGCTGCGAATCGGCAGACTGCCGGCGCCGGACACGGCCACCGCTGCGGTAGGGTACGCGCCTTGGTGCATCAGCACAGCAGGTTTGGCCAGGTTGCGCACCACTATCCAAATGTCGTCTTGTGCGTATAATCATTGCTCTGTAAAGCAAGAAAAATCCGCAAGGGCAGGGGGTTAGCGCTCAAGCCGCTTTACATAAGATGGCGGTAGTGAAGCAGGACCGCGTCGCATCGGCAACGCGCGGAGCCGGGATCGGTCGGGAGGAGGGGATTGCAGAGGTTCTAGCCGTTGCTGGCAAGAACCTCGTCGAGGGTGGTTGCGGCGAGAACCTGCGTAGACCAGCGAAGCAGGGTGTCCGCGTCGGCCTCGTCGATGGCGGTGCGCACCGACTCCGGGACGTCGCCAAACTTGAGCTGAAGCTGGGTCAGCAGGACTCTGGCCTCGCCCTTGCGGACGCCGAGTTGCTCGCCGCGTTCCATGCCTTGCTGGATGTAGCGTTCGGAAAACGTGCCCATGATCTCGGCCTCTTCAGGATACTCGCGCTCGTATCTGGCCCGTTCATTGTCGTCCAGATCCGCGTAGATGTCGATAAAGTCGAAATATTTCAGTTGCTTTTCCGGGTCGCGCTCAAGACCCACCAGCCCCCGCAGCGCCGACGCATAGGCTTCGACCCTGTCTTCCCGGGCGACCAGCATGTTCGGCAGGTTGATCCGGGCAACGATGTTGTCGCTCTCTCGAAACCGCTGGTGCGGCAGCGTCGCGAGGTCGCAGGACAGAAACCGAAACGACAGGAAGGGGTAGGCTCGGGATACGTGTAAATTCTTACACTTCGCCCCGAACGACCCTGTCAGGCACGTGGCGCGACGAATCCAGCCTGGACGAAGTGTTGGTCGAAAGCGAGAGCGGTCGTCAATCTCTGGTTGCGCATGACGACGAACGAGACGCAGTCGACCAAGCCCCATTGCTTGTCGGTGTGGCGCCGGTACAGCTCGAACGCCGACTCGAACAAATCGGGCGTCAAGCTCACAACAGTCACGCCCGGCGATTCGCGCAGATCCTCGATGATCTGTACAGCAGCATCGCGATCCATCCTCGACAGGGCGTTGCCGATCTCCAGCAGCACGGCGTCGGTGACGACGATGGGGTGCCCGTCGAACTGCTCCGAGAGTGCGACCGCTTGGGCGTGATGCTGATCATTCTCGTTGACCAGGGCGAGGATGTAGCCGGTGTCAACGAAGACGGACTCAGGCATCCCTTTCGCCGACGATGTAGGCGTCGTGATTGGTCGAGAGGTCCGCTGGCCCTTGGGTCTTCACCTTCCGCAGCCGCGATAAGACCGTCTCGTTGGCATCGCTGCCCTGCGGCTCTACATCGACCAGGACGACGCGCACCTTCTTGCCGTCCAAGACGCGGCGATGCTCCTGCGGGATGTCGAGAACGCCGTCGTGGGCGACGGCCTGAAATTCGATGGCTTTCATCGTTCTGGGTAACCTGTTCTTTAGAGAGTATCTCGACGTTTGAGGGGCGATCCCTCAGGCCGCTCTAGCTGCTGCTGGCTCCTAGGCTGGTCCAGCTGCGTGCAGTTTCCAGCGTCGGGTCGTGCCGGATCCGTTTGACGATGTCTCCAACGACGCCGCAGCCGAGGAAGGTGTGGCGATCACCCCCGAGCACCAGCTCGCGTCGACGCGGCCCGCCGCGCAGGAAGATCACGACCGGAACGACGCGGTCGGTCTTCAACACGTCGCTGAGGTCGAGACAGTAATGCGCCAGCCGATGCAGCGAGAACCGCTGCGGATCGCTCTCTTCCTCGACGTCGAACAGCAGGGCCTCGCGGCGCCCGTCGGGCCACTCGACCAGCAAAGGCACATCCAGCTCGCGAAACCGGTCGCCGAGGCGTTCCTTGATCTGTTCCTGGTGTACGGGCAGAACCTTGGCGCCCTGGAGCCCGTCAGCGGCTTCGTCGTTGGCGAAGAAGGCGAGCGCCGCGAAGGGATAGTCCAGGATCAGGTTCTTGAAGTTCTGGTCGTGGCGCATGTGCACCAAGCTTAACCGATCCGGTGATACCCGCGGCTTTCACCGGACCCAAATATCCGTTTGCGTATAATGATAGCTATGTAACGTCACGACTCAAGCAACGGCGCACATCAGAGGCAGACTGGACTCCACATAACCTGTTGCGTCAAGCATGCGGATCAGCAGCGGTCCCCTCAAGGTAGTCGCGCACCGCACGGACAAAGGCTCCTGCCTGCGACAGCAACTCACTGGCATCCTGCGGCTCAACCGCGCCGCCCGTATACTCGGCGAGCAGCCGCACTTGTTCTGCACGATTGAGCATCCGGCCGAGCTCCTTCGGCAAGCGCCCGGTCTTGATCAGCCGGAGACCAAAGGCCGCGATGAGCCGGTTGTCGGTCCGCGTGGCCTCGGGCTCGGCCTCGCTCGCGAGCGCGGCACGCGCTGCATCGAACATGGCGTAGTAGGCGCGGTTGCAGGCGCCGTGCGTATCCCCGGCATCGAGCAGCAGCCGCGCCGACGCCAACGCCCGAGCGGCCTTCTGCATCAGCTCTGTCGCGTGCTGTGGCTGGGTCACAGCCGCAGGCCCTCGCGGGCGATGTTCTTCAGCAGTGCGGGATTGGCGTATTGGTCCGGGTTCGCCCACTCGTCTTCCCAGATGGGAAGCGGTTGGATGCGAACGCCGGTCTCAAGCAAGACGTCGAAGGCATCGTCTGCCATGGCCAGCTTGGTTGGCAGCAGGCGCTGGTGGCTTCCGCGGAGCAGCACGGCGACATCGGCGTCGCTATGCCGCGCGTGATCACCCCGTGCGCGACTGCCGAAGAGCATCAGTTCCGCCACGTCGTACCTGGCCCCGATCCTCTCCGCGAAAATGCGCAACGCGGCTGTGGTCGCGGCGTCAAGGTCCGCGTTGGCTTCGAGAGTCATGGCGGGCTTTATCAGGTCCAGGGCGGCGGACGACGAGCCATTTTCCGACGGTCCGAGGTCGATGATCTGGCCGATGGGCCACGAGCCATGGACTCTTCGATCAACTCGGCGGCGGTCACCTGGAAAGGACTCACCCCGTAACGACCCAAGGCATCGACGAAGGCCAGCCGCGACAGGCCCGCAAGCTCCGCGGCGCGCTCCTGGCTCAGCTCCCTTTTCGCATACAACTGAACGGCCGCGGCGCTGCGCACCTCACGTGCGAAGGACGCAGGGTCTTTATGCAGCGATGCGAGCGAGCCCTCGGGGATGTCGACCGTGATTTGAATCATGACAACGCTGCTCCAACGGGGCCGGTGTCACAGCCCGGCGTGGGTGGTCCATCAGCAATGGCGACATCCAGAACCGGCTTGCCGCTGCGGAGACTGAGCAGCGCTGTTGCCCGCAACCTGCGCAGCGTGATCCGTCCGTAATCCGTCCGCAAGGCTTCCAGCTCTTGCTGCGCCGCCGGCGAGGACGGTCCGTCGGTGCTCAGCTCGACCATGCGCGCCTGGTCCTCCTCGGACATCCTGGCGTCCGCGGCTTCCATGAGCCGAGCATCGTCCCACCAGGTCATCTCGACAAGCTCAGTGCGCATGTCCTCGGGCACATCGTCCAGCGACGGCACCACGCCGTCGAGCATCGCGGTCAGCACTTCTTCGACCGGCCGGTGCACCGCACGCGCCGCGCCGCCGACGCGTTCGGCGAGGGCGTCGGGCAGGTTGATGGTGATGGTCGTCATCTGCGGCTCCCGTGGTCTGGCGCTCGCCGGGGGCTTGTTCGGTCTGATGATAGCGGAGCCGAACGCGGTCGTCGCAATGGTGCGCCGAACGAGGCACCTGACAAGACATCAGACATGGCCTTCCGCTGGTTTTCGTTCCGTTGATCGCGGAACCCCCATCAAGCGTCCGCGCTGAATAAGGGGCGAAGATGCGGCGAGATCTCCA
>NZ_CAJXYK010000063.1 GCF_913063425.1 uncultured Thiohalocapsa sp.
TTTTGCGACAACAACATTCCTCAACGCCCCGCCCGACGGCGCCGTTGCTGGGGAGGCTCGGTCATGCTTCAGGGCTGCCAGTTCGATGGATTGCTTGACGGCGCCGGGGTTGCGCAGCAGGGAAAGGTCGTTGAAGTCGGTCGCCCCCTGCGGTCGCCCCGCCCCAAAGTCCGGCACCGCCAGCAAGCCGCCGACATTCCGCGCGGCCTCGGCAGCATGGTGGTCGGGTTCGCCGGTGTCCTTGATTAGGTCAGCCAGGATGATGAGCCGGGCGGACGGGTGTCGTTCACGAATCATCCGCGCGACGGTTGGGAGATTGCCTGACGTAAGGGCCGCAACAGCCGGGTGTCCGGTTGCTTCCTTGGCGCTCAGGCAGGTCGCTACGCCCTCGCCGATCAGCATGGTTGCCCCCGTCCCGGCGCCGGCCGGCAAGGCATCAGATGCCCAATAGCCGCCCTTCTTGGCGCCGCCGGCCAAAGCGTGCTTGCGTCCGTCGCCGTCGATCAGCTCGCAGGTTGACAGTTCATCGCCCGCTTTGATCGGAACAACCAGCAGCCGCCCGGTCAGGGGCTCGTCGCGGGACTTCGGGGAGTAGCCCAAGATCGCTGCCGCTGCATCCGCCGCAATCTCCCGTAGGGTCGGGACCGGGGCAACCTTTTTGCGCTCCAGGTAGCCGTTGCCGGCTGGATCGGTTGCGGCAGCCCAGATTGCCGCCGCCTTGTTTGCCGCTTCAGCGCGCCCGCGCTCCATCTCAGCTTGCTCGCGAACCTGCCGCTCATGGGCCGACCTCTGCCGTTCAGCCATCTCCTCGGGGGTCTGTTGATGTCGGATTCCATTGTCGCGCCAGCCGTGGGCCTTGGCCTCGTGGAGCAAGGTGCCGACAGTGACGCCACCGACGGGCCTGATCGACTTCCAAACGGCGCGGGCATCAGCGGCGCGGTAGGACTCGGACCGCTGGGACCAGGTATCCCAGATGCTATGCCCGTCTTCCCCCAGTTCGGCCTTGACGGCCATGCCCATGCGCAGCCAGACCTCGCGGTCGTCGGGCGGGACGTGGGACAGAGCCTCGCTGATGCGATGCGGGTCGGCGGTCGTCATGACTGCGCCTCCTGCCGTCGCGGTAGAATAAGCCGTCGGTTGCTTGCCGATGCCATATCCGCGCACGCTCCCGATGTGCCGTCGGGGCGGGCGTAGTCCTTCGCGCTCATGGTTCGCGCTCCCTCACTCGCCGTCCAGGATCGGAACCGCCTGGGGCAATCCGAGCTTGGGCCTTCGGGTGCGCCGCTCGGTCGGTGCCGGCTCGGGTTCGGGTGCCGCGGGCGGTGTCCAATCGCGCTCGGCCGTGCGGGCCGCGACCCACTGGTCAATCTCTGCCGCGATCCAGCCGACCGCACGGGGGCCGATCCTGATCGGCCGCGGAAAAGTCGGATCGTAGTCGCCGGGCCGCTTGGGGTTGCGCTTCAGGCGGGCGTAGATCGCGGATCGGGACAGCCCGGTTCGGGCCTCGACCTCGGGTCGTCGGATGATGGTTGGGTGTGCGGTCATGTGCGTAGCTCTGTACCAATCACCGGAACATGCCGGCATGGCTACGCACAGTAGGCGGGGACTCCGCGGGTTGCAGTCTACCTAGACCGACCGCCGGTCTAGCTGTACCGGCTCACGTATCATCGAGGCGCTTGCGCGCTTCCGCGAACTTGGCCTTCAGGGTCGATTCGGCGATGCCGGGCTTGTTGGGATAGTTGTGGAGCAAGGCTTCAATGATGGCCGCTTGCGACTTGAAGACGGATTGATCCTTGCCGGCAGGGGTCTTGCCGAGCATCAGCTCCACCAGGCCGCCGATGATGTTCAGGTAGGTGGTCTCGGCTCGGTCGCCGAGACATTGGTTGTCGTCTCTTGCGGGCTTCTTTCTGGCGCTCGTGCTATCGGCCAGATCGGCCAACTCCGAAGGTATCTCCCATTCGACACCGAGCGCCCATGTTGCGAACAGCGCGAGACCGAGCATCGGCCGGTCACAATCCAGATCGAAGAGTGCATCTGACGAATTCGCCTTGATGATCTCAAGTCGCTTGAAAAACTCGGTTGCCTTTTGCGGATCACCAATCCAGCCCAAGAACCCCTGTCTCCCGCGCCTTGCCGCCTGGGGGTTCGTCTTCAAGGAGTTGGGGTCTGTCCCGAGCGACAGCGCCGCAGCCTGCCATTGCTCAACGCAAGGGATCAGCCGCCAATATGACCAGTCAACAGCGGGTCGTGATTCCACCAGCGCCCCCTATCAGCGCCGCCCTCTTGGAAGGTGCCGCACCAGCCGGGGAAGGGTGCCCCGGCGTTCGGCCTCGGTGATCAGCCTTGGCCTAGGTGCGGCATGACGATGTTACGCCGACCGAAGATGTTGCGCCCTGACCCTACCCGACGGCCTGTTCCGGGTGCAGGTCCACCACGTTCTGGCTTGCGCCACGGATGCACCAGTCGGCCCATTCCTGCATCAGCTTCCGCCGCTTCTGGAACAGATCGCCTCTGGCATAGGCGGCCTCGGTCTTGTCGCCGATGACATGTGCCAAGGCGGCTTCTGCGACGTTTGGCGGGAAGGTAGCGACCTCGCCGGCCCAGTCTCGGAAGCTCGACCGGAAGCCGTGCGGTACAGCATCGCCGCGGTCGCCGCCGACGCCGTAGCCGAGCCCCCGCATGCACTGCAACAGCGCCATGTTCGACAGCGGCTTGCCATACCGGGCGCCAGGGAAGCAATGAGGATTGCCCTCGACCCTCGGCAGGGCCTCTAGGAGGCTCAAGGCGCGGCCGGACAGCGGAACCCTATGCTCTCGCCGTGCCTTCATCCGCTGCGGCGGGATGGTCCATACAGCCGCCTCTGCGTCGATCTCCGACCACTGCGCGCCCAAGACCTCGGACGTGCGGCAGGCGGTCAAGATCAGGAACTCAAGCGCCAACGCCGAGGCGCTATCCAGCTCCCGCAGCTCGACCATGAAGGCTGGGACCGCGCGGTAGTCCATCGCCGGCTGATGACGGGTGGTGCCGCCGTTGCGCGCCTTCTTCACCTTCGTCGGCGCCGGCAGGAGCTTGTCGAGATGCCCCCGCCATCGGCACGGGTTGCCGGCGTCTCGCCACTTCATGGCGGCGGCGAAGTCGAGCACATTCTCGACGCGGCTCTGAACGCGCTTCGCGGTTTCGGTCTTGCTGGTCCATACCGGCTTGAGGATGGTCAATACGTCCTCGGTGCTGATCTGGTCAACTGGCTTCGAGCCGACCACGGGGCGCGCGTAGGTCTTCAGGGTCGCGACCCACTGCCGAGCGTGCTTGGCATTGCTCCACTCGTGGCGCTTGCTGCGGATGTATCTCGCCGCGGCCTGGGTGAACGTCGGCTTGCTCGCCTCGGTCTGCACCTTGGCCTCTGCCGCCGCTTCCTGCTGCCGTCGATGCTCCAGCGGGTCGAAGCCATCCTCCCGCAGCTTGCGGGCCTCTGCGGCCTTCTCGCGGGCCTCTGCGAGCGAGACATCAGGGTATCCGCCTAACCCCATCTCGACCTGCTTCCGGGCTCGCGAGTAGCGGAATATCCATGTCCGGGCGCTACCGCGCGGGTAGACCCACAACCCCCCGCCATCGCCCAAGGGCTTCTTGGCCGCGCGGATTTGCCTGTCGGTCAACTTGTGGATATGCGCCATGTTTCCGGGCCTCTGTCTTTTTGTGGGTACGGGGTCGGTCTACCCACAAAGTATAGCCGGCTTCCCTCGGAATGTCGCGGAACACAGAAGACCAGGATTTTAATTAAAACATGTGCTTGTGAAACTTCTAAGAACCCATCGGAACCCCTATTAGCGGACTCTCTCTCCGCCAATCACCCTGCGACCGAGCCCCAACCCCGGTTACAGCCCCGACCCCCCGCACGGCCTCAGCCGGTAGAGCCCCGGCAGGAACGCCCCATAGGCGGCGGAACACGCCTGCGCTTTGCGGTGTTGGGCGCATACGGCCTGCGCAGCTTTCGCATCCCCCCCCGCAACGCCACCGCTGCGTCGCAGGCGTCCTGATCCGTGCGCAAGACTGGCTTGCCGCGCACCTCGGCATCCGGAAATGGCATGCTGAGGCTCTGCCTCAGGACACGGCGGAGCTGGTCCGGCAGCAGAGGCAGGCGTCGCAGATGCGCACCGCAGCACCGCCGGACGCTGCGCCCGCGGCTTGAACGCGGCCGTCGGCTGGGCAGTTGGAGGCGGGGCCGCATGCCTGCCGTCGCCCGGCCTACCCGGCTTATGGGTGCCGATTCGGGTCCGTCGGCTGGTATAGGCCCCCAGACCTCGTGATCGCGCGCTAGACTCCGACCGTTGACCCTTCGAGCCGGAGACAGGCATGCCCGCGCGCAAGAAGCTCCCCATCGGCATCCAGACCTTCCGCGAGATCCGCGAGGGCGGCTACTACTACGTCGACAAGACCGGCTTTGCGCTGCAGCTCGTCGATGAAGGCAAGTACTACTTCCTCTCGCGACCGCGGCGCTTCGGCAAGTCGCTGTTCCTGGATACCCTGGCCGAGCTGTTCTCGGGCAGCGAGCCCCTGTTCGAGGGGCTCGAAGCGCAGGAACGGTGGGACTGGTCGCGGCGATATCCGGTACTGCGACTGAGCCTCGGCGGCGGGGTGGTGCAGAGCCGCGGGGAGCTCGGCAAGAGGATCGGCGAGCTGTTGGCCGACAACGAGCAGCACATCGGCGTCGCCACGGACGCGCCGACGCCGGCTGGGCGCTTCCGGCAGTTGATCCGCCGCGCCCATGCGCACCACGGCGAGCGTGTCGTCGTGCTGGTGGACGAGTACGACAAGCCGATCCTCGACAACCTCACCCGCCCCGAGTCTGCCCGCGCGATCCGTGACGGGCTGCGCGATCTCTATTCCGTCATCAAGGACAGCGATGCGCACATTCGCTTTGCATTCCTGACCGGCGTGTCCAAGTTCAGCAAGGTCAGCCTGTTCTCGGGGCTCAACAACCTCAAGGACATCACCGTGGATGCGCGCTATTCCGCCATCTGCGGCTACACCGAGGCGGATCTCGACCAGGTCTTCGGCCCAGAGCTCGATGGATTGGATCGTGCGCAGATCCGCGATTGGTACAACGGCTATAACTGGACCGGGGAGGCGGTGTACAACCCCTTCGATGCGCTGCTGCTGTTCGACGCCCGCCAGTTCCGGCCCTGGTGGTTCGAGACGGCGACGCCGACCTTCCTGGTGGACCTGCTTATCGAGCGCGAGGTGTTCGTGCCGGACCTGGGCCGGACGATTGCGAGCGAGGCGCTGCTGTCGACTTTCGACGTGGACCACATCGCCACCGAGGCGCTGCTGTTCCAGACCGGCTATCTCACCGTCGATGCGGTGCGCCAGCTCGGCGCACTGATCGAGTACCGGCTGCGCTGGCCGAACCTGGAGGTGCAGGCGAGCCTCACCGGGGCGCTGCTGGACCGCATCGCGCCCACGACGCACCGGCCCGGCACCCGCGTGAGCCGACTCTACGAGCTGTTGCTCGCCAATGACTTCGCGGGCCTCCAGCGGTTTTTCACCGCGCTCTACGACGGCATCCCGACGGATTGGTACCGCAACAACAAGATCGGCCGTTACGAGGGTTACTATGCCAGCGTATTCTACGCCGTCTTTGCGGCCCTGGGCCTGGACCCGACCCCGGAGGAGGCGAGCAACGCAGGAAGGCTGGACCTGGCGCTGCGCTTCAACGGCCAAGTCTATCTGTTCGAGCTCAAGGTCGTCGAGCTGGCCCCGGAAGGGCGCGCGCTGCAACAGCTCAAGGACAAAGACTACGCCGCGCGCTACCGCGGCGAGGACCGGCCAATCCACCTGATCGGCGTGGAATTCAGCCGCGAGCAACGGACGGTGGTCGGGTTTGAGGTGGAATCCACGGCTTGATGGCGCGCCGGCGCGGACGCTGCCGCCACCAGCGCACAAGGCAGGTCCAGGGCGGAGAGTGTGCTGCTGCCGCGCTCGGAGCGCACGCCCGCGCCCCGGACGGCACGCAGGCTGCGATCTGAGCGGGCACTGACCAGCCGAGCGTCTCGGCCACCGCTCAGCTCGCCGCGGGCTCGGCGTCGACGTCGGTCTCCTTCTTGCTCAGCAGCTTGCCGATGCCCCAGTAGGCGCCGGCGCCGAGCAGGGCGCCGCCCGCGAGGGACAGGCTGACGGGATGTGCCAGAGCGAACGCCTTGGCGGCGGCGCCGACAGCGGCAAGCGAGCCGGGCGAGGTGGTTGCAACGGCTTGGGTTGGCATCGTCTTGGTCCTCCGAGCTTATAAGAAAACCGGCGTTGCGGCTGTGAAGAGTCCAGGCGCGCGCACCCGCGTCCGCCGGCCATTGCGTGGCTTCAGCGCACGCGCGCGGGCGCCAGCGTGACGAAACTTGCGGCCCCGGGCAAGCACTGCGCAGTGCCGCTGGCCCGCCCGCCTTGGTAAAGGCAACGGATGCTTTGCGCGATGCCGCTTCCGGGTTGTTGCACTCAATCGTCGGCGGCAGCGCCCGTGTCGGCGTGGCGCTTGTGCTCCCAGAGCCGCCGGCGGCGGAACCGCTCCAGCTCGGCATCGGCGTCCATCGCAGCCTTGAAGCACGGCTCTGGGACGCGCGGCCGTCGTCACACTGTGCTATACCCCCGCAAGCAGCGCGGCAGCGGCCACCGGACGTCCCCACCCCCGGCCGAGCCCGGCTCCGCCGGCCGCGCAGGTGCCCACGCAAACCTCGGAGCAGATCCATGCGCATCATCGACGCGGAAGAGCAGGTGTTGGCCGATCTCAAGGAGGAGGGCCGGGTGGTCTCGGAGCGGAGCTATCCCGGCTTCACCGTCATCGCCGTGCGTCATCCCACCCTCGGCAAGCTGGTGCTGGTGCGGGGGGCGGATGGGCGCGGTGCGATGGTGGAGACGGAGGAGTAGCCGGCGCCCTACCGCCCCAGTGCCGTCGCCCCAGTGCCGTCGCCCCGGTTCCGTAGCCCCGGTCCCGTCGCCCCGGTCCCGTCGCCCCAGTCCCGCAGCCTCAGTGCAGGCGAGAGTCGGTGCGATGGATGGCGTCCGGCGTCGTCCCGGTATGGCAGAGTGCGGCCCAATCGGACAAGGCGGCTGCCGGCATGGCGGCGGCCAAATAGTCGCCCTGGCCATAGGCGCAGCCGAGGCGCTGAAAGCACCGCAGCTGCTCGCGGCTCTCGATGCCTTTGGCCACCACCAGGCAGCTGAACTGGGCGCCCAGCGCAAGGCCGGCCTGCACCAGACTCTGTGCCCGGCCCTGGTGTGCCACGCCGGCGGCCAGCGCGGTGTCGAGCTTGATGTTGTCGAAGGCGAGGTCGGCCAGGGTCGCGAGCGGCGTCCGGCCGTCGCCGAAGCCGTCCAGGCAGAGCATCAGGCCCTGCCCCAGCAGGCGTGCGCGCCAGGCGCGCAGCTCCGGCGTCTCCGCCGCGAGGGCTGCCTCCGGCACCTCGAAGCGCAGCGCCGACGGGTCAATGCCGTTGCCGTCCAGGGCGGCGCGGGTCTCCGTCAGCAGATGCTCGTCGCCCAGCTGCTCGGCACTCAGGTTGATACTGAGGAACTGGCCGCAGTACCAGCTGCCCTGCTGCTGCCAGGCGCGCAGCTGCGCGCAGGCGAGCCGCACCACCCGATAGCCCAGGGCGCGGATCAGGCCGCCCGCCGCGGCCACGGGCACGAAGCGCGCCGCCGGCAGCAGGCCGCGGCTTGGATGCCGCCAGCGCAGCAGCGCCTCGAAGCCGATGGCGCGGCCCGACTCCAGGGCCACCACGGGCTGGTAGTGCAGGAGCAGCTGGTCCTGCCGCAGTGCCGCGACCAGCTCGGCGCGCAGGCGCTCCTCGGCACGTCGGCTGCGGCGCATGGCAGACGCGAAGCGCACGGCCGTGTGTCCGCCGCGGCGCCGGGCCGCCTCCAGCGCGAGCCCGGCATCGGCGATGACATCGTCCAGCTGCGCATAGCCCGCGTGCAGGGTCACGATGCCGATGCTGGCCCGCAGCGACAGCAGCCGGGCGCCGCACTGCCGCGGCTCTGCCAGCTTGGCGAGAATGCTGCCGGCACGGCCCTCGGCCGTGCAGGGGTCAGCGCCCGGGCGCAGCAGCAGCATGAGCTCATCGCTGCCGAAGCGCCCGGCGGCCTCGCCCGGCTCCAGCAGACCCTGCAGGTCGCGACCCACCTGGCGCAGCACCAGGTCGCCGCCGGCGTGCCCGCAGCGCTGGTTGATGCGCTCGAAGCGCTCCAGATCCAACAGCAGCAGCTGGCGTCGGGCGCGGGGCCGGCGTGCGGCGGCGGTCAGCGCCGCGGTAATCTGCTCGCCCAGCCAGCGGCGGTTGTAGAGCCCGGTCACCGGGTCCTGGTAGGCCGCCTCCCAGAGCGCCTGTCGGTCCTGCAGGTGGGCGGCGCGGAAGCGGAGCGTGAGTGCGACGAGCCAGCACAGCGACTCCACCAGGTTGCCCACCGGGAAGGCCACGGCGAAGACACCCGGCAGCTCGGCGCCGTCGGCCACGACAGAGGCCGCCTGCAGCCCGCCGCCCACCATGGAGGCAGCGAGCCCCAGCGCGAGCCAGCGCAGCGCCGGGTCCGGCCGGCGCAGCCGGCGCAGCAGCAGCCAGAGCAGCAGGGATGCCAGCAGGGCCACGATCACGGAGCCCACCCAGTAGCCCCAGGTGGTCCAGGCGGAGGCGACGAAGGCCGCGGACGCAAGCACCACACCGCCCGCGATGCCGAGCACCAACGGCCGGCGCGGGGCGAGGAAGGTCAGCACCACACCGACAACGCCCGGCACCACCAGGGCGACGGCGATGGCCTGCATCAGCCGGGCGTATTCCGGCGGCGGCCAGAAGGGCAGCCAGGCCGGTCCCAGGCCCAGGGCCTGGAGCTGGTACAGCTGCAGGGCCGCCAGGTAGAGCACATAGGCCACTGCCAGGGCATTGCGCTGCCAGACGACGAAGCCGATGCCCACCGCCAGCAGCACACTGAGCAGGCCCGTATAGCCGCCGAGCAGGGTCCAGTGCCAGGCGGCCTCGGCACGGAACGCGGATGCCGGCTGGTACCGCATCCAGGGGCGGATGGATTTGGCGTCGGTGACGATGGCCGCCGGCGGCGTCTCTCCCAGCTCGGCGGGGATGCGCGCGTTGGCGAGCGGGCTCCACGCCGCCCGACTGCTGAACGGCAGCAGCCGCCCTGCGGCGCCGGCATGGATGCAGCCGTCCGCACCCTGGGCGAGCACCAGCAGGCGCTCGACGATGGGGTCCCGGGAGTGGACGATGCCGGGCTCCGCCTGCGTCGCACCGGCGAGGCTGGGGAACAGGAAGGCACGGCTCGGCACCGCCGGCGGCGGCCTCGGAATCTGTACCTTGGGGCAGTGCGTCGGCTGGGTGGCGGCGAGCTGGCGGTAATGGTCGAGCCAGGCAGCCGCGGGTGCCGCCACTGCGCCCGGCGCGTGGCCCTGGGCCGCCTGACCCGTGAGCAGCAGGCCGCACCAGAGCAGCAGGGTCAGGGCGGTGGCCGATCCTCGTGGCGGATGGCCTGACCTGTCGGGGATACGGTGTCGCCGCGGCTGCTGCGGCCGGCACCGGATGACCCGTATGTCCTGGACAGGCGTCGGGCGCGCCGTGGCTCTTGTCTTGCTGTGCATCTGGGCCTGCCGGCGGCTTTGCGGCAGGCCCGGTGGATGCGGGCGCTGCCGGTGCGGCACTCTCGTGCGGCCGTCTCTGCCGACCCGGGCTGCGCACCACCGCGCCCAAGTTGGAACTGCCCTGCCTGCGGCCGCATTGTCGGCCGGCGGCGACGGTCGTCCGGTATTGGTGGGCGTCTTGCCCCGCCCGCTCCAGAGGACGCGTCCTGTTGGCTCCAGCGGGGCACGGCACTCAAGCTGCCGGGGACATGGATCGGCGGCGCTCTCGCGATGGGCGGCGCTGAGTGACCGTGGCTGCGCCGTGTTCCCGCAATTGGTCGCAGCATAACGCCCGTGTGTCTGAAGAAATATGACATTCTTCATGCGCGCGGGGCGTGCGCGGGGTCTTGGCGGCGCTTTCGCCCTGCTGCCCGCCGTCGGACCCCGCGGGACGCCCGCCGGCGACGCGTTAGAATCAACCGCCGCCGTCCCCCCCTGCCAGCGCCCCGCGACCTCATGGAAGCCAGCTTCGTCCACCTGCACCTGCATTCCGAGTACTCGTTGAGCGACGGCCTGGTGCGCGTCAAGCCGCTGGTGAAGGCGGCCGCCGCCGCCGGCATGCCCGCCGTCGCCGTCACCGACCAGACCAACCTGTTCTGCCTGGTGCGCTTCTACAAGGCGGCGCTGGGGGCGGGTGTGAAGCCCATCGCCGGCACGGAAGTGGCCGTGCACGACCCGGACAACCCGGACAAGCCGCACCGGCTGGTGCTGCTGGTGCAGGACCTCGTGGGCTACAAAAACCTCACCCGGCTCATCTCCCGCGCCTATCAGGAGGGCCAGCACCAGGGCGTCGCGCAGGTGCAGCGGGACTGGGTGCTGGCGGCCAATCAGGGGCTCATCGCGCTCTCGGGTGGCGTCGGCGGCGACCTGGGTCGGGCGCTGGTGGGCGGGCACCGGGCGGAGGCCGAGCAGCGCCTGGACGCCTGGCTCGGCGCCTTCGGCGACCGCTGGTACCTGGAGCTGACCCGCACCGGGCGCGAGGGTGAGGCCGAGTGCATCGAGGCCGGCGTGGACCTGGCCATCGCCAAGGGCGTGCCCGTGGTGGCCACCAACGACGTGGCCTTCCTCAAGGCCGAGGACTTCGATGCACACGAGGTGCGCACCTGCATCCACGGCGGCTGGACGCTGGCGGACAAGCGCCGCCCGCGCCGTCATGCCCCGGAGCAGTATCTGCGCACGCCGAAGGAGATGGCGCTCTTGTTCTCGGACCTGCCGGAGGCGTTGGAGAACACGGTGGAGGTCGCCAAGCGCTGCAACCTGGAGCTTGAGCTCGGCAAGAACTACCTGCCCGCCTGGCCGGTGCCCGCGGGCATGACCATCGATGAGCTCTTCGCGGAGGAGTCCCGCAAGGGTCTGGAGTGGCGCCTTGACCGCACCTTCGACCGCCAAGCGCCGGACTTCGCCGAGCGCCGGAAACCCTACGACGAGCGCCTGCAGACGGAGCTTACCGTCATCTGCCAGATGGGCTTCCCGGGGTACTTTCTGATCGTCGCGGACTTCATCCAGTGGGCCAAGGATCACGGCATCCCTGTGGGGCCGGGGCGCGGCTCGGGTGCGGGCTCGCTGGTGGCCTATGCGCTCAAGATCACGGACCTGGACCCGCTGGAGCACGAGCTGCTCTTCGAGCGCTTTCTGAACCCCGAGCGCGTGTCCATGCCGGACTTCGACGTGGACTTCTGCATGGAGGGCCGCGACCGCGTCATCGACTATGTGGCGCAGAAGTACGGCCGCCATGCGGTCTCGCAGATCATCACCTTCGGCACCATGGCGGCCAAGGCGGTGGTGCGGGACGTGGGCCGGGTGCTGGGCCATCCCTACGGCTTCGTGGACAAGGTCGCCAAGATGGTGCCCTTCGAGCTCGGCATGACACTGGACAAGGCCCTGGAGGAGAGCGAGGACCTGGCCGCTGCCTACAAGGACGACGAGGCGGTGACCGCCATCATCGACATGGCCCGCAAGCTGGAGGGCGTCGCCCGCAACGCCGGCAAGCACGCCGGCGGCGTGGTCATCGCCCCCGGCGAGCTGACCGACTTCGCGCCGCTCTACTGCGAGCCGGGCGGCGATAACCTGGTCACGCAATACGACAAGGACGATGTGGAGCAGGCGGGCCTGGTGAAGTTCGACTTCCTGGGCCTGCGCACGCTCACCATCATCGACTGGGCGCTCGATACCATCAACGCCGGGCGCAGACAGGCCGGCGAGGACCCGCTGGACATCAACCTCATCGACCCGCACGACGCGCAGGCCTTCGCGCTGCTCCAGCGCTGCGAGACCACGGCCGTGTTCCAGCTGGAATCCCGCGGCATGAAGGAGCTGATCAAGAAGCTCAAGCCCGATTCCTTCGAGGACATGACAGCGCTGGTGGCGCTGTTCCGCCCGGGGCCCTTGCAGTCCGGCATGGTGGACGACTTCTGCGACCGCAAGCACGGTCGCGCCGATGTCGCCTATCCGCACCCGAAGCTGGAGCCGATCCTCAAGCCCACCTACGGCGTCATTCTGTATCAGGAGCAGGTGATGCAGATCGCCCAGGTGCTGGCGGGCTACAGCCTGGGCGGCGCGGACCTGCTGCGCCGCGCCATGGGCAAGAAGAAGGTCGAGGAGATGGACAAGCAGCGCGCCATCTTCGAGAAAGGCGCGGTGGAGCGGGGTGTCGCGGCCGAGACGGCCACCTACATCTTCGACCTGATGGAGAAGTTCGCGGGCTACGGCTTCAACAAGTCCCACTCCGCCGCCTATGCGCTGGTGTCCTACCAGACGCTCTGGCTCAAAGCCCACTATCCCGCCGCCTTCATGGCCGCCGTGCTGTCGGCGGACATGGACAACACCGACAAGGTGGTGCTGCTCATCGACGAGTGCCGCCGCATGGGCCTGGAGGTGGAGCCGCCGAAGGTGAACCGCTCCGAGTACCGCTTCACCATCGATGGCCCGGGCACCGTGGTCTATGGCCTGGGTGCCATCAAGGGCGTCGGCGAGTCGGCCATCGCGTCCATCCTGGAGGCGCGCAGCAGCGGCGGGCCCTTCAAGGACCTCTGGGACCTGTGCCGGCGCGTGGACCTGCACAAGGTGAACAAGCGGGTGTTCGAGGCCCTGATCCGCGCCGGGGCGCTGGACGGGCTCGGCACCGCGGACGAGGCCGCCGTGCGCAAAGGCGGGGGCCGCGCCACGCTGATGAGCCTGCTGCCGGCGGCCATCCAGCTCGCCGAGCAGCACCACGAGCAGCAGGCCTCGGGTCAGGCGGACCTCTTCGGTGCCCTGCTGGAGGACCCGGCGGCGGCCGTGGAGCCGGACCCGCAGCTCGCCGCCCAGACCTGGCCGGACTGGGACGAGGACGAGCGCCTGCTGGGCGAGAAGGATACGCTCGGGCTCTATCTCACCGGCCATCCGGTGAACCGCTTCGATGCCGAGCTCAACGTGCTGGTGGCCCAGCGCATCGGCGATCTGCTCGCCGCCAACCAGGCCCTGGCGGACCCGACGGTGACGCAGTTCCGCGGCGGCGACCGCGACCTGCGCACCGTCGCCGGGCTGGTGCACCAGCTCCAGGTGCGCAAGGGCGCCCGCGGGCGCATGGCCTCGCTGACGCTCGACGACCGCACCGGGCGCATCGAGGTCACCTGCTTCAACGACGTCTTCGAGGAGGCCCGGGAGCTGCTGCAGCCGGACGCCATTCTGGTCATCAGCGGCAACCTGCGCCCGGACGAGTACACCGGCGGCATCGGCCTCATCGCCCGCAGCGTGCAGACCCTGGAGCAGGCCCGCGCCGCCCGCGCCGAATACCTGTCACTGACCCTGGACCTCTCCGACCCGGCGGCGCACGCCGCAGGCCATGCGCGCGTCCAGGAGCTGCACCAGCTGCTGCAGCCCTACAGCGGCGAGGGGACGCGACTGCGGCTGCACTACCGGCGCCCGGGCTGCGAGGGCCGCCTGCGCTTCGGCGACAACTGGCGGGTGCAGCCGGACGACGCCCTGCTGAAGCGCCTGGCGCAGCTGCTCGGCGACGACGCCGTGCAGGTCATCTACGAGCGTGAGCGGGCGGTGACCGCCCCGCCGCCGCCGGTGGCTGCGGCAGCCGTCGGGCGGCCGCAGTTGTCGGTGGTGCGGTAAGGCTCCAGCCTGTCGATGTTCGATCATTCCCCGCCGCAGTTCAGTCTGTCTCGCGATGGCTCCTTTCAGCGGATCTGACAAGCTGCACGTACTTCTGGAAATCATCGTCTCGACGGATGAACCTATCCCGGCGGACCCGAATGGGAGTGGTCACGTTGATCTGCGTTTCAGGTGTCAGCCACAGCGCCAATCGCCGCAGTAGGAGCGGTACGGCTGAAACTTCGCCGTCTCCTTCCACGATGGTGGTGATGGTCAGCATGCCGAATACGGATCGCACCGTGTCTAAGGATTCGTGCCCGGGCTGCGGCACGTCAGTCCGCGAATAAATGTATTTGTTTTCTTTCCTGTGATGCCAACGCCTCGGAATCCGGCTCCAACTGATTCAGACGCAACAACTCACCGGCAGTGAATAAATGATTCTGCAGGGCTTGCCGTGATCCTCGATCAGCGGGTGCGATGCGTGTCTCACCACGCTCGGCAACGACTGCCAGCAGCGCCTCGACGGGGAGCTCGGGGTCGTCAAGCAGCTCTGGACTGTGGCTCGTGATCAAGACATGGCGTTGTTCAGCTGCGCGCTTCAGCGCCTCCTTGAGTGCAGCGAAAGCGCCGGGATGCAGGGCTGTCTGCTGGAAAACTCTCCTCGCTGGTCTCTGTGACCTTTCCTCTCGTCAAATGAAATGACGGGCCCGCGCCCGATTTGTCGCCCAGCACACAGCGTTCGCTCTGTACTTCGTAATCGCCTCCGCGCACCGCACCTACACGGAAGGCATAGAATCCTCGTTGGCCATTCTCGGGCAGCTGGAACTCCAAACGGATACCGAAGTGCGTGGGATGACCTCCGGAGCGCCGCCGTACTTCGTTGAGGCCACCACGCTCGCTCAGCGCATGATCGAGGGATCCGGTGAGTGCATCCCGCACGAGATGCAGGGCGTCAACGAAATTGCTCTTGCCGGAACCGTTAGGCCCCAGCAGGTAGGTCATTGGTCCCAGCTGGACATCGCAGGCGGCTATGCTCTTGTAGTTCCGCAGGATGACACGGGTCAGGAGAACAGGGCTGAGCATGAAGAGAGGGCTTGTGTGGACTGGCGCAGCGGTGGATGCGGTTGAGGATGAGCCGTTCGAAGGACACGCCGATTATTGGCCATCCTGGCCGGAATCGGCACGGAAAGGGGAAGCGCAGTTTCCACTTTCCTGCATTTTCAGTGTCTTAGCGGCAGTGAAATTGTCCGGGCAGCGTGCCGGGCGGGAAATGCCGGATACTTGGGCGTTTCCCCAGGGTGGGACATAATGCTTGATACACGACAGCCTTGAAAAGTGAAATCATGCGCCTCTACGACTTCGAATTCTCCGGCAACTGCTGGAAGGTGCGCCTGCTGCTCGACATGCTCGGGCTGGAGTACGAGCGCGTGCCGGTTGACAGCAGCCGCGGCGAGACCCAGCAGGCCGCCTTCAAGGCGGTGAGTGGGCGCGGGCAGATCCCCGTGCTGGAGGACGGCGACGTGCGGCTCTGGGACTCCCAAGCCATCCTGTTCTACCTGGCGCGGCGCTATGGCCGGGCGGGCTCGGGCGCGCCCCAGGCCGGCGCCTGGCTGCCGGAAGATGCCGTCGGCGAGGCGCAGGTGCTGCAATGGCTGGCATTGTCCGAGAACGAGCTGCTGTACGGCCTTGCCCGGGCCCGGGCTGCGCTCAAGTTCGGCCGGCCCTTCGATGTGGGCGCCTGCCAGCGGGAGGGGAGGGCCGGGCTCGATGTGCTGGAGGCACGCCTCGCCGGGCACGACTGGCTGGTGGGCGAGCGTGTCACCATCGCCGATCTCGCGTGTTACACCTATGTGGCCCTGGCGCACGAGGCCGATGTGGCGCTGGACGACCATCCAGCGGTGCGCGCCTGGCTCGGGCGCATTGCCGCACTGCCGGGCTATCGGGCGATGCAGGGGCTGTAACGTTCACCCCAGCCGCCACGCTGAGGCGCTGTCGCGCAACGAACGCGACGACGCCATGTCAAGGCACCGGCCGCTTGCAGCGCTTCGGCCCGGGACCGGACTCAGAACCCCAAGCGCCCGGCCGGCGTGCAACTGACCGGGGCCGCCGGCTTTCCAGCCCTTCCATCTCGTTGCGCCGTTGCGTGACGGAACGTCGTCAAAGTCGTATCCGTCGCGCTGAGTCGCGTAACCTCTGAGAAGGCACCAGCTTCACCTCATCACCGACCCGGATCACCCCACCCTCGACGACCTTCAGACACAGGCCGGCGTGCCTGCCGAGCGCCTTGGCGGTGCCGCGGCCGGCGACCTGGTCCAGGTAGCCGCAGGGTGGGCGCACGCGATGCCAGCTGAACAGGGCCTCGCCGATGCGAACCTGCCGTTCGCGCAGCTGCGCGCCGGCGAGGCCGGAGATCACCAGGTTGCGCCGGTGGCGGCCGTCGGTAACCGCGACCCCGGACCGGCGCGCCGCCCGGGCCAAGTGCTCGGCGTGAATCATGGTCACCTGGCAGCCGTCGGTGGTGCGCCACCAGCCGGTGCCCGCGGCGTAGCGGTCGCCGTCGAGGCCGCGGCCGGCGCATGCCGTGGCCACTTCGACCGCGCGCATGGGGGTGCCGGCGGCATCCGCGAGCAGAATGGCCTCGAGCCGCCCCGTACGCGCTCCGCCGCGGAGCCGTCGCAGCCAGCCTGAGAGCAGATCGGTCCTGTCCATCAGGTCCGCGCCACGCACAGTGGCACGTACAACTCGTCCTCGCTCAGACCGCCGTGCACGCCGATTTGCTGGAATTCGCCCTCTGTCGGCAGCCGCTCGCGGATCAGATGGCGACCGCGGGCGATGAGGGTATAGTCGCCGATGCGCTCGGCGAGCCTCGGATGCGGTGTGCCGGGGCCGAACAGCCCGGCGTCCAGCAGGTCCCGGCTCGGGTACAGGTCGAAGCGCTCGCCGAGGCTGCTGCGGCAGTAATCCACGAAGGTGTCCACCCGACCCGGGCGCAGATAGCAGAACGCCGCCCGCGGCTCCCCGCACAGGGGCAGCGCCAGGCAGTCGGCGAGGACGGGGTGGTCCTCCAGGCGCACCAGGTCCCCCGGGCGGGCATCCAGGTGGCCGTGGTCCGCGGTCACCAGCACGGCGCTGTCGGTGCCGGCGATGGTGCGCAGGAAGTCCTGATAGTGACGGTCGATGTTCTGGAAATGGGCCAGCGCCCGGTCGCTCTCCATGCCGTGCTCATGCCCGATGCCGTCGAGCCCGGGCCAGTACAGGTAGAAGAAGCCGGGCGCGCGGGCGCGGCGGATGGCACGGGCCGCGCGCCGGAACATTTGCCGGAGATCCTTGTAGGGCAGGAGCCGCGCGCCGCCCAGATGCGCCAGATTGAAGTCCGAGCGGGCGATCCAGCGCGGCGACACCGCCACCGAGGGCGTGGCCACGCGGGTGAAGACGGATCTGTGCTCCAGCAGCCGGGCCAGGTCCACGCCCGCCGCCGCATAGCCGACACCGCCGTAGCGCGGCGTGCCCGGCAGTACCGACATGACGCAGCCGAGCTCCCGGAACCAGGTGAACCAGCCGGTGAGGCCGTGCTGCTGCGGGGCGTCGCCGGTGAGGAAGGTGGTGACGGCGGAGGCCGTGGTCGGCGGGAACACCGAGGTCAGCTCGGCCGTGCAGTCTGCCGCCAGCCGGGAGCCGGCACCGTGGCGGGCGAGCCAGCGGCTGCCGAGGCCGTCCAGCACGATGAGCACCAGGTGGCGGGCATCTTCGAGCGCCGCGGCGGGCAGCCGGTGCAGCTCGGGTTGATCGGCGTGGCCGCCGCGGGCGTTGATCAGCGTCGCCATCAGGTTGACAATGCCGGCGCCCTGGTAGTCGGGTTTGTGCGTGAGCGTCATCATCGGCTGAAAGCATACCGCAGGGCGGTATGATGTCGTGGGTCGCGCGGGCGGCGGCGATTGTCGGGTCGGGCAAGCAAAGACGGCGCAAGCCCAGCAAATTAAGGCCTTTATGGATCGGCCGATGGGCTAAGGTTGCCCGTCCAAAACAACGAGATCGCGGGCATGCGCGCCGGATGTGCACGCTGCACGTCGGGGAGCCTCCATGATCAGAGTCATGATCGTCGACGACCATCAGCTGGTGCGGGCGGGCCTGCGCTCCATTATCGAAACGCCGGGGGATCTGGCCGTCGTCGGGGAGGCCGACAGCGGCGAGCAGGCGGTCAGCCTGGCCCAGGAGGGTCTCGACGCGGATGTCGTGCTCATGGATCTCAACATGCCGGGCGGTATGGGCGGCATCGAGGCCACCCGTCGGCTCTGCCGCCTGCTGCCCAAGGCGCGCATCGTGGCGCTGTCGGCGCTGAGTGACGAGCCGCTGCCCACGCAGGTGCACGATGCCGGCGCCATCGGCTATCTCACCAAGGGCTGTCCGGCCCGGGAACTCCTGGACGCCATCCGTGCCGTGCAGCGGGGGCTGCCCTATGTGGATGCAAGGCTGGCGCAGAAGCGCATGGTGGCCGGCTGGCGCGGCACCAAGGAGACGCCCTTCGCCGACCTGTCGGCGCGCGAGATGCAGGTGACGCTGATGATCCTCGACGGCCGGCGCAACCATGAGATCGCCGAGTGCCTGTCGCTGAGCCAGAAGACGGTCAGCACCTACCGCCAGCGCATCTTCGAGAAGCTGCATCTCAGCACCGACGTGGAGCTGACCCGGCTCGCCTACCGCCATGGCCTGATCCAGGAGGTGGCCCAGTGAGGTATGACCCAGTGAGATATGACCCAGTGAGGTATGACCCAGTGAGGTATGACCCAGTGAGGTGTGGCCCAGTGAGGTGTGGCCCAGTGAGGTGTGGCGGGGCGAGCGGTCGCGTGGTGCCGATGCGACAGCGCGTGACGTGACGGCGGCGTATGCCGTGACCTTCGACCCCGGCTGCACCCGCTGCCCCCGGCTCGCGCAGCATCTCGCCATGGTGCGACAAGCGCACCCCGACTATCACGCTGCCCCGGTGCCGCCCTTCGGCGACGCCGCGGCACCGCTCCTGATCGTCGGGCTTGCACCCGGCATGCACGGCGCCAACCGCACCGGTCGTCCCTTCACCGGGGACTACGCCGGCATCCTGCTGTATCGCACGCTCCACGCCCACGGCTTCGGCAGCCAGCCGGAGGCCACCGCCGCCGACGACGGGCTGGTGCTGCAAGGCTGCCGCATCACCAACGCCGTCAAGTGCCTGCCGCCGGAGAACAAGCCCGCCACGGAGGAGGTACGCACCTGCAACGGCTACCTCGCCGCGGAGCTCCAAGGCCTGCCGGCCGCCGCCGTGGTGCTGGCCCTGGGGCAGGTGGCGCACAACGCCGTGCTGCGCGCGCTGGAGCTGCGCCAGTCCGCCTGGCGCTTTGGCCACGGCGCTGAGCATGCGCTGCCCAACGGCATGACGCTGGTGGATTCCTACCACTGCAGCCGCTACAACACCCAGACCGGGCGGCTTACCGAGGCCATGTTCCAGGCCGTGGTGGGGCGCTGCCGCGCGCTGGTGGACGCAGACGCCGAGCCGCAGCACTGACCCAAAGCCGTACCCTTGGAGGCGCGCTGCAACGACGGGCCGGTGGCCGCAGCGCCTCGCCCGCCGGCTCCAGCTGAAACCGTCAGGCACAAAAAACGGGGCCCGAAGGCCCCGTTCATCGACCCGGTCCGTCGGGTCAGGTCGCAATGGCGCTGATCAGAACTTGTGCAGCAGGCCGAGGGAGAAGCCGCTCCACTCGAGCTCGCCGTTCGGCAGGCCATTGCTGTCGTCGCTGACGTCGACATACAGTGCGTAGGCCTTGGTGCGCTTGCTGAAGTTGTGGTCGAAGCCGATCGCCCAGGTTTCGCGGTCGCCGCCCAAGTCGTCCGTGATGTTGTTGATGCTCAGCGTATCGCGCGTTCTGCTGAAAGGCTTGTCAGCATCACGATCGACGGCCCCGTACATGGCCTTGACCATGTTGTTACCGAAGGAATACCCGGCTTGCACCTGCCACAAACGCTGTTCCTCGGCACCCCCAGTCAGGCTGTCGAACGTCACGTTGCCGTCCGGATCGACAAATCCGACCATCTGGCGCGTCTGACCGTCGGGCAGATCGTCCTGCTGCTCGTAGATCGCCGTCAGCGTAAAGCCGTTCCAGTCCAGCAGGCCGAGGCCGAGACGCCACTTGGCATAGTCGTTGTCGACGTAACCGCAGGTCAGGGTCGGGGTGCCATCGGCTCCGATGCACTGCTCCTTGCCGGCCAGCGAAGTCTCGCTGTCCATGAACATCTCGTTGCTGATGGACTCGTAAGCCGCTGAACCGTGGAACGGACCGTTCCTGTAAATGAGGGCCAACGAGTAGGCGCCGTTCAGCTGGTCGGAGTTGATGTTCACGCCTTCGCCGTCGGTGCCGCCGCCCGGAGCGACCAAGGCGCCGGCGAAGGAGAAGCCGGCGAAGCTCGGCGAGATGTAGGCAATGGCGTTGTCCACGCGCAGGTCATCGAATCCGACCGTGCCGTTGTAGTCCGCCATGGTGTCGCTGAACATGTCCAGCTTGCCGGTGGAAATCTTGAGCGGCGTGTCGTGACGGCCGACCAGGAGGGTACCGAAGTCACCGGCGATGCCGGCGAAGGTGTTGCGGTAGCTGATGCCGTTGCTGCCGCTGGTGATGTCGTCATCGCCCAGGTTCAGGCCAAGCTCGATCTGGTAGATGGCTTTGAGGCCGTTGCCCAGATCCTCGGAGCCCTTGACGCCAAGGCGGCTGGCGCGCCCGGAGCCCGGGATTTCGCTGCCTTCGCTGGCGACACCCCAGCCGGTGAAGTCCTGGCCGTCGTTGTTGATGATGGGGTTGCCCGCGCCGTCGGTGCGGATGAGGGTCACCATCTCGCCGTCAGGTCCGGGGACGATCATTGTGGTGCTGCTGGAGGTGAAACCTTCGATAAGCGTGCCGTCCTGGACCTCTGCAACGGTCCCATCCGCCAGAGGCACATAGACCGTGCCCCCCGTGCTGTTGACCCAAGCCGGTACGTCTTCGGCCTGTGCGAGGAATCCGGGAGTGTTCGGACCAGCATTGGCCGCGGCCGCGGCCTGGGTCGCGTAGATGTTGGTCGCTGTGGAGGTTTCGGTCGCCGGGCCGATGCCGGTGACGTTGAAGTACTCAACCTCGTCGTAGGTGGGCGCAATGGAATTCGTCACATCGGCATAGTCGATGGACACATGTACTCTGCCGTACAGGACGGCTTCGGCCATGGCAGCGGTCGGCGCGGCGACGGCCGCGGCGACTGCCAGGCTGAGGAGCTTCTTGTTCATGCTGCTCTCCGCTGTTGTGAAAAACACGAAAGACCGCGCAAGTTGACGCAATCATGTCTTGCGCTCCGAATACTAGATCAGGATGCGACACTTGGCAACAGGTTTTTTTGAAAAAAGCTACACACGGAGGGTGCTGTTGCGTAATTGTGACAACGGCGCGTTGGGGAGGGCTGAAAATGCGCTCTGGTCTGCTGCGCGCAGTAGGGCTGAGGGCGGAGGGCTGAGGGGCGGGTGCTTGGCTTGCGGTTGTGGTGCGGCGGGAGCCGGGGAGTGCGGGTGCTGATGGCCGAGGTGGGGCGAGCGGTGCCGAAGACACGCGCGGCCGACGGCAGGATCGACTTACGGTCGGCGAGCTGCCCCTGAACGGGACGAGCAGTATGGCCCCGAGTCGGTGTGCGCTTCCTCAGCCCTCAGCCCTCAGCCCTCAGCCCTCTCCCATGTTATATTGTGTTATGTTTTCGGCATGATGCAGGTGGAATGGCAACCGAAGGCGCTCAAGCAGCTCAAGAAGCTTGGAGACCGCGGGTTGCAGTCGCGCATCTTGAGAGCCGCTGCCGGGCTGTCGGCCTTCCCTGACGTGCCCGGCGTCAGGCAGCTCACCGACCATCGGCTCGGCTATCGCCTGCGCGTCGGTGACTATCGGGTCTTCTTCGACGTGGGGCACGCGGTGCGCATCGTGAGTATCGAAGCAGTCAAGAAACGTGATGAACGAACCTACTGACTATCAGCCTGCCGACTACCAGACCGTCGTCCGCGACGGGCAGCCGGTCTATGTGCTGGTCCCCATCGAAGACTGGGAGCGGGTGCGCCCGCTGCTGGAGCGCGAACGGCGTGGCCCCGGCATTCCGCAGGCGGTGGTGGAGGCGCATGTGCTGCACGACGTGCCCTTGCTGCGCGCCTGGCGGGAACATCTTGGGATGACGCAGCAGCAGGTCGCGGAGGCGGCGGGCATGCAACAGTCGGCGCTGGCGCGCCTGGAATCCGGCGCCAACCAGCCACGCAGGGCGACCCTCCAGCGGCTCGCGAAGGCGATGGGGCTGGCCGTTGAGCAGCTCGTCGAATGATTGGGATTGAGGGGCGAGCAGCTGGGGGTGAGGGGCGAGCAGCGAGGAGGCTGGATGCCTCTAAGTTGTCGAAATTCAGTGTGCATCTGTACGACGGATAAGCAAAGCGCATCCGCCACCCCCGACTCCTCATGGCTCCCCTATGCTTGCCCGCCCCGAGGTGCTCCCTGCGTCAGTTGCCTTTGAACCCTTCCCGACGAGATCGAGAGCCTCTCGATCCTCAGCCCTCAGCCCCTCGCCGTCCACTCGGTTCACGCCCGACGGGAATTCCTCAATGTCGGGCTTCGGTCGTTCGACGCTGAGCCTGCCGCGGTGGCCACAGAATGCTCGCGAAGCGCCGTGTGCGTGCAGTTGGACCATCTGCGCCGGTGAGCGGGTCTTGCGGTTCTTCACCGCGATCAGGCCCAGGTGCAACGTGCTGGACCATCAACAAAGCGCCGGCCGCACCGTCATGTTCCGTCCAGAACCTCCGCGATCGTGAAGATCTCGATGGGGCAGGCGCCGTGGCCGCGCTTGCGGGAGCGTTGATCGAAGGTGACGAGCTTGCCTGCCCCGACACTGCTGCTCAGATGCAGTGCATCGGCGAAATCCAGACCCTGCTCACAACAGCGCAGCGCCATCTCCACAGCGTTGCGGTCCTCGCAACGCACCCGGGGCAGCCCAAGCAGGCCGCGCAGCGCCCCTGCGATGCGCCCGGTGTCCAGCGCGTAAAGGCTGCGCAGCACCCACTCGGTCTCCAGCAGCACGGTCTTTGCAACAAAGATGTCGTTCGCGCTGAACAGGGCCTTGGCCTCGGCGGCCTGCTCCGGATCATCCCAGGTCAAGAGCCGGACCAAGACATTAGTATCGACCGCGATCATGGCGCCGGCGCAGCTCCGCTCGAATGGCGGCGTCCATCTCATCGTCTGTTCGCGCCGGACCTGCAGCATCGCGAAGGCAGCCGGCCACGGTTTCCAGGCTGCTCGGCTCCGAGTACGTGCGAGGGCGCAACAGCACGCCGTTCGGCCCATCCTCGATCAGCAGCTCGGTACCGGGCGCCCAGCCGTGGGCATCCCGGATCGCCTTCGGCAGCACGACTTGGCCCTTGGACGACAATCGTGTGGTCTCCATTGGCGCTCTCGGTAAGATCTCAGTAAGACAAGAGCCTGGCGCGCTCAGCCCACAGTGTCGAGTGCTGATGCGCGAGCGATTCGGCGTAAGCCGATGCGCGCTGGGGGGCTGAGCGGGAAGATTGCCGAAGCGTTGGTACTCGGATCACGCTCAAGCCTGCACGAAAAAACGCCCACCCGGACTCGGTCCGGGCGGGCGCTGTTGCTCGCGGAAGCAAATGGCTGGGGGACTAGGATTCGAACCTAGGTTAACGGAGTCAGAGTCCGCTGTCCTGCCGCTAGACGATCCCCCAAGAAGAGAGGGCGGAGGTGGCGCTGCCTGTGACGCTCTCTAAGCTTGTGCTGGGCTTGTGCTGGGCTTGTGCTGGGCTTGTGCTGGAAGCTGCGGATCCGGCCGCGGATCATTCTCGCAACTTGTCGTGCCTGATCCAACAAAGCTCCTGGCTCTGTTGCGCTCAATCAGGCCTGCTTCGATGCCGATCATGAGCTGGGTCCAACACTCTGCACCAGATCCCTTTGCCGTGTAGAGACACCTGCCCCTGTCCTTCTGGGTGTCGCGCTCCTAACCTTCGGCGATGTTGGATGCGACTGATGGGGCGGAACCTGTGACCTGAGCGCGGTATGCATAATACCGACACTGGTCTGTCAAGGCGTAAACCTCCGCAGACAAACGGCACGGCCGCT
Organism: uncultured Thiohalocapsa sp.; assembly: GCF_913063425.1. Lineage (GTDB taxonomy): Bacteria > Pseudomonadota > Gammaproteobacteria > Chromatiales > Chromatiaceae > Thiohalocapsa. The sequence goes on from NZ_CAJXYK010000063.1 coordinate 23,890, forward strand.
TCCATGCATCCAGTTTCAGCAGCGCGTCGAAAGCCAAGTACGAAGACGCCCTTCAGCCCTGCGAGAAGCGCATCAGCGCTTCGAGTATTGCGGCCGTTTGCGTGCCTTGTGCAGACCGACCTTCTTGCGCTCCACCTCGCGGGCGTCGCGGGTGAGGAAGCCGGCGCGGCGCAGGGGGGCACGGAGGTTTTCGTCGTAGTCCACCAGGGCGCGGGCGATGCCGTGGCGGATGGCGCCGGCCTGTCCTGAGGCGCCCCCGCCCTTGACGGTGGCGCGCACATCAACGCGGTCTGCGAGCTCCACGGCTTCGAGTGCCTGGCGGACCACCATGCGGGCGGTTTCGCGGCCGAAGAAATGGTCCAGGTCGTGATCGTTGACGGTGATGCTGCCGCTGCCGAGGCTCAGGAAGACCCGGGCTGCGGCGTTCTTGCGACGACCGGTGGCGTAGTGAAAGTCCGGCATGTGTCAGGTGTCCGTGGTGTTTTGTCGTTGGCCGGTTGTGCAGGCAACTCGTGCTGGGCGACTCGTGCTGGGCACGACTCGTGCCCGAAGCGATGCTGCGCCGTTGGGCTCAGACCTCAAGCGGCTGCGGCTGCTGGGCCTGGTGGCGGTGATCCGGGCCGGCGTAGACCTTAAGCTTCTTGAACATGGCGCGGCCCAGCGGATTGTGCGGCAGCATGCCCTTGACGGCTGCCTCAAGCACGCGCTCCGGATGCTCGTCCAGCATCTGCTGAAGGGAGCGGGACCTGAGGTGCCCGATGTAGCCGGTGTGGCGGTAGTACATCTTGTCCTGGCGCTTGTTGCCGGTGACACGCACCTTCTCGGCGTTGACCACCACAAGGTAGTCGCCGGTGTCCACGTGCGGGGTGTACTGCGGCTTGTGCTTGCCGCGCAGACGACGGGCGATTTCGGTTGCCAGGCGCCCCAGGGTCTTGCCCTCGGCGTCGATCAGATACCAGGCCCGCCGCACTTCTGCCGGCTTTGCGCTCGCTGTGCTCATGTCCGTCCCGCAGGTCAGCTTGGATCACGAAATGGTCAGGCTTGCGCGGAGACCTGCGCAAGCCCGAGAAAGCCGCGTACTATACCCGAGCGGTCAGAGTCCGTGCAAGTGCGCCGACCTTGTATGCGCCGAAGAGTTGGCATCGGTCGCATGCGCGCGCGATGCACAGTGTGGCGCGCCTCACCCGGGCAGCCGCAGCCGCTCCACGGGCTCGCCGCCGATGAGGTGGCTTTGCAGGATTTCCTCCAGGTCCTCGCTGTCCACGTAGGTATACCAGGTGCCCTCAGGGTAGACGACGGCCACCGGGCCCTCGCTGCAGCGGTCCAGACAGCCGGCGTTGTTGACGCGCACGCCGCCCGCGCCCGTGAGGCCGAGCTCTTTGGTGCGCTGCTTGAGGTAGTCTCGGGACGCCTGCGCGCCGCATTGCTCGCAGCTCTGGCTGCCGTCCGCGCGCAGGTTGGTGCAAAAGAAGACGTGGTACTTGTAGTAGGGTGCGGGTGTGGACATGCGCTGGCGCTCCGTCTCGGCTGATCATTAAGATGGCGTGCACAATGGCGCGGTAGGTGGCGTCCGGGGGCGGGAGAGCCAAGCTCCGCGCGCCGTCTTCAGCGCAGCGCGGGCGCCTGAGTCCCATTGGTCTCTGCCCGGCTCGCCTCCGCCTGCCGTGCCGCGGCAAGCGCCGCCGGCCTGTTGAGCGCGGCGCAGCGGCTTGCCGATGCGGGTGTAGGCCTGCGATACGGTGCTGCTGTGCAAGTGGATGCGCCGTCCGGGGTCGCCGAGTGAAACTCGGCGGCCCCAGAAGCCGAGTGAAACTCGGCGGTCCCAGGGGGCCGAGTGAAACTCGGCGGTCCCAGGAGCCGAGTGAAACTCGGCGGTCGTACGCCCGTGAGGGCGCACTGTCAGCACGGTGTAAGTCCGTGTCCGGGTATGCCAAGGCCCGGTAGCCAAAGGTA